>CALRND020000007.1:0-228406 GCA_943369455.1 Synechococcus sp. UW140
ATCAAGGCCAACCACGGCGTCTCCGGCGACGCCGGCGTCATCGCCAACAACTACATCGACTACGCCATCAGCGCTCTCGTCTGAGCTCTCACGGCCATCGTTGTCTCGGGGTCCCCTTCGGGGGACCCTTTTTTTCTGGCCGGAGTCCCGCCGGCCCCGGGGATGGCAGCATTCCCAAAGAGCCCCCTCGAACGTCCGCAGACCCATGGCCGGTGACGGCGAACCGATCAGCGAAGCCGAGGCCCTGGAGCAGCTTCGCCAGACCGACGACCAATCCCGTCAGTACTACGCGGCCTGGTGGCTGGGGCGCATGCGCAGCCAGCACCCGGAGGCCGTTCCCCTGCTGCTGGCCGCCCTCACCCAGCGCCAGCCGCGGGATCCGGGCGCCGGTGTGGAGCACAACGCCGTGGCCCGCAATGCGGCCCGGGCCCTGGGCAAGATCGCCGACCCGCGGGCCGTGCCCGAGCTGCTGGCGGTGCTCGACGACGCCGACGACGGCCTGCGGGAGGCCGCGGCCCGGTCCCTCGGCGAGCTTCGGTCGGCGGCAGCGGTGCCCCTGCTGATCCGCCGGCTGGCCAGCGGCCCCGCCGTGGCCGGCGCCTGCCGCAGCGACAGCCCCCGGCTGCAGGAACCCTGCGAAGCCATGCTGGAAGCCCTGGGGGCGATCGGGGAGGCGCAGCCGGAGGTGCTGGAGGTGATCCGTCCCTTCACCGCCCACGACCGGCCCCTGGTCCGCAGCGCCGCCTGTCGCGCCCTGCTGCAGCTCACTGGGGAGACGGTCTGGGCGGATGAGCTGGTCGGCCTGCTGCAGCATCCCCAGCTGCAGGTGCGCCGTGCGGCCCTGATGGATCTGGGGGCGGTGGGATGGCGGCCCGCCCTCGAACCGATCCGGCGCACCTTCGCCGAGAACAGCCTGAAGCTGATCGCCCTGCGGGGGCTGGTCGAGCAGGGCCGCCCCAGCGGCAGCGCCAGCGAGGCGGACAGCGATGATGAGGCCCTCCTGATGGCGATGGACGCCCTGCTGTGATGACGGCCGGAAGCGGAGATTCCAAGGGCGCGGCCGATCGGATCCGGGCCTTCGAGCGGGCCGGCAGCGCCGAGGAGCTGGTGGTGGCCACCCGGCGGCTGACCGACTGCGACGACCCCCTGGCCACCGTGCCCCAGCTGGTGCAGGTGCTGGGGTTCAACAATCCCGGTGCCGCCGTCGCCGCCGTGGATGGCCTGATCGCGATCGGCCCGGCGGCCGTAGGGCCCTTGCTGGCCAATCTGGATGCCCACAACTACGGCGCCAGGGCCTGGGCCGTCCGGGCCCTGGCGGGCATCGGCGATCCGCGCGGGCTGGACGTGCTCGAGGACGCCCTGGCCACCGACGTCGGGCCCAGCGTGCGCCGGGCCGCCGCCAGCGGGCTGGGGTCCCTGCGGCTGGAGAGCCTCGCCGAGCAGGAGCGGGAGGGGATCCGCCAGCGCTGCCTGGAGGCCCTCGAAGCGGGCCGCAGCGACGCTGAATGGGTCGTCCGCTATGCCGTGGCGGTGGGGTTCGAGGGCCTGGCCCTGCCCCTTTCACCGCCCCATCCCCACCGCCGACGGGCCGTGGCCGGCCTCAGCCACCTCCAGCAACCGGAGCAGGAGGAGACTCTGGTGGTGCGCCTGCGGGCCGGTGTGGCCCTGAAGCGACTGGACCACCGATGACCCCCCCTGATCCGACCGCCGCGACGAGCCGCTCCGATGACGGCCGCCCCACCGGCATCCTGTTCGTCTGCCTCGGCAACATCTGCCGCTCCCCGGCCGCCGAGGGGGTCTTCCTGCACCTGATCGCCCGCGAGGGGCTGGAGCAGGCCTTCACGGTGGACTCCGCCGGCACCGGCGACTGGCACGTGGGCCGCCCCGCCGACGCCCGCATGCGCAGCGCCGCGGCCCGGCGGGGCATCGTTCTGCCCAGCCGGGCCCGCCAGATCACGACGGACGACCTGAGCCGCTTCGACCACGTGCTGACCATGGACCGGCAGAACCTGGAGGCGGTGCGCGGCCTGGCGGGTCGGGAAGACACCGCCGCCCGCATCGGCCCGCTCACCCGTTACTGCCGCCGCTACAGCGTCGAGGAGGTGCCCGATCCCTACTACGGCGGCGAGGAGGGCTTCGATCGGGTACTGGACCTGCTGGAGGACGCCTGCGGGGGCCTGCTGGAGGCCCTGAGGGCCGATCAGGGACCTGTTCAGGGGCGCCGTTAGCGCTCCCTAGGGCTCCGTCCCCTCGAGGGGTGAGGGGCCCGGCCAGGCGTCCTCCGGCACCCGCTCGCGGAAGAGGTCGACCAGGCGCTGGATCACGGCGTCGATGGCCAGGCCGTCGGTGACCAGCTCCACCGCGTCGTCCGCCTGGCGCAGGGGGGCCTCGGCGCGGCTGGAATCACGGTGATCCCGCTCGGCGATCTGGGCCTCCAGTTCCGCCAGGGCCGGCACGGCGAAGCCGCGCTGGGCCAGATCCGCCGCCCGGCGGCGGGCCCGCTCCGCCACCGTGGCCGTGAGGAACACCTTGCATTCGGCCTCCGGGAAGACGGCGGTGCCGATGTCGCGGCCCTCCGCCACCAGGCCGCCCCGCCGGCCCATGGCCTGCTGCTGGCGGGTGAGGGCCGCCCGCACGGAGGCGTGGGCCGCCACGGTGGAGACCTGGCCGGTGACCTCCGGGCCACGGATCGCCTCGCTCACCTCATGGCCGTTGACCCGCACCCGCTGCTCCCCGGCGGCGGCGCTCTCCAGCCGCAGATCGAGGTCGTCGAGCAGCGGGGCAATGGCGTCGGGGTCGGCCGGGTCCACACCCCGGTGCAGCACCCACCAGGTCAGGGCCCGGTACATGGCACCCGTGTCGAGGTAGAGGAGACCCAGGCGGCGGGCGAAGGCCCGGGTGACCGTGCTCTTGCCCGCCCCGGCGGGGCCATCGATGGCGACGATCGGCGGGCGGTTCATCAGAAAGATGTGATCGATCAGGCGGGTGCTGCCGCAGCGGGCGGCGGCGGCCAGCAGGGCCATCCCGGCGGCGCCGGGCACCGGAGCCAGGGTAAAGGGATGGACGAGCTGTACGTACTCCACGCCGAGGCCCGCCGCCTCCAGCTCCCCGCTCACCGCCGCCTGCAGCGCAGCGTCACAGACGGTGCCACCGCGCCAGAGCGCGAGCGCTGCCTTCAGGGCGGAGGGCAGGGCCGCCGCCTGCTTCCGCTCGGCGGCGCTGAGGTAGCGATGGCGGGAACTGCAGGCGAGTCCATCGGCCTCCCGCACGGTGGCGCATCCCTCGACCGTCACCGGCAGGGCCAGGTCGGCGACGACGCGGCGCAGGATCGTGAGCTGCTGCCAGTCCTTCTCCCCGAGCAGGAGGCGATCGGGCCGCACCAGGGCCAGCAGGCGACAGACGACGGTGGCGACCCCCTCGAAATGGCCGGGGCGTCCGGGGCCGCAGAGCGACCGGCGCAAGCCGGCCGGGGGAACCACCCCGGTGAGCTCCGCCTCGCCGCCGGGGAACAGTTCCGCCACGGAGGGGGCGAAGAGGGCATCGGCGCCGGCTGCCGCCCCCAGGGCGGCGTCAGCGGCCAGATCCCGGGGGTAGCGGGCGAAATCCTCGGACGGTCCGAACTGGAGCGGATTGACGAACACACTCAGCAGCACCGCGGGCCGGCCGCCGGGGACGGGCGCTGACGCCCGCCGTAGCAGCTGCTGATGGCCCTCGTGCAGGCTGCCCATGGTGGGCACGAAGTGGAGCGGCCGCCCGGCCTGGCCGCGGCGCCAGTCGCTCAGGTCGGCCAGGTTCTGAAGCAATCGCACCGGCACAAAGGAAAAGCCCACCCGCCAGATTGGCGGATGGGCCGTTGGTCAGCAGGCCGGCCGCCGCCGGAGCGAAGACTCAGGGGAGGACTTCCAGCTTCACCTGGGCGACGCCGCTGGCGGTGAGGCCGAGCTCATGGGCGGCGCCGTGGGCCAGATCGATCACCCGGCTGCCGTGGAAGGGACCGCGATCATTGATGCGCACCACGGCGGAACGACCGTTCCAGAGGTTGGTGACCCGCACCTTGGTGCCGAAGGGCAGGGTGCGGTGGGCGGCGGTCAGGGTGCCGGGGCGGAGCACCTCGCCACTGGCGGTGCGGTTGCCAAAGAAGCCCGGGCCGTACCAGCTGGCCTGGCCGGTGGTCACCTGACCGGCGGAAGCGACCAGATTGCTGGCCGTGGGCACGGTGCGGATCTCGTCGACGAAGCGATCCCAGTTGGAGGGGAACTCGGCGGGGCGAATGGCAACGGAACTCCCTGGCGCCTGCTGGGCAGTAAGGGAGCCGGCCTGCGCCGGGGCGATGCTGCTGGTGAAGAGAAGGGCGGCGGTGCCCAGGAGTTGAGTGACTCGCATGACAGGCGGAATGCACCGGCGGAGCAGGGCAGCGGGGAAGGGACTTCCTCGATGACTGCATTCGGACGTTGGCGACAACCGGAACCTGTGGCGGTGTTGGCTGAGGTCAACGGGACCGAATTGGCCTGGCGAATTCCTTACAGAAAATGACGACCCCGGAAAACTATCCGAAGTCCGCAGGGCCATGAAGGACCTCTGACGACCCCCCGAAGCGATCAGTTTTCTTCATCTTTGCCACCCTTCCAGGCGTCCACTGGCCTGACTGGCCCATCGGAAGGATCGAAACATCAGTGGATTTGATCGCTTTCATAAGCCGCGGCGATGGAAGTGTGGGCCAATCCCGGGATCGTCCATGCAAAAGGGCCCTCCAGGGCCCGTCCGGCCCAGCGCGGCCCCGTGCCGATGCAGGATCGGTGCAGCGCTGACCCTTGCCCCATGGACTACCGCTCTGCCGGCGTGGACGTCGCCGCCGGCCGCGCCTTCGTGGAACGCATCCGGGACAGCGTCGAGACGACCCGGCGGCCGGAGGTGCTCGGCGGGCTGGGGGGCTTCGGCGGTCTCTGCCGACTGCCTGCCGGGATGAAGCGCCCCCTCCTGGTGGCCGGGACCGACGGCGTCGGCACCAAGCTCGAACTGGCCCAGGCCCACGGCGCCCACCACGGGGTGGGCATCGATCTGGTGGCCATGTGCGTCAACGACGTGATCACCAGCGGCGCCGAGCCCCTCTTCTTCCTTGATTACATCGCCACCGGCAAGCTCGGCCCCGAGGCCATGGCCGAGGTGGTGGAGGGCATCGCCGACGGCTGCCGCCAGAGCGGCTGTGCCCTGCTGGGGGGCGAGACCGCGGAGATGCCGGGCTTCTACGGCGCCGGCCGCTACGACCTGGCCGGGTTCTGCGTGGCGGTGGTGGAGGAGGACGAGCGGATCGACGGCGCCCGGGTGAGCGCCGGCGACCGGATCGTCGCCGTGGCCAGCAGCGGCGTCCACAGCAATGGCTTCAGCCTGGTGCGGCGCATCATCGAGGCCGAGGCCGTCGACGCCGGCACGCCGCTGCCGGCCACCGGCCAGGGGCTGATCGACGCCCTGCTCACCCCCACCTTTCTCTATGCCGCCCTGGTGAAGGACCTGCGCCGCTCCGGGCTGCCCCTCCACGCCATGGCCCACATCACCGGTGGTGGCCTGCCGGAGAACCTGCCCCGCTGCCTGCCACCGGGGGTCCACGCCGTGGTCGACCCCGGCAGCTGGGAGCGTCCGCCCCTGTTCCGCTGGCTGCAGGAGAAGGGACAGGTGCCGGAGGCCGACCTCTGGAACACCTTCAATCTCGGGGTCGGCTTCACTCTGGTGGTGCCGCCCGAGGCCCTGAGCGCCACCCTCGACCTCTGCCGCTCCGCGGGCCACCAGGCCTGGGAACTGGGCGGCGTCGCGGCGGGCGACCCGGGCGAGACCCCCCTGGCCGGATTGCCGCACTGAGGCGGCTCCGGTCCGGATGCACCGCTTTTCCTAAGGTCATCAGCGTCTTTGCCGACACGACCAGGCTCCCTCCCGCTCCGAAGACTTCGTTGCCCGATGTTCGATACGTCCAGACGCATCACGCGCCGCCGCAGTTCCGCCGGCCCGATCCCTCCCCAGCGCCCCCAGCAGCCCCGTCCCCGCCTGCGGGACGCCGGGGCCCCGCTGCAACGCGAAGGCACGGGCGGCCAGCGCCCCACCTTCCTGACCCTGCGGGACCACGGCAAGGTCTATGTGGCCGACCTGCCACGCCTCTCCGACGGCCAGCTCACCCATATCAATAAGGAGGCCCAGGACGTCCTCGACAGCCTCAACCGCCGTCTTCAGGAGCTGGAGGCCCAGTCCCACCTGAGCGAGGCCGACCAGGACACCCGGATCCGGGCGACCACCAAGCGCGACATCACCCAGCGGTTTCTCAACTCCATTGCCCAGGAGCAGGAACTGCGGCGTTCCAACCCGGCGCTGCGGGCGGCGGCGGGCGAATCCCTGGCCCGCGCCTTCCTGGAACTGGCCCGCCATCGGCTGCCCGGCTCCACCTTCGACTCCCTGCTGCAGGAGGCCCTCAGCGCCTGCGGCCCCGGCGAGGATGGCGCCCTCAGCGGCGAAACGGCCGATCCCCAGGTGGTCCGGCTGCTGCAGCGGGCCGAAGCCCCCCAGCCGCGGCCGGCGGCCCTGCCAGTGGTGCTGAGTCCCGACCCGGCCGACGCCCTCAGCGCCTGAGGTCTTCAGCCGCTCTGGAACGGGTTGGCCGGCATGCGCGCCTCGCAGCGCAGCGCCACCCGGTCCAGATCCCGCCGTTCCTCCTCTTCGAGGCACCAGGTGGCGGCGGCGGCCGCTGCTTCGGCCTGATCGGGCCGGCGCATCCCCACCAGGGGCAGGGCGCCATGGGCCCGGCACCAGTTGATCGCCACGGCGGCCATCGGGGCCTCGTGGGCGCGGGCGATCCGCTCCATGGTCTGCAGCAGGGGCTGGATGCGGGGCCGCAGGCGCCGGAACAGCAGGCCCCGAGGGCCCGGAGGCAGCACCGCCCGGTCCTCCCCCGGGGACTGGGCCAGCAGCCCCAGGGCCAGGGGGCTGTAGGCCAGCAGCTCGATGCCCAGCTCCCGGCAGACCGGGGCCACCCCCTGGGCCCCGAGCACGTCGGGAGCCAGCAGGGACAGCTGCACCTGCAGGCTGGCCAGACGCAGGCCGCGCCGCTCCAGCTGCGTGTGCACCTGGCGCAGGCGGCGTGGCCCCAGGTTGGAGACCCCCAGGCTGCCCACCCGGCCCTCGGCGACCAGATCCGCCAGTCCCTCCAGCAGCGCCCCCTCCTGCCATGGGGCGTAGCGGGCCGTGCTCCAGTGCAGCTGCACCCTGTCCAGGTGGCCCCTCAGCCGCCGCCGGGAGGCCTCGAAGGCCGCCTCGAACCCCCGGCGGCCCAGGCGCCAGGGGAACGGGGCCAGCTTGGTGGCCACGGTCAGCCGCTGGCGCCGGTCCGGCGGCAGGGCCTCGACGAAGTCGCCCAGGAGCGACTCGCTGCGACCCCCGTAGCGGCCGGTGCCATAGGAATCGGCCGTATCAAAGAACGTCAGCCCCAGCTCCACCGCGCGGCGGAAGCAGGCGGCCAGGGTGTCGTCCTGGGCGGGGTCGTACCCCCAGAGGAACTGGTTTCCCCAGGCCCAGGTGCCGACCCCGACCCCGGGGACGGCTAACGACTCCGGAGCGGGCAGGATGGCGGCAGGGTCGGCCATGGCGATCACGCAGGTCCCGGTCCGTTGCCATGATCGATCCGATCCTCCCCCCGGGGACACGCGATGACCAACCCCGTGGCCCTCGGGCCGGCGCCGTCCCCGGCCAGGCCCACCGTGCTGCCCGCCGCCGTGCTGCCCGCCGCCGACCAGCCCGCCGCGGCCGCGACCGCTGGCCCTGCTGCCGATCCGGTGCTCTGCCACCACTGCGGCCGGACCGCCAGCAACGGCATCAGCTGCCAGGGCATCTGCGTCGCCGACTCGGGCTATTGAGGCGCCGGCAGGCCCCTGGGGCCCTGGCGGCACTGAGCCTGCTGCTGGCCCTGGATTTCCTCTGGGCTCCTCTGGGAGCCCGGGACCTGTCCGGGGACGATTTCGGCCGCTGGGAAACAAGCCTGCGCCGCTGCAGCATCGTGACCCCCTCCGGCAAAGGCCCGGTGCCGCCCCCGGCCAGCTGCCGCCTGCTGCGACTCGACCAGCAGATGGAGGGTCTGCTCAGTGTGCGCTTCCTGCAGCCCGGTGGCGATGGCTCCTTCCTGGATCGCCAGCTGGTCTTCGCCGGGGTGCTGGCGGAAGGCTCCGCGGCCATGGCCTGCCACCGGAGCCGCTGCGAGCCGCGCTGGCCGGTGCGGCTGCGGGTGAGCGCCGTGGGCCAGGCGGGATTCGGCGACGGGGCCGCCGCGCTCGGGCTGACCAGGGCCGAGCTGGCCAGCGGACAGTGCCTGCTGGACGGTCGCGCCTTTCGCTGCGAGGCCACCGGCCCGCAAGGACGGCAATGGCGGGTGGAGGCCGCCCCCTGAGCGGGCCGGGAGCTGGAGGGCGAGGGGAGATCGGGAGGGGGAAGGGAGGCGGAGATGACGATCGGCAACGAAGGCCACAGACAGGAAGCCCACTCTTCAGATTCTCTTTAGGATTGATCCGTCCGGGAGATGGCCATGCCCCCATCCACGTCCCTGCTGGCCCTGGTGGGCGTTGTGGGTTTCGCCCTCATCTCGCTGCTCATGGGCGTTCTCCCCTGAGCCGGAACGGCGGGTCGATCGAATGGCGCCGCTAGGGTGCCGATGACCCGCCGACCGGCATGTCGACCAAGGACGCCTTCACCCGCATTTATCAACGTGACACCTGGGGTGGAGGCTCGGGACAGGGATCGCGGCCGGAGTTCAACGGCGAATACATCGCCACCCTGCAGCGCTTCCTGCAACTCAACGAGATCGGCAGCGTCGTTGATTTCGGATGTGGCGACTGGCAGTTCTCCCGCCTGATCCACTGGGGGGACATCACCTACACAGGGATCGACATCGTCGATTCGGTGGTGGCCGCCAACAGCGAACGCCATGCCAGCGACACGGTTCACTTCCAGCTGTTCGACGACCTGGCCAGCCTGCCGCCTGCCGATCTGATTCTGGTCAAGGATGTGCTGCAGCACCTTCCCAACCAGCTGGTGCGGGACTATCTCGACAATTTCAAGACCAAGTACCGCTGGCTGATCGTCACCAACGATGATCTGCCCCAGTCGAAACTCAATCAGGAGATTGATGCGGGGGCGTGGCGTCCCCTGCGCCTGGATCTTCCGCCCTTCGGCGAACACTGCTCGACCCTGGCCCAGTGGGTCGTGCTGACGGAATCCTCCATGAGTCTGCACCGGAAGCGGGCGGATCTGATCCTGGGGGAGGGACCCCGCCGGCCGCCCGGCCGGCGGGACGATCAGCCCCATTGAGGCTCCGATGGGTTGGAGATCAGCTGGGTTGAGACTCAACTGGTCTGAGAATCAGTCAGATAGAAGACTGCGGTGGGGCCTCGATGATGGCGGGCCGATCACCAACAACCGTTCACCAGTTGCCGACTCTTTTGAGTGCGGTGTAATACTCGATGATGGCATCCTCCAGAATGGCCGTGGGCGTGGAGGGAAGCTGGATTCTTTCGCGGTAGGCCTGGATCTTTTCAATCATCTCCAGACATTCCTCGCTGAGCAGAGCCACGAACGGATCCGGCTCTTCCGGGGAATTGGCTCCCACCGCAGTCCTCATCGGCATGTCCGGTGCAGTCTGCCACCGATGGGCGGTCGCCGTGCCGATCTCCCTGCACGGGGGAGCGGCCAGGAGACCCCCGGTTGTTGCAGAGGCGGCACCCAGATTCGAACTGGGGATAAAGGATTTGCAATCCTCTGCCTTACCACTTGGCCATGCCGCCTGCCGGGGAGCAAACTCCCCGCAGCGGATCGTATCAGCCATGGCATGTCCTCCCCCCGTCTGCTGGTTCTGAGCAACGGCCACGGGGAGGATCTGATCGCCCTGCGGCTGATCGAGGCCCTCAGGCAGCAGGCCCCCGGTCTGGACGTGGCGGTGCTTCCCCTGGTGGGGGTCGGCCAGGCCTACACCGCCGCCGAGGCGGCCGGGGAGCTGCGGCGGGTGGGCCCGCGGCAGCCGCTGCCCAGCGGCGGCTTCAGCAACCAGAGCCTGGCGGGGCTGCTGCAGGATCTGGCGGCCGGACTGCCGCTGCTCAGCTGGCGCCAGTGGCGGATCGTGCGGCGCTGGGGCCGGCAGGGCCTGCCGATCCTGGCGGTGGGCGACCTGCTGCCCCTGCTGCTGGCCTGGGCGGGGGGCGGCCCCTACGGATTCCTCGGCACGCCGAAGAGCGACCACACCTGGGCCTCTGGAGCTCCCGCCGGTTGGGGCCGCTCCCCCCTGGCCGACGGCTACCACCGGGCCAAGGGCAGCGAATGGGATCCCTGGGAATGGGCCCTGATGGGCCGGCGCCGCTGCCGGCTGGTGGCGGTGCGGGATCGGCTCACCGCCCGGGGGCTGCGGCGCCACGGGGTGCGGGCCGTCGCCCCGGGCAATCCGATGATGGATGGCTTCGCCCCCGCCCCGACGCTGCCCCCCTGGCTGCAGGGACGGCGCCGCCTGCTGCTGCTGCCCGGCAGCCGTCTGCCCGAGGCGCTCGGCAACCTGCGCAGCCTGCTGGCGGCCCTGCCGCCGCCGGAGGGGGCAGCCCCGATCAGCCTGCTGCTGGCCACCGGCTCCCGCCCCGACGCCGCCGAACTGGCCGCCCCCCTGGCGGCGGCGGGCTTCGTCCCCGGCACACCGCCGGAGGGCTCCGGGGCCACGGCCCTCTGGCACCGCGGCCCCCTCGAGCTGCTGGTGGGTCCGGGCCGGTTCGCGGCCTGGGCGCCGCTGGCGGAGCTGGGGCTGGCCACCGCCGGCACCGCCACCGAACAGCTGGTGGGGCTGGGGGTGCCGGCCCTGTCGCTGCCAGGGCCAGGGCCCCAGTTCAAGGCCGGCTTTGCCCGCCGCCAGAGCCGGCTCCTGGGGGGAGCGGTGCAGCCTTGCCATGGACCAGCCGAGCTGCGGCAGCGACTGCTCGCCCTGCTCGACGATGACGGGGAGCGGGCCCGGCTGGGCCGCATCGGCCGGCACCGCATGGGACCGGCCGGCGGCAGCGCCCGGCTGGCGGCCCTGATCCGGGAGCGCCTGCTGCCGGGGTAGGGGGATGATGGGGCCGACCGCCCCATTGTCCTCCCCACCGATGCCCGGCATCCCCGACCGCAGCTTCAACGCCGCCTGCGGTCATCTGGCCACAACGCTGGGCATCAGCCTGGCGGCGGCCCGCCGGCGGGTGGAGATCCTGGCGGCCAAGGAAGGGCTCCGGGACACCGCCGCCAAGCTCGCCCTGGCGGAGCGGCTGCTGGAGGAAACCAGGGCCAGCGGCCTCGACCGGGGCCAGCTATTCGACGGGCAGCTGCGCTCGGTGGGGGAGGACGACCTGTTCATGATCGAGGACTGAGTGGCCGGGCTTGCCGCACCAGCGCGCCCCGACTCAGTGCTCGAAGACCTGGTTGAACCGCTGCCGGTCGAGGGCGGAGAAGACGGGCACGCAGGCGAAGCAGCGGCGGGCCAGCTCCCAGCGCTCCTCGCGGCGCAGCATCACCTCCAGCCGGTCCCGGGCGGCCAGCAACCAGCGCACGTCACCGGCGGCATAGGCCAGCTGGGTGTCGCTGAGCTCCTCCACCCGGCCCCAGTCGGAACTCTGGGCCTGCTTGTCCAGCTCCACCCCCACCAGCTCGTTGACCACGTCCTTGAGGCCATGGCGCGGGGCGTAGGTGCGGGCCAGGCGGCTGGCCACCTTGGTGCAGAAGACGGGGTCCACTGCGATGCCGAGGTTCTCCGCCAGCGCCGCCACATCGAAGCGGGCGAAGTGGAACACCTTTTCGATCGCCGGGTTCTCGCACAGGGCCTTCAGCCGCGGCGCCTCCGTCTGTCCCCGGGCCACGCGGATGCAGCAGACGTTGTCGTCGTCATCGCAGATCTGGACCAGGCAGAGGCGGTCACGGCCATGGATCAGGCCCATGGCCTCGGTGTCGATCGCCAGGGCTCGGGCCTTGCCGAACAGCTCCCCCCAGGCGGCGTCGAGGTCGTGGTCGAAGACGGCGAAACGGGCCGGCGGACCGGGGCTGGCACTGCCGCTGGAAGGGGTCTGGGCCATGGGGGTACAGGGGGGTGGCGGCCATCGTCGCCCACGGCGGCCGCCGACCGGGCCGGTCGGGCCAGAATGCGGACCCGAAAGGCCGCGCCGCCATGCCCACCCTGGGTTCCACCCTCCTGCTCACCCTGCTGATGGCCATCGGCCTGGTCTTCTTTCTCAGGGCCGCCAGCAAGGACCGCACCACGGTGGTGGATGTGCACTCCCCCCAGCCGCCGGTGCAGGTGCTCGAGGGCCTCTCCGACTGGCTCACCGCCCGGGGCTGGCAGACCGAGGCCGGCAATCCGGAGCGCCAGCTGCTGCGGTTCCGCGGCCAGGTGCGCTCCAGCCTGCCCCTCGCCCTGCTGCTCTCGCTGCTGGGCAGCGTCGGGGCCGCCTGCCTGGGCCTGGTGCTGCGCCAGGTGCTGCCCTCCCTCGGTTGGTGGCCCCTGCTGCTGGCCCTGGTGGGGCCGCTGGCCGGGGTGGTCTACCGGCGCCGGGCCGCCCGGCCCGAGAGCCTGGAGCTGCGCCTGATCAGCGGCGACTCCGACGGCGGCAGCACCCTGCGCCTGCGCGCCCACCGCGACGAACTGATCGCTATCGAGCGGGAACTGGGCCCCGGGCTCCAGCTGGCCAGCGACGGCTCCCTGCTCTCCTCGCCGATCTGAACCCATGGGTTCCCCTCTCGCGACCTGGCTGCTGGGGCCGGCCCTGCTGATCGGCAGCCTCGGCCCCCTGGCGCCGCTGGCCCATGGCGCTGATGCGGCCGTACCGGCCAGCCGGATCCAGCCACAGGCGCTGGCCAGCATCGATCCGATCACCGGTCCCCGCAGCCGCCTCGGCCGGGACTGGATCGGCACCCGCCCCGTCGATCCGGACACCCCCATCCTGGTGCTGGCGGGCCATGCCGATTCCCAGGGGATGAACGGCGCCGGCACCAGCGGCGCCGCCGTGGCCGCCGGGGCGCCGCCGATGTTTCCCGGCATCAGCGACGAGCTCTACTGGAACATGGTCGTCGCGGAGGCCGTGGTGACCCTGGGCCAGCAGCGGGGGCTGCGCATCAGCTCCTACCGCCCCCCCTTCCGCACGATCCCGGACGGCAACCATCCCAGCACCAACTGGAGCGTGGGCCGCCAGCACGCCGCCAGCGGCGGCTACGCCCTCGAGATCCACTTCGATGCCTGGGGCCCCGACGGCATCGGATCGGGGCTGATCCCGCCCCTGCATCGCCCCTTCGGCTCCCTCGACGAAAGCCTGGCCGAGGCCTTCGGCGGGTTCCCCATGGCCTTCCGCGGCGGCCTCGGCGGGCCGCGGCGCGGCATCGCCCTGCTGGAGGTGGGCAAGCTGGAGGGCCAGCTGGAGCGCTCGCTGCGCAACCCCGCCACCCGTGCGGGCACGGTGATGGCCATCGCCGAACGCATCGTGACCGCCCTCGAGGTGGGCCTGGGCCGCAGCCCGGCCACCGCCATGCCCCTCAGCCCACCGCCTGGTGGGGTCGGCAGCGCTCCTCCAGGGAAGGGTCTTCAAGCCAGTTCTGCGGACGAGTGAACAGCTCGGTCAGCAGGGCCTCGCGGCTGCCTTCGGCGGCCGTGTAGCCGTACTCCCAGCGCACCAGGGGCGGCAGCGACATCAGGATCGACTCGGTGCGGCCGTTGGTCTGCAGGCCGAAGATCGTGCCCCGGTCGAAGACGAGGTTGAACTCCACGTAGCGGCCACGGCGGTAGAGCTGGAACTGACGTTCCACCTCCCCCCAGGGCAGCCCCTGGCGACGTTCCACGATCGGCACGTAGCTCGGCAGAAAGGCGTTGCCGCAGGCCGAGGCCAGGGCGAACAGCTGCTCCCAATTCTGGTGGAGCGGACCGACGGCCGCACTGGCCGCCGCCGCCGGCCCCTCGGGGTCGCCCCCCTTGTAGAGCACGCCGCCGGGGTCCTGGTAGTCGTAGAAGATGCCGCCCACGCCGCGGGTCTCATCCCGGTGCTTCAGGAAGAAGTATTCGTCGCACCAGGGCTTGAACACCTTGTAGTAGGCCGGATCCACCCCGTCACAGGCCCCCTTGAGGGTGCGGTGGAAGTGGCGGGCGTCCTCCAGGAAGGGGTAGTAGGGGGTGAGGTCGGCACCACCGCCGAACCACCACACCGGCCCCGCCTCGAAGTAGCGGTAGTTGAGGTGCACCGTGGGCACGTAGGGGTTGCGGGGGTGCAGCACCATCGAGGTGCCGGTGGCGAACCAGCGGTGGCCCTCCGCCTCGGGGCGCTGGGACAGGATCGAGGGGGGCAGCCGCTCGCCCTCCACCTCGGAGAAGTTGACGCCGCCCTGCTCGAAGACGCGGCCGTCCTTCATCACCCGGGAACGACCGCCGCCGCCCTCCGGCCGCTCCCAGCTCTGCTCCTCGAAGTCGGCCCCGCCGTCGAGGCTGGCGAGACCCGCGCAGATCGAGTCCTGCAGGCCCGTCAGCAGGGCCTTGGCGCGGCTGCGGGAATCGGCAGGTGGCATCTCCATGGAACGGCAGCGCGGCGGACGCGGAACATCCGCACACCTTTTCAGCCCGTCGGGGGGTCCCACAAGGGTTCGAGAGCGTCTGTCACGGGCTCGGGAAGCGGCCGGGGAACCACCCCAGTGCTGCCGCAGGGCCACTCCAGGTCCGCCCCAGGGCTGCCGCAGGCCCCGCCAGCCGGCCCGACCGGCCCGGGGGGCCGCCCCTAGGATCGCCGTCCAACCCGACCCTGACGCCGCCGAATGGCCAGCGCCGACACCCTCCTTGAGGCCCTGCAGCCACTCCGCGACGCCGGCAGTGGCCGCAGCCTGCTGGAGCTGGGCTGGATCAGCGACCTGCGTCATCAGGGCAGCCGGGCGGTGTTCCGGCTCGCCCTGCCCGGATTCGCCGCCAGCCAGCGGGAACGCATCGCCGCCGAGGCCCGCGGCGCCCTGCTGGCCGTGGAGGGGATCAACGACGTTCAGATCGAACTGGCCCAGCCCGCTGCCGCCCCGTCATCGGGCCCGATCGGCGCCGCCGGTCACGGCCCCGGCGGCGCCCAGCTGCCGGAGCGGCAGGGCATCCCCGGGGTGCGCCAGGTGATCGCCGTCAGCAGCGGCAAGGGGGGCGTGGGCAAGAGCACCGTGGCCGTGAACCTGGCCTGTGCCCTGGCCGCCTCCGGCCTGCGGGTGGGCCTGCTCGATGCCGACATCTACGGGCCCAATGCCCCCACCATGCTCGGCGTGGCCGACCGCAGTCCCCAGGTGTCGGGCAGCGGCAACGACCAGGTGCTGGAGCCGATCGAGACCTGCGGCATCGTCATGGTGTCGATGGGCCTGCTGATCCAGGAGAACCAGCCGGTGGTGTGGCGCGGGCCGATGCTCAACGGCATCATCCGCCAGTTTCTGTATCAGGTGAACTGGGGCGAACGGGACGTGCTGGTGGTGGATCTCCCCCCCGGCACCGGCGATGCCCAGCTCACCCTCGCCCAGGCCGTGCCGATGGCCGGCGCGGTGATCGTCACCACCCCCCAGCTGGTGTCGCTGCAGGATGCCCGCCGCGGCCTGGCGATGTTCCTGCAGATGGGTGTGCCGGTGCTCGGGGTGGTGGAGAACATGACCGCCTTCATTCCCCCCGATCTGCCCGATCGCCGCTACGCCCTGTTCGGCAGCGGTGGCGGCCAGCGGCTCGCCGACGAGGCAGGCGTGCCCCTGCTGGCCCAGCTGCCCATGGAGATGCCCGTGCTCGAGGGCGGGGAGCGGGGACGGCCGGTGGTTCTGTCGGAACCGGGCTCGGCCAGCGGCCGTGCCTTCACCGAGCTGGCCGAACGGCTGAGTGCCGCCTGCGCCCTCAGCCCGGCCCTCGCCTGAAGCCATGGCGGTCCTCAGCCCCCGGCGCGGTGGGTTCGCCGCCAAGGGGCCGAAACGGCGGGGCCCCGGCTTCGACCCCCTCCTCTGGGGCATTCCCATCGCCCTCACCCTGCTGGCGGGGGTCCTGATCGCCAGCACCCAGCGCCAGCAGGCCACCACCGACTGGTACCAGCACTGGATCACCGGAGCGGTGGGCCTGGTCATCGCCCTGCTGCTGGCCCGGGTGCCCCTGGACCGCATCGCCCGGTTCCAGTGGCCGATCTACATCGTGATGGTGGCGAGCCTGGTCGCGGTGCGGGTCATCGGGGTCAGTGCCCTCGGGGCCCAGAGCTGGATCAACATCGGCGGCTTCTACGTCCAGCCCTCGGAGTTCGCCAAGGTGGCGGCGATCCTGCTGCTGGCCGGGGTGCTCTCCAAGTACCCGGTGGAGCGGCCGATCGATCTGCTGCGACCGGTGGGGATGATCAGCGTGCCGTGGCTGCTGGTGTTCGTGCAGCCGGATCTGGGGACATCGCTGGTGTTCGGTGCGGTGCTGCTGGTGATGCTGTTCTGGTCGGGCATGCCCGCCACCTGGCTGCTGCTGCTGCTCTCGCCGCTGTTCACCGCGATCATGGCCGGCACCATCCCCTGGCTGCTGCTGGGCTGGGTGCCGCTGATGGGCTGGGTGGCCTGGCGCTCCCTGCCCTGGAAACGGATTGGGCCGGCCCTGGTGCTGGCTGTCCAGGGACTGTTCGCCGTGGGGACCCCCTGGCTGTGGGAGCACGGGCTGCGGCCCCACCAGCGGGCCAGGCTCACCCTGTTCCTCGATCCGGCCCAGGATCCCCTCGGCGGCGGTTACCACCTGCTGCAGAGCAAGGTCGGGATCGGCTCCGGCCAGCTGTGGGGCACCGGCCTGATGAACGGCTCGCTCACCAAGCTGCGCTTCATCCCCGAGCAGCACACCGATTTCATCTTCAGCGCCCTGGGGGAGGAAACCGGCTTCATCGGCTCGATGCTGGTAGTGGTGGGCTTCGTGGTGCTGATCTGGCGGCTGCTGCAGATCGCCGGCCGGGCTTCCAGCGACTACGAATCCCTTGTGGTGGTGGGCATCGGCGCCATGCTGATGTTCCAGGTGGTGGTGAACATCAACATGACCATCGGCCTCGGACCCATCACTGGCATCCCCCTGCCCTTCCTGAGTTATGGCCGCTCGGCCATGCTCGTCAACTGCATCAGCCTCGGGCTCTGCGCCTCCGTGGCCCGGCGCAGCCGCAGCCTGCGGCGATGGTGGTGAGCCTGGGGGACCTGCGCAGCCTGCTGGCGGCCGGGGTCCCGGCCGGGCGGGGGGACGAGGACAGCGTGCGGCGCCAGTGGTGGGCCGCCCTGGCCACGGTGCAGGCGGACCTGCTCGGGGTCTCCCCTCCCCAGCCGGGGGTGTGGCTGGCGGCCCCCCTGCCGGCCCTCTACGAACCCTCCCTGCTGGAGTGGCTCGACGGCTGGGTCTGGACGCCCGCCGAGGTGGGCAACCTGATGCCATCGGGGCTGCCGCTGCTGCCGGGGATGGCGCCCCTGCCGGCCCCCCACGGCACGCCCCCCCGGGGAACCGCCGGCCGGCCGGGGGGCTTCCAGCGCCTCAGCCTGCGCGAGGAGGACGGCACCGATCCGCTGCTGGTGCTGATCACCCCGGTGCTGCAGGTGGCCCTGGCCCTGGACGGCCCCCCGCAGGAGCGCCGGCTGGTGGTGCGCTTCGACGCCCCGGTCCTCTCGGCCGCCCTGGAACTGCTCGATCGGCGCCTGGCCCAGGACGATCCGGCCGCGGGCCTGGGGCTGCGCCGCCGTCTGCAACTGCTGGGCCCGCTCAGCAACGATCCCGATCTGGGCACCCGCTTCTGGCCCCTGCTGGCCCAGCGCCTGGCCGCCATGGCCCCCAGCGTCACCCTGCAGCCGCTCGTGCACGGCGAGAAACGCAGCGAGGGCAGTGACGCCGTGAGCAGCGAACTGGCCCTGCTGGAGGCCCTCACCCACGAGGTGCGCACCCCCCTGGCCACGATCCGCACCCTGATCCGCTCCCTGCTGCGCCGCACCGACCTGCCGGCGGTGGTGCGGCAGCGGCTGGAGCAGATCGACGGGGAATGCAGCGAACAGATCGACCGTTTCGGTCTCATCTTCCTGGCGGCGGAACTGCAGCGCCAGCCCGGCAGTGGCCAGCCCCTGAGCGACAGCGAACTGGCCCGCACGGACCTCAGCCGGCTGCTCTACCAGCTGGAGGAGCTCTGGCAACGTCAGCTGGGCCGCCGCGACCTGCGGCTGGTGCTCGAGATCGCCGCCGACCTGCCGCCGGTGATGAGCGATCCCAGCCGGCTGGAGACCATGCTCGGCGGTCTGATGGACCGGTTCAGCCGCAGCCTGCCCAGCGGCAGTGAAGTGCGGCTGCGGCTGCTGCCGGCGGGCTCGCGGCTGAAGCTCCAGCTCAGCAGCGACGACCCCGAGAGCCGCGAGGCCGATGGGCTGGCGGCCGCCGTGCCGATGCCGGTGGGTCCGGTGCTGAGCTGGAACCCGGAGACCGGCAGCCTGCAGCTCAGCCGCCAGGCCACCCAGAGGCTCTTCCACCGCCTGGGGGGCCGGCTCACCGAGCGGGGGGGCAGCAACCTGACCGTGTTCTTCCCTGCCGCCGAGCGCGGCGGCTGAGGCGACAGCGGCCAGGTTTGTTGACGGGTGTGAAGAGTCCGCAGGGGGCGCCCAGATGCCCAAAACCACGGTGCTAGCTTCCGCCTGAAACGGTCTGCAAGCCATGCCTGAAACGGCCCTCAACGGTCAACTCCCGAAGTACATCGGCAGCACTGGTGGCTTGCTGAACTCCGCTGAAACCGAGGAGAAGTACGCGATCACCTGGAGCAGCAGCAAGGCCCAGGTGTTCGAGCTGCCCACCGGTGGCGCCGCTGAAATGAACGCAGGCGAGAACATCATGTACTTCGCCCGCAAGGAGCAGTGCCTGGCCCTCGGCACCCAGCTGCGCACCAAGTTCAAGCCCCGGATCGAGGACTACAAGATCTACCGGATCTACCCGGGCGGCGACACCGAATTCCTGCACCCCAAGGACGGCGTCTTCCCCGAGAAGGTCAACGAAGGCCGCGCCATGGTGGGCCACACCCCCCGCAGCATCGGCGCCAACCCCAACCCCGCCAGCCTCAAGTTCAGCGGCAAGGCCACCCACGAAGCCTGAGCCTGGCCGGCCAGCACCTATAACGGCGGGGCCGAGAGCCCCGTTTTTTTTGCCTGCCTGTCGCCGTGATGCCCGGTTCTGATCGCAGCGCCTTCCTCGCCCGGATCGCCGGTGGGGAGGCAGGTGCTGACTTGGCCGTCAATCTTCTGCCCCTCTGGAAGCGCTGGCCCGCCGACCTGGAGACCCCCCTGACCACCTGGCTGAAGGTGGGGGCGGGCGGCAGCCATGGCGTGCTGCTGGAATCGGTGGAGGGGGGCGAGCAGCTGGGCCGCTGGAGCTTCGTCGTCAGCGACCCGCTCTGGACCCTCACCTGCCGCGGCGACCGGGGGGAGAGGCGCTGGCGCGATGGCCGCAGCGAACAGCTCCAGGGCAGCCCCTTCACCCTGCTGCGGGAGGCCCTGGCCCCCCTGCGCCCCGGCCCGGTGGAGGGCCTGCCGACGGTGGCCCAGCTGTTCGGCTTCTGGGGCTACGAGCTGATCCGATGGATCGAGCCCAGCGTGCCGGTCCACGACGCCGCGGACGGGGCCCCGCCGGACGGCTGCTGGATGCTGGCCGACAGCCTGCTGGTGTTCGACCAGGTGAAGCGCCAGATCACAGCCGTGGCCTACGTGGATCTCTCCGCAGGGGCCGATCCCGGTGAGGCCTACGACCGGGCGGCGGCCCGCATCGAGGCCCTTGAGGCCCGCATGCACGCCCCGCTGCCGGCGCATGTGAAACCGCTGGCCTGGCATGAGGCGAGCGGCGCCGAGCTGGCCACCCGCAGCAACCGCGACCAGGACGAGTTTCAGGGCGCCGTGGCGGCCGCGGCCGAGCACATCGCCGCCGGCGACGTGTTCCAGCTGGTGCTGAGCCAGCGGTTCGAAACCAGGGTGGCCCACGACCCCTTCGATCTGTACCGCAGCCTGCGGATGGTGAACCCCTCGCCCTACATGGCGTTCTTCAACTTCGGCGACTGGCACCTGATCGGCTCCAGTCCCGAGGTGATGGTGAAGGCGGAGCCCTGCGCCGACGGGGTGAAGGCCTCCCTGCGGCCCATCGCCGGCACCCGGCCCCGTGGGGCGGATGACGCCCAGGATGCGGCCCTGGCCGAGGAGCTGCTGGCCGATCCCAAGGAGCGGGCGGAGCACGTGATGCTGGTCGACCTGGGCCGCAACGACCTGGGCCGGGTCTGCCGGGCCGGCACGGTGCAGGTCACCGAACTGATGGTGATCGAGAAGTACTCCCACGTGATGCACATCGTCAGCGAGGTGGAGGGGCTGCTGACCGAGGATCACGACATCTGGGACCTGCTGATGGCGTCTTTCCCGGCGGGCACCGTGAGCGGAGCCCCCAAGATCCGCGCCATGCAGCTCATCCATGCCCTTGAGCCGGATGCCCGCGGGCCCTATTCGGGCGTCTACGGGGCGGTGGATCTGGCCGGAGCCCTCAACACGGCCATCACGATCCGCACCATGGTGGTGCTGCCCCACCCCGAGGGCGGCTGGCGGGTGCAGGTGCAGGCCGGCGCCGGGATCGTGGCCGACTCCCGCCCGGAGGCGGAGTACCAGGAAACCCGCAACAAGGCGCGCGGCATGCTCAAGGCCCTCGCCTGCCTGGAGCCGGTGCCGGCCAACGGGGCCGACCCGACGCCATGAGCGCTTCCCTGCTGCTGAAAGGCTTCGAAGTGGAGATGTACACCGGCCGGGCCGACGGCACGGTGGTGGGCTGCTCCGCCGAAGCGGCCGCCGAACTGGCGGGGTTCATGACCGAACCGGACCACCGCAACCTCGAGTACGTCACCCCGCCCGAGGCCTCCTACACCGCCCAGCTGGAGCTGCTGCTCGAACCGCGCCGTCGCCTGCGCCACTGGCTCCAGCCCCGCGGGCTCACCCTGCTGCCGGGCAGCACCCTGAGCCTCGGGGACAGCCACCGCTTCGAGCGCTCCGACCCCGCCAACCCTTACCACGCCTACATCGAGGCCACCTACGGCACCCGGGTGGTGACCGCCAGCGTCCACATCAACCTGGGCCTGACGGAGATGGAGGCCCTGTTCACAGGCCTGCGGCTGCTGCGCTGCGAAGCCTCCCTGCTGCTGGCCCTCAGCGCCAGCTCCCCCTTCCTCGACGGGGAGGTCGCCGGGGCCCACTCCCAGCGCTGGCTGCAGTTTCCGATCACGCCGCCGCTGGTGCCCCTGTTCCGGGACCACGGCCACTACATCGACTGGATGGAGGAGCAGCTGGCCGCCGGGGCGATGCACAACGTGCGCCACCTCTGGACGTCGGTGCGGCCCAACGGCGACGACCGGCCCCATGACCTCAACCGCCTGGAAATCCGCATCTGCGACCTGATCGACGATCCGCTGCTGCTGCTGGCGGTCACCGCCTTCACCGAACTGCGCCTGCAGCAATTGCTGCAGGATCCCGCCGGCCAGGATCCCCTGGCCGCCAGCCGCTTCGGGGCCGCTGAACTGGAGGCCATCGCCGACGCCAACGACCGGGCGGCGGCCCGCTCCAGCCTCCAGGCCCGGCTGGTGCACTGGCGCACCGGCGAGACGCTGGAGGCCCGCGCCTGGATCGCCGCCGAGCTGGAGGCGATGGCGCCGCTGGCGGCCGAGCTGGGGCTGACTCGCTGGCTGGCGCCGCTCCACGACCTCCTCGCCGGCGGCAACCAGGCGATGCGATGGCTGGCGCGCCATGGGCAGGGCGAAAGCATCGGTGCGATCATCGGCAGTGAGGCCGTGGCTCTCGAACGGCGCGAGAGGGCCCTGGACGCATGGCTGGCGACAGAAGCAGCCCAGGTTCCTGGAGGATCATGAACAGCACCCCCGCGCCCACCGCCCCCATGCGGCTCCACCTGACCGAGCCTTCGGCCGTTCCCGCCGAGGCCTCACCCGGGGTGATCCGACTGCTCACCGAGCGGCTGGAGCTGGTGGAGGATCTCTGGCAGACGGTGCTGCGCAGTGAATGCCCGCCCGAGCAGGTGGAGCGGCTGCTGCGGCTGAAGGAACTGAGTGGGCCGGTGGCGCCGGGCCTCGACCCGGAGGCCAGCTCCGCCGTCGACACCGACGGCATCGTGGCGCTGATCAAGGCCATGGACCTGGCCGAGGGGATCGCCGCGGCCCGGGCCTTCTCCCTGTATTTCCAGCTCGTCAACATCCTCGAGCAGCACATCGAGGAGGACAGCTACCTCGAGAGCATCAAGCGGGCCCCCGCCCCCGCCAGCAACGATCCCTTCCTGCCTCCCCTGGCCAGCCAGAGCGACCCGGCCACCTTCCGCCAGCTGTTCGAGCGCCTGCGGGCCCTGAACGTGCCGCCGGGCCAGCTGGAGGGCCTGCTGCGGGAACTCGACATCCGGCTGGTGTTCACCGCCCACCCCACCGAGATCGTGCGCCACACCGTGCGCCACAAGCAGCGGCGGGTGGCGGCCCTGATCCAGAAGCTGCAGGTGAACGGCCAGGGCAACCCGGACGACAACGACCGGCTGCGCCAGCAGCTGGAGGAGGAGATCCGGCTGTGGTGGCGCACCGATGAGCTGCACCAGTTCAAGCCGTCGGTGATCGATGAGGTCGATTACGCCCTCCACTACTTCCAGCAGGTGCTCTTCGACGCCCTGCCCCAGCTGCGCCAGCGCATCCGCGCCGCCCTGGCGGCCAGCTACCCGGACGTCCAGCCCCCCAAGGACGCCTTCTGCACCTTCGGCTCCTGGGTGGGCTCCGACCGGGACGGCAACCCCTCGGTCACCCCCGATGTCACCTGGCGGACGGCCTGCTTCCAGCGGCAGCTGATGCTGGCCCGCTACATCCAGGCGGTGTCGGTCCTGCGCGACCAGCTCAGCATCTCGATGCAGTGGAGCCAGGTGAGCCCCGCCCTGCTGGAATCCCTGGAGATGGACCGGCTGCGTTTCCCGGAGATCTACGAGGAGCGCGCCGCCCGCTACCGGCTCGAGCCCTACCGGCTGAAGCTGAGCTACACCCTCGAGCGGCTGCGGCTCACCCAGCAGCGCAACCAGCAGCTGGCCGAGGCCGGCTGGGAATCCCCCTGCGATGGCTCCTCCGGCTACGAAGCCGGACTGAGCAGCCTGATGGAGCCGGCCCCCCCCCAGGAACTGCATTACGCCTCGGTGGAGGAGTTCCGCACCGACCTGGAGCTGATCAAGGAGAGCCTGGATGCCACCGGCCTGAGCTGCGAAGCGCTGCAGGACCTGCTCAGCCAGGTGCACATCTTCGCCTTCTCCCTGGCCAGCCTCGACATCCGCCAGGAGAGCACCCGCCACAGCGACGCCATCGACGAGCTCAGCCGCTACCTGCTGCTGCCGGTGCCCTACGGGGAGATGGACGAGGAGCAGCGGGTGGAGTGGCTGCTGAGCGAACTCAAGACCCGCCGGCCCCTGCTGCCGCCGGCGGCCCGCTGGAGTGCCCCCACCGCCGAGACCTTCGCCGTGTTCCGGATGCTGCAGCGGCTGCAGCAGGAGTTCGGCCGGCGCATCTGCCGCACCTACGTGATCTCCATGAGTCATACGGTGTCGGATCTGCTGGAGGTGGTGCTGCTGGCCAAGGAGGCCGGGCTGGTGGATCCAATGGCCCAGAAATCGGCCCTGCTGGTGATCCCCCTGTTCGAGACGGTCGAAGACCTGCAGGGGGCCCCGGCGGTGATGGGCCGGCTGTTCGCCGATCCCTTCTATCGCCAGCTGCTGATCAGCAACAGCGACGGCGAGCAGCCCCTCCAGGAGGTGATGCTGGGGTACTCCGACAGCAACAAGGATTCCGGCTTCCTCTCCAGCAACTGGGAGATCCACCGGGCCCAGATCGCCCTGCAGTCGCTGGCCGATGCCCACGACGTCGCCCTGCGCATCTTCCACGGCCGCGGCGGCTCTGTGGGCCGGGGCGGCGGCCCCGCCTACCAGGCGATCCTGGCCCAGCCCAGCGGCACCCTCAAGGGACGCATCAAGATCACCGAGCAGGGGGAGGTGCTGGCTTCCAAGTACTCCCTGCCGGAACTGGCCCTCTACAACCTGGAAACGGTCACCACCGCCGTGCTCCAGAACAGCATGGTGAGCACCCCGGTGGATGACACCCCCACCTGGAACGTGCTGATGGAGCGGCTCGCGGCCCGCTCCCGCGACCACTACCGGGCCCTGGTGCACGACAACCCCGACCTGGTGGCCTTCTTCCAGCAGGTGACACCGATCGAGGAGATCAGCAAGCTGCAGATCTCCAGCCGGCCGGCGCGGCGCAAGAGCGGCGCCAAGGATCTCTCCAGCCTGCGGGCCATCCCCTGGGTGTTCGGCTGGACCCAGAGCCGCTTCCTGCTGCCCAGCTGGTACGGGGTGGGCACGGCCCTGCAGGCCGAGCTCGATGCCGACGGTGAGCAGATGGAGCTGCTGCAGCTGCTCTACCAGCGCTGGCCGTTCTTCCGCATGCTGATCTCCAAGGTGGAGATGACCCTGTCCAAGGTGGATCTGGAGCTGGCCGGCCACTACGTCACCTCCCTGGGACGTCCCCAGAACAAGGAGGTGTTCGCCCAGATCTTCGAGGCGATCGCCAGCGAGTTCGCCCTCACCCATTCCCTGGTGCTGCGCATCAGCAACCACAGCCGTCTCCTCGACGGGGACCCGGCCCTGCAGCTCTCGGTCGACCTGCGCAACCGCACGATCATCCCCCTGGGCTACCTGCAGGTGGCGCTGCTGCGCCGGCTGCGGGAGCAGAAACGCCAGCCGCCGATGAGCGAGGGACCCGGTGACGGGCCGGCAGGCGGCGACGGCCGCACCTACAGCCGCAGCGAACTGCTGCGCGGCGCCCTGCTCACCATCAACGGCATCGCCGCCGGCATGCGCAACACGGGCTGATTCCCTGGACTCTCTGTTGATCCCCTTCCGCAGCCAGCCCCCGACTCCCCGCCTGCGGGAGGGCTACGCCCTGCTGCAGCAGCACGACCCCGATCCGGCCAGCCTCAACCGCCTGCTGGTGGCCTGCGGGGATGCCCCCCGCAGCCCGGACCGCTGGGAGCGGGTGCTGGCCCGCAGCACCTGGCATCTGGTGGTGCTCAACCCCGGCGGCCAGCTGGTGGGCTTCGTGCGCGCCACCAGCGACCAGGCCCTCAATGCCAACCTCTGGGACCTGGTGGCCGATCCCGCCGACCCCTGCCGGGATGTGGTGATCGGCGCCCTGGTTCAGGCCGCCCTGGCCCGCCTGCGGCGGGAACTGAGCGGCTGCAGCATCTCGCTGTCCGCCCCGCCCGAAGCCGTGACCGCCCTCACCCGGGCCGGGTTCGTGGTCGATCCCGGGGGGATCCGGGCGATGGGTCTCGACCTGCGGGGCGGCCGAAAGGAGTGACGGGGCTGACGAGCATGGAGGGACTCGAACCCCCGACATTCAGAACCGGAATCTGACGCTCTATCCAACTGAGCTACATGCCCTGCCACGGTGGATCCGGCCCCCTGGGGAACCTTGGCCGCCGATGGGGGTACCTTAGCGGCTGACCGCCCCAGAACCATCCGGCTGCACCGCCTGGACTTCCGGCATTTCCGCAACATCGACGGCCTGCAGCTGACGCTGGAGGCGCCCCGGCTGCTCGTCATCGGCAGCAACGGCCAGGGCAAGTCGAACCTGCTGGAGGGGGTGGAACTGCTCACCAGCCTGCGCTCCCACCGCTGCAGCGTCGACCGGGATCTGATCGGCCACGGGCACCCCTGGAGCCGGCTGGGCGCCCTCACCGATGAGGCGGACAGCCTGCAGCTGGAGCTGCGCCGCAGCGGCGGACGCCAGGCGTTCCGCAACGGCAAGCGGCTGGAGCGGCAGCTCGACCTGATCGGCCCCCTGCGCTGCGTCGGCTTCAGCGCCCTCGACCTGGACCTGGTGCGGGGCGAGCCTGCCCTGCGGCGCCAGTGGCTGGACCGGGTGGTGCTGCAGCTGGAGCCGGTCTACGGCGCCCTGCTGAGCCGCTACGGGCGGCTGCTGCGGCAGCGCAGCCAGCTGCTGCGCCGCGGCCTGGGCGCCGGAACGCGGCAGGAGCTGCTGGAGGCCTTCGATGCCCAGATGGCCCTGGTCGGCGCCCGCCTGCACCGCCGCCGCCAGCGGGCCCTGCGGCGCCTGGAGCCGCTGGCGGCCGCCTGGCAGCAGCGCATCGGCGGGGCCGGCGAACCGCTCCAGCTCGACTACGTCAGCGGCACCGTGCTGGCCGAGGCCAGCGACGAGGAGGGCCCCTGGCGCCAGGCCCTGGAGGAGCAGCTGCGCCAGCAGCGGCCCGAGGAGGAGCGGCTGGGCCAGTGCCAGGTGGGTCCCCACCGGGACGAGGTGGCCCTGCTGATCGGCGGCCAGGCCGCGCGGCGCTACGGCTCCGCTGGCCAGCAGCGCACCCTGGTGCTGGCCCTGAAGCTGGGGGAACTGGACCTGGTGGGCCAGGTGGTGGGTCAGCCGCCGCTGCTGCTGCTCGACGACGTGCTGGCCGAACTCGACCCGGGGCGCCAGCAACTGCTGCTGGAGGCGGTGGGGGACGGCCACCAGTGCCTGGTCAGCGCCACCCACCTGGAGGCCTTCAGCACGGGCTGGCGGGCCCGCAGTCAGGTGGTGGAACTGCGCAGCGGAGCGCTGGTGGCCTGAGGCCCGAACTCCCTGCTGTCGCAGGCAGCCTGGCGAACCTCGGTTCCGCGCTCTGGCGCGTATGGTGAGGCCTGTTTGACCGGATTCGATGAACCAGACCCTTTCCAGCCTGCATCCCAACCCGGGATGGAAGCCCGCCGCCTCCCCCACCCACGCCATTGCAAGCCCCGTCTCCGCCCCTGGCGACACCACCGACGCGGTAGGGAAACACTGCATCCTCGAGCTCTACGACTGCGATTGCGCAAGGCTCGACGACGAAGCTTTCCTCAGGGACACCATCACGACAGCAGCCAGACGCGCTGGTGCCACCCTGCTCAACCTGATCACCCACCGCTTCGAACCCCAGGGCGTCACGGGCCTGGCGTTGTTGGCGGAGTCCCACATCTCCATCCACACCTGGCCCGAGTCGGGCTATGCGGCCGTGGACGTGTTCACCTGCGGTGACCACACCATGCCGGAGAGGGCCTGCCAGGTCCTGTGGGAGGAGCTGGGCGCCGGCCGCCACAAGCTCACCAGCTTCCGGCGCGAGACGCCCGAGGCCCTGATCGACAGTCAGAGGGAACCCCACCTCGCCAGCGCCTGAGCGCCGGTGAACCACCACCAGCCGCCGGGGACCGCTCTCCGGCGGCTTTCCTGCGTCCATTCACGGCAGCTCCGGCGCCAGGGCGCGGTTCAGCTTGCCGCTCACCAGTCCCTCGAGGTCAAGGGCCACGGCGGTGAACCCCATCCCCCTGAACGCCCCCACCAGCTGAGGGCGCAGCTCACCATGGGCCAGCCGCTCCAGCACCGCCGGCAGTCCGGCCGCGGGGATCTCGATGCGGGCCGTCTCCCCCTGGCTGCGCACCCGCAGCTCGGCGAAACCGCGCTGGCGCAACCAGTCCTCGGCGGCGGCCACCCGGGCCAGGCGCGTGGCGCTGATCGATTCGCCGTAGGGGAACCGGGAGGCGAGGCAGGGCTGGGCCGGCTTGTCCCACCAGGGCAGCCCGAGGGCACGGGAGAGCTGGCGCACCCCGGCCTTGTCGATGCCGGCCTCCGCCAGCGGCGAGCGCACGCCGAACTCCCGGGCGGCCCGGATCCCGGGCCGGTGGTCGGCCAGGTCGTCGCGGTTGACCCCGTCCAGCACCTGGGCCCCTTCGGCGGCGGCGGCGATCGGGGCCAGCAGCCGGTGCAGCTCCCGCTTGCAGGCGTAGCAGCGATCCTGGGGGTTGCTGGTGTAGGCGGGGTCGGCCAGTTCCGCGGTGGCCACTTCCTGATGGCGCAGGCCCAGCCAGCGGGCCTGGTCGCTGGCCTCCCGGCGCAGGTGGGGGGCCAGGGCCGGCGAAACACCGGTGATCGCCAGGGCCCGCTCCCCCAGCCGGTCGCCGCACAGGGCGGCCACCAGGGCGCTGTCGACACCGCCGGAGTAGGCCACCACCACCTGGGGGAAGGCGTCGAGCTGGTGGCAGAGGGACTCCAGTCCCCGCTCCAGCGGGGCCGGCAGGGCTTCGAGCAGGCTGAGGCGGCGGGTGGCGGGCATGGCCTAGATCCTGGCAAGGCTCGATAGCATCCGGACCAGATCCCTCCGCCGATGCGCCCCACCGCCCGCCGATGACCCCCGCCGCCCGCAGCACCCAGACCCCGCAGCGCGGCACCGGACGGGGCATCGGCATCCGCACCGCCGCGGACAGTGACGAGCGGGCCCACGGCCAGCTGCACGTCTACGACGGCGAGGGCAAGGGCAAGAGCCAGGCGGCCCTGGGGGTGGTGCTGCGCACCATCGGGCTGGGCATCTGCGAGCAGAAGCGCACCCGGGTGCTGCTGCTGCGGTTCCTCAAGGGCCCCGGCCGCGCCTACGACGAGGACAGCGCCATCGAGGCCCTGCAGCAGGGCTTCCCCCACCTGATCGACCAGGTGCGCACCGGCCGCGGCGACTATTTCAGCGCCGCCGAGGCCACCCGCTTCGACCATCAGGAGGCCCAGCGGGGCTGGGACATCGCCAAGGGGGCGATCGCCAGCAACCTCTATTCGGTGGTGGTGCTCGACGAACTCAATCCCGTGCTCGACCTGGGCCTGCTCGATACCGAGGAGGTGGTGCGGACCCTGGTCACCAAGCCGGCGGGGATGGAAATCATCTGCACCGGCCGGGGGGCTCCGCGCCAGCTGGTGCAGCTGGCGGATCTGCACTCGGAGATGCGGGCCCACAGCGGACCCCAGCAGGGTCTGGAGGGCCTGGAGATCTACACCGGCGAAGGCAAGGGCAAATCCACCAGCGCCCTGGGCAAGGGGCTGCAGGCCATCGGTCGGGGCATCAGCCAGGACAAGAGCCATCGGGTGCTGATCCTGCAGTGGCTCAAGGGCGGGGCGGGCTACACCGAGGACGCGGCCATCGCCGCCCTGCGGGAGAGCTACCCCCACCTGGTGGATCACCTGCGCTCAGGACGCGACGCCATCGTCTGGCGCGGCCAGCAGCAGCCGATCGACTACGTGGAAGCGGAGCGGGCCTGGGAGATCGCCCGGGCCGCCATCGCCAGCGGCCTCTACAAGACCGTGATCCTTGACGAGCTCAATCCCACCGTGGATCTGGAGCTGCTGCCGGTGGAGCCAATCGTCCAGACCCTGCTGCGCAAGCCCACCGAGACCGAGGTGATCATCACGGGCCGCTGCAAGAGCCGGCCGGCCTATTTCGACCTGGCCAGCGTCCACTCGGAGATGGTGTGCCACAAGCACTACGCCGAGCGGGGTGTCGACCTCAAGCGCGGCGTCGACTACTGAACCCGCAGACCTGAGGGCTGCCGACACGGACACGGCCGCTCAGGGGTTCCCACTCCCATCGACCGGCTCAAGCCCCAGGGCATCGTCCTCGAGCATCTCCACCTCCTCCGAGGCGATGAAGCGTCCCAGCAGCAGACCCACCAGCAGGGCCACATAGAGGGTGCTGGCGACGCTGAGCAGGATCACGAAGCGCTCCCCCACCGCATTGGCCGGCAGCACATCGCCGTAGCCGACGCCGGCGATGGTGACGAAACTGAAGTAGGTCAGCCGGTCGAGCAGCAGCTGGTTGCTGGCGGCCGCCCCGAGGCTGAAGCTGCCGGGCACGAGCACCTGGGTGGCCGTGGCCAGCACCCCCCCGGTGAGGCCCAGATGCAGATAGCCCGCGGCGGCGCCGGCCATCACCTGCACATTGACCCGCGGCACCCGCGCCAGCAGGCGCACCAGCCGGATGGAGGTGGCCAGGAAGAAGAGGCTCAGCAGCACCATCTCCACGCCGCGGAACGCACCACCGGGCCAGGTGCCCATGGCCACCGGCACCCAGAGCCCCAGGCCGGCCACCACCCCGACCCCGCGGAAGATCTCCTGCCGCAGACGGGAGTAGGTCACCCCGGCGATCACCGGCAGGGTCAGGATCGACTGCAGGATCAGCAGATTGAAGACAACCGCCAGAAGAACGTTGGCCGGCCAGCCCCGCGTGGCCGTGATGGGCATCACCAGAATCGGCAGCAGGGCCGAGACCAGCAGCGGCAGGAAGCGTTTCTCGAGGGCGATCAGGCGCCGGGCTTCGGTGCGGCGGCGTTCGAGCCACCGCTGCCTGGCGGGGGAGAGGGGATCAGTAGCGCGGAACGTCAGGATCCACCTCCTGGCTCCAGGCGTCGATGCCGCCCTGCACGTTCACCCCGTCGATGCCGTGGCGGCCGAGGGCGATCAGGGCCTTGGCGGAACGGCCACCCATCTTGCAGTGGACGTAGAGCCGCTTGCCGCTGACCAGCCGGCGCACCTCCTCGATCGCCTCGCCGCTCTCGATACGATCGAGGGGCACCAGCACGGCGCCGGGGATCACCGCAATCTCCGCCTCCGGGGGATTGCGAACGTCGAGCAGGAGCAGGCCGTCCTGGGGGCCATCGAGCAGGGCCTTCAATTCGGTCACGCTGATGGTGGCGACGCTGCCCGCCTCCTCCTGGCCGGGGGCCGAGCCGCCCACGCCGCAGAACTCCTGGTAGTCGATGAGCTTGTCAATCACGGGGCGCTCCGGATTGGGACGCAGCTTCAGCTCCCGGAAGCTCATCTTGAGGGCATCGAAGAGCAGCAGGCGGCCGCTGAGGCTGGTGCCGATGCCGGTGATCAGCTTGACCGCCTCCGTGGCCTGGATCACGCCGATGATCCCGGGCAGCACCCCCACAACGCCGCCTTCGGCACAGGAGGGCACCATGCCCGGCGGCGGTGGCTCGGGGAAGAGGTCCCGGTAGTTGGGGCCGCCCTGGTAGTTGAACACCGTGGCCTGGCCCTCGAAGCGGAAGATGGAGCCGTAGACGTTCGGCTTGTCGAGCAGCACGCAGGCGTCGTTGACCAGGTAGCGGGTGGGGAAGTTGTCGGTGCCGTCGCAGACGATGTCGTAGCCGGCGATGATCTCGAGGGCGTTCTCGCTGGTGAGCGCCGTTTCGTAGAGATCCACCTGGCAGTGGGGATTGATCTCATGGATCCGGGCTTTGGCGGATTCGATCTTGAGCTTGCCCACCCAGCTGGTGCCGTGGATCACCTGGCGCTGCAGGTTGCTGTGGTCCACCACGTCGAAGTCAACGATGCCCAGGCGGCCGACGCCGGCGGCGGCCAGATACAGGAGCAGGGGGGAGCCAAGGCCGCCGGTGCCGACGCAGAGCACCGAGGCCGCCTTGAGCCGCTTCTGCCCCTCCATGCCGATCTCCGGCAGGATCAGGTGGCGGGAGAAGCGCACCACCTCATCGGGGCTGAGCTGGACGGCGCTGGTGTCAGGAGGAAGCATGGCGGTGGAGACCCACGACGCTCGAATCGTCCATTCTCCACGCCAACCGCCGGGGGCTGCCCTGCTCCGGCAACCACCAGCAGGCCAGGGACCGCGGCTCCACCCCGGTGGCCGCCGACGGGGCGGGGCCATCGGCCTGCCCCAGGATCACCATCAGGGTGGGCGCGAAGGCCAGTGAGCGATCCAGGGCCGAGGGCACCGGTGCCGAGAGCGGGTGGCTGTGGGCCGAGCCCAGGACCGACAGGCCCCGGGCCCGGGCCCATTTCTGCGCCTGCAGCTGCTCGCGTGGATCGAGGGCGAAGCGGCGGCGACGCTCCGGCGGCGGCTCCCAGACGTTGAGACAGGGCCAGACCTGCTCGACATGCCAGGAGGGATCGCGGCGACCCAGCAGCAGGGCACAGCCCTCCTCCGGTTCAGCCGCCACCAGCACGGCCTCCAGCAGCGTCAGCGCCTGCCGACCGAGGCAGAGTTCCTCTGGCGTCTGTGGGTTCACACCGGTACGTTATGCATCATTCCGTCAGGAGACCGCTCCTTCCATGATCGACAGCACGACCGAGGAGAAGGAGACCATGCAGGACGACGGCACCACCAGCAGCGCCGCAGAGGTTGATTTCAGCGAGCGCTACAGCGAAGTGATCGGCAAGGTCAACGAAACCCTCGACAAGGTCGACTGGAGCCAGGTGGGTCGGGTCGGCAAGGCCTCCGGCGTGCTGCTGGCCGTGATCGTGGCCCAGATCCTGATCAAGGGCGTGCTTGACACCATCAACCTGCTGCCGATCGTCCCGGGTCTGCTGGAACTGCTCGGCCTGGTGGTGGTGGGCAGCTGGAGCTGGAACAACCTCACCACCGGTGAGAAGCGCTCGGCCGTGATGGCGAAAGTCCAGTCGCTGCGCAAGGAATACCTCAGCTGAGCGCCGGGATCCTCAGCACGGTCGGGGGCGTCGCGACGTCCCCTGTCCTTTCTCAGCCTCACCCCTGGCCCTCGCCCCGCTCCAACAGGGCGTCGAGGCAAGCCTCGCTCTGTCCCACGTAGCTGCCGCCGAACAGGTTGGCGTGGTTGAGCAGGTGGTACAGGTTGTAGAGCTCGCGCCGCGAGCGGTGCCCTGACGGCAGGGGCCAGGTCTCCTGGTACCCCTCGAAGAACGCCTCGGGAAAGCCCCCGAACAGGCGCGCCATGGCCAGGTCCACCTCCCGGTCGCCCCGGTGGACCGCCGGATCGAAGATCACCCCATGGCCGTCGCTGGTGACGGCCGCGTTGCCGCTCCAGAGATCGCCGTGCACCAGGCAGGGCTCCGGACGGTGGGCCCCCAGCCACTGGCCGGCGCGCTCCAGCAGCGCGGCGGCCCGCCGCAGGGGGTGGCCGCGGCTGGCCAGGTGCGCCAGCTGGGGGGCCAGCCGCCGTTCCACGAAGAACCGGCCCCAGTCCGCCTCCCAGCCGTTGCGCTGCGGGAAGGAGCCGATGACGTTGTCCCGGGGCCAGCCGAAGGCCTCCCCGGCCCGATCCTCTGCCACGCAGCTGCGGGTCAGGCTGTGGCGGTGCAGAGCCGCCAGCGCTGCACCCAGGCGGCGCCACTGCGGCTCATGGGCCGCAGAACGGCCGCGTGCCAGGTCGAGCCAGGGGAGCACCAGCACGGCCGAAGGTCCCGCCACCCCGCAGGCCAGGGGGACGGGCACCCGTGGGCCCTCCCCGCCCGCCGCCGCCGCCAGGCCCCGCAGACCCTCGGCCTCGGCCTCCAGGATCGGCAGGGCGGAGGCCCCATTGGTCTTGGCGAACAGCCTGCGGCCGTCGGCCAGATCCAGTCGCCAGGCGCTGTGGATGCAGCCGCCCCCCACCGCCGTCCAGCCGACCGGCTCGACGCCGAGCTGCTCGACCAGCCAGGGGGTGAGGGTGGCGGGGTGGGCCATGGAAACGCGGAAATGAATGGATTTTGCCGTTCCCCAAGGGGCCTGATGCGCCCAAAACGGCCGAGGCTTCAATCCCAACACATCGATCTGGCCCCGTCCAGCAAGTCATGTGAAATTCGCTTGACCAAACTGAAGCATCCATACGATATTCAGATCATCATTAGAGACAGGAAAGACAGAAATGACCCCGACCACTAGCGTCCGGAACTCCCGCGAATCATCTCGCGAGCCGCAGGTTGAGTTTGCAATTGTTCTTCACTGGGTGGGTGTCGCCATCCTGGCGTACTTCCTGGTCGAACTGGCCTTTCAGGCCTGGCCTGTAGCCCTCCTCCAGCCGGCCTGGCTGGACGTCATGATTGGATTTTTTGTCAGCCGAGGCATCACGCCGCTGACGGGAGTTCTGCTCGTGGCAGCCGCTGCCGTTTTGAACCCCCAGTCCAAACCACTGGCCAACCGTGCGGAACTGCTGCGGCGCCTGGCCAGCTGGGTGGCGTTGGGGTATCTGCTTCTGATCCCGGTGCAGATCTATTCCGGTGTGAAGTTGCTGCAGACAAGAAACCAGGAATCCACCCAACTCCTCACCCAGGCATCGAGGTCCGTCGAGGCGATCAGAAAAGCCAACACACCCGCGGAGCTGCGCAGGGCCTACGAGCAGGTCCCGGGAACCAAGGCACCACTCCCCGAGTCATTCCCCCAACCATTCCCCGTGATCAGGGAGCGCCTGGCAGAAGCCATCAGCGCCAACACCAAACGGGCCGAATATGAGTTCGGAAACAACATGTCAAGCGTGTGGCAACGCTCTTTGGGACTGGCTTTTGGTAACACGCTGAGAATGCTGATCCTATTCCTCGGTTTTGCTGTCGTCGGTCGCCGATCCCCCTATCACTCCACGCTGTTGCAGAGCCTTCTGACCCGCCATCATGGAAGAATCGGCAAAGGCAACCTGCATTCCCATCGTCATTTCAATGGTGTCATTGACAAGGAATGGATCGAGGTAGAGACCGATCACACAGGCAGCTGATGATCACAAGCTGGACTCAGGTGCAAACCGGCATACCTGATCCCTTTATCGATGACCTGACAGCGGAGGCGTCCATGCAAAGAAACCTCTATTCAGGCAGCGTCATGGCTAGGAAATAGATTGTTTCTGGACATCCCTTGTCGATCGACAGGCGCTTCGACGATCTCGCATCTCTTCGCCAAAGCACCGTCGGAACCCGAAGTTATCCAGCCTGTCCATCCTCCAGATCTAGCGCCCAGTTGAGGAAGGCCAAGAAAAAATCCCCGGCCTGGGCCAGGGATTGAGAGGGAAGGAACGACCTGATCTCCCACAAGGTCAATCCAGGCCCGTTCAGACTGCCGTTGAGGACGCCTTGATCCGGGACCTCAACCGACGGCTGAAGCCGAAGGCCATACCAGCGCCAAGAATGGGAAGCGGTCCGGGAACCGAGTCAGGAGGAACATTCCCGGGCCGCTGGCTGAAGAAGTTGTTCGTCGTCGAAACCGCGGAGTTACCCGTCGCCAGGAAGATATCCTGAATGTTGAGCGAAGTGACTCCAGCAGCGAACAGATAGTCCACTGGGGCTGGATTCCCATTGCTGGAAGCCAGGGAAGTGGATCCACCATTCCAGCTCACGTTCTTCGTCACCGTGCAGCCTCCCAGGGCTGGGAAGATGCAGCCGGAGTCGAGTCCAACGGCAGCAAACTCTAGCCTGGGTTTATTGATGGAGATGGTGTAGGAAATTGATCCGGACTGTGTCGGAGGATCAATGACACTGCCGAAATCATAGGCCAGGCCGAAGTTATTGAATCGGATTTCAGTGTCAGCGCCCACGCCAGTGCAAACGATCTTGCTGACGGTCTTGTCGCCGATTGTCAGGTCGCTGGGTAATGCGCAGGTGGTTGTCTGCACGGCCTCTGCCGAACCTGCGGAAAGACCGGTGATAGCGGTTGCAATAACGGCAGCGCCGAAAAGCGATTTTGACAGGATCAATCGCTGATCTTTACGTCCAAATCCATGTAAGGCGATGGGCGGAATCTTCATGGCTGCATACGTAACGAGGACCAATGTGGCATTCAACCACTATTCACCGTGTCACGGTCTGACATAGGCCAAACCACCACCAGGCCTTGGGCGAGGATCAATTCAGGCCAGACAGCGTTGATGCATTGAAAAGCGTGCTACGCGCATCGCTTCCAGGCCAGAATCCTTGCCGCACAGTGGCTCTCAGGGGACGCAACGGGCCCAGTGGCAGGGACAATCGCCTCGAAAGGAGGGAATTTCACCTCCTTTGAGCCCAGGGCGATTGCAGGACCGTCATTAAGTCCATAAGTGCCAACATTGGATCGCTGCACTTGCGATGTGCATCCGCACCACAACTGCATCGCCGCCCTTCTCCTGATCGGCCCCGCTGGCGTCCAGCTCCGATCTGCCAGCATCCCGTTTGATCCATCGGTGCAGCGTTGCCTCCCAGCGGAAGAAACCAAGTGGACGTCGTGGTGGTGGGCGCCGGCATCGCCGGTCTGACGGCGGCGGCCCTGCTGGCGAAACAGGGGCTGCAGGTGGAGCTGCTCGAAGCCCATCGCCAGAGTGGTGGCTGCGCCGGCACCTTCCGGCGTGGTCCCTACGTGTTCGACGTGGGGGCCACCCAGGTGGCGGGGCTGGAGCAGGGCGACGGCACCCCCACCGGCATCCATGCCCGCCTGTTCCGCCATCTGGGGGTGACCCCTCCGGCGGCCGTGCCCCTGGATCCGGGCTGCGTGGTGGACCTGGCCGATGGCCGCGAGCCGGTGGCCATCTGGCGCGATCCGCAGCGCTGGCGGCAGGAACGGTTGCGCCAGTTCCCGGGCAGCGAACGCTTCTGGGCCCTCTGCGACGCCCTGCACCGGGCCAACTGGGCCTTCGCGTCGCGGGATCCGGTGCTGCCGCCGCGCTCCTGGTGGGATCTGGGCCAGCTGCTGGGGGCCCTGGGGGCCGGGAACCTGGCCAGCGGTCTGCTCACCACCGCCACCATCGCCGACCTGCTGCGGCTCACCGGCTGCGCCGCCGACAGGCGGCTGCGGCGCTTCCTGGATCTGCAGCTGAAGCTCTATTCCCAGGAACCGGCGGATCGCACCGCCGCCCTCTACGGGGCCACGGTGCTGGCGATGGTGCAGGAACCGCTCGGGCTCTGGCACCTGGAGGGGTCAATGCAGGCCCTCAGCGAGGCCCTGGAGAGCGCCCTCGCGGACCACGGCGGCCAGCTGCGGCTGCGTCACCGGGTGGAGCGGCTGCTGCCGCCGGAGCAGCCCGGGGGCGACTGGCGGATCACGGGCCGGCGCGCCGGGGCGCCGACCGGGGACAGCCGCCCGCTGGGGGAGGCGTTCCACCTGAGCGCCCCGGACGTGGTGGTCAGCCTGCCCCCCCAGACCCTGCCGGCCCTGCTGGGGGATGAGCTGCCCGGCGGCTACCGCCGGCGCCTTGAGACCCTGAGCCAACCCAGCGGCGCCCTGGTGTTCTACGGAGCCGTCGAGCGGGACAGGCTGCCGATGGGGTGCCCCAGCCACCTGCAGCTGGAGGCCCCTGACCCCGGCTCCCTGTTCGTCTCGGTGAGCCAGGAGGGCGACGGCCGGGCCCCCGCCGGACGCGCCACGGTGATCGCCAGCGTGTTCACCCCGGCCCGCCCCTGGTTCGGCGGCGAGGAGACCGACTATCAGGCCCACAAGCAGCGGGCCATGGCCGCCATCCAGCGGGGCCTGGAGCGATTGCTGGGGGTAAGGCCCGCCGACTGGCTGCACGGGGAGCTGGCCACCCCCCGGGGCTTCGCCGGCTGGACCGGCCGGCCCTGGGGCTACGTGGGCGGCCTGGGCCAGCACCCCAGCCGCTTCGGACCCTTCGGCCTGGCAAGCCGCACCCCGATGGCGGGCCTGTGGCTGTGCGGCGATGCCATCCACCCCGGCGAGGGCACCGCCGGGGTGAGCCTTTCGGCCCTGATGGCCTGCCGCCAGCTGCTGGCCGGGCGGGGGGTGGACCTGCGGCCCTGACCCCCCGAAGCGTCAGCTCAGTTGACGCTGACGCGCACCACCCGGCCACCGAGACGCTGCACCCGCTGCAGGGCCTCGTTCATGCGGCTGTAGGGCACCCGCATCACGTAGGCACCGCTGCGCACCACGGCGTTGTTCACCAGCCCGGTGGCGGTGATGGTGGCCACCCGGCCACTGGGGGAGCTGGTGCCACGCACCCCGGCCGACACCACCAGGGCCTCCTCTCGATGGCCGCGGGAGGGGTCGGTGGGCTGACCGCTGCGGGAGACCGGACCATCAACGCTGGCGCCGCCCTGGGCCAGGTTGGCCTGGAAGAAGGATTCACCGCTGAAGCGGGGACGGAGGACCGTCACCGTCACGGCCCGGTCCTGGTGCAGGGCCCGGCCGAGCTTGAAGCGGGTGCCGGCGCTGTCTCCCTTCACCGACGCCGCCGCCCCACCGGCCAGCTGCATCAGCCAGGAGAACTGCTGACCCTGATGGCCGGCGGAGTAGTCCCAGCCATGCAGATAGGGCACCACATCGGAGCCGAAGCGCTCCTGGTATTCGGGGCTGTCGATGTAGGAATCGATCTCGGCGTCGTAGCCCTGCTCCTGCAGGATCGTGAAGTGGTGCAGCATCTCGGCCTTGTTGTGGGGAGCCCGGCCGAGGAGATGCTTGTGGTTGAGCTCAATGAAGCGGTAGGGATTGCAGTTCTCGAAAAAGCGAGAGCGATACAGACCGCTCCTGGCAATGGTGCGCACGAATTCCTGCACGGTGAGGTAACCGTTGCGGAACAGGGATTCGGCACCGACCAGGCGCTCGTTCTGCATCACATACTGCTGACCCAGCACCTGCTGATACACCAGACGGATGATGCCATCGCGATCCTGCGGGGAGGCTTTTGACCAGTTCTCCTTGTTGCGGTCATCCGCGAAACGCTCGATGCCAAGGGAAGGGGCTTGGACCAGGGCCATGATGGAAACAGCGCAAAGGGCAGAGGGAGGAGCATCGCCGCGGGCTGCCCACCTGGCGGATTCAGGCAGGAACCGATGCGGGAGACCAAAGGAAAGGGATTCCCCGGAAGGCCTTGCCAGCCGGCGATGTCAAGCAGCGATTCTCAGTGGATTCCGGGAAAAACCGGCAGGATCGTTACAGCGCTCAGTGCCCGGGGAAAGATCCATACATTCCTTCACGGCGAAGATGGGATCCTTCACCACGAAAGATTGCGAAAGAACAAGAAACTCCTCAGGAGGCGATGAGCCCGGAATCCTCACGCCGGACCTGGCGTTGCCGAAGGGGTCGCCGATCACCCTCAGGGTTGGGGCTGGGGCGGGAAATGATCGGAAGCTGGGGGGAGGGGGTCGGTCTCCCCGCGTCCTGACACAGGCTGGCCCAGACGGTTTCCAGGGCGGCCAGCTCGTCAGCGGGTGACCAGCCCGAAGCGGAGGGGCGACCCTCGCCGGACGGACGCGTCTGACGCCTGGGCTGCGGGAGCTCGATCATCGCCATTCTCCCCACGACCTTTAAACCCTTGTACAACATCCAGCCGCAACGTCCAGAGGGGAGGCAACACAAGCTGACGAAAGAAATCATGAAGACAGGGCCGCTGCGGCAGCGGAGACATCCGGCCGGGACCCTCAACCTCCCAGGGCATGACGGGCTACTCGTCGCTGGGCAGCAGCACCAGGGTATGGAGCCGATCGGTGCCCAGGTCATGGGTGAGGATCCACACCTGCAGCCCCTGGCCCAGATCGAAGACGCTGCGCAGCGACCCCTGCTGCCGGTAGGCGGCGATGGTGTTGTCGCGGGCGTCACGGGCGTCGACCACGCCCCAGTCGCCCCGGCGGTGACGGGCCACCAGCCGCTGCAAGGTCTCGGCATCCACCCACTCGCGCACATCGGGACTCACGTCCACCGGGCCGATGGCGAGGCGGGCAGCCATGACAGGTCGCGTCTCTGGACTCGACCTTAGAGCGGATTAGGGGGGGAGGGACCCTCAGCGCAGGTGGTCGAGCTCGCCGCGGCCGTGGAGATCGGCCAGGGCGTCGTAGCCGCCGATGGGCTCGCCATCGATGAACACCTGGGGCATGGAGGCCAGGCCGCTGCGTTGGGCGACCACCGCCCGTGCCGCGTCGTCATCGGCGCGCTGGACCACATGGGGGATGCCGAGGGTGCGCAGCATGCGCAGGGCCCGGGCCGAGTAGGGGCAGCCGCTGCGCACGGCGATCTCCACCCGGGGAAGGGCCGGGGCCGCGGGAGCGGTGGGCCGGGCCGCTGCGGTCGCCACGGCGACCTGTGGAGCCTCCTGGGGTGCGCTGGCCTCCGGCAGGAAGCCCACCAGCAGGTCGGCGCCCCGGAGCACCAGGCTGCCGTGCTCAAGGTGGCCGCCCCACACCTGGCAGTCGCCGTCGGAGAGGCTCAGGTGCAGGTGCACCCCCTGGGGCGCCACGGTGCCCTGCAGGGTGATGATCTCCAGGTGGCCCTGCAGCACGGTGGGCTCCTCCAGGCCAGGGCACTGGAACGCCGCCTGGGAGAGGTCGCCGACGACGCCGAGCACGAACCCGGAGGCACCGGCTTCGATGGCCACCTGCTCAAGGCTGGCGCGCAGATCACTGCCCGGGCCGAGATGCAGCGGCAGGGGGTGCATGGCGGGATCGGGCGTTGCAGGGGGTCAAGGTAAGCCCTGGACTTCCGGCACCAGCGGCATCAGGCGGCAACGCAGCAGGGCGAGGGCCTCGTCGGGCAAGCCCAGAAATCGGTCGAGCCAGGGGTCACCGCTGGGGGCGATCGTGGCCACACCCACCAGCAGCGCCCGGCCGTCGCCGTCGAGGGGCTGGCCGCTGGCCCGGTGGCGGCGGCCCTGCACCGGGCCGGTGCTGAGGGTGGTGGCGACGATCAGGTCGGGGGCGCGGTAGAGGGAGCCGATGGCGAAGCGGAAGCGGGCGTCGAACTGCAGTTCCATCGCCCCGGTGGCGGCGTCGATGCGGCCCTCGAGCCGCTCGGGTTGGATGGCGATCGCCAGGCCGGGGGGCAACGGCAGCCCCAGGAAGCGGGTGGTGCGCCAGTCGAGTGGTGGAATCCTCAGGCCGGCGGGATCGAAGCGGAGAGTGCCGGTGCCAGGGCCGGTGTCGCTGTCGGTGCCGACGGGATCCGCCGCCGTGAGCACGCCCAGCCCGCCGCCGCCACGGGCGTCGTAGCGGAAGCGGGGATAGGCGCCGATCGCCAGGCCGCAGCCCGCCAGGGTCTGGAGCGTCAGCTCAGCCATTGAGCTGGATCTCCGCCTGGGTGGGGTAGGGGATCTCGATCCCCTCGGCGGCGAACAGGGCCAGCAGGGCCCGGTTGAGGCGGGCCACCTCATCTTTGAAGGCCGGATAGGTGGGCTGGGAGGAGCGGTAGTCGTAGGTGAAGTCGTAGCTGAAGTCGCTGATGGCCATCAGGCGACAGGCCCGGAAGGCGGCCAGGGGCTCGGCCTCAAACAGGGAGGCGATCAGTTCCGGAATGCGCTGCAGCTGCTCGGGGCTGGTGTCGTAGGCCACGCCGATCACCATGCGGGAGCGGATCACCTGATCGAGGATCTGCCGCAGTCGCAGCAGGACCGCTTCCCGCAGGGTGAGGTAGTCGGTCCAGTTCGGGGCGTGGATCTGCCCGCAGCAACGCAGCAGCAGCTCCCCATCGGCGGTCGCCTGGTCGAGGAACACCTGGGCGGCAGCCAATCCCTGCAGATCGGTGAGGTACAGGCGGCCGTAATGCACCAGGTCGTCCAGCTGGTCGGGGGTGAGCTCGGCCGGCAGGGGCAGGTGCAGCTCGAAGACATGCAGCACCGCATCGTGCGCCTGATCCGAGCGCAGGGAGTAGTTGACGATCGTCTCCTCATCGACGACCGAATTGGGGATGGTGATGCGGCTCTCGTGGGTCTGCAGCTCCAGGGAGCGCAGGCCGATCTTGGTGACGTAGCCGAGATTGCTGCCAATGCGGCAGAACTCCCCCACCCGCAGGGGACGGTCGGTCTGGATCGACAGGCCGGCGAACAGGTTGCCCAGCAGCTTGGAGGCCCCGAGGCCGATGGCCAGGCCGGGCACGGCGGAGAAAGCCAGCACGGTGGAGCCCGGCAGGCCCAGCAGGATCAGCAACCGGTACATCAGGGAGACGCCGATGATGGCGCCCAGAACCCGGCAGACGGGCATCACCAGATTGCTGACGCGGCTCAGCTGCAGCGCGTTGCGCCGGCCGCGCAGGATCGTGACCCACTCCGCCAGGCTGCGGCCGAGGGCTTCCATCAGGAAGAAGCTGAACAGCCCGGCCCAGCAGAAGTAGAGCGTGTAGAGCAGGTACATCAACACCTGCAGGGGCAGGCCGGTGACGTTGACGTAGTGGTCCAGCAGCAGTTCCACCAGACGGGCCATGGGCAGGGCCACCGCCGCCAGCAGCACCCGCCGCCAGGCGACGTTGTCGACGCTCCAGATCGCCAGGGGTGTGAGTGGTCGGCTGGCGGCCCGTTCGGTCATCCGGTAGGTGGCCAGCAGGGCCAGAACCAGACGGAACTGAACGAAGGCGAAGGCCACCAGCGCCAGCAGACCCAGCACGATCTGGAAGAGGGTCTGGTCCCAGAGGTGGGACTCCAGCACCGTTTGCCGGAGGCCCCTGGGAATGCTCAGGTACCACTTCGGTGGCAGGAGATGGCCGGGCCTGAGGCTGAAGGCGTCATACATTGCCGGCGTCAGCAGACTGGATTCGCCGGTGGATGGCGCTCGCTGATCCTTGATCTCCTCGTAGAGGCTGGGGATCTGGGCCACCGTGAAGGCGGAGAACCGGTAGCCGCGATCACGGCCCCCTTCCGTCCCGTCATCCGTCAGGGTGATGGAGGTGCCGGGGATGGTCCAGCTGGCGCTGGGGTTCACCCGTCCATCATTCAGGGCCTTCATCCCGGCCGCATCCGGAATCTCGAAAGGCTTGCGGCTGTGGGTGAAGACGTAATCGAGAATCACCTTGAGCTTGAGGGCATATTCATCGGCGAAATCCGCCCGGATGCTCTGGGGAATCTCCGACACATCCAGGGCCTTCACCGCCTCCTCGAAGTAGCTGTTGATCAGCGCCAGTTCGTGATGCAAGCTGCTGGACAGGAAGATCCCGGGTGTCGCCTCAGCCTTGGCCTCGATCCGGGCGATGTCCCGGTTCACCTGGGCCATCACCACGTAGAAGTTGAGCAGGGTGGCCCGCGGACTGTCCCCCACCACCTGGTTGAGGGGTGCATCCGTCCATTGCTGCTTCAGGTCCAGCAGCCGGCCATGGAAGGGTTGGCTCTCCAGGGGCACATAGGTGGCCCGGAGCTGGGCGGGAGCTGGGGCCCCCAGCCCCGCGGATAACGCCGCCGTCGAAAGGCCTGTCAGCGGCAGCAGGCAGGCGACCAGGAACGCCAGCAGCAGGCGGACCGGACGGGGCAGACGGATCGGACGGGGCACCCGGAAGCCGCGGCACATGTCCCGCATGATGGCGGCTCAGCCCGCCGGCAACACCTGCCGGTAACCGTTCGCCTCGCACACCCGCAGGGGGGTCGCGAACAGGGCGCTGAGGGGGGCGTCCTGCAGCAGGGCGTCGGTGGGGCCGTCGCCCACCACCCGGCCCTCGCGCAGCAGCACGCAACGGCGGATCTCGGGAAGCACCGCCTCGATCTGGTGGGTCACCAGCAGCAGGGTGGTGCCGGCACGGGCCAGGCCGCGCAGGATCGCCAGCAACTGGTGTTTCGCCTTCAGATCAAGCCCGTTGGTGGGTTCATCCAGCACCAGCACCTCGGGGCCGTGCACCAGGGCCCGGGCCAGCAGCAGGCGCCGCCGCTGCCCCTCGGAGAGCTGGCCGTAGGGGCGCCCGGCCAGATCGGCCAGCCCCAGTTGCTGCATCAGGTCGGCCACGCGCCGCCGCTGGGCGCCTGTGGCCACCTGGCTGCGGCCGATGCCCACCGAACCGAAGAAGCCAGAGAGCACCACATCGTCGGCGGGAACCCGGCCGACGTAGGCCGCGTGCAGATCCTGGGACACCAGACCGATGCGGCCCCGCAGCGCCCAGAGATTCACCGTTTCGCTGCCGAAGATCCGCAGGGAGGAGCCGGGCTTGACGACGGGGTAGAGCTCGCGGCTGAGCAGCTTGACCAGCGAGCTCTTGCCGGAGCCGTTGGGGCCCAGCACCACGGTGTGCTCGCCGCCATAGAGCCGCAGGGAGAGATCCTCGAAGACGCGGCGGGGCCCCAGCCAGGCCTCGACGGCTTCCAGCTCCAGGTAGGCCGATGGGGGGGTGCTCATGGGGCGGCGCTCATGCCGGGGCCAGGGCCTCCGTGGCGCCCTCGGGTCCCGGGGGGCCTCCCCAGCCGAGCTTGCGTTCCAGCTTGCGGATCATCTTGCCGGCCAGATCCAGGCCGGTGGCGGTCTCGATCCCCTCGAGTCCAGGGCTGGAGTTCACCTCCAGCAGCAGGGGGCCGCGGTGGGAGCGCAGGATGTCGACACCGGCCACATCCAGCCCCAGGGCCTTGCAGGCCTTGACTGCCATCTGCTTCTCCGCCGCATCGAGCTGCACCGTCCGGGCCGTTCCCCCCTGGTGGAGGTTGGCCCGGAACTCGCCCTCGGCGGCCGTGCGCTCGATGGCGGCCACCACCTTGCCACCGACCACGAAGCAGCGCAGGTCCGTTCCGCCGGCCTCCTTGATGAATTCCTGCACCAGCAGGTTGGCGTCGAGGCTCTGGAGCGCATTGATGACACTCTCGGCCGCCTTCTGGGTTTCGGCGAGCACCACGCCCTTGCCCTGGGCCCCCTCCAGCAGCTTCACGATCAGGGGGGCGCCGCCCACCATGCGGATCAGATCCACGGTGTCGAGGGGGGAATCGGCGAAGCCCGTGACGGGGGTGTTGAGCCCGGCGCGGACGAATTCCTGGGAGGCGAAGAGCTTGTCGCGGGAGGCGGTGATCGCCTGGGCACTGTTGAGCGACGGCACCCCCATCGACTCGAACTGCCGGGTCACGGCGCAGCCGTAGAAGGTGACGCTGGGGCGGATGCGGGGGATGACGGCATCCACCGTGCCGAGCACCTCGCCGCCCCGGTAGTGGACCTCCGGGTTGCGGGGATCGAGGCGGATGTAGCACTGGCGGATGTTGAGGAACCGCATGTGGTGGCCCCGTTCCTCGCCGGCCTCGATCAGGCGGCGGTTGCTGTAGAGCTCGGGGTCACTGGCCAGCAGCACGATCCGCAGGCCGGCATCGCGCGGGCGGACATGGGCATAGAGGGCCCGGCTCTCCTCGGCGCTGAGGCTGCGCAGGTGGTGGCTGCCCTCCGGGTCCACCAGGATGCGGCCCACCATCGCCTGGCGACCCAGCAGCATCCGGTAGCCCATGGCGTCCCGGTTGGCGAGCGTCAGCTCCACCTCCCAGCTCTGCTCGCCGAGCACCAGCCGCTCCCGGATCACGTAGCGGTTTTCAGAGACACCGCTGGTGTTGCGCACCTCCCGCCGGGCCACCACGGGGGCCTGATGGCGCACCACCAGGGCCCGGTCCCCCTGCAGGGGATGCACCTCGAAGCTCACCCAGGGACGCCCGTCGCGCTCGAAGGGAACGATGTTGGTGGCGTGGAGGGCGGAGGTGGCCGCACCGGAATCCACCCGGGCCTTGATCGCCGGCAGCCCGGCGTCCGGGAAGCTGCACCATTCCTCACTGCCCACGATGATCTTGCCGTCGACGCTGTCCATGGCTCCGGGGCGGGTGGCGTGGGACGGGCCCACGAACCGCCATGCTCGCCGGAGCTTTCCGGCTTGTCGACAGGCCGCGGGCGCTCAGCGCCCGCGGCCTGAGCCGGGCGAGAACTTGCGGAGCAGCTGGTCGCACTTTTCCCGCTTGCCGAGGGTGGAGCCGTAATCGCCGAACAGGATGTCCATCGCCGGCATCGTCCCGGAGCCGGTGGCACAGACATGGCGGTGCTTGAACACGAAACGCAGCCAGTGCTTGGCCACCGGCGACACCGGGTCGAGGTTGTGCTTGGCCACCATGTGGTCGACGCTTCTCCTGACCCAGTCGCTGGACCAGCGGAGCTCGAAGAAGGGCCTGTCGGACGGAAGCAGGTTCTCGGGGGAGGGGGGGATGTAGCTCACCCGGCTGGCCGGCTCGAACACCATCGAGCCACCGCTGGCCGCCACGGCGATCGAGAAGTCGGTCTCCTCGGCCATACTCAGCAGCCCCTCGTCGAGGGGGCCGTTCTGTGCGAAGAAGTCCGTGCGGACCAGAACACAGTGGAACTCGTTGAGCTCGGTGGGGCCGGCCACCAGGGGCTCCTTCACCTTGACCAGGGGCAGATGGTTCCAGGGCCGCCGTTCGGTGAGCCAGCGGCGGCCCTCCCCCATGGACCTCCAGAGGAGTTCGCCGCCGGCGTGATGGACGACGCTGAAGGCTTCATCTTCGAAGGTCAGGGGGCAGACGGCGGTGCAGCCATGGCGCTCGGCGCAGGCCACCAGGGTGCCGAGCCAGCCAGGGGTGACGACCACATCGTTGTCGATGAAAACCAGGTACTTCGTCGTGACGTGGGGCAGGGCCAGGTTGCGGGCGGCATTGGGGGAGAGATAGTGCTCGCTGCGAATCAGGCGGAAGCGCCCTTCCGCCGCCCGCCGGTCCAGTTCCGTGGCGAGATCGGGCGGCCCATGGCCGTCGATGACGATCAGATCGAACGGAACGTCGGTGTTCCGTTCGATGGAATCCAGTGAGGCAAGGGCGTGGCTGAAGCGTTCACGGGGAACGACCACCACGGTGACGTTGCTCTGCCCCATGACAGTCAAAGAATTCTGTTTACTCCTACACGAAACACCGGGCATCTGTCGGTTCGGGAGGTGGTGGCGCCCTGGCGATCCTGCAGGCTGGGGGTTGTAAGCCGGCGACGGTCATGGCGGATGCTCCCTATCTGGTCGCGCTGGCCCTTCTGGAGCAGGAGGGGAAGCGGGCGCTGCCGCTGAACGGCAAGTCCTGCAACAGCCCATCGACGGGCGAGGGGGCGGCCGAGGCCCAGGATCCCGGTGACGATGGCCGCACCCTGGTGCTTGAACTGCTGTTGCGGGTCTGGCAACGCAGCGAGGAGGGAGCCCTGCGACGGGCCACCGGGGACTCCAGCCTGCTGTTGGTGGCGCTGCCCCTGGAGGCGCTTCAGGAGTCGCTGCCGAAGCTCAAGGCCCGCTGGATCGGCGGCGGCACCACGGCCGATTTCCATGCGGAACTGGCCGCCCTGGCGATCCGGGGCTGGCATGTGGCCATCGCCCGCTATGAGCCGGTGCGCTTCAGCCCCTGGCCCTGAGGGGCGGCTCCGCTCGGCGCGGCCGCCGGGGGCGAAGCAGCTGGTGGGACGGCTGGTGGAGGGGCGCAGAGCTCGTCCACGAGGCGCAGGTAAGTGGCGGGATCACGGCGGGCCATGACCCGGGCTTCCGCTTCCCGCTGCCAACGGCCTTCGCCGTAGAGCCGGGCCAGGTCGCGCTGGTCGCGCCGGCTGAGGCCCCGGCACAGTTCCTCCTCCCCCAGGAATGGCCTTCCCCGCAGGCAGCGGGACTGGACCGCGTGCCAGCCCTCGTGCAGCAGGGTGTCGTTGAGGTTGCCGCGGGGACAGACCACGATCCGCCGGCTCTCGCGCAGGTAGAGCCCATACAGACCGCGCTCGGCGCAGCGGGGATGGCTGCCGAGCACGCTGAAGCCGCGCTGCTCGAAGGCCTCCACCAGCCGCTGGTACGACCAGTTGTCTGCCCGGGCGGCCCGCTTCAACGGGTCCGGCAGCCCCAGGGCCACCAGGAGGAGCACGGCGAGATGGAGCCCGCTACGGGCGGTCCGGCACCGGGTCATGGGACGGGCGATGGTCTGCTCATGGCCCCAGAAGGTACCGGGCCGTACCAGCAGGATGGGGTGCGATCCGCCCGAGCGCCCCGGCCATGAACGCCCCCCCCGCCCCTGCGCCCGACGAGCGGCTGGCGGCCCTGCAGCAGGAGTTCGAGCACGACGCCAGCTTCAGCCAGGTGTTCGTGGTGCTCACCGTGGGGGCCACCCTGATCGCCACCCTCGGCCTGCTGGCCAACAGCCCCGGCGTGGTGATCGGCGCCATGGTCGTGGCCCCGTGGATCATGCCGCTGCAGGCGATGGCCTTCGAGATCCTGCGGGGGCGGCTGCCGATGTTCCTGCGGGCCCTGCGCACCCTGCTGCTGGGGGTGGTGATCTGCGTGCTGCTGGCGATGGCCGTGGGCCATCTGGTGGCATTCCCGAGCTTCGGCAGCGAGGTGATGAACCGCACCAGTCCCAACCTGCTGGATCTGGGGGTGGCCCTGGTGGCCGGAGCGGTGGCGATGTACGCCAAGCTGCGCAAGGACGCCATCTCGGCCCTGGCGGGCCTGGCCATCGCCGTGGCCCTGGTGCCGCCGATGTGCGTGGTGGGGATCCTGCTGGCCTCCTCCGACTGGATGCAGGCCTACGGGGCGCTGCTGCTGTTCGCCACCAACCTGCTGGGGATCATGGTGGGGGCGATGGCGTCCCTGGGGACCCTCGAGAAGGTCTATCGGCGCCGACTGTTCCACAGCCGCCTGGGCCTGACCAGCGTGGCCCTCACCGCCCTGCTGGTGATCCCCCTGGGCAGCAGCTTCTTCCGCCTGGTGAACCAGACCCGCCAGGAGAACAAGGCCCAGCAGCTGGAGGCGGCCATCGAGCAACGGTTGCGCAGCAGCACGATCACCCTCGGGGGTGATCCCGCCATCGACATGGTGGGCCTCAGCATCGACTGGCAGCAGAACCCTCCGCTGATCCGGGCCCGGGTCCGGGTGACCGATCCTGAGCTGCCCACGGCCAAGCAGGTGGCCGCCGTGCAGGAGTTCATCAACACCACCCAGGCACCCCTGCGCTTCCGGCTGGTGATGCAACGCACGGCGGTGGATCTGATCGGTCCGGACACCCCCCCTAACCCCCCCGAGCTGGAAGTGCTGCCGCCGCCGCCCGTGCCGCCGCTGCCGCGCGCCCAGCAAGAGGAGGCCCTGGAGGACACACCGGAGGGCGCGGGCTCGTCGTCGCAGTAAATGTATGGAACAACACGTTGCCAGCCCCGTGCCCCTTCCCCATCAGCGGACCCTCGACCGTCTGCGCCGCGCCGGCCTCCCGGGGGGACTCGGCGCCCTGGCACTCGGGCTCAGCGCCTGCGGCTCCGGCGGCGGCGGTCTGCCGTCCCTGAATGGGGCCGGGGCCTCCTTCCCGGCGCCCGCCTACCAGCGCTGGGCCGCCGACTACAAGACCGCCACAGGGTCCCTGGTGAACTACCAGTCGGTGGGGTCCGGGCAGGGGGTGCGCTCATTCCTGGCCGGCTCGGTGGATTTCGGCGCCACCGACGAATCGCTCAGCGACGAGGACTTCAAGGCCGGCACGGCCGGCAAGCGCGGCGCCGTGCAGATCCCCATGCTGGGCGGCACGATCAGCCCGGCCTACAACAATCCCGACTGCCCCTCGCTCAAGCTGACCCAGGCCCAACTCGCCGACATCTTCCTGGGCAAGATCACCAACTGGAGCGCCCTGGGTTGTCCCGACCGGCCCCTGACGGTGGTGCACCGCTCCGATGGCTCCGGCACCACCTTCAACTTCACCAATGCGCTGGCCTGCTTCTCGGAGGACTGGAAGCAGAAGGTGGGCGTCGGCAAGGCGGTGCAGTGGCCCGTGGGGCTGGCGGCCCGGGGCAATGAGGGCGTGGCCGGCGTGATCCAGAACACCGCCGGAACGATCGGCTACGTCAACCAGGCGTACCTGCGGGGCACCGTGAAGCCGGCGGCGCTGCAGAACAAGGCCGGCAAGTTCGTCCTGCCGGATGCCAGCTCGGGAGCGGCGGCCCTCAACAGCATCAAGCTCGATGAACGCCTGGCTGGCGAGGACTGCAACCCCGAGGGGGCGGAGAGCTACCCGATCGTGGCCTTCACCTGGATCCTGGCCTACCAGAGCGGACAGGGAGAGCAGAAGGCAGAAGCCGTGCGCACCTTCCTGCTCTGGGCCCTGGAGGACGCGCGCCAGAAGCAGGCGGCCGAACTGGGCTTCGTCCCCCTCAGCGGCGATGTGCTGCAGCGGGCCCGCCAGGAGGTGGCCAAGATCAAGGAGTGATCCAGCCGGGGTGACCGCCGAGACTGGCAACGGTTCGGTTCGCCGTGATGAGCGCGAGTTCCAGGGATCCGGCCACCAAGCCGGACCGCAGGCCCCTGTTGCGGCGCCTCTGGTTCTTCGGCCGGGTGGGCCTGGTGCTGCTGGCCATCGAGGTCTGCCGGGTGCTGGTGCACCAGGAGCACTGGGAGGTGCTGACCCCCAATCCGCTGTTCTCGGCCCTGGTGGCGTCGGAGGTGTTCCTGCTCGGCTTCCTGCTGAATGGGGTGCTGACGGATTACAAGGAAAGCGAGAAGCTCCCGGGTGAACTGGCCGCCGCCCTGGAGTGCCTCGCCCTCGAGGTGCAGGGGATCCGGCTGCTGCGGCCGGAGGCCGAGGTGCAGGGAACCCTGGCCCTGCTGGCGGACTTCAGCGACGCGCTGCTGGCCTGGATGGAGGAGGCAGGGCCGACCCCGGAGTTGCTGGAGCAGCTGGACACGCTGCAGCTGTCGATCGAGCGGCTGGGCGGCTGGAATCCAGCCCCACTGCAGGCGCGCCTGCTGCTGGAGCTGGCCCACATCCGCCGCGCCGTGCAGCGCATCGACGTGATCCGCTCCACCACGTTCGTCCCCTCCGTTTATGGGGTCGCCTACATCGGCACCGGGGTGCTGATCGTCGGGCTGGTGCTCTCCAGGATCGAGCCCTTCGCCGAGTCCCTGTTCTTCATCGGGGTGATCTCCCTGCTGCTGATCAAGCTGCTGCTGCTGATCACCGATCTCGACAACCCGTTCGGGGCCAGCCAGGCGCGATCGGTGGAGAACGTCTCGCTGCACCCCGTCGCCCATGCCGCACAGCGGCTCAGGCGGGTGGCGGAGCCAAGCTCAACCGATTAATCAACTAGCGTTGATCCAATCAGCCGGGCCATCGCATGGACGAGGACAGGGCCGTGCTGGCCCGGTTGTCGCTGCTCGACCGCCACCTGCCCCTCTGGATCCTGCTGGCCATGGCCGGCGGCCTGCTGCTGGGCCGCTGGTTCCCGGCCATCCAGGGCTGGCTCGATGCCGTGCGCATCGGCAACACCTCCCTGCCGATCGCCCTGGGGCTGCTGCTGATGATGTACCCGGTGCTGGCCAAGGTGCACTACGAGGAGCTGGGCCGGGCGGCGCGGGATCGGCGGCTGCTGCGGCTGTCGTTGCTGCTGGTCTGGGGCCTGGGGCCGGCGCTGATGTTCGCCCTGGCCTGGCTGTTCCTGCCCGGCCAGCCGGAGTTCCGCACCGGCCTGATCCTGATCGGCCTGGCCCCCTGCATCGCCATGGTGCTGATCTGGATCGATCTGGCCCAGGGCGACCGGGAGGCGGCCGCCCTGCTGGTGGCGATCAATTCGATCATCCAGGTGCTGGCCTATGCCCTGCTGGGCGGCTTCTACCTGAAGATCCTGCCCGGCTGGCTGGGGCTGGCCACCCAGGACGTGGCCTTCTCGATGGTGGAGATCGCCGCGGCGGTGCTGGTGTTCCTGGGGCTGCCGCTGGCCGCGGGCTACCTCAGCCGCCGCATCGGCCTGCAGCTCAAAGGCCCCCGCTGGTACGAGCAGCGCTTCATCCCGTTCATCAGCCCGTTCGCGCTCTACGGACTGCTGTTCACGATCGTGGTGATGTTCGCTCTCCAGGGCCAGGCGATCACCGCCGACCCGCTCCGGCTGGCCGGCGTGGCGGTGCCGTTGCTGCTGTACTTCGCAATCATGTGGAGCGTGGCGTTCGCGGTGGGCCGCCGCAACGGGCTCAGCTACCCGAAAACAGCCACCCTGGCGTTCACCGCCGCCGGCAACAACTTCGAGCTGGCCATCGCCGTCAGCATCAGCGTCTGGGGGGTCAGCTCCCGCCAGGCCCTGGCCGGATCGGTGGGTCCCCTGATCGAGGTGCCGGTGCTGGTGGCCCTGGTGTACGTGTCGCTGTGGCTGCGGCGCCGCTTCCCGGCCCGGCCGATCGGCTGAACGGCCACCCCCGGTTCAGCCGGCCAGCAGTTTCCAGGCGGCGATCACCAGCACCACCGCCAGCAGCCGGCGGATCCAGGGGGATGGGAAGCGGCGGCTGCCGCCGTAGGCCCCCAACGTGCCGCCGACCAGCACCACCCCCGCCAGCGGCGCCAGAGCAACAGGATCCGGCAGGGCGGCGACGCCCTGGCGCAGCAGCAGGCCGGCCAGGCCGGCGATCGAGTTCACCAGGATGAAGGCCACCGACACGGCCGCGGCCTGCTTCGGCAGCAGCCAGGAGCGCAGGATCATCCAGGGCGTCAGGAAGATGCCGCCGCCTGTACCGGTGAGGCCGGCCAGCAGGCCCAGGGTTCCGCCGGTGAGGGCCACGACCCGGCGGCGGGGCACCCGCATCGCCCCCGGATCGGCGGGCAGCTGGCTCACCAGTCGCCAGGCGGAGAACAGCAAAACCGCCCCGATCAACTGGCGCAGCAGAACGGCCGGCAGGGCGATGGCCCCGCCCACCAGGGCCGCGGGCACCGACGCCAGGGCCAGGGGCACAAAGACATCACGGCGGAAGTGGCCAGCGGCGATGAACTGCAGCGTGCCGACGCTGGCCACGAGCACGTTGAGCACCAGGGCGATCGCGCGGATCTCGGGCGCCGGCACACCCGCCAGGGCCAGGACGGCGATGTAGCCGGAAGCCCCGGCATGGCCCACCGAGGCATAGAGAAAGGCCACCAGCGCCAGGGCAATCAGCATGGGAGCTGGAAGCGTCCCTCGCCGGCGTCGTATTCGAACAGCTCGCCGTAGCGGCCCCAGTCCACCGCCGTGGCGAGCTGGCGCTCCGCCTCCTCGATCGGAAAGTAGTCGTCCCAGATCCCCAGGAAGAAATCGGAGCGCATGGCGCCGTTGGCCTTCTCCCTGAGGGTGAGCACGATGGCGTTCAACACGGGGATGCGGGCCATGGCCTGCTGCCGGAACAGGTCCTTGCTGCGCAGGATGGTGGTGGTGGCGAAGTCCCGCCCGACCGGGGTGAGACGGACATCGCCATTGGCCACCTGGGCGAAGCCGAGCATCACGGCCGCATCCAGCAGGGGCAGCAGATCATCCACCGCCAGCTGGAGACGCTCGGCGAGCACGGGAATGTCGTCGATCTCCTCCCCCTTCTCGACGATCAGCTCGAGCAGGCCGCTGATGCCCCCGACCCGCACATGGGGCAGGGGCCGGGCGAAGGGGGAGACGGTGGCCTGCGGCGCCGACGCGGCGCTCCGGCCGGCACCGATCTCGGCGCTGACCTCGATGTCCGGGTTGGTCATGGCCGCATAGATGTAATCCACCAGCACCTTGAAGCGGGGGTGGCTGCGGTCATGGGGGCGGGGCAGGTTGATCGGCAGTTCACCGCGGATCCGGCCCGGCTTGGAGCCGAGGATCACCACCCGATCGGCGAGGTAGACCGCCTCCTCGATGTTGTGGGTGACGATCAGGATGCTTTTGGAAGGGAAGGTGCCCGCGTTCCAGAGGTCGTCGATCTCGCCGCGCAGGTTCTCGGCGGTGAGCACATCGAGGGCGCTGAAGGGTTCGTCCATGAACAGCACTTCGGGCTCCAGCACGAAGGCGCGGGCAAATCCCACCCGCTGCTTCATGCCCCCGGAGAGCTCCTTGGGATAGGCACTCTCAAAGCCATCGAGGCCGACGATGTCGATGGCCTTGAGGGCGCGCTCGCGGCGCTCGCTGCGGGCAACATGGCGGGCGGCCAGCCCCAGTTCCACGTTGTCCTGCACGGTGAGCCAGGGCAGCAGCGCGAAGCTCTGGAACACCATCGCCAGGTTGGGGTTCGCCCCCCGCAGCGGCACACCGTTGCTGCAGACGGCACCCTGGCTGGGCCGGATCAGGCCCGACATGATCCGCAGCAGGGTGCTCTTGCCGCTGCCGCTGCGCCCCAGCAACGCCACCACCTCACCGGCGCGCACCGTGAGGCTGACCCCATCGAGCACCGTGAATTCCCCCTTGCCGTCGGGCAGGGGGAAGCGCTTCGAGACGTTGTCGACGCTGATCAGGGACATGGGGAGCTCACAGCTGGTACCTCCTCTCCGCCAGGTCGTAGAGCGGACGCCACAGCAGGCGGTTGAGGCCGACGACGAACACGCTCATCATCCCGATCCCAAGGGCGATCCGGGGCCAGTCGCCGGCGCCGGTGGCCTGGGCGATGTAGGCCCCCAGGCCGTTGGCCGTGAGGGTGGTGCCGCCCCAGCTCACCACCTCGGAAACGATGCTGGCGTTCCAGGCCCCGCCGCTGGCGGTCACCCCACCGGTGACCCAGGCCGAGAAGATGCCGGGGATGATCAGCTTCCGCCAGCGCTGCAGGCCGCGCAGGTCCACGTCGTCGGCCATTTCCCGCAGGTCGGAGGGAATGGTCTGGGCGCCGGCGATCGAGTTGAACAGGATGTACCACTGGGCCCCGAGGGCCATCAGCAGGATCGAGCCCCAGTCGATGCTCACGTGGGAGCGGATGAAGAGGACGGTGGCGAAGGGGAAGATGAAGTTGGCCGGGAACGAGGCCAGCAGCTGCACCAGCGGCTGCAGCAGGCGGGCCAGGCGCGGGTTGAAGCCGATCGCCACCCCGATCGGCGTCCAGATCAGGGTCGCCAGCAGCAGCAGCACCGTGACGCGGGCGAGGGTGTGCAGCCCCAGATGGAAGGCCGTGGCCACCTCCCTGATCCCGACGGTGACGAGCACGAAGTGCACCAGCCAGGTGAGCAGCGCGCCGATGGCCAGCAGCAGGGCCAGGTTGTAAAGCCGGTCGCCCCCTGGCGTCTCCGGCTCGGCGGCGTCATCGCCCACGGTGCCCAGCAGACGGGACATCAACCGATCGAGGGCTTCGAAGGCCGGCGACAGGGCCTGGGCCAGCAGGCTGGGGATCCGGGCCGTGGTGAGCAGATCGAACACCCACGACTGGGGGGCGTCGCCGGAGCTGCTCTGCTCCAGGCGGAACCGGTCGGACCAGGCCACCAGGGGTCGCCAGAACAGCTGGTCGACGAGCAGGATCACCACCACCATCGTGGCGATGGCCCAACCCAGGGCCGCCAGATCCTGGGCCGCCACGGCCGCCGCCACGTAGGAGCCGATGCCGGGGAGGGTGTAGTCCTGGTTGAGGACGCTGATCGCTTCGCTGGCGGCCACGAAGAACCAGCCCCCGCCAAAGCTCATCATGGCGTTCCAGAGCAGCGGAATCGCCGCCGAGGGCACCTCGAGCCGGGTGAAGCGTTGCCAGCGCGACAGCTTGTAGAGGGTGGTGGCTTCGATCAGCTCCTTCGGCACCGTCCGCAGGGATTGGTAGAAGGAGAAGGTCATGTTCCAGACCTGGCTGGTGAAGATCGCGAAGATCGACGCCGCCTCCAGACCCAGCAGGCTGCCGGGGAACAGGGCGATGAAGCCGGTCACGGTGATCGAGAGAAAGCCCAGCACCGGCACCGACTGGAGGACGTCGAGCAGGGGCACCAGCAGGCGCTCGGCGCGGCGGTTGTGGGCCGCGATCGAGCCGTAGATCAGGGAGAAGACGGTGGAGCAGCCCAGGGCGATGAACATGCGCAGGGTCGAGCGGCCGGCGTACTCGGGCAGGTTGCGCGGATCGAGGGAGATGGTCGGGCTGACATCCGGTGGCTGGAAGCTGACCATGGCCCCGGCCCCCAGGTGGGCCACCAGGCCCAGCAGGGTGAACACCCCGAGCAGCACGGCCAGATCGGGCAGCCCGAACGAGGCGCGCTGCAGGGGTTCCGGTAACGGCAGCGGCTTCAAGCGGGTCGCTCCCCGGCGTCGCGAACTGTAGGGGGGGGATCCGGGCGCACCGCCTAGCGTTGCCGAGGGCCTGGCAGCGAGCCGCCGGCCCTTCCAGCGCACGTCTTTGCCAATCCAGGGGTGCCGATGAAGTTCAAGGACTACTACGCCAGCCTGGGGGTGGAGCGCGAGGCCAGCGCCGAGGAGATCAAGAAGGCCTACCGGAAACTGGCGCGCCAGTACCACCCCGATGTGGCCAAGGAGGAGGGCGCCGAGGAGCGGTTCAAGGAGATCAGCGAGGCCTACCAGACCCTCTCCGATCCGGAGAAGCGCCAGGCCTACGACGACCTCGGCCGCCACCGCCCCGGCGAGGACTTCAACCCCTCACCGGAATGGGACAGCCGCTTCTCGCGCGGCGGCAGCCAGCAGGAGGTGGACCTGGCCGATCTGTTCGAGCGGATGGGCTTCGGTGGTGGCGGCTTCGGTGGCTTCGCTGGCGGCACCGGTGGCCCCGGTGGCCCCCGGCGGCAGGGAACGGACTTCCCGATCCGAGGCCAGGACGTGGAGGTGGCCACCGAACTCACCCTGGAGCAGGCCGCCCAAGGCACCGAGGTGTCGTTCTCGCTCAGCGTTCCGGTGCTGGGGGCCGATGGCCGGGTCCAGAAGCAGAGCCGCAGTGGCCGGATCCGGGTGCCCCGCGGCGTGGTGGAGGGGGAGCGGCTGCGGGTGCCGGGCAAGGGGGGCGACGGCGTCGCCGGCGGTGCCCCCGGCGATCTCTACCTGGAGGTGCGGCTGGCGCCCCATCCCCGCTTCCGAGCCGTGGGCCACGACCTCTACCTGGAGCTGCCGATCGCCCCCTGGGAGGCGGCCCTGGGGGCCGAGATCAGCGTTCCCAGCCTCGACGGCCCGGTGGCAGTGAGCCTCAAGCCGGGGATGCGCAGCGGCCAGAAGCTGCGCCTGGCCGGCAAGGGCCTGCCCCACCGGCGCGATGGAGCGGGCGATCTCTACGGTGTGATCCAGATCGTGCTGCCCGAAAAGATCGGCGAACGAGAGCAGGCGCTGTACCGCGAACTCGCCGAAGCCTCCGCCTTTCGCCCCCGCCACCACCTCGAAGGACCCACCGATGGCTGACGATCTGCTGATTCCCGACGACGACGAGGGGTGCACTGTCGCCCTCGAGGAGTTGCTGGCCGCCTCGGGCCTGGGCCACGAGGAGGTGATCGAACTGGTGCAGTTCGGGGTGTTCCGCTGCGCCCAGCACGCGCCGGTGTGGACCTTCCACGTCCACACGGTGCGCCTGGCCCGCCGCGCCGCCCGCCTGCGCGACGACTTCGGCCTCAACGTGTCCGGGATGGCCCTGGCGCTTACCTACCTGGAGCGGATCGAGGCCCTGGAGGGGCGGCTGCGGGAGCTGGAATCGCAGTTGCCGCGGTGAGGGACGGCCCCGACGGAGTCGTCTACAGCCCCACCTTGCGGCGCCCCCAGGCCATGCCGGCCGCATAGCCGATCGCCGGCAGCAGCAGCCCGAGGTTCAAGGGGATCTGCACCACCAGGGCGATGCCCACCAGCCAGGGGACCAGCAGCAGGCAGCCGAAGGCCAGTTGGCTGAAGCGCGAGCGGCGCGCCAGGCGGCCCGAGCCCTGCACCAGCCGGGGGACGCCCTTGCCCAGGCCGTAGCCCAGCAGCACGGTCAGAACGGTGAGCAGGATCGCGCCCATGGTTGGAAGGCAGGCCAGTGGATTCTGGTGCCTGGGAGGCTCGCGGACCCCTATTCGCAGACCGGCACGTAGGGCACCGCAAGCGTGGCGATCGCGCTCTTTTCGGCAAACGCACCGAGCACCTGCTTGCCTTTCTGATTCACCGTGACGAACCGCCCGGCGAAGGTCTCGTCGTAGACCGAGGTGGCGGAGAGGCCGGCGGCGCGGGCGCGCTTGAGCAGATCGTTCACGGTGCCGCCGGGGATGGCGACGCCGAACGAGGTCCGCACCCCGGCCGAGAAGGCGAAGACCCGCAACGTGCCCCGTTCGAACTGGGCCGTGCCGACGATTCCCGCCGGCGCCTTGGGCCCTTTGAGCCTGTAGACGACAGGCAGCGGCGGCCCGCCGAGCTCACAACCGGGGCCCGGATCGGAAAGCCAGCCGGTGGCGACGGCTTCGGCTCGGCTCATGCCAAGACGCAACGGGCCGATCCCGTCGAGGCGGAGCACCGGGCTGGATCCGCGGCCGTCGGCCCATGCCGATCCGGCCGCCAGCAGCAGGGTGGCCCCCATGGCCCCAAGCCGTGCAGCGCGACGCAGCGTGTGGCCGATCCGGCGTGTCATGGTCTGACTGTATGGGCACCAGCTCCGACCCCCGCCTGATCGACGGCCCCGACGACGCGCCGGCCACCGTGCTGCTGGCCCATGGGGCCGGGGCGCCGATGGACAGTCCGTTCATGGCGGCGATGGCCGGCGGACTGGCCGCGGCGGGCTGGCGGATGGTGCGCTTCGAGTTCGGTTACATGGCCCGGATTCGCGAGACGGGCCGCCGCCAGGGGCCCGAGCGGATGCCGGTGCTGCAGGAGGCGTTCCGCCAGCAGGTGCGGCTGGAGATGGGCGAGAGCCCGCAACGGCCGCTGTTCATCGGCGGCAAGTCGATGGGGGGCCGGGTGGCCAGCCTGATGGTGGATGAACTGTCCGCCAGCGACGGGGTGCGGGGCTGCCTGTGCCTGGGCTATCCCTTCCATCCGCCCGGCAAGCCGCTGCAGCTGCGCACCGAGCACCTGGCCGCCCTGAACACGCCCACCCTGATCCTGCAGGGGGAGCGGGACACGTTCGGGCGGCGGGAGGAAGTGGAGACCTACGACCTCTCGCCGGCGTTGCAGCTGGGCTGGATCCCCAATGGGGATCACAGCTTCAAGCCCACGCGGAGTTCGGGGCTCAGCGAGGCGGAGAACTGGGCGACGGCGGTGGCTTGGAGTGATGGGTTTCTGCGGGGGGTGCTGGCGGAGTGAGTTCTGGGCACCAGGAAGGGAGGCTTCACCACTGAAGTCTGTGAACAGATCTTTCCATTCACGACCCCATCAACGGGCGTTCTCGGTGTCAGTAAGGCTGTCGTAGAAGACCCCTCCAACATTGAACTTGGGGGTGGTGGTGACGTACTCCGTCGTGAGGTTGCTCGGGTCGAACTCGATCACGGTGCGCACCTTGTCGAGCCATTGAATTCTGTAGGCCTTGGTCACGGTGAGGGTGGCGATCCAGGGTCCGTCGACCGTATCGTTCAGTTCGAAAGGGCCGCCACCTGGGTGCATCTCATAAAGCTTGACAACGCCATGAGCAAGAACCCTCTGCGGATCGCAAGGCCAGTACCCTGTTCGACCAGCAAGAATGATCTCGGAGACGCGCGAATGGCCAACGGAATTGAAGCGAAGATGGGTCGCCATTGAAGTGAGTTAGAAAGTAGTTGTTGAGGACTTTAGTCAGTCTGGGGTGGAATCAGTTCTTATCTGAAAGCAGCCTCTCGAGCAGACTGATCATTCGTTCTTCCAGCTGATCGATACGCCGCAACAGCCGGGCTTCCATTTGTGCCAGAGCTTCCTCGCTGACGCCGCCACGACCAGCTCCCGCTACCGACAGCGAGCGTGCAGGGGCGGGCCAGGCGCCATTCGCAAACACGGAGCTCAGATGGTCCCAGGTTTTCTTCTTGGTGGGAGCTGGGCCCAGGGCGGCCTCCAGATGGGCATAGGCAGCCGCGGCCGTGCGGAAGCGGGCCTTGAGGGCCGCAGGATGACATTGCTCCTTCGGCAGCAAGGGCTGGGAGGACTCACTCAAGGCACCGATGGCCTCCGGCGGTGCCATCTCCTCCACCAGCTGACGGATCGCGGCGTTCTGGTCACCCACGGTGCGGAACAGATCGGCATCGCCCTTGGCAATGCGGGCCATCAGCTCGCCGAAGCGATCGCTCAGTTCCCCCATCAGCCCTCACTCCCTCCGCGCAGCAGGCGGCGCATGCGCGCGATCAGCCGTGTGATGTTGAAGATGCTCCAGTAGCCGGCCTCCTCCTTGGCGGCATCGAGTTCCTGCAACAGCCCATCGAGGGCCTGTTGTTTGTCTTCGAAGGCTTCCAGCTCCCGGTGCATGTCCTGGGCGATGCGGAGGGCCTCCGCCTTCTCCTGGCCCAGGGCCATCAGCCGGCCCTCGTAGCTGCGCAGAGTCTCCAGAAAACGCTCGCGAACCACTGTGAGCTCCCTGGAGCGGCGTTGCAGCTGGGCCCTCGAGCGGGTGAGGGAGGCGTGGCTGTTGCGCATCGCCTGGTAGTGGTGCTCGATCTGCTCCCGGCTCAGGGCGCTGAGATCGGCGGGGAAATCCTGGGTGGAGCGGATGCCCTTGCAGGCCAGTGGAGCTTGGGCTGGATCGGACGCCACCGGCATCGATTCAGGGTCTGGCAGGAGGAGGCCCAGCTCCCCTTGCTCGCTGTTGGTCATCGGATCAGAGACGCGACCTCCAGCACAGCACCGGAGATGGAGGGATGGCCAGCACAGGCCTTGGGCCGGTCATGAATCGATTCACAGGTCTCCGATCGCGATGCCGGAATGGCCCCGGCGGCAGGCCAGCTCAGCGGCCTGCCGGCGACGGCGGAAGCCCGTGGTCAAGATTATTGGCGTTTATGCCAGGGCCATAATTTCAGCCGAGACATGCATCCCTGTCAGAGCGCCCGGCTGTCGGACCCACGCGCACCGGACCAGCGCCGGCCCTCCTGGAGGAGCCGCCTGGCGGCCTAGTCCCTGAGCCAGCCCCGGGTGTTCACGAGCCGGAGCGCTTCCTGCACCGCCTCCACACAGCGATGGGCCCGGCGCTTCACGTCGTCCTGGCTGTGGGCGCGCAGCACGTAGGCCTGCATCGCCTCAGGCGTTTCGATCACGGCCAGCAGCCCCTGGGTGCGGCTGCCCACAGCGGGATCGGCCAGCAGCCGGGTGATCAGGTGGTGTTCCCAGAGCCGCTGGCCTAGGGAGCCGGGCGAGAACAGCTGCTCCTGCAGCACACCCAGGCAGCCCTGCCGGAAGGCCTCAAGCTGGCCGGGCCGGAAACGGCGGCTGTTGGGCAGCCCCGCCGCCAAAGCCGATGGCGCCCCGGGGCCGTGCTCCACGCTCCAGCTCAGCCCGGTCCCCGGCAGCCCCACAGTGGTGCGGGGGCCACCGGCGCGGGCCACCGGGATGTTGAAGGACGCCCCGCGGCCCCCCAGGGAGATGGAGCTGAGGCCGCTCTTGCCGAAATTGAGCCGCAGGGGGCCGAGGCGGGCGCCGCGGCGGAAGCGGAAGGGCATGGGACCGCACCTGCTCAGGAGAGAGGAGTAAGCAACGCCTGCCGCCTCCGACTGGAGGTGCGGTGATTCTTCCCCGAGATATCCCCAATCCAGGCGAAGCCCGGCCAAACTGCATGCCAGTGGTCTTCTTGGCGTGCGCGTTACCAGTGGGCGTCTGGTCCTTCGCATGAACAAAGAGCTCATGCCAGCCCAGGGGGCTGACAGTGACGGACAGGCCCTGCTGATCCGATGACCGCCCGCCTGGAAGACCTCAAACCCGACGCCCTCGTCCAAGGCCTGGTTGGCCGCGAGGCGGTGCGCATGGTCACGGCCCAGATGATGGGCGAGGCCTGTCAGGTCGTCTACCGGGACGGGCAGGGCAACCTCCATTCCCAGATCCTGTTCCGCGACAAGGAGGCGGATCTGGAGCTGGTTTCCAGCGGCCGCCGCTGGAGCTTTGAAGGCGACGGTGACAAGTTCCGTCTGGTGAGCGAGGCCGAGCGAATCAGGCTGGCCTATCTGTTTGACCCCTACCTGGCGGTGAGCAGCAGCACGATCGACCCGCTGCCCCACCAGATCAGCGCGGTCTACGAGCACATGCTGCCCAGGCAGCCGATGCGTTACCTGCTAGCCGACGATCCCGGCGCCGGCAAGACGATCATGGCCGGCCTGCTGATCAAGGAGTTGCTGATTCGCGGCGAGCTGGAGCGCTGCCTGATCGTGGCGCCGGGCTCGCTGACGGAGCAATGGCAGGACGAGCTCAAGGAGAAGTTCGAGCTGCAGTTCGAACTTCTCACCCGCGATCTGATCAACGCCACGGGGCTGGGCAACCCCTTTGCCGAGAAGTCGCTGCTGATCGCACGGATGGACATGCTCTCCCGCGATGAGGAGCTGCAGGCCCGGCTTGAGCAGGCCCCCGAGTGGGATCTGGTGGTGTGCGACGAATCGCACCGCATGAGCGCCCACTACTTCGGCGCTGAGCTCAAGACCACCAAGCGCTATGCGATGGGCAGGCGGGTGGGCAACCATGCCCGCAACCTGCTGTTGATGACGGCCACACCGCACAACGGCAAGGAGGAGGACTTCCAGCTGTTCATGGCCCTGCTGGATGAGGACCGCTTTGCCGGTCAGGAGAAGGACGCCGTGCACCGCAGCGATCCCACGGATCTAATGCGGCGGCTGGTGAAGGAGGACCTCTACACCTTTGAAGGCAAGAAGCTGTTCCCCGAGCGACGCAGCTACACCGCCCAGTACGAGCTGAGCCCCAGTGAGAAGGTGCTCTACGAGCGCGTCACCGAATACGTGCGCGACGAGATGAACCGAGCCGACCGCAACGCCAACGCAGAAGGCGGCGGCAAACGGCGAGTGAATGTGGGCTTCGCGCTGATGACCCTGCAGCGGCGGCTGGCGAGCTCACCGTTTGCCATCCACCGCTCGATCGAGCGCAGACGTGAACGTCTGGAGGCCCGTCTCAAGGAGGAGCGCCTGCTGCTGCAGGGCCGGCAGGTGGGGGATCGGCTGCATCTGGACCGCAAGCTGGACGCGCTGGATCTCGACGACATCGAGAACCTCTACGAGGAGGACACCGCCGCCGAGATCGAGGAAACCGAGAACGCCTTCATCGACAATGCCACCTCGGCCCAGACCCTGGCGGAACTGGAGTTCGAGATCCAGACCCTCAAGGAGCTGGAGGTGCTCAGCAAGAAGGTGGTGAATGCCGGCACCGATGCCAAGTGGCAGCAGCTCGATCGGATCCTCGATGACCCGCTGATGGTGGATGAGAACGGCGGGCGGCGAAAGCTGGTGCTGTTCACCGAGTTCAAGGACACGCTGACCGACCTGGCCCGCAAGATCCGTAACCGCCTCGGCCGAGACGAAGCGGTGGTGGAGATCCATGGCGGGGTGCCGCGGGATCGCCGGCGGCAGGTGGTGCACGCCTTCATGAACGACCCCCAGGTGGTGGTGCTGCTCGCCAACGACGCCGCCGGGGAGGGCGTCAACCTGCAGCGGGCGCACCTGATGGTCAACTACGACCTGCCCTGGAACCCCAACCGGCTGGAGCAGCGCTTCGGGCGGATTCACCGGATCGGCCAGCAGGAGGTCTGCCACCTGTGGAACCTGCTGGCCCAGGACACCCGCGAAGGCGAGGTGTACATCCAGCTGCTGGAGAAGCTCGACAACGCCCGCAAGGCCTTGGGCGACAAGGTGTTCGACGTGCTCGGCCAGCTGTTCACCGGCCGCTCGCTACGGGAGCTGCTGATGGATGCAGTGCGCTACAACGCCGATCCGGCCGTGAAGGCGCGGATGCAGGAGATCGATGAGGCGGTGAACTCCGATCACCTGCTGGAGCTGCTGGAGCGCCGCGCCCTGGTGAAGCAGGGGATGGACACCAGCAAGGTTCTCGATCTCAAGCAGCAAATGGAGCGGGCGATGGCCCGCCGCATTCACCCCCACTACGTTCACGACTTCTTCTTGGAGGCGTTTCGGCGGCTGGGCGGCAAGGCCTTCCCGCGGGAACAGGGGCGCTACGAGATCACGCACGTGTCACCCCAGCTGCTCGATCGTGATCAGCAGATCGGCGTGGGGGTGCCTGTACAGCCGCGCTACGAGCGCATCTGCTTTGAGAAGGAGCACGTGGGTCAGAGCCCCCGGGCAGAGTTAGTGAGCCCGGGCCATCCCCTGCTGGAGGCCTGCACCTCCCTGATCTGGGAACGCCATGGCGAGGTGCTGGGCCAAGGGGCAGTGCTGATCGACGACCAGGACCCGGGCGCCGAACCAAGGCTGCTGTTCTGCCTCGAGCACGGGCTGCAGGACGGCCGCAAGAACCGCCAGGGGCAGCAGCAATTGATCTCCAACCGGATGCAGTTCCTTGAGATCTCCCGCTCCGGCGATGCCAAGACCGCCGGCTCAGCCCCCTATCTCGACTACCGGCCCCTGCGGGAGGGGGAGCGGCAGCTGATCCAGTCGTTGCTCGGGGATGGCTGGCTGAACCAGGATTGGGATCAGCTGGTGCTGGCCCACGCCATGCAGACCCTGGTGCCGGAGCACCTCGAAGAAATCAGGCGTGAGCGGCTGGGGCGAATCGAGAAGGCACGCCAGGAGATCCAGGCCCGCATGCAGCGGCAGATCAACCACTGGAGCCGTCAGTACGAAGAGCTCAAACACAAGGATTCCGCAGGCAAAAAGACCCGTCTACCGGCCCAGGTGGCCAAGGAGCGAGCGGAGCTGCTGGTGAATCGCCTCGGCAAACGCATGGCGGCCCTCGATGCAGAAGCCCAGATCAGCGCCCGGGTGCCCTTGATCAAGGGTGGAGCCCTGATCGTGCCGGCGGGCCTGCTGCGTCAGCTCAAGGGAGAAACACCCGATGCCAGCGTCGATGCAGAAGCCAAGAAGCGGGTGGAGCTGCTGGCGATGGAGGCGGTGTTCGCAGCTGAGCGGGCCCTGGGCCGCACCCCAATCGACAAGAGCGAGCAGCGGGGTATCGGCTTCGACATCGAGTCGTCGGACGCCGAAGGCAACCTAGTGTTCATCGAGGTGAAGGGCCGCGTGGAGGGGGCCGACTCCGTGACCCTCACCTACAACGAACTCAAATGCGGCAACAACGAGCCGCAGAAGTTCCGCCTTGCGATCAGCACCATTTCTGGTGATCGGGCCGCACCACCGCGTTACGTGAGTGGGATCGACTGGGGCCGTCCCGGCTTTGGTTCCACCGGTCAGAACTTCGCCCTTTCTGACCTCCTATCCGTCGCCAACGCCCCTCATTGACCCCATGACAAGCGACCACCCCGTCAAACGCCGCAAGAAGCTGATTGAGGTCTCGATTCCACTCCTTCCAATTAATGAAGAGGCTCAGAGGAGGAAGCAAAAAGCCCCCAAGGGATGGCCTACTTCATTTCATAAGTGGTGGGCCCAAAAGCCCTTGTCGATAGCAAGAACTGTTCTTTTTGCTCAGCTCGTCGATGACCCCAGCGACATACCGGAGCTATTTCCTTCCGAACACGAGCAAGACAGGGAGCGTGACCGGCTGTTTTCGCTCATGCTACGGCTCTGCATGTGGGACAACACCCACAACAGCGAAGTAATCGATGAGGCAAGAAATGAGATCAAAGCATGCTGGAAGAGGTTTTGTGACGACAATCTGCATTCAGCTCTGCCGGCAGAGGCAAGAGATCCATTGTGCATGCCTCCATTCCTAGATCCCTTTTCAGGAAGTGGCAGCATACCCTTGTCAGCCCAGTGGCTTGGCCTGAGTTCTCACGGAAGCGACCTAAACCCAGTCTCAGCGCTAATCAATAAGTGCATGATTGAGATACCATTCTTGTTTGCTGGAATGCCAAGCATTACCGAGGGATCCGACCTCAAGCTCGCGAAGTTTCCACGAGTTGGAAATGTTGCGCTTGCCACTGATATTGTGAATTACGGCGAACAGCTTAGAGCTTGCGCTGCGCAGCGCCTGCGTAATTTATATCCCTCTGTCAGAGTTTCGTCTAAAGTCTATTCATCTATCACATCTTCGGCAAAGCACATTGCCCCGCTTGTGGATACAGAGCTTCCAGTGGTGGCTTGGATTTGGTGCCGAACCGTCAATTCTCCAAATCCATCTTTCTCGCATCTGATGGTCCCCTTGACTTCAACCTTCCTCCTGTCAAGCAAGTCTGGGAAGGAAGTTTTTATCGAACCAATTCTATCGGATAATGACTATCAGTTCGAGATCCGCTATGGGCGCCCCACGGATCTTACTGTAGTAAAAAAAGGCACAACCGCAACCAAGGGATTTCGCTGTATTATGTCGGGTGATCCTATTACCAATGAGTACATAAGAAGCCAAGGCAAGCAAGGCTTACTTTCAAGTAGACTCATGGCAATAGTAGCCGACTCAAGGCTAGGCAGAGTGTACCTCTCGCCAACTCAGGAGCATGAACTGATTGCAAAACATGCAGCATCTTCGTGGAAGCCTGACGTTGAGTTTTTTGCCAATGCTCTTGGATTCAGGATCGGTGGTTATGGCATGTCTAAGTGGTCAGATATCTATACTGAGCGACAATTGGCTTCACTCTCAACGGTCGCAGACTGCATTGACCAGCTTCGGAAAGAGATAGAAGCTGATGCAATAAAAGCTGGCTATGCAGATGATCAAGTCACTTTAGCCATGGGTGGGAGAGGGGCAAAAGCTTATAGCGAAGCCATCTCAGTGTATTTGGGATGCGCGCTTGACCGGATGGCCTATTACGGATCGACGTTAACAACATGGCTTCCGAAAGATAGTGCACTCAGGGATTGCATGCCTCGCCAAGCCCTTTCTATGTCATGGGAGTTTGCGGAGTGCAATCCTTTCGGAAAGTCCAGTGGAGATATGCGAACCTGTGTCAAGGCCATCTCTTCATGCCTAGAGAATGTGACCGTCGATACACTTGGTCGTGCTATCCAGCAAGATGCATGTGAAATTCCTCTTGATTTTCCATCGTCAATTATAAGTACGGATCCGCCTTACTTTGACGCAGTTGGCTTTGCCGATCTGTCTGACTACTTCTATGTATGGCAAAGGCGGACTCTTGGCGAGATATACCCTGGCTTGTATGCGACTCTTAGCACTCCAAAGGCAAGTGAGATTGTATCTTTGGCGGCTAGGCAAGGCGGCAAAGACAAGGCTTCGGAGCATTTTGTCAATCAAATGACCGCAGCAATTACTCGGATGAGCATGATTTGTCATCCGGCCTATCCAATAACTCTCTATTACGCATTTAAGCAGAAGGAGAGTAAAGATGGAGAGGGTTTTTCGAGTACTGGCTGGGATACTTTCCTAACAGCGTTGGTCAATGCTGGACTTCGTATCACTGGAACATGGCCAATGCAAACGGAGGGCAAGGGGCGAATGCGAAGCAATCAATCAAATGCCCTTTCTTCCAGCATTGTACTCGTCTGTCAGCCGAGAGATTGCAATGCCAATTCGATTTCTAGGTCGGAGTATCGACGGTCACTCCGTTCAATTATCTCCAGGTCAATTAAGTCCCTCGAAAAAGCCAATACTCCTCCTGTCGATATTGCGCAAGCCGTGATAGGTCCATGCATGGAGCCATTCAGCGCTTCCAAGGCAGTCTTAAATCCTGATGATAGCCACATGACTGTCAGGGAGGCGCTGATGGAAATCAATTTTGCGCTTGATGAGTATCTGTCCCAGGATGAGGGCGACCTGGATGCCGACAGTCGCTTCGCCCTCACCTTCTTCGAGAGTTTCGGGTATGCCGAGCGGGACTTCGGCGACGCAGAAGGCCTGGCTAAGGCCCGCAATCTGTCGGTAGATGGCGTGGCCAGGGCCGGCATCCTGCGCTCCGTGGCCGGCAAAGTTCAGCTGCTTCAGCGCTCAGAGCTGCCAGAGGATTGGGATCCCACCAAAGACAAGCGCCTCTGCGTCTGGGAAGCCACCCAGCAGCTGATCAAACGCCTGCGAACCGGTGAACAGACCGCGGCAGCTCTGTTGGCCCAGCTCAAAGAGATCCCCGGCCACGGAGATCTGCCGGCCAACTGCCGGGCCTTGTCCTATCGCCTCTACAACCACTGTGAGAAAACCAAGCAGGCAGAAGAAGCCCGTGCTTACAACGGTCTCGTCATCGCCTGGCCCGAGCTCGAAAAGCTGGCGGCCGTCGCTGCCAGTCCCGTTCAGCCCTCCCTGCTCTAATCCCCACCCAGTCCCATGGCCCTCTCCAACAGTGAGCGCGTCGGCAAGGCGCTGAACGAAGTCCGCGATGGGCTGCTCCCTTACATCAGCCGTGAGCTCTACGACAAGCTCGGTCCCAGCTGGCAGGAACGGCTCGATCCCAGCGTAAACCTGCAGGACCTCAACGTTCTGCTCGGCCTGTTCATGGAGCATTGGGGAGGCGTTTTCAAGCAGCTTCTCAGCCAGGAAGACCGGGCCTATGTGAGCGAGCTCAAGGTGGCCCGCAACAAGTGGGCCCATTCCGATCCCATCACCTCAGACGACACCGACCGCTACCTCGACACCGCCGTTCGCCTCTGCCGCAGCATCAACGCTGTGCCCCAGGCAGAAGCCATCCGCGACCTGCGCTCCGAGCTCCAGCAGGTGGTGTTCACCGAGCGCGCCCGCAACAAGGTGCGCTACAAGACCACTACCGAGAACCAGGTCAAGGCCGGCCTGGTGCCCTGGCGGGATGTGATCACCCCGCACCCCGATGTGATCACCGGTCGCTACCAGCAGGCCGAGTTCGCCGCCGACCTCGACCAGGTGCGCCAGGGCAAGGGCAGCTCGGAATACACCGATCCGGCGGAGTTCTTCCGCCGCACCTACATCACCGGTGGCCTCAAGGATCTGCTGCGCATCGCCCTGCGGCGCCTCAATGGGCAGGACGCTGACCCGGTCATCGAGCTGCAGACCAACTTCGGCGGCGGCAAGACCCACTCGATGCTGGCGCTCTATCACCTCTGCTCCGGCACCCCCCTCAACCTCCTCGCCGGCCTCGAGGAGGTCTGCGCCGAGGTGGGCATCAACTCCGTCCCCAAGGCCAACACCGCCGTGCTGGTGGGCACGGCCTTCAGTGCGGCAGAGCCCACCACGAAAGCCGACGGCACCGTGGTGAACACCCTCTGGGGCGAGCTGGCCTACCAGCTGGGTGGTCCAGCGGGCTACGCCATCGTGGCCAACAGCGACCGTGAGCGCATCTCCCCCGGCGCCCGCGACCTCGCCGAACTCTTCCGCAAGAGCGCCCCCTGCCTGGTGCTGATCGACGAGTGGGTGGCCTATGCCCGCAACCTGTTCGGCAAGGCCGATCTGCCCGCCGGCACCTACGACTCCCAGATCTCCTTCGCGCAGGCGCTCACGGAGGCCGCCAAGCAGGTGCCCAATGCCCTGCTGCTGATCTCCGTGCCCCAGAGCACCAACGAGATCGGGGGTTCCAATGGCGAGAAGGCGCTGGAGGGTCTGCGCAATGTGCTGCAGCGCGTTGCGACGGAATGGCGCCCTGCCAATCCAAACGAAGGCTTCGAGATCGTGCGCCGGCGCTTGTTTGAGCCGATCCTCACCGATCAGGCCGGGGCCCACCGCGATGCCGTGGTGCGCTCCTTCAAGGAGATGTACGCGCTCAACAAGAACGAGTTCCCCGCCGAAACCCGAGAAGCCGACTACGGCGACAAGTTGACGGCCTCCTACCCCATCCACCCGGAGCTGTTCCAGCGCCTCTATGACGACTGGAGCACCCTGCCCAACTTCCAGCGCACCCGCGGCGTGCTGCGCCTGCTCGCCAAGACCATCGAAGATCTTTGGGAATCCGGCAGCAAGGACGTGATGATCATGCCCTCCTCAATGCCGCTGGATGACAACAAGGTCAAGAACGAGCTGCTGCGTTATCTGCCCAACGAGTGGGAGCCGATCATTTCCCAGGACGTCGATGGCGAAGGCGCGATTCCCGTTCGCATCGACGCCAACAACATCAACCTCGGCCGCCTCAGCGCCTGCAAGCGCGTAGCCCGCAGCATCTACATGGGCACTGCCCCAGGCTCCGGTACGGCCAAACCCGGCATCGGTGACCAGCGCATCAAGCTCGCCTGCGCCATGCCCGGTGAAGCCCCGGCGGTCTTTGGCGACGCCCTCAGGCGGCTCGGTGATCAGGCCCGCTTCCTCAACCAGGACGGCGACCGCTACTGGCTTGACACCAAGCCCAACCTCAACCGCACCGCCGACGAACACAAGCAGAGCTACCTCAACGACCGCGCCAGCCTGCTGGTGGAGCTCAACCAGAAGCTCGACCGCGAAGGCAAGACCCGCGGTGCCTTCGCAGGGCTGCACCTCACTCCGCCCAATGGCGCGGCCGTGCCCGATGAACCGGCTACCCGCCTAGTGGTGGTGCCCTCCCAATACGCCCACAAGAAGGGTGGAGAAAGTCCCGCCCTCACCTGGGCCCAGGAGGTGCTCGCCTCACGCGGCTCCAGCCCGCGCCAGTACGCCAACACCCTGGTGTTCCTTGCCGCCGACGAGCGGATCCTGGATGATCTGCTGGATGCTTTGGCCTCCCAGAAGGCTTGGCAGCGCATCTCTGACAACCGCGAGGAGCTCGATCTCACCCTCAGCCAGGTGAACCTGGCCGCCAAGCGCATCAAGGACGCCACCGATGCGATCGACGTCCGCATCCCGGAGACCTGGTGTCACCTGCTGCTCCCCCACCAGGCCCAGCCCGGAAACCAGGGGCCGTCGTGGGATGAGTTCCGTCTCACCGGCGGGGAACCGCGGCTCGCTGATCGGGTCTCGAAGAAATGCAAGGAAGAGGAGGCCCTCTACGTGGAGATCGGTGCCAGCCGCATCCGCCGCAACCTCGACAACTTCCTCTGGCCGAACCGTGATTCGATCAGCGTGCAGGAGCTGGTGTCCTGGTGCCATAAGTACCTCTACCTACCCCGGCTGAGCAGCGATGCCGTGATCCTCAACGGCCTCACCAATGCCCAGGCGTCCCTGCAGGGCGATGCCACCTTCCATCTGGCGGATGGCATCGACGAGGGCAGCGGCCGCTACCTCGGCCTAAAGCCTCAAGGGCAGTTCCAGAGCGCCGCCACCATGCGGATGCTGATCGTCAAAGACGAGGTGGCCCTGAAGCAGCTCGCGGAAGACGCTGCTGCTGCTGCAACCCCTCCTGCCGACACTGGCTCTCAAGGTGTTACAGGCATTCCACCGGCACCAGGTGTCACCACCCTGTCGCCGGAGAGCCCGGGCACCGGCTCCGGAGCTGGCCGCGCCATCTCAGCACCAATGCCTGTCACACCGCAGCTGCGCACCACCTTCACCGGCTCCCTCAAGCTCGATCCCGTGCGGGCCGGGCTGCAGATGGGCCAGTTCCTGGAGGAGGTGATGAGCCACCTTCAGGCCCTGCCCGGCGCGGAGGTGAATCTGTCGGTAGAGGTACATGTCAAAGCACCTAACGGCATTGATGATCAGACCGCGCGCATCGTGCTGGAGAACGCCGCGGCACTGAAGCTGGACAACCCGCAGATCTACTGAAAATCAAACGATTCAGCACCGGAAGGATGAACCATGCAGCCGAACGCCACCACCCTCCTCCCCAGAGAACAACGGTAGAGCAAGCAATACATGAGATTGGCGGCGGATTGCTCAGAACAAGAGCCGCATTGCCTGTTCTCGCCTCCCAGAGAATCTGGCATTCGGCCTTGCGACCAGAGCCTCCTTGATTCCATCAGCGAGAGCGGAAGAGGTCGCGCCGGCTTGCTAGGGGGTTCGTGGTTATGTTCATGGTCGCCTGCCGAACCAGATGGATGCGATACGATCCATTGGCAATAGATTCAAGTCTTCACAACACCAACCACAGGAGCAAACCAGCCATGACCCAGCCTCCAGCCCATCCACTGCTTACCTATCCAGAAACAGAGAAGGTTGCCTATCTTTCGCTAATTGCAGAGCTCTGCAACATTGACAACAAATTCGATGACGAAGAGAAAAAACACCTGGATGCTCAACTCAATGCCTTCGAGATCTCAAACGAAGGAAAGGCCAAGATTTATGCGGCCGTCTTTGATCTGAAAGAAGAGCGCAGAAAGGAGGTGCTGGAAACTCTCCATGCGCTAGGGAACAGCGATTTACGCTTTACCCTCATTGCCGATCTCTTCCTTTTGGCGCTGAGCAATGGATACATCTCTGCCGAGGAATTGGAATACGTCCAAGAGATAGGCGATCAACTGGGAATCACCAAAGACCAGGTCATGGCCATCAAGGATGTTCAGTTCCACTTGTGGCAGCTCAAGTCGACTCCTTCCAATACAGAGGCCTTCAAGGCCATGCTCAAAGAATGCGCAGGCAACCTTGCGGCTGCAGGCGTCCCAGTCGTCGCGATCGCTGGATCTGGAAGTGTCTTTGGCTTGAGCGCTGCTGGTATCACCTCTGGCTTGGCAGCCCTTGGTGGGCTAATCGGTGGTGGGATGCTTGCAGGGACGGTTCTTGTCGTTCCCGTCATTGCGGTGGGTTCAGCCTGGGGAGTCAAGAAACTGGTCGACCTCGTTGTCGACAAGAAATAAGCCCAATTCGTTAAGCCCTCCGCTCAATCGCCATGCAACGCCAGCCTGAAGATTTGCCGATTAACTCTCCAGCCTCACTCGATCCAGCCTTGACGATTGTCAAAGGCATTGTCGATAACCTGCCTGAGATCCTGTCGTCGTTCAAAGAGATCTACGCGATTCGAGCGAAAGAAAGTGCCTTTAAATCGGCACTAGAGGCGCGCTGTGCCGATATGCGAATCAACAGCCAGAACTTCACAGTATTAGTCCAGAATCTCACTGAGCTATCCAAGAGCAGCTCGGCCGACGAGGAAACGAAGACCATGTACAGAGAGTTGATCCGCTCCTTGTTTGAGCTGTTCACAGCGCGAGCCAAGGAGTCAGATACGTTTTCTAGATTTCTAAACGACTAGACAGCGATGTGGGGAATCAACCCGATTACTGTTGGGAAGATCATAGGCGGAGTCAGCCTCACGAGTGCACTACTTGGAAGGCACGGCTCTGTGAAGCTGCTTTCCCAGAAGTTTAAGCTCTATGTGGCCGCGCAAAATGCTGAGGCTGCCAAGTCAATGGCTCGAGCCATCGCGAGTCAAGATCGTACGCTTTACGAGAAGCTCAAACGAGAGCTGGCGGATGAACTCGATCCGCAGCACTATGAAGCCATTTTTGGAGATTAGATGATTCCCCCACTTATCAAGTAGAGGCTTGATCGTCTTTTCTGACTCCATTGCCATAGCAACCGACTTCTCATTGCTTTCCAGATATCCATGGCATTGTCACGGAAGAGGCCAGCGGGGTATCCAGAGCTCAGCTTCTTGTCATTCGATATCTTGGAGCTGTTGGCAGGGATCCAGCACGAGATGGGGCTAGAGAAAGCAAGCCCCATCACGCTCAGTCTTCAAACCATCGAGACGCTTGCCTGCATCTGCTGGCAAAGCGGAGAGCCCGGTGGAGAGATCTTCTTCCACTCGCTCTTCAACCGGCCTGACGTGCCGCGACCAGTGATTGAGCATGTGTTGCGCCATGAATTGCTTCACCTCAAGATCCCTCCCCGTGAGATCGATGGCAAGTTGGTCAGTCACCCACCAGAGTTCTGGGAGGAAGAAACTATCTTGGTTCCTTGGAAGGCAGCGTCATGGACGTGGATGTATCTCGCCTTTGGAAGCGCCCTCAAGCGAGATATTCCAAATGAGTGCATCTGGGTCAAGAAGTCTTGGGAAAAACTCCAAAAAGATCCCTACCCTAGCTGGGAGCTAATCCTAGAAGACCTCAACAAATCTACGGACAAGCAGGAAGAAATCAAGGAGTTGATGGAAGGTCTTTGATGCGCTTCGCTCAAGTGCTGCTTGCCATCGACTGGGTGCTGCTTGCTTGCTCTATCGGGGCAGTCACTTTCGTCCCTTTGCGTACATTGTCACTGCCGCTGATCACTTGAAGATTATCGGGGTGGTGCCAGCCACCCTTTGAGAGAGGAATGATGTGATCCACGTGGTACTGAATGAAACCCGCCATTTGGTTTAGCTTGTCCCTTTGGTCGTAAATCTGCTGGATAAGTTCCAAGTCTTGAGCGCTTAGGTCTGGCGTCTGGTCGCGCAGGCGCTGCTTTCTTCTGTGCAGATACAAGGCTGTTTGATGTCTGTTGGCTTCGTAAACATCTTCTGGTGGCGGACAGGTCATCGCCTCCAAGTCAAGCGCTGGACGCTCCAGCAACCAAAGCTCTTGGCGTAGCTGCCTGGAGCACCACTGGTGATAGCGAGTGTCGCCCTGGAGATCGATGACATCCCGAAACCGGCTGACGACATAAATGAAGTCGTCCCCAAGGGTTTCGCCTGTCCACTGCGTCCAGCACCTTGCCAGAAAGCGCTCTCTCGCGCGTACCCAGATAAACAGTGTCGGCAGCTCCAGTGCTTCCTCTCCTTTTGCGGGTCTACGCCTCGCATAGGTGCGGTCGCCTTCCCTGGTGATCAGCCCTCGATCATTCGACTGGATCACGCGAAACTTCATCCCCATTGAGGCGCGATCCGCCGGCCAAGCCTCACCCCAGCCTATGGGGTATGGCACTGATCAGCTGAAAAGGCGGGCCTAAGAGCCCTCAGCTGGAGCGACCGCACAAGGGCTGGCGCAAGCCCGGCCGATGCAGGAGTTGGACACCTGGGGGCATTGGTATCTGTGTGCGCTGCTGCCAGCCCCTGCCGCTGGCCGCGCTGGCGCTTGCGGTCCTGCGCTATCAACCCGTGTCTGTTGTTTTCCCATCACAGCCCACCAAGGCTTCCCCCGAAGAAAGGCTGGTGGCCTCCCTGATCACCCTCCTGGAGACCGGCACCGCCCCCTGGCGGAGGGAATGGGATCCCGCCGCTGGCGGCCACCACGTGAATCTGCTCTCAGGCCGCCGCTATCGAGGCGCCAATCCGGCGCTTCTCACCCTGGGCCTGCATCAGCGGGGATCCTCGCTGCCCTACTGGTGCGGTTTTGCCGAGGCCAAGGCGCTGGGGATCTTTCCCCGCAAGGGCAGCAAGGCAGTGCATGTGCTGCGGCCCCAGGTGCATCAGCGGGGTGATGGCTCGGTGGCCCAAGCTGCTCCAGCCGATTCAGCCAGCCGCCGCTGGGTGAGCTATCGGCCGGTGGCCGTATTCAATGCTGCCGATCTGGAAGGCGAGGCACTGGAGGTGCTGCTCCAGAAGCGCCGGCAGGCCGAGGGGTTGATTGAGCGGTCCGAGCCCGAGCGGCTGGCGGCGGCTGAGGCCGTCCTCAGTTCCTGGCCGGTGCCGGTGCGCCATGGCGGCGATCTGGCCTGCTACCTGCCCGGTCCGGATCGCATCCACCTCCCTGATCGCGCTGCTTTCCACTCCGCCTCTGCCCTCTATGCCACCTGGGCCCATGAGGCGATCCACTCCACCGGCCACAGCTCCCGGCTGTCCAGGGATCTTTCCGGCGGTATGGGCGCAGAGGGTGATGGCGGCAAGGCCTATGCCCGTGAGGAGCTCGTCGCCGAACTTGGGGCGGTGCTACTGGGTGACCGGCTCGAGATCGGCAGCGCCATGGCCAATCACGCCGCCTATCTCGGCCATTGGGTCGAGCTGCTGCGCGAATCGCCGCGGGTGCTGCTGCAGGTGCTCAGCGATGCCCGCCGAGCCTGCGATCTGATCTGCCCCGAGGCGGCAGAAGCGCTCGGGAGCCAGGGCGGATGTGGAGGGCAGGCTCAATGAGCCCTGCAGGCCAGTAATGCCCTGGCATTGGAGCACCCTGCTTCCGCCATTGGAGGCCTCCGCGGGCGCCGCTGCCGACCCCACCGGCGGCTGGGGGAGCGCGAAGATCAGTTGCGAGTGCTCAGGCGAGGTCCTCGACAGCTCCCTTGTGGCTGAAGGCGGCTGGCGATGGGCAGCGTTACGAGTGAGAGCTCATGCCCATCGTGGACATCGCTTCTGCCGCCATCGTTTGCCACACTGCGTGCATTCATCGCCATACCGCGCCCCCTTCTCCGTGGCCAGTGCCGACCAGGTCAAAGCGCTGATCCGGAGTCACGCCGATGGTGATGACTCCCGGTTTTATGCGGTCGCCATCCAGGTCGCAGCTCAGGCTGCTCGCAGTGGCCATGGCAAGTTCTCCCAGGAGCTTCGCGAACTGGTTGACCAGGTGAAGGAACGGGCGAAAGCCTTCGAACCGGCGCGTGGTCCCAAGCCAGTCCCTCTCGCTCAACCCCGCGGCGAGCTGTCTGGGCTCCTCACGGCCTGCTACCCAAAAACGCTCCTGGCCGACATGGCCCTTCCTGATCTGCTCCTCTCCCGTCTTGAGCGGGTGCTCACGGAGCAGCGGGAGCGCGGCCGCCTTCACGAGCACGGGTTCTCGCCGATACGAAAGCTCCTTCTGGTGGGCCCCCCAGGTACCGGCAAGACGATGACCGCGTCAGCGCTTGCAGGTGAACTGGGTCTGCCCCTGTTCAGCATCCAGCTCGATGGCCTCATCACCAAGTACATGGGCGAGACCGCAGCCAAGCTCCGGCTTGTGTTCGACGCGATCCACTCCACGCGCGGGGTCTACCTCTTCGATGAATTTGACGCGCTCGGAGTCGAGCGCAGCTCCAAGAACGACGTCGGCGAGATTCGCCGCGTGCTCAATTCATTCCTGCAATTCCTTGAGCAGGACGACTCGGATAGCATCGTGCTCGGGGCGACGAACCATGTTGGTCTTCTTGACCGGGCGCTCTTCCGCCGGTTCGACGCCATCTTTGAGTACTCGATTCCAACCGAAGAAATCGCGACCCGCGTGATGCGCGGGCGGCTTGCGCTCCTCGATACGAGGAACATCAAGTGGAGTGCAGCGGCTAAAGCGGCAGAAGGCCTCAGTCATGCAGAGATCGCCATGGCGTGCGAACAGGCTGCAAAGAATGCGATCCTCGATCACACCACTGCGGTGCATGATGATGAGCTTGAATCAGCGCTTGCTGAACGACGCAGCATGCACGCATAACAGGCGCAGACCGAACTGACTCGTGGCTGCTCCTCGCAATAAACAGCACATTTTCGTTCCTGAGCCACCAACGGCAGAGGGGTACGAGCCCCACGGCCGGAAGGTCGACGTCACGAAGCCCGAACCGCCGGCGAATCGGAGGCAACATGGCACGGCGCTACAGCGTGCCCTTAAAGCGGCGGCGGCTGAAGCTAACGAGCGCCGTGAAAGCGCTGGTATAGAGGTCCACGGCGCCATGCCTGGGCTCTACGTGCAGTTCGAGAGCCAACCCGGAGTGCCGCTCAAGGTGACCTCGCTTGAGGACTCGCGGCAAGGCATTGAGGTCGTCGCCGTCAGCCACTCCAAGACCGAGGAGGCCGAGCCACGCCGCATCGAGCGCGCGACGGTGTTTGTGCCCGACGGCAAGGTGAAGCACTTCCTCAAGCGCTTCGAGAGCTACTCGAAGCCGGCGCGGAAGAAGAAAGGCGAGCGCCGCCACGAAGACATGATCGATCCCATCTCGACGCTTCGGCTCGCGACCCTGCGTTGCCTATGGACCGACACCTCCGAGACCTACCCCGAGGAGAACGAGACGATCTGGTGGGAGGTCTGGCTCCGTCGCCAGGATGGCAGCGAACTCGAACGCCTGATGGAGTTCGCGGCTGCGCAAGAGATCGTCGTCGCGGCACGTCGTCTCATGTTCGACGATCGCATCGTCACCCTCGTGCGCAGCACGCCCGCGCAGCTTGCCGCGTCGATCGATGTGCTCAACGACGTGGCCGAGGTCCGAAAGGCTAAGGAGACCGCCACGGTCTTCGTCGACATGGGTCCTGAGGACCAGGGGGAGTGGGCTCTAGAACTGCGTGAACGCATCTCACCGCCATCAGCAGATGCACCAGCCGTCTGCGTACTCGACACCGGGGTTACGAGCGGCCACCCGCTGCTGGAGGCCTCCCTCGACTCCGCCGACTGCCATACCTGCGAGCCTGCATGGGGCACGGATGACCACCACGGACACGGCACAGAGATGGCCGGCCTTGCGCTCTTCGGCGACCTTGTGCCAGTCCTCGCAAGTGCAGAGCACGTCGTGCTTCGGCACCGTCTTGAGTCGGTGAAGATCCTGCCTCCCGATGGACAGCCAGAGAACCCGCCTGACCTTTACGGTGCGGTCACGGCGGAAGCGGCAAGCCGCGCAGAGATTCAAGCCCCGGAGCGTCGTCGCACGTTCTCCATGTCCATCGCTGCGACCGACGAGCGCGATCGAGGCCAGCCCACCTCCTGGTCTGCGGCGATTGACGCACTCGCCGCTGGCCGCTCGTTCGATCCGAGCACGCAGGGGCTCGACTACCTCGATGACGGTGACAACCCCGCACAACGCCTCTTCGTGCTCTGCGCCGGCAACATCGACGAGACAGCGCTCTCCGTCGACCACCTTCTTCGCAGCGACATCGATCCCATCCACGACCCTGGGCAAGCGTGGAACGCCCTCACGGTCGGGGCCATGACTGAGAAGACCGTAATCAGCGACCCGGCTTGGGCAAGCTGGCAGCCGGTCGCGCGACCAGGTGAGCTGTCGCCGTGGAGCACCACTGGCGTGACTTTCGCGGAGGCTTGGCCCATCAAGCCCGACGTTGTTTTCGAGGGCGGCAACGTCGTGGTGAATCTCGATGGCGAAGTCGACTTCCCGTGCCCAGATCTTTCCCTGCTCACGACACACTTCAAGCCCGCCGCCAAGCCGTTTGTGCTGAGTTGGGCGACCAGTGCGGCGACGGCGCAGGCAGCGCGCCTTGCCGCCCTCATCTCGGCTGACTACCCGAGCTACTGGCCCGAGACGCTGCGCGCACTTGTGGTGCACTCGGCCGACTGGTCGGCACAGATGCAGACCCACCTGCGCGGGGCGAGCGGCAAGCGTGCCCGGGCGAAAATCGTGCAGCGTTACGGCTTCGGTGTGCCCAACGCCGAACGCGCCCTGCGGAGTGCGAACGATGCGCTCACCCTCGTTGCGCAGAGCAAGATCCGACCGTTCATCAAGGGCAAGATGGGTGAGCTGCACTTCTTCGACCTGCCTTGGCCCCGCGACGTGCTCGCAGAACTCGGAGCCTCGCCGGTGCGCCTGCGCATCACGCTCTCGTATTTCATCGAGCCAAACCCGGGCCGGCGCGGTTGGAAACACCGCCATCGCTACGCCTCGCACGGTTTGCGTTTCGAGGTGAAGGGACCGACAGAATCGCCAGAGGAGTTCCGCAAGCGCCTCAACAAACAGGCCCTAGAAGAGGACGAGGCCAAGCCCGCTAAGGGCGGCGACTCGTCGGAGTGGTACCTCGGGGCACAGGCCCGCAACCGAGGCTCGCTCCACTCAGACTTCCTCTCCTGCAATGCCGCCGACCTCGCTGAGCGCGGGGTCATCGCCGTGTACCCGGTGAGTGGCTGGTGGAAGGATCAGCCAAAGCGTGATCGCAGCGAAAGGGGAGCGCGCTATGCACTGGTGGTTTCCATCGAGACACCTGGCGTCGAGACAGACATCTGGACACCGGTCGCCGCCCAGGTCGGGATTCCCATTTCCATTGAGACGTGATTCATAAGCGGCGGAGTGGATCTGCTCGAGGAAGCTGTTGGCACAGAACGCCGCAGGTGAGTGCAAGCTGGCGCAATCGGGCAGCTGGATCCGATTAATGGCGAGGAGGTAGCTGGCGCGATCCCCGCAAAAGCTGACCACCACCCACCAGTAGCTGCCCCAGGGGCGCAGGGTGACTTCCCGACCAACGCCAAGCACCTCGCGGCTGAGTAGCTGGGGGACGCCCAAGCCACTGTGCTGCTCAATCCCCTCCAGACCCGACCAGTGGTGGCAACACTGGGCGCATTCACTCTGCCGCCTGCGGCAACTCCCCCTCCACCAGAAACATCTCCCGGGGGTAGCGATGCACCGTCCCGTCGTCATGGCTCAGGAAGGACGCATGATCGCCGCTGACCTCGCCGGTGATCTCCACCGGAGCAAACGGCGTAGAGACCAGTGCCGCCGGCGTGAACACCCCCACCTGGACCATCGGCTCACGGGTGCGGGCGCTCAGGGTTTCGAACGCCTCGATTCCCTCCTCCCGCATCCAGGTCCCCAGCCGTTGGGTGGGTCCGCAATGCCGTGGGTCCCGCAGGACGGCTTGAGCAGCAACACCGGGAACAGGCTCTGCCGGCGCCGGATCGGTGCCTTGGGAGGTTCGCTGAATCCTTCCCAGAAGAGCAGCGCGTCATACGCCTCCTCCACCAACGAACCGAGGCGTGAGCGGGAGCCATGCCGCAGGGTCGGAGGCCGATTGGAACGCGATTCAGGAGACGCTCCATCTGTTCTCGATCCCAGGGATGCGTGAGTCGATCCTGGAAGGTCTGGCGACGCCGCTGGAGGATCTCAGTGATCAGCCGGGCTGGTGAGCTGGAGCGTTCGCTTCACCAAGCAGCCCCAGCGGCGATCTGGTCATTCATCCCTGCCCGACCTCTGCCTAGGTGTGTAGTCCCACCAGATGGTTCAGTTGACGCCGATCAATCGGGAACGCCTGATTCGTCGGCCTCTCGATGGGGGCGTGCAGCTCAAGGCCCTTGCGACGCAAGCCGGGATCAGCCTGCGCTGCCCCTGCAAGGGGCTGGGCCGGTACCGCTCGATCACGGCCTGGCGCTCTGGAGTCGACCGTTGAATCAGCAGGACCGTGGACTGGTGGTTGTCTGGCGATCAGATCAGGGTTTGAGGCACTGATCAATACAGAGCACGAAGGAAGCGCCGCTGGCGTGCTCCAACCTCGTGGCCACGGTGCGGCAGCGCTGGCCGGTGGCCAGGCTGATGTAGGGGTCGGTGATGTGCTCAGGGAGACCCGTGTCAATCAGGCTGAAGAAATACTCCTTGTTGGCGTGGTCGGTGCCCCGCGTGGCGGGTGTGAACAGGCGGTTCCTCGACGGGGGGAGACCCTGGCCCAGGTGCGTGTTGCTGATCTGCAGTCCGTCGCCATCGAGCACGTAGGCCGCTTCGATCATGGTGTTGGTGCCTACCCAGTTGGCAAGGGCGCCGTCGAACATTTGGGCAGGGATGTGACGTAGGCCTTCACACCCTTCGCGGGCCAGATTGATCAGATCGAGGCCTTCCATCTGGCGGGCCTGGATGGCGGCCACGGCTTTCACCCGTTGCCGGCGGGCGGCTTCCATCAGCACGGGGTGCAGGGCCGCCAGGTGCAGGTTGGCCGCTGGCTTGGGGCGCGCAAAGTGATAGCCCTGGAAGAACTCTGCTCCGAGGGCGGCGCAGGTGTCCAGTTCTGCCTGGGTTTCCACCCCTTCAGCCAGCACCAGAGTGCCGATGGTCTTTCCAAGTAAGATCAGCGACTTCATCATTTCCTGCTTGAAAAAGTCGCGGTCGACTCCGGCGATGAGACTGCGGTCGAGCTTGATGATGTGGGGCCGCAATTCGGCGATGCGTGGCAGATTGCTGTGGCCGGATCCCAAGTCGTCAATGGCGATCAGGAAACCCAATTCGCGATGGCGCTCCACGAAGCGTTTCAGGGTCATCGTGTCCTGAACCTTGGTTTCATTGAGCTCGATCACGATGTCGCTGGGTTCCAGACCCGTGGCCTCGGTGGCCTCGAGCAAGGCTCCCGAGCCTTCCACTCCCTCGTCGATCAATGACGTTTCAAAGTTGAGAAACAGAAAGGGGCGCAGGGACCGGGGCAAGTTGAGATCCCGGTAGGCCTCCATGGCCCGGAGGCGGCAGCGGCGATCCAGCTCCAGCAGCTTCCCGGCCTTGCGGGCCTTTGCGAACTTCTGTCCGACACCCATGAGCGCCGGGCGCGCGAGGGCCTCCAGGCCCACCACGGAGGTTTGCTTGAGGGAGACGATGGGTTGAAAGTGAACGGCTAGCTGATTCGATGGGAGGATCGCAGAGACCTCCCTCGTTGGCTCCATAAGTTCAGCGTGAACCATTGAGCGCAAATGACGGCGGATTACAGTTGTAGCGAGCCAGCAGCATTGAACCCTAGGGAACATCTGAAAAACGTACTAAAATCAACCCAGATCCAAGGCTGAGATCGGAACGGATGGCCGTCCCCCTCCAGCTGGGCTTTTCGGACGACGAGCACATTCACGCCAAAAGAGGACGCGTCGCCAGCACTTCTTGGATGCGATGGAGGCCACGGTTCCCTGGGCAAGGCGTTGGGGCAACTGGAGCCCCAGCCGCTGATCGAGCTGGAGCTGGCCCTGCGGGTTTGGCTGGAACTGCCCTGAAGGCTCAGACCCAGTTCTCATACAGCAGCCCCTCCACCCGCTCAAACTCGCGCAGGTTGTTGCTCACCAGGGTGAGGCCCTCGCTGCGGGCATGGGCGGCGATGTGGAGATCATTCACACCGATGGGCGTGCCCCTGCGCTCGAGGGCAGCGCGGATCTGGCCGTAGTGCTGGGCCGCCTTGGGCCCATAAGCCAGCACCTCCAGGCGACTGCAGAAGTTGTCCACCACGGCAAGAGAACGCGGCGGATCGGAACTTTTCTCGGCGCCGTGCATCAACTCGGCCAGCGTGATCGACGACATCGCCAGATGACCGGCGTTGCGATTGAACCGCTCCAGCAACGACTCCGGCCGCCGTTTGATCACATCGATGCAGATGTTGGTATCCAGCAGATAACGCAGCATCGGCGAATCAGAAGGGCTCGCGTTCGCCTTGCTCCTGGGAAGCCCGCTCCTCCAGGAAGTCGTCGGGCACGCTCGGGCCACCATGGAAGAAGCTGTCCCAGCTGCGGCCAAGTGGCGCGATGATCCGCTCCTGGCCGCAGGCACGGACCTCCACCTCCGTGACGGAGTCGGGAAGCCGCAGATGGGCCGGGATGCGCACCGCCTGGCTGCGGTTGCTCAGAAACAGCTTGGTGACAGCCCGCATCGACCCGCTTGGATATACAAAGAGTCTATCCCAGGTTGACGCCCGCCGCTGCCAGGATTCCCAGCAATGCCAGCAACGCCGTCATGCCCCTGCCCCAGCTGATGCCGCTGTTGGCGGCCGTGGCGCTCGCCCCCTGCCCGGCTCCCGTGAAGGCCCAGCTCGATGGCCTCTACCGCTGGCAGGTGGCGCGGCAGGACCTGAGCGGTCCGATCGAGCTCAAGAGCCAGCAAAGCCGCTTCACTCCAGGGCTGTACCAGAAGCTGCGGCGTGCCTATGGGCTCGATCCCAACAGCGGCAGCTTTGTCGACTTCGATCTGTTCAGCGGCACCCAGGTGGGGACCTTCGGCGCCAAGGTGCTGGGCTGCACAGCCGCCCCCGGCGGAGGGCTGGAGGCCCGGGTGGCGGTGCAGGCAGGCCTGCGCAACCGCCCCGTTGAGGCGCCGCAGCTGTTGCGCTATCAGCTGGTGCGCGACCCCGCGGGCAGCTGGAAGATCGCCGACATCGTCTATGCCCACCCGGCCGGGTTCCGCCTCACCAGCTATCTGGCTGAGCTGCTGGGACCCAAGCCCTGACGGCTGCAGGTGCTGGGGGCAAGCGGATTCAGCGGCTCTCCTGCGATGACGCGTGGCCGCTGCTGGCCGCAGACGACGCGTCAGGACGCCCTTGCTCAAGTCGCTCCGCGAGCCAGACCTTGATGATCGACTGGCGGGTCACGCCGAGGCGTGAGGCCTCACGGTCGAGTTGCTCGACCATCCAGAGGGGGAAATCCACGTTGACCCGCTTCTGTTTCACGGGGGCTCGACGGGCGCCGTTGAGATCGAGCGCCTCCAGCACGGATTGACCGGCATCGAAGCGTCGATCGAATTCAGAGCTGTTCATAGAGCTGGACCTCCTCCAGGCGGGAGCGACGGACGGAAATGAGGCGGATTGTCGAGCCGCGGTAGGTGATCACTGCCGACCAATGTTTGCGATGGATCTTGCCAATCACGAGGAAGCGCGGCTCGCCAGTTGTGCGTGCAGGGACCTCAAGCAAGGCTGGATCGCTCCAGAGGGCTTGAGCCTCGACGAAATCGATGCCGTGCTTGGCCAGGTTGGCCTCGCTCTTGACCGGGTCGAACTCCACATCCATTGTGAGCTGATTTTATACCTTTTCCGCTCTCAGCGGCATCTGGATCGCCGTCTCCACCTGATGCCAGGGCCAGACTTCAGCAACCCATGCTCCGGAACGATGGCGCACCCGTCTGCCGCGCAGATCGCCCGCCTGGGCCGCCAAGGGGTGGCCCTGTTCTTCGTGTTCATGCTCAGCGCCGAGCTGCCGAGTCAGATCTTCCACCTCGTCCAGCACCTGATCAGGCCGGGTCAGGACGCCATGGCGGAAACCCTCGAACACCTCGGGGTGCTGCTGGTCTATCTGCTGGGACTGGTCTGCGCCCTGTTCCTGGCCCAACGCCAACTGTGCCGCACGCGCCTGCTGGCGTCCTATCCGCCAAACGAACCCATCCCCCTTGCCATGCATGTGCTCGGCCTGGTCTGGGGCCTGGTGGCGGTGTTCCTGCTGCGCTGAGCGGGGCGTGTTCAGGGCGCGCCAGGACCCAACGCTCGAACCTGACCGCCAGAGCTAGCGTTGCAAGCACTGACAGCATGGCCTGCGGGCACCTCGTTATGGCCAGCCTCACGATCCGCAACCTCGACGACGCCACCAAGGCCCAGCTGCGACTGCAGGCCGCCCGCCACGGTCACTCGATGGAGGAGGAAGCCCGCAGGATCCTGCGCGAAGCCGTGATGCCGCAACCCGCTGGCTCTGACAGTCCAGGGCTGGGGAGTCGCATCCACGCCCACTTCGCCGACCTCGGTGGCGTGGAACTGGATCTGCCCGCGCGGGTTGCCATGGCGGGGGCCGCCGTGTTTACCGAGGAGCCATCGTGATCGTTCTCGACACCCATGTGATCGCCGAGCTGATCCGGCCCCAGCCGGAGCCGGCGGTGCTGGCCTGGGCGGATGGTCTGGTTCCCGCGGAGGTGGGCATCACGGCGATGAACGAAGCGGAGATCCTCCACGGCCTCACCCGACTGCCGGAGGGTCGTCGCAAGCAGGCCCTGCTGGAAAGCTGGCAAGCGTTGGTGACGGCCCTGCTTGGCGATCGCGTGCTGGCCTTCCACCGGGAGGCCGCCCACTGGTATGGCGAGCTGCTGTTGCGGCGAGAGCAGCTCGGTCTGCCGATCGCCACGGCCGATGCGGTGATCGCCGCCACCGCCCTGGCCCAGGGCGCCCAACTGGCCACCCGCAACGTGAGCGACTTCACCGGCCTGGGCCTTGATCTGATCAATCCCTGGACCCATCGTCGCTCTCCCACACGTTGAGGCTGGAGCGCTGCGATTCGTTGCGCAGGCGCTTGCGGCCGCGCTTGGGGTCGCTCTTGAGCAAGGCGAGCTTCTCGCTGAGCAGGTCGAGCTCCCTCGCGAGCCTCGGGGTGGCGGGCATCGCCGACAGGTCACCGAACAGCTTGCCCAGGCTGGCGCTGGCGCTGATGACGTCCCCTCGATCCAGATCCGCGATCACTTGCCGGCGTTCCCGGTTGGCCCGCAGCAGCGCCAGCTGTTCGGCCACCGCCCCATCAGGGTCCAGCTGCTGGATCTCCTCGCTGGCCATCACCGGCAGGTGCAGGTGTTCGATCAGGCTCTGGCGGTCGCCGCTGCCGGGGGCCTCCCAGGCCAGGCGCACGCTGAGGATCTCCTGATTCGGGATCCAGGCGGGCAGCTCCAGCCGCAGGCCCACGTTGAGCTCCTGGCCGGCGCGCAGGTTGGGCAGCTGGTGGTTGCCGGCAGCGGTGGGCTTGAGGTCGTTGAGCAGATCGACCACCTCAGCGCCGTGCTTGCCCCGCAGGCCAATGCTCACCCGCCGCCCGAAGGTGCTGGTCAGGCCCTGGAGCTCGGAGGCGTAGAGGTCGGCCAGCTGGCTGGGGGTTTCGATGTGGGCCAGGGTGCCGTCCCCCGCCGCGGCCATCGCCCCCATCAGGTCTTCGTCGAAGTCATCCCCCAGGCCGAAGGCACTGGTGCTGATGCCCCGCTGGGTGAGGCCCGCCACCTTGGCGGCGATCTGCTCCTGGTTGGTGAGGCCCTCGTTGGCCTGGCCGTCGGAGAGCAGCAGCACCCGGTTCATCGCACCGGGATCGAGGTGTTCGGCCACCTGGGTGGCCCCGGCTCGCCAGCCATCGAAGAGCGCCGTGCAGCCGCCGCTGTGGATCGTGTTGATTGCGGCGATGAAGGGCTGGGGATCAGACACGGGCCGCGAGGGCACGACGATCTGCACCTCATCGTCGAAGCTGACGATGGCGAGGCGGTCGCGGCCGGTGAGCTCGCCGGCCAGGAAGCGGGCCGCCTTGCGGGCGTAGCTGAGCTTGGTGCCGTCCATCGAGCCGGAGCGGTCGATCACCAGGGCCAGGTTGAGCGGCGGCCGCTCGCGAAGGCTGGCTGCGGCGGCCACCGGCGGCGGGGTGATCGTGAGCAGCAGATCGAGAGTCGAGGGGCGATCGGAGGCCACCGCCGGCCGCAGGGGCCGGAAGCGCAGAGTGGGACGGGTCATGGTGGGTGGGGGTAGCGGTGGGACGGGGGAAACGGTTCAGCGGGAGGCGTCGTCGAGCAGGGCGTTGAGGCGATCGAGAAGGTGCTGGAGCCATTGCTGGCGACGGGGGCCGGCTGGAGGAGGCAGAACGGAGTCGCGGACGTGGACTTCGATGCCGGGGGCGAGGGTGAATCGCAGCCAGCGGCTGCCGTTGTCGCTGGAGCGGGATCCGGTGGGGGTGCGGTCGGAACGGGGGCGGGAGGACAGGGGTTTGTTGAGCATCCCAAGGACGGAGCCCATGGCCGCGGCTTTTCGTGCGAAGGACGGAGAACCGTCGGCCGGAGCCTCGGTGTTGTCGGCCGGCTCCGAAAGATCCCGCAGGTACCGCAGGGCCTCGTTGCCGGTGGCGACGGAGGGAGCGGCGGCCGCCGCCCCTTCCCCATCGAGCTGCTCCAGCTGTTGCTCCAGATCGGCGTCGGCCAGAACGCAGAAGGGAGCAATGGCGGAGAGGCTGAGGCCGCGCCGGGCCAGGGCGCGCACCAGCACCAGTTGCAACAGGTGCCGGTGGCCGTACACCGCGCTGCGTCCCTCCTTGCCGGGGCGATCGATCAACCCCTGGGTGGCATAAAGGCGCACGGTGCGCGGCGAGATCTCCTCACCCAGCAGCTTGCCGGCGACGAGGAGGAGGTCCTCGAGGCCGTAGAGGGCGTCAGCTGGAGCGAAGACCTTGACCATCGCCCAATTATCCACACTTGCAGTGCAGGTGTCAAGCGAGTAGGCTTCGTGCCCCATCGGCCGCCCCGCCATCGACCACCCCGCCCCCGACCCCGCGCCCCTGCTGGAGCACCTGCAGCACCTGGCCCGACCTCGCCACGCCCGCTGGGATCCGATGGGCCTGATGGCGGTGCGCACCTATCTCACCGAGCGGCTCGGCGCCCTTGGGCCGGTGCAGGAGCACCACTTCCGTGAGGGGATCGATGCGGGCACCAACCTGATCCTGCGGCTCCCCGGCCAGAGCCCGGAGCTGGACCCTCTGCTGGTGGCGGCCCACTACGACGGCCCCCTGCACTCGATTGGCGCCGACGACAACGCCTCCGGCCTGGCGGCCCTGATCGAGCTGGCGGTGCACTGGAGGGCCCACCCACGCCGGCGACCGGTGTGGATCGTGGCCTTCGACCAGGAGGAATGGGGCATGCTCGGCAGCACCGCCCTGGCCGGTGAGCTCAAGGCCCATGGCCAGAAGCTCGAGCTGATGGTGAGCCTGGAGATGCTTGCCTACACCGCCGCCACCCAGAGCTATCCCCATCCCGCGATGCGGGCGATCTATGGCGATCGAGGCGACTTCATCGCCGTGGTGGGCAACCTGGGCGCCGCAACGATGTTGCCTGGCCTGGCCAGCCGCATGGGGAAGCACGTGATCACCAAAGTGCTGCCGGTGCCCGATGCCGGCCGGGCGATACCCGACGTGCGCCTCAGCGACCACAGCCCCTTCTGGGATGCGGGCTACGACGCCGTGATGGTGACCGACACCTCCTTCATGCGCAACCCCCACTACCACCAGATGAGCGACACGATCGACACGCTGGATCTGCCGTTTCTGGCGGCTGTCACCGAGGGGTTGAAGGAGGGGTTGGGGGCCCTGTGACGGCGACGGCCTGCCATCGCATCTGGTCCTTCGCAGGGAAAACGGCCACGATCCAGCCGTGCTGAGGAGGATGGATCCCGCCGCAGACCCGTCGATGGAGCCCACGCTCGACAGCCTTCTGTCCTTCTACGCCGAGCGGATCGGTGGCCCCTTTCCCCTCAGCCTGTTGCCTCCCGATCAGCCCCTGCACTGGCAGGGGCAGACCCTGTTCGGCACCGCCCGGGGCACGGAGCCGCTGTACCTGCTGCAGAGCACGATTGATGCCTTCCTGGCTGCCGCTCCCCTCGGCACCTTCTGCGTGGGCTTCTGGGGCCATGGCCTCAACAGCCACGCCTTCTACTACCAGCGCCGCGAGCCTTGGTGCAGCGTCTATTTGCGGCTTGCCTACGGGGGATCCGACGACGACCACGAACAGGCCACCCACCGCATCAGGACCACCATGGAGTGGTTCGCCGGGTTCCTGCCGATCGTCAGGGAGCGGGCCCGCCACTGCATCGTGGTGGACTCCATGGGTGACGCCCTCTTCCGGATCGTCCTGACCGGCGGCCAGGTGATTGAGGGCGATGGCCCCCTTTTCGAGCCCGGGCGCGGGCCGGCGGAGGCGCTGGGTCCCCTGCTGGAGGGGCTGTAGCGCGGGCTGGCCTCTACTGGCTGGGCCTCCCCTTTCACCAGAACGTCTGGCACGGGAAGGCGGACAGCTGCGGATCAGCGGTGAGCAGCACCAGCCGCTCCAGCTCGGCCTGGGCCGCCAGCATCCGATCAAAGGGGTCGCGGTGGGGCTGGCTGTAGCCGCCGGCCCTGAGGCCATGGGCCAGGGAGATCGGCAGCGCCTGGAATCCATCGGCCTGGAGCAGGCCAGGAAGATCAGCCATGGCTGTAGCCAGCTCGGGCAGCTTGCCCTGATGGTGCTTGAGGCTGAGTTCCCAGACCGAAGCAGCACTCACCAGGATCCGGCTGGTGGGGTCGACGAGAAGCGCCTGCACAGCACGTGACAGCCGCTCCGGATCGAACCACCACCAGAGCAGGGCGTGGCTGTCGAGCAGGTAGGCGGATTGGCTGCTCACGGCAGGGCTGACGCCGGAACCACGGGGCTGGCTTCCCAGTCGGCGAGTTGATCGGGCGCCATGGGCTCCAGCAGGGCGTCGGGCCGGCTGAGGGGACCCAGGTGACGCAGACGACCAGGCAGCCGCTGGGGAGCCGGCGCCTCCAGGGGCATCAACCGTGCCCAGGGCTTGCCGGCCTTGGCCAGCACGATGGTCTCACCGGCGTGGGCGTCATCGATCAACCGCGAGAGCTGGGTTTTGGCCTGGTGCACATTCACCAGACGGGGTGCCGGTGCTGGACGTTCCACAGGGCCGGGTCGGGACTCTTGCTTAGCTTAGTCATGGACTAAGTCTCTGCCTGCGGCGCCCCCCTCAGCCCAGAAACGGCTCCAGGAAGCTCAGCGGCCGAGCCATGGTGGCTGAGAAGCCGAGGATGCCGGGGTCGCGGTGGCTGTAGAGGACGGTGTCGTCGGCCTCCAGCAGGAAGGTGCCGCCGCGCTGGGTGAGGAAGTCGTCGCGGGGGACGTAGGTGCGCCAGTGGCCCAGCACCTCGGCCATGTTGCGCAGCCGCACGGTGGCCAGCTCGAAGGGGCGCTGGAAGCCGCGGCCGCCGGCCCGTGCGAAGAACGACCCCTTGATCGGCGGCAAGGGGCCCGCCTGAATCGTCTCGTCGTCGGCGATGCGCTGGGGGGCGCTGCGATCGCCGGTGTAGCCGCGCAGCACCTCGGCCAGGGTGCCGGGGGAACCGAGGCCGGCGCACATCAGCAGCAGGTTGGGCCAGGGCCCACCGGCCTGCTTCAGCCCCTCGTAGAGCCCCAGGTCGCGGTGCAGATCCGGCTCGGGGTCCACCAGCAGCCGTTCGCTCGGGAAGCCGGTGAAGGAACAGAAGCGCTCGCGGCCCGCCGCGTCGCCGATGCCGATCGCCAGCACGGCGATGCCGGCGGCCTCCAGCTGCGGCAGCACGGGCACCAGGGCCTGGGCGTACTCGAGGCTGTCGAAGTCGCCCAGCTGGCTGAGCAGCAGCACCAGCCGGCGGCGGCCGGGCCCCATGCCGCTCACCCCGGCCAGACGCTCCAGCAGCAAGGCGGGGGCGGGCGGCCGGACGGCTGCATCGGCGGGGGCGGGCACGGGCAGTGGGTGGGTCAGGGCCCGACCATGCTCATCCATCGGCGCTGGTCGACATATCCTTACCAGGTAAGACCCACCTTCAAGAGGCGGTGACGATGCCAGCCGAAGACGCCGCCACCAGCTCGATCACCAGCAAGGGACAGGTCACCATCCCCAAGGCGTTGCGGCAGCAGCTCGGTCTGGCCCGAGGTGGTCGTGTCAGTTTCCAGCTGGTGGGCGATCACATCGAGGTGCGCTCCTGCAAGCCGGAGCAGCCGCTGCCGACCAGTGGCTTCGGCCTGCTCAGGAGCCCCCGTCCTCCGGTGCCGGCGGACTTCGACTCCGCCAGCCTGCTGGCGCCGTGAATGGCCTCGACACCAACGTGCTGGCCCGCTACTTCGTCGCAGAAGACGGGGCCGATGCCGCAACCGAACGCCAGCGCCAGGCGGCCCGGATCCTGATCGAGTCGGGGCAGCCCCTGTTCCTGCCCAAGACCGTGGCCCTGGAACTGGAGTGGGTGCTGCGCGGGTACTACGGCTTCGCGGCCCCGCAGGTGCTGCTGGTGTTCGACCACCTGCTGGCCCACCCCGGCCTCAGCGCCGAAGATCGCCCGGCCCTCGAGCAGGCCGTCGCCGGGCTGCGCGCCGGGCTCGACTTCGCCGATGCCCTCCACCACGCCAGCTGCCGTGGCTGCGACACGCTCGCCTCCTTCGACGACCGTGGCTTCGCCCAGCGCATCCGCCACCTCAACCTGGCTCCGCGCGTCTTCGTTCCCAAGGCCCCTTAGCGGGTGGCCCGCGCCAGGAACCCCTCGGCGGCGGCCTCCAGGCCCTCGCGCCGCTTGGGGTCCATCTTCTCCAGCAGCTTCACCATCATCGAGAGGCGGGGGTTGGCCTGGAAGAAGGCGCGGTGGCGGTCGATGAAGCGCCAGTAGAGGCCGTCCCAGACCTCACACCAGGGGCCTTTTTTGTAGTCGCCCATCTTGAGGATGTAGTTGGAGCCGCCGATGTAGGGCTTGGTGGCGAACAGGCCACCGTCGCTCATCTGGCCCATGCCGTAGACGTTCGGGCCCATCACCCATTCGTAGGAATCCAGGTAGCGCTCCATGAACCAGCGGTGCACCTCGCCGGGGTGGATCTCGCAGAGCAGCATCAGGTTGCTGATCACCATCAGCCGCTCGATGTGGTGGTTGTAGCCCAGGCGGTTCACCCGTTCGATCGCCGCGTCCAGGGGCGGCAGGCCGCTGCTGCCGTCGTCCCAGCAGGGGGCCAGGCGGCGGTGGTGGTTCCAGAAGTTGGCGGCCGCCTGGCCTTCGCCGTGCACCCGATCGATGCCGCGCACAAACTCGCGCCAGCCGATCACCTGGCGCAGGAAGCCCTCCAGGGAGGCGATCGGCAGCGGCTGGCCGCTCGCCTGCCTTCGCTGCGCGTGCTCCAGGGTGGCGGCAATCACCGCCGCGGGCGTCAGCAGGCCGATGTTGAGCAGGGGCGAGAGCAGGGAGTGGTGCAGGGTGGCGTGCTCCTTGCTCAGGGCGTCCTCAAAGGGCCCGAAGCCATCGAGGCGTTCCGCCAGGAAGCGCTGTAACCAGGCCTCGGCCCCGGCCTGATCGAAGGGGATCCACAGGGGCCCCAGCGCGCCGGGGTGGTCGGGGAAATGGCGGGTGATCAGGGCCCGCACCACCGGCTCATGGGGGCTGGCCGGCACCGCCGGCAGAGACGGCTCCACGTAACCCTTGGGCAGCTTGCGGCGGTTCTCCACATCGAAACTCCAGCGGCCGCCGGTGGGAGAGCCATCGGCCTCCAGCAGCAGGCCGAGGCGGCGCCGCTGGCGCTCGTAGAAGGTCTTCATGAACGGGCGCCGGCGGCCCTCGAACCAGCTCCGGCTCTCGGCCACCGATTCCAGAAACGCCGGTGAGGGCAGCACGCTGAGCCTCACGCCCTGCTCGGCGCAGAAGCGCTGCAGCCGCAACTCGAAGCTGCGGTCGGCCACCTCGGCCACCCGCAGCTCGCGGCCCTCCAGTTCGCCGTGCTGCGGCTCGCGGCCCCCCAGCTCATCCGCCAGCCGCTGCCAGAACGGCATTTCCTGGGAGGCCGGCAGCTCGAAATAGCCCACCGCCACCCCGCGGGCGACCAGCGCATCGCGGAAGCTGCGCATGGCCACGAAGGTGTGCAGCAGCCGCAGGCGGTGGTAGCGCCAGGTGGAGGCCACGGCCAGGTCCTCGATCATCAGCACCCGCTGGCCGGGGGCGAGCTGCAGGGGGGAGGGGCGCGTCCAGTCGGGGTGGAGCTGGTCGCCGAGGATCAGGGTCAGGGCCACAGGGTGAGGGTCACAAGGGGAGAGGCACCGGGGCGGCCCAGAGCCGGCGGTGGGTCTGATCGGGGTCATAGAGACCCACCTGGCGCTCCAGGTCGAAGCGGCGGGGGCTGCCGCCGAAGCTGCGCGGGTCGGAGCCGACGCCCGCCAGGTAGGCCCAGTTGCCCGTGTTCAGGGCCGGGTGGGCGTCGATCAGGGCCCACTCGAAGAAACGCGCCCCCCAGATCCAGGGCAGCCGCAGCTCGTTGACGAAGTGGGAGGCCACCCACTGGCGGCCCCGGTTGGAGAGGTAGCCGGTGGCCAGCAGTTCGCTCAGCTGGGCATCGATCAGGGGATGGCCGGCGTCGCCACGGGTCCAGCGGAGGAAGCGCTCCCGGTCTTCCACCCAGTCGGGCGGGCGCTGCTGAATGCCGCCGGGGGCATGGAAGGCGTCGCCGTGCTTCTGCTCCGACCAGAGGAAGAACTCGCGCCAGAGCAGCTCCTGCTGCATCCACACCGAGCCCTCGTCGGCGCCGTGGAGCTCCTGATAATGCAGCACCTCCTGCCAGATCCGCCGCACCGAGAGGGAGCCCACCCCCAGAAAAGGAGAGAACTTGGCGGAGAACTCCGTTCCCACCAGCCCGTTGCGGGTGACCTTGTAATCGCGCAGCCCGTTGGAGCCGAACAGGTAGTGCCGCAGCCGGGCCAGGGCCGTGGGCTCATCGCCTGGGAATGGGAAGGCGCTGCGGGGATCGGCCGCGGCCCCGGGCGCCGCCGGCGGGGCGGCGGGCGGTGCCAGCCAGGCGCGGGGGATCTCGTCCCAGGTGTCCCCCAGGCCGGCGACATCCGGTGGGGGCAGGGGCGGTTCCGGGTCGCGCTCCAGGCTGCGGCGGAACGGGCTGAACACCTTGGGGAAACGCTCGGCCGCCACCGGCCAGGTGCCGAAGAGGCGGCTCTCCTCGGCATGAAAGACCGCCTCGGGCTGCACCAGGGGGCGGAGCTCGGCGAGGGCCGCCGCCGTGGTGTGCTGCCGAAAGGCCAGCAGGGGGATCTCCGCCGCCGCCAGGCGGGCGTGCAGTGAGGCGAGGGCCTGGGCCGCCAGCCGCCGCTGGTGGGGCCCCCGCAGCCGCTGGCCCTCGGGCCGGCAGGCCAGCACCAGCAGGCGGGCGCCGCGCTGGCGCACCAGCGCCACGGCCCGGTGCAGGGCGGGCTGGTCATCGAGGCGCAGCTGGCCCTCCAGGGCCAGGGCGATGGTGACGGCGGCCGCCATCGGTGTTGCCAACAGGCCGTCCAGAGTGGCAAAGGCAGACCCACCGCCGCGAGGCCCGTCCCCGTGATCCAGGCCCCCACCCCCGCCCTGTTCATCGGCCATGGCAGCCCGATGAACGCGATCGAATCCAACCGCTTCACCCGCGGCTGGGCCGAGCGCTTCGCCGCCCTGCCGCGCCCGCAGGCGATCCTCTGCGTCTCGGCCCACTGGGAAACCGACGGCGCCAAGGTCACGGCGATGGAGCGGCCGCGCACGATCCACGACTTCCGCGGCTTCCCTGCCGAACTCTTCGCCGTCGACTACCCCGCGCCCGGATCCCCGGCGCTGGCGGAGCGCCTGCAGCAGCTGGTTCCAGAGATCAGCCTTGATCACACCTGGGGCCTCGACCACGGCGCCTGGTCGGTGCTGCGGCCGATGCGGCCGGCGGCCGATCTGCCCGTGCTGCAGCTGAGCCTCGACCGGCGCCGCAGCCCCCGCGAGCACCTGGAGCTGGCCCGGCGACTGCGGCCCCTGCGCCAGGAGGGGGTGCTGGTGCTCGGCAGCGGCAACCTCGTCCACAACCTGGGACGGATCCTCTGGGAGGACAGGGCCCACGGCTGGGCCGAGGCCTTCGACCAGCTGCTGGCCGAGCGGATCGTCTCCGGCCCCCTGGAGGACCTGCTCGATCCCCTCGCCCTGGGCCCCGACGCGGCCCTGGCCCTGCCGTCCCTGGAGCACTACCTGCCGCTGCTGTACGTGCTGGGGGTGCGGGATCCCGGCGAGCCACTGGCTTTTTTTAACGCCGAGGTGACCCTGGGCGCCATCGCGATGCGCTCACTGCAGGTCGGCGCCGGCGAGGGGTAGGCCCGTTCCATGACGGTTTGCTGCGGGCCAGGCCGGAGCGATTGCGCGTCTTAAGGATTGCTCTACATTTCGGCCCATGAGGGAGACGCCCGTGCACCGATCCATCGGACTGCTGACCGCCACCGGCCTCACCGGCCTGGCCCTGGTGAGCCTGACCATGACCTTCCTGGGCTGATTCAGGGCGCCGCCGGCAGGTAGCCCGTGCGGCGCAGGAAGGCCCGCAACGCGTCGGGATAGCTGGCATAGCGCTTCTCCGGCCGCCGGCACTCCCCCTTGGCGTTGTAGCCGGCCTCGCAGGAGGTCAGCCCCCAGTCGGAGCGGCGGTCGTAAACGCCCAGCATCCGTTTCCAGCCGCTGTCGAATTCCCCCACCAGCGCTTTGGTGGCCACCCAGGCGGCCAGGAAACCGTTGGCCTCCGGGCGCTGATCGGCGGGCTCCCTGAACCAGCTCTCCATCTCCTGCAGCCGGCGGCGGTGCAGCGGCAGCACCTCGCGGCGATGGCTGATGTCGAGGAAGCGGGGGCCGTTCAGCTGCCAGATCTGGCTGGGGGCGCTGCTGCCGGCGTAGCTGGCGAACTGATAGAGGAAGCGGTTGTCCACGTCCACCAGCAGGTAGCGGCCGTTGCCGAGGGGGTCGCTGGCGCCATTGGGGCCCCCATTCACCGGATCGCGGCGCACCTCGAACCAGCGGCGGCCGTCAGGGCTGCTGGTGAGCACGCGGGTGTCGTTGCAGCAGTGGGCACCGCCCGTGAACGAGGAGAGCAGCACCTCCGGGTAGGGATTGGACGGATCCATCTCCACCACCTGCAGCACCGAATCGATGCTGCCGGGGCCGATCCGCAGTGCCCCCATCAGCTGGCCCACCACCTTCCCCTCCACCCGGACGGTGGCCACCGGCTGGACCTCATCCATGCCATCGGGCTTGGGCTGGCGTCGGTTCTCCAGCACGGCCACCACGGGCCCGTTGGTGATCACCGGACCGGGCGCCGGTGAGAGGGCCAGCAGCAAGGGGAGCAGCATCGGTGTCTACTGGCAGCCCTGGACCGAGATCCGGTAGCTGAAGCCCAGGGCGCCGGGGTCGCTGCTGGCCCCCACCTTGAAGTTCATCTGGGTGGCCTGTTTGCCGGGAATGGCGGGGAAGGGGCCGAACATGCGGCCGGTGCCGATCGGCGGGTTCATGACTTCGTTGATCACCTGCAGATTGCTGCCGTCGCTGAACTTCATGAAGCCACTCACCGGGTACTTGGCGTTGGCATCGGAGGAATTGGCCGTGAAGAAGAACTTGAAGCTGCTGTAGGGGCGATCGACGATGAAGTCGGTGTTCCAGTTCTCCTTGCCGATCAGCTTGGCGGCCCCGACCCTCTTGGAGACGATCGGGGTGGTGCCGTTGCCCCCGATCGGCTGCAGGAAGGTGCAACGCTGCTGGGCCTGGGAGGCGGAACCGGCACCGAGGGCGAGCGAGGCGCTGAGCAGGGAAACGGCCAGGGCTTTCATGGCGGCGGATCGACTGGCCTCGACCCTAGAGCGCAGTGGGCGCCTGGGCCGTTCACGGTCCCCCGTCAACGCTCGAACGCAAAGATCCGCCTCCAGTCGTTCTTCATGCTGATCACGATCCAGCCCTGCCGTCCCGCCTCGTCATAGAGACCCTGGGTGAACGGCCCCACCTTGGTGTCCGGCAGCCCCAGGGCCGGACCGTAGGCATACTCGCGGCGGGCGTCATCGTGCAGCACCAGCATCGCCAGGCGCGTGCCGTCGCCAGCCTTGGTGTACTCCAGCATCTGCCGGTCGCCGGTGGAGTTGCCGAAGGCGGCGATGGGCCGCCGGCCAATCATCAGCTGGATGCCTTCCGGCTTGCCGGGGCCGTCGTCGTTGAGCAGCAGCCGGGGCTCCTTGGTCAGGAAGGGACGGCCCTGGCTGTCGTAGCCGTAGCGGGTGGCGCCGGCACTGCCGACCACCTGCTCGGGAGGGATGCCATACACCTCCTCGGCGTAGACGCGCACGAAGTCCTGGCCGCCGGCCGTGACGATGTAGGTCTTGTAGGCGTTGGCGCGCAGGTAGCGGAGCAGCTCCTGCATCGGCTGGTAGGTGAGCGCGGTGTAGGGGCGCTGCCAGCGGGGATGGCGGGCCGTGGCCAGCCACTGGCGCACATCGGCGCGGAAGGTTTCCAGGGGCATGCCGCTGAGGGCGGTGGCGGCGAGCTTCTCCAGTTCGGCCCTGGTGGTCACCGCCCCTGGCACCTTCTCCAGGATGAAGCGGACCTGCGGGTAGACCGGCTGCTCCACCCAGAGCGTGCCGTCCTGGTCGAAGGTGGCGATGCGCTCGGCGGGCGGCACGAAGCGGGGGCTGGCGGGGTCCGTGGTCTGGCGGACGAACCGGACGATGCCGTCACGGGCCGCCCCCGGATTCCAGGAGGGCAGCGGATCGGCGGGCTGGGCGAACGCGCCGGCCCAGCCGGCCGTGGCGGCCAGCAGGGTGGCGGCGAGCAGCCCCCCCAGCAGGAGCAGGAACCAACGGCGGCGGCGGAACAGGGTCACGGGGCGTCGGGCTCAGAACTTGCGCAGTTCGCGGCGGATCTTGAGCGGATCGCCGGAGTGCTGCTGGTTGAACAGCAGCATGGGCACGCCGGCCAGCAGCAGGCCGATCGCGGCCACCGCCCACCAGGACACCGGCGGCCCGCCATGGGGGGGGAGTGGGTCAGGCTGCCGCCGTACCCGGCGGCGGCGCGGCGGCCCGGAGAACCTTGCCATCGGTGAACGCTCCTGGCCGGGCGATGCCTTCAGTCTGTCGGGGCGTGCCACCACCGCCCGCGGCGACCGCTGATCGGGGCCCGTGATCCCGGTCCGCTGATCCCGGGCCCACTCCCGGCGAGGGGGTGAAAGGATTTGGCCCATCGCCCCAGCCGGCCCGCCATGGACGTTCCCACCCTGCTGCTCGCCACCGGCGGCCACCAGATCGAGGCGGCCGAGACCCTGATCGAGGTGGGCCGCTTCATCGTGATCCTGTTCGCCGCCCGGGCCCTGGCGGAGCTGATGGTTCGCTTCCGCCTGCCGGCCATCCTCGGGGAGCTGGTGGCGGGGGTGCTGATCGGCGTGTCAGGGCTGCACCTGATCCTGGCGCCGGAGCTGGGCGGCCAGCTCAATGCCTTCGCCGAGCAGACGATCGCCGCCCTCGCCCACGTGGGCCCCGACCAGGTGCAGGAGATCTATGACCACGGCTTCACCAACCTGCAGGCGGTGGCCAAGATCGGCCTGCTGGCCCTGCTGTTCCTCACCGGCCTGGAGAGCGAACTCGACGAGCTGATGGCGGTGGGGGGCCAGGCGATCACGGTGGCCCTCACCGGGGTGGTGCTGCCCTTCGCCCTGGGCACCTTCGGCCTGCAGTTCCTGTTCGGTGTGCCGCTGCTGCCGGCGATCTTCGCCGGTGCCGCCATGACCGCCACCAGCATCGGCATCACCGCCAGCGTGCTCGGGGAACTGAAGTTCCTGCGCACCCGGGAGGGGCAGACGGTGATCGGCGCCGCCGTGCTCGACGACATCCTCGGCATCGTGATCCTGGCGGTGGTGGTGGCCCTGGCCGGCGGCGAAGGCTTCAGCCTCGGCCCGATCCTGAAGCTGATCGCCGCGGCCGCGGTGTTCGTGGTGGTGGCCCTGTTCCTCAGCCGCACCGCCGCACCCCCCTTCGACTGGCTGCTCGATCGCCTCAAGGCCCCGGGCGAGGTGGTGGTGGCGGCCTTCCTGGTGATGTCGCTCGCCTGCTTCGCCGCCCAGGCCTTCGGGCTGGAGGCGGCCCTGGGGGCCTTCGCCGGCGGCCTGATCCTCAGCGGCTCCCGCCACCGGCACGCGATCGAAGAGGCGGTGAAGCCCCTGGTGGCCCTGTTCGCCACGGTGTTCTTCGTGCTGATCGGCAGCGGCATGGACCTGTCGGTGCTCAACCCCTTCGATGCGGCCAACCACGAGGGTCTGGTGATGGCGGGCTTTCTGCTGGCGGCCGCCGTGGTCAGCAAGGTGGCGGCCGGCTGGAGCTACCTCAGCAGCGGGCCCACCAACCGGCTGGCGGTGGGGCTGGGGATGATGCCCCGGGGCGAGGTGGGCCTGATCTTCCTGGGGCTGGGCACCCAGACCGGGGTGCTGGGGCCGTCGCTGGAGGCGGCGATCCTGCTGATGGTGATGGGCACCACCTTCCTGGCACCGGTGCTGCTGCGGCTGGTGCTGGCTGATGGCGCGGAAGCGGCCGAGGCGACCGTCTGAGACCGCCGGGCCGTGGGCCCCGTGCGGCTCCGGCCGGGCCGTGGGACAGTGGCGAGAGCTCGCCCCCTGCCCGTGCCGAACGCCAGCGATACCCCCCGGTCGGTGATCATCGGCCTGCTGATGGTGATCGGCTCACTCGTCGGCCTGGCCGTGCTGGTCTGGGTCACGGTGGTGATGCTGGACCTCAAGCACCTGAACACGTCCGGCTTCACCCTGCCCTGACGCCGCTGGCGTGGGCGCGCCGGAGGCAGGCGATCAGGTCCTCGCTCTTGAGCGGCTTGGCGAGCACATCGTTCATGCCCGCCTCCAGGGCGGCGGCCCTGTCCTCGGCGGAGCTGAAGGCGGTGGTCGCCACGATCCAGGGCCGCTGGCTGCGGCCGGTGGCGGAGCGGATGCGGCGGGTGGCGCCCAGACCATCAAGCCGGGGCATCTGCACATCCATCAGGATCAGGTCCGGGTCGAGGCTCTGCTGACGGTCCAGGGCCTCCAGCCCATCGACGGCCGCATCCGGCTCGTACCCCAGCCGCCGCAGCAGCAGCTCGCAGAGCCGCCGGTTCACGGGACTGTCGTCCACCACCAGGATGCGCAGGGGATGGCCGGCCGCGAAGTCGTCGGCCTGGGTCCGGTCCGGTGCCGGGCTTGGCGGGACCGGGGAAGGGGCCACAGCGACAGCGGGCACGGGAGGGGTGGCCACCACCTCCACCGGCAGGGTGACGCTCACGACGCTGCCCCGCCCGGGGGTGCTGTCCATCGCGATCGTGCCGCCGAGGGCCTCGACCAGCTGCCGGCTGATGGCCAGGCCGAGCCCGGTGCCGGCATGGGGGGCGTTGCCGGAGGCGACCAGCTGGGAAAAGGGCTGGAACAGCCGCTCCATCTGGTCGGCGGCAATGCCGACCCCGGTGTCCGTGACGGCGAAGCGGAGCACCACCGGTCCGGCCGAGGGCAGGGCGCTGGCCCGGACGGAGACGATGACGCTGCCGGCCTCGGTGAACTTGATCCCGTTGCCGATCAGGTTGAGCAGGATCTGGCGCAGGCGGTTGGCATCGGTGAGCACGGCCGCCGGGACCTCCGGGCCCACCTCCAGGGACAGGGCGATCGCCTTGGCCTGGGCCAGGCTCGAGCAGGTGGCGACCGCGGCTTCCAGCAGGGGTTTCAGCTGGCAGGGTGCCCGTTCGATCGCCAGCTGGCCCGCTTCGATCCTGGCGAAGTCGAGCACTTCATTGAGCAGGGTGAGCAGCGATTCCCCCGAATCACGCACGATGGCGAGGCACTCCCGTTGCTGGGCAGACAGCTCCGTGTCGAGCACCAGGCCCGTCATGCCGATGACGCCGTTGAGGGGGGTGCGGATCTCATGGCTGAGGGTGGCCAGGAAGGTGCTCTTGGCCCGGTCGGCGGAGGCGATGGCCGCAAAGGCCCGGGCCCGGGCCTTGAGGGAACGGCGATAGAAGCTGGCCGCCAGCACGGCGAACCCGGCACTGCCCAGCAGGCCCAGCAGGTAGGAGGCCTCAAGCGGAAACTCCTTGCGGCGCAGCTGGGCGAGGGAGAAATCGATCCCGACAAAGCCCACCACCTCCCCCTGGCGGTCCCGGACCGGGGCGTAGCCGCTCATGAAGGTGCCGAAGTGATCGGTGTAGGGCCGGGCGCTGGTGGTGGACTCGCCGGTTCGGGCGGCCAGGAGCGCGGATTCCGACGGCTTGACGTAGAGGTCGCCGACTGTGACGGCGCTGACGTTATCGCCCTTGTTGATGATGTAGTAGGTGCTGTCGAGCGTGAAGCGAAGACCTTCCGGCGTCTTGATGAACACGTAGGCGTAGAAGATCTCCGGCACGAGCCTGCGCAGCCTGAGCAGCGGTTCACTGGCGCGGCGATACTCCGGCGTACCCGTCTGCTCGGGCCTGGTGATCCCGGCCACGAGGGCGGGATCCATCTGGCTGGCGGCGATGCTCACCAGATCGCGCAGGTTCTCGCGCACCTCGTTGCGCAGCAGACGGGTGGCACTCAGGTAGTTGATGCTGAGCGCCACCGCCGCGACGCTGAAGATCGTGGCGGCCAGCACAACGCTCTCACGGCGGATGCGCTGGCGGCTCAGTTCGGGAGTGGCACCGGGGGAACGGCGAGCGGACAACCTGACCACGCTGCACCCCTCCTGTCTAACCGGCAGGGTGCTGCCGCAGCGGCGGGAGTGGATGGGCTCACGGGGTCGGCCCGGTCCCTCGGTCCAGGTCGTCGATGGACTGCTCCAGCAGATCGCGGCCGCTGTCGTACACGACGCGCGGCGCCGGTCGGCCGGCCTCGGTGGCGCCCAGACGGCGGGCGGCGGCACGGCGCCGCTTCAGCTCAGGATCGGCGTGGCGGGCCGCCTCGGCCCAGGCCTGGCGGCGCCGATTGCGGGCCGCGATGGCACGGTTGCACCAGTGCTGCAGCGGCAGGCGGGCCAGGGGCAGGAGCAGCAGCAAGAGGGCGTAGCCGATGGCGAAGCGCGCCAGCCAGGCCACGGGGGGCAGCCAGGCGGGCGCGATCGCCAGCAGCCACGGCGCGAGCACCAGCAGGGCCCCGACGGCGACGCCATAGGCGACCCGTTGCCCGGCTCCGGCCCGGCTGAAGCGAAAGGCCCGCTCGCGCAGGGGCGGCACCGGCCCACCACGGCCGGCGGCGCGGGCGGGCAGGGAGGGGAAGCCATAGATCAGGTCCCCGTCCTCACTTACCTCGGGGCGGCCGTCGAAGCGCAGCAGCACCGGCAGCATGGCGGCATCGGCGAGGTCGCGGCGGCGGTCGGGATCGGCGGGGCAGTCGGGCAGATCGAGCAGCGGGGCGAGGTCCTCGGCGATCACCGCGCCACCGCGCTTGCGCAGGAAGGCGGCGATGCGGCGCCAGCGCTGCTGCTCGAAGCGGGCATTGGGATCGCCATCGCCGAACAGGATCGAGAACACGGCGCTGAGGAAGCCCAGGGAGGCCGGATCGGCGCCCTCGCCGGGCAGGTCCCAGAGCAGGCTCCACAGTTGCTGCGGTGTGACGGAGGCGGAGCCCCCGCGCGCCGGGGCCCGGAGGCCGGAGGCGAGCAGATCCAGGAGGGAGAGGGGCACCTGGGCCAGCCCCTGCAGCAACGCCAGGCCGGCATCGTCGCCGTCGTCGCTGGTGAACAGCCGCACGATCAGCAGCACCGACAGGATCAGCACCACCAGGGTGGTGACCACCAGCAGCACCAGACCGAAGCTGAGCCGGATCAGCCGGGCGGCCAGGCGCAGGGCCGCCTGCAGCCGGGCCTGGAGGCGCCGGCGGCCACTGCGGGCCAGCAGCCGCATCCGCAGGGCGGGCGGGAAGACGAACAGCAGGGTGCCGTCCTCGGCCACCTGCAGGCGACCGGAGACTTCGGCCGCCAGGGCCAGCAGCCCCGGCTCGACCTCCTGCAGGGACAGGCCGGTGCCTGCAGCCACCTCGCCGACGCTGCAGCGGCGCCCGCGGTTGCCGATCCAGTCGAGCAGGGAGGCCTCAACGGGCATGCAGCCCATCCGCCGCCAGCTGGCGCAAACCCAGCCGCTGGTGGGCGAGATCCTACAGCGCCGCGGCCGCCGGGTCGCGCCCCAGTGCGGCCGCCAGGAGACGGTTCAGATGGATCGGTGGGGCCAGGGCCGGACCGTGAAACGCCATGGGACGCCGCAAGCCGGCCCACTCTGGCAGCAGCAACCGGGGAGCTCAATCCAACAGCCGCCACTGGCCTTCGGGCCCCTTCACCAGCAGCAGCTGCGATGGGGACAGCACGCCTGTGACCACGGCGACACAGAGACCCACGTCATCGGGCAGGGCGGCCAGGCGGGCCTCGCTGCCGGGCAGGTTGGCCAGGGGGAACAGGCTGGGGCCGGCGCCGCGGGCCACCACCACGGGGCTGCCGGTGGTGATCAGGCGGACCTGGTCGGGCGCCGGAGCCAGCAGGCGCACCCCGGCGGCATGGCCCCGCTCCAGGCAGCGCTCACGGCGCATCGCCGGGACATCCAGGCGAAGGCCCCGATCGGTCGGCAGGGCGGCCAGGACGGCATAGGCGGCGCTGAAATCCGGGGCGAACAGGGCGGCGCGCCGGGCCAGCAGCACCTGGATCGCGGCGCGATCGGCCGATTCCAGGGTGACGACCGGGGGATCGCTGTGCCAGGGCTCCACCGACGCGAAGGGGGCCTCGAAGCGGTGCTCAAAGCTCACCGGCCCCACACCCTCCCGCCGTTCCCCTCCCTCGGCGGCCTGGTTGGTGCTCACCGTGGCCCCCTCGGCCGTGGTGGTGGTGATCGTGCGGTCGGTCACCACCACCCAGCGGAACTGGCTGACGTAGCGGATCCGGCCGTCCTCAGGGGTGAAACGCAGCCGCAGCAGGTTGGCCCCCCGCCGCAGCACCGGCTGCAGCCCCCGCAGCGGCAGCCAGAAGGCCGGTGAGAGCTCGGGGCCGGAGGCGCCGCGGCCCAGCACCAGCGCCCGGGTGGCCGCCAGGGGGTTGTCGAGCATCGGCACCCCGTTGAGCACCAGCTCCACCTGGCCCGGCACGGTGCGCACCTCCGTGGCCTGGCCCAGCCCCCCCGGGTAGGGCGTGAAGCTGACCTCCACGTTCACCGTGTCAGCGAAGGCCGCCGCCGGCCGCACGGCCGGGGCCAGGACGGTGATCAGGGCCGCGGCCAGGGACGCCCGAAGCCTGGAGCGCCGGAGCCTGGAGCCGGTGGAGGAGAGCGTCCGGATCGGACCGAGGCGAGGTGACGGCAGGATCCTGCTCCAGCAGGGGGCGACGCGCTGATCAACACGGGCGTCCCCGCACGGCATGAGGAGATATGAACCGCCGCAGGGGCCCCACAGGGCCTTCCCTACGTTTGAGGGGCCCGGTGATCAGGCCCCTCGGGCCACGTAACCCATGGCTGTGAACGTGGCACCCCGTGAAGCGGCCCGGCTGGAGGCCCTGAACGATTACCGCATCCTGGATACGGAGAGCGAGCAGTCGTACGACGACATCACCTTTCTGGCCGCCCAGCTGTGTGATGTGCCGATCGCCCTCATCAGCCTGGTGGACAGCGATCGTCAGTGGTTCAAATCCAAGGTGGGCCTGGCGGTGAACGAAACCAGCCGGGATGTGTCCTTCTGTGCCCACGCGATTCTCGGCGACCAGACCCTTGTGGTGAAGGATGCCCGAGAGGACGAACGCTTCCGGAACAACCCGCTGGTCTGCAGCGAACCCAACATCGTCTTCTACCTGGGGGTGCCCCTGTGCACTCCGTCGGGGGCCAAGATCGGCACCCTCTGCGTCATCGATCAACGGCCCCGGGAGCTCAGCGATCTGCAGATCCGCTCCCTTGAGGCCCTGGCCCATCAGGTGGTGCTGCAGCTGGAACTGAAACGCATCTCCGACCAGCTGGCCGGCGCCCTGCAGCGCATCAATGTGATGGAGACGCTGATTCCGATCTGCTCCTACTGCAAGGGCATCCGCAACGATCAGGGCTACTGGCAGAGCGTCGAGGCCTTCATCAAGAGCCACGACAACGTCGAGTTCTCCCACGGGGTCTGCAATGCCTGCATGGCCAGGTACTTCCCCGAAGTGGCTCCACTCCCGGAAGGGGCTTCAGCCGACGGGGGCCAGGGCTGAGGCGCCCCTGGCGATCGCCGCGTCCCCGCGCCGGTGGATCTCACGGGCGTAGTCGGTCCAGGTGCCCTGGCCCCAGTAGCGGAAGCAGCTGGTTTCCAGCAGCAGCAGGTGGAGCAGGGCCTCCTGGTACGGCTCGCTCCGGGTCACGACAGGATCCTGCGCCACCAGGGGATCGAACACCTGGTGGAAGCGGGCGCTGAGCTGGTTCATGGGCTCCAGCACGTTGGCGTAGCCCTCCACCCAGCTGAGGTCGTTGGTCCAGGAGGCGCCGGCCATCGAAAAGGAGCTGTCGCTCGCCTGGAGCTCGGCGATGGCCGTCTCCACGGCCGGCGGGGTGGGGGTGCCGCCGACGCGCTGCCAGAGCCGGTGCTGCCCCACCGCCTGGATCACCGGGAAGTCAGCCTCGCCCACCCCGGCGGTCTCAAGCAGTTCGAGGTACTCGCTGCCGTTGATCGCCACCGTGCCGGCATCGCCACCGTTCTGGCCCGCGAGGCGCCGGTGGGCCTGGAGGAAGGCCGGCGGGAACTCGTTCATCATCACGCCGCCGTTCTCACCGTCGGCGATCTGGGCCACCAGCGCCGGCACCGCCGTGCCGCCCAGGGGCAGCCGGCCCAGCCCCAGGGCCTCGTAGCAGGGCTGCATCTGGCCCACCAGCTTGGTGTCGGAGCCCTGGGTCTTGATCAGCGCCGTGATCGACACCTCCTCGCCGCTGGAGCTGCGGGCCACCAGCCGGTTGGGCACAAGCGTCTGCTCCCGGCTGAGGCTGGACCCATCGGGATTCTCGACGCTGTGCTCCTGCACCAGCAGCCAGCGGTAGCCGCAGTCCCGCAGGGCGCTCACGAAGGCGTAGAGGGTGTCGGGGTGGTTGGGCAGGTGCATCTCCGGGGGCGAGAAGCCCTTCACCCGCTGCAGGGCCTCGCTGCCGAAGAGGGCCGCGAAGTGGTGCTGCCAGGCCAGGATCTGCAGCTTCAGATCGGGGATCGGCGTGGAGGGGGCGACGGCATGGCTCCAGAAGGTGCCGAGCCACTCCACATGGGGCACGACGGCGGGATCACAGGCCAGGAACGTGAGCGCTTCGAGAATGTCGTTGCGGCCCATCTGCTGGAAACCCCAGAGCAGGTTGCCGGAGTAATCGAGCATGATCCGCGGATTGGCGCCCTCGGCGATCAGCTCAGGGAGGAGGTCGGCCAGGCGCCGGTAGCAGTGGGCGAAGGGTTCGGCGTTGTGGTTGTCACCCTCGCCCGGGTGCTCGCGCATGTACTGCAGATGCGAGATCAGCGCACCGTCCGCCCCGGCGGGAATCGTAGGCTGGTGCATGTGCAGCGCACAGGCGAAGGCCGAGGTGATCGAGGCGAGCTGCAGGTTGCTGTGGGGCCGTGCGACCGGCCCGGACTGCTGCACCAGGGCCAGGATCTCGGCTTCACGGCCGGCGATCGGCGGCAGGGAGGGGTGGGACATGGTCGGCTCCGCGGTCGGGGTGCGATGCGCGGGCCATCGACGTTCCCGCCGATCCTGGCCAGGCGGAGCGAATGGCGCCAGCGACGGCGGTGATGCGTCAGGCCACGGCCGGCGGGCACGTGCGGATCACGGCGGCCCAATCTCCCTAGGGTTGAGCAACTGCGAGTCCGCCCCGTGCCGAAGCCATCCCTCGCCCTGGCCGCCGGGCTGCTGGCCCTGCCGCTGCTGAGCGTTCCTCTGCTCACGCCGGAGCCGGCGCTGGCCCAGAAGCGGATCCCGAAACTGCCGGGCCAGAACGAATGCCCACTGGGGTATGTGAACGACCTCAAGCAGCACTGCAATTCACCGATCTATTACGAGGTGCGGCCCACCTACGGCAAGCCGTGTCTGTCGGGCTGGATGAACATCGGGGCGGGCTACTGCAAGAAGAAGACGCTGGGGATTTTCTGAGGGCCCCAAGGGGGTCTCAGAAGGAGTCTTCCGTCTGGCCCGCGAAGCGGCCGGCGTAGCTCTCGATGCCCTGCAGCTTCTGGAACACGAACTGGCAGATCGCGGTGCCGGGATGCACCGCCAGGGGGGCAGGACCGAAGTTGCTCATCTCCAGCACCTGCTGGCTGTCGATCCCTGGGCCCATGAAGGGGGCACTGATGTGCACCATCAGGCCCAGCCGCGCGAAACGGCTGCGACCCTCCAGCCAGCCGCACAGGCCGGGGCCCAGGCGCAGCCGCTCCTGGGTGATACCGAGCACCGTCTCGCCCGGCATGATCAGGATGTGCTCGCCCTCGGGCACCACGATCTTCTCGGTGAGCGTCCGGTAATCGGTGTGCTCGCGCACCTCGATCACCTCGTGCACCTTGCGGAACACCCGAAAGGTGGGGGCCAGGGTGAGGTCGAGGGAGGCGGGGCCCAGCCGCTCGGGGACGAAGGGCGTGACCCCGATCGCGCCCGCTTCGATCGCCTGCAGGATCGCCTCTCTGCCGAGAACGGACATGGCTTTCCCTGGGGGTAGGCGATGGAGGATTGTCTCAGGCGGGGGGCCCGGATGGCAGCGATCCCCATAGGCTGAAGCCAGCTGCCGGCACCCGCCCATGGCCCTGCTCGCCTCGATCTGTCTGGGGTTGCTGCTGCTGGTGGCTGCCACCCTGATCAGCCCGTCCATCGCGCGGGCGGCAGACGGCCCCCCGGCACCGGCGGCCCCCGCCACGAAGGGGCCGGGGAAGGCCGCACCGGCCGCCGCCGAGCGGCAGCGGGCCGACGACTGGGTGCCCGGGGCCGGTCAGGCCAGCAGCCCCTACGACCGCCAGGCCCTGCGCAACTTCGACGCCGGCTCCCATCGCTGAGCTTGGCGCCGCGACCCCCGGGGCGACAAGGCCGGCGCGCTCAAACGCAGGCGCCGGAGTCGTCGTCGGTCGAGCATTCGTGGTCGGGCTTGCCGATCGAGGGGTCGAAGTCCGGCGGCTCGGGCAGCGGCCGGGCGGGAGCCCCGCAGGGGTTGCAGCCGCCGTTGCCGACGGCGAACTGGGTCATCATGTCGTGGTCCTCGTGAACGAGGTTGTGGCAGTGCATCATGTACAGCCCTTCATGGGGACCGAAGCGGCCAATGATGTCGAGGGTCTCGAAATCGCCGACGGTGAAGGTGTCCTTCATGCCGCGTTCGTAGGCCGGTGGCGGTAACCCGTTGCGGCTGAGCAGGCGGAAGTGGCCCAGGTGCACGTGCAGCGGATGCACCCAGCCGCCGCCGGGATTCACGAAGCGCCAGATCTCGGTGGCGCAGGGGGCCACCCGGGCCTCGATGCGGCCGGGATCCCAGCCGTGGTTGTTGATCACCCACTGGTTGCCGAGGCGATCGAGGCGGAAGGTGCGCACCGGTGTGCGCACCTCCGCGCGGAGCCGATCGAGGGGGGTGAGCTTGCCCAGGGTCTCGGGCAGGGGGGTGGTGTCGGTGGGTCCGCGCACCACGTCGAAGCGCATCACACTGGTGGAGCGCAGGTCGCGGTCCTGGTTGATCGCCTGGATCGGATTGACCAGATCCACCTGGCGGCCGGCCAGGCCGGAGAAGTCGATGATCACCTCGTAACGCTCCGCCACCCCCATGCGCAGGGAGCGGGTGGGCACCGGGGAGGGGAGCAGGCCGGAGTCGCTGGCCACCACCACCATCTCCAGGGGCATCGCCCGCCCATCGCTATCGGCCTGGACGCCCAGGTTCAGGACGCGGGACGTGCCGCCATTGAGGAGGCGGAAGCGGTATTTACGGTCGGACACCTGCAGCCGGGGCCAGGGCACGCCGTTGACCAGCATCACGTCGCCGTAGAGGCTGCGCTGCAGGTTGTCGTTGAAGATCAGCTCGCCATCGGGCCCGAAGCGCTTGTCCTGGATCACCAGGGGAATGTCGAACTCACCGGAGGGCAGACGTTCCGCCTGGCTGGGATCGGTGAAATCGCAGGCGTTGTAGTCGACCAGATACACGCCGGCCAGGCCCATGTAGACGTTGCGGGAGGTATGGCCGATGGCGTGGTCGTGATACCAGAAGGGACCCGCCTTGTTGTTGGGGTAGTAGTAATCCTTGTAGCTGCCGGAAGGGATCAGATCCTCGGCGTAGCCGTCGTACTGCGGCAGCGAGGCCATGCCGTGCAGGTGGATCGCGGTGGCAACACCGAGGCCGGCGCCATCCTGCAATTGGTTCACGAAGCGCACCACCGAGTCCCGGTCCTTCTCCTGGCGGATGCAGGGTCCGGGCAGGAGACCGTCGTAGGTCCACACGGTGGTGGGCTTGCCCGGCACGATCTCCACCGTGGCCTGCTGCATGGTGAGGCGGTAGCCATCGAGATCGGGGCGAAGCCGCTTGGCGGTGCGCTCCACCAGGGGCTCGAACGGCCGCTCGAAGCGAGGGATCTGGGGACTGAACTGGGTGGGCTTGTAGGGACCGGCCGCCTCCCGCATCCGGTGGGGACTGCAGGCGGCGTCCGGCGGGCAGGGTTCATCGGCCAGGGCCCGTTGCACCAGGCCCCAGGGCAGCAGCAGGCCCCCGGCTCCGGTCAGCCCGAGTCGCAGGGCCTCTCGTCGGTTCAGGTCCATCCGCCCTCCTGGATTGGGACTCCCGGATCGTGCAGGTGCTGGCCGGCCCCGGATGCCGTCTGACGCTGTTCACAGGCCCCCATGCTCCCCCGGGTCGCCGCAGGGAAGAACGGGCCTTCATTGAACGTGAAGGGCTGGACCGCCCTGCCTAGGCTCGGCTGGGGCCTCCATTGCCATGTCCGCAGAGACCATGACCGCCGAGACCATGACCGCACCGATCCAGGCCCTCGCCGCCCACGGCGCCGGGCAACCGCTCCAACCCTTCAGCTACACCCCCGGCCCGCTCGGCAGCGAAGAGGTGGAGATCGCCGTCGAGAGCTGCGGCATCTGCCACAGCGATCTCTCCATGCTCGACAACGAATGGGGCATGACCGCCTATCCGTTTGTTCCCGGCCACGAAGTGATCGGGCGGGTGGTTGCCCTCGGGGAGCACACCAAGCGCCTGAGCATCGGCGACCGGGTGGGGCTGGGCTGGTTTTCCGGCAGTTGCGGCGCCTGCGATCAGTGCCTCTCCGGCAACCAGAACCTCTGCCTCAAGGCCGAAGCCACCATCGTCGGACGGCACGGTGGCTTCGCCACCCGGGTGCGGGCCGCGTGGACCTGGGTGGCGCCCTTGCCGGAAGGCCTGGACACCGAGAAGGCCGGCCCCCTGCTCTGCGGCGGGATCACCGTCTTCAACCCGATCGTGGAGCTCGGCATCAAACCCACCGACAGCGTGGCGGTGATCGGGATCGGCGGGCTGGGTCACATGGCCCTGAAGTTCCTGCGGGCCTGGGGCTGCGACGTCACCGCCTTCACCACCAGCGACTCGAAACGGGAGGAAGCGCTGCAGCTGGGCGCCCATCGCACCTTGAACTCCCGCAACGCCGAAGAACTGGCAGCGGCGGCGAGCAGTTTCGACTTCATCCTCAACACCACCAACGCCAACCTCGACTGGAACACCTACATCGCCGCCCTCAAACCCAAGGGCCGGCTGCACACCGTGGGGGCCGTCCCTGAACCGATCGCCCTGGCGGCCTTCCCGATGATCCTCGGGCAGAAAAGCCTCTCCGGTTCACCCCTGGGGAGCCCCTCCACCACCGACAAGATGCTGCATTTCAGCTGCCGGCATGGCATCGCGCCCACCACGGAGTTCTTCCCGATGTCGAAGGCGAATGAGGCCCTCGATCACCTGCGCGCCGGCCAAGCCCGCTACCGCATCGTGCTGATCAACGACCTGGGGTGAGGCGCGCCGAACCTTGATGGTGGTGGAGCCTCGCTGGCCTGCCGCGTCTGGAGCACGAACCGCCAGATCGCCGGCAGGATCGCCTGTCTGACGAGAACGGCCATGGATGGGCCCTGCGGGGGGCGGTTGTGGAGTATCTCCGGCGGCGTGGGCGCCGGGATCAGCCCGGGTCAGGCGGAGGGGGGCTGGCGAATACGCCATCGAGCCAGTCGTAGGCACGCTGGTGGAACAGGGAGCGCGCCGTCTCCTCGCAATGGCCGCCAGCGCCCTCGGCGGCGGTGAAGCGCACGAGGGTGCGGGGACAGCGCAGCGCGGCATGCAGCTGTTCTGCGAAACGGGCGATCGGATCGGACTCCGCCCAGGCCACGAACGTGGGGCAGCGGATCCGTTCGGCGCGCCCCCGGAGGCTGTAGTCACCGGCGATGCGGAGGTAGTCGGCGATGGAATCGAGACCGTGCACCCAGAGGGCCCGCCGAAAGGTCCAGTGCAGATAGGGATCGGAGCGGACCCGGGCCTCGAAGGCCTCGAGATCGGCGGGGGCGATCGCGGGCAGCCGCTCGCGGGCGGCCGGGGGCAGCGGCAGGAGCGTGCGCAACGCCTCGAGGAGGTCCCATTGGCCGGGGTCGGCGATGCAGGCCGCCAGGCGGTGCTCGCCGCTGGCCGCGCGGGGCGCCAGATAGCCGCCGAAACTCCAGCCGATCAGCGCGATCCGCTGCGGATCCACCTCCGGGCGGGTGAGCGCGTAATCGACCACCGGGCCCACCACGGCCTCCCAGTCGGGGCGGAACACCAGGCCCTGGTGGATGAGGGGCCGGCCCTGGCCGGGGCCGTCGAAGGTGAGGCAGTGGTAGCCGCGGCGGACGGCGGCCACGGCATGGGCGAAGTGCGCCTCGTGCACGGTGGCGTCGTAGCCGTTGGTGGCGATCAGCGTGGGGCGCGGCAGGCCCGAGTCATCGGCGCGGTGGAAATAGCCGGGAAGGGTGGTGCCCTCGTAGGGGATCTCCACGGCCTCCACGGCCGGCTGCATCCGGGCGGCCGCCCGGGCGAACGCCGCAGATTCCCGGTCGAAGGCCGCCACCAGCCGGGAATCCACGGGCGCACCAAACAGCGGCAGCCAGGCGGTGCGGTAGTAGTTGCTGGCCCGCAGCCAGGCCTCGCGGGCACTCACCGCGTGGCCGGCCGCCGCACAGGCGTCGGCGATCTCGCTCACCCGATCCGCCGTCGCGCTCCAGGCCCGGAACCAGCTGTCCCCATCCCCGGGCGTGATCTGTGACGCCGTGACGAAGCACTCACCGAAATCCGCCCCGCCGTAGGGGGCGTGCGAGAGGGCGCGGACCGCGAAGCGCTCGAAGAGGGGATCGGCGAAGAAGAGGCCCATGGGGTGAACGTCAGGAGGCGTGCAGTGCATCGGCGGCCAGCCGCCGCAGGGCCAGCCGGTCGGTCTTGCCCACCGGGGTGAGGGGCAGCTCCTTGAGCACGCGGATCTCCTCCGGCGCCTTGTAGCCCACCCGGGCCCGGGCAAAGGCGATCAGTTCGGCTTCGCTGGGGACGGGCTGGTCGGGGCGGAGGGTCAGGTAGGCCCGCACGTTCTCGCCGTGCACCGGGTCCTGGATGCCGATCACCCCCACCAGATCCACGGCGGGGTGCTCTGAGAGCGCCTCCTCCACCTCCTGGGGGCAGATGTTGGAGCTGTCGTGGACGATGATCTGCTTGCGACGGCCGCAGAACCAGACGTAGCCGTCGGCGTCGATGCGCATCTCATCGCCGCTGTCCAGCCAGCCCTGCTGGATGGTGTCGGCGGTGGCCTGGGGGTTGTCCCAGTAGCCCACCATCATCGAAGGCGCCTGGATCCAGAGGCGTCCCTGCTCGCCCGGGCCCACCTCGGTGCCGTCCTCGTGGCGCAGGCTGGCGCTGAACCCCGGGCAGAGCCGGCCGACGGAGCCGATCCGGTTCGGGCCCGACGGGGGCCCCAGGGTGGTGTAGCCGATCTCGCTCATGCCGAAGCATTCGTCGATGCCGAAGCCGGCGGCCCGGCGGAACTCCTCCTGCAGCTGGTGGGGCACCTTGTCGCCGCCGCTGATGCAGAGCCGCACCGAGCCCAGATCCGTTCGCAAGAGGCGTTCATCCCGCACCAGCTCGAACAGGGCGGCGGGCAGCATCAGCAGCACCGAGGGCCGATGGCGCCGCAGCAGGGTTTCCACCGTGGGCGCATCGATGCGGCTGGCGATCGCGGCGGAGGCGCCGGCGGCCAGGGCCGCCAGCACGAGGGCTGAAGAGGCGATGTGGCCCAGGGAGCTGCCGGCCAGCACCTCCTCGCCGGCCTGGAGCTCGGTGGCCTGGATCAGGGAGGTGAGCACCGCGGCAAAGCTGGCCCGGCTGTGGGTGACGCCCTTGGGCCGGCCGGTGCTGCCGGAGGTGAAGTAGATGAAGGAGGGCTCATCGCCGGCCAGCACAGGCCAGGGTGGATCGTCGTCACCGGCGGGGGCCGCGGCCAGCAGGCCGTCGAAACCGGTGGGATCGTCGATGCGGTGGCAGCCCAGGGCCAGCCCGCCCGCCACGGCGCTGGCCTGCACATCGGCCAGCCGTTCATGGTGGAACACCAGGGCAGAGGCGCCGCTCACGGTCAGCGCATGGTCGATCTCCGGGGGCACGTAGCGGTAGTTGAGCGGGGTGAGCACCAGGCCGCTGCGCAGCCCCGCGAGGTAGTGGACGACCAGCTCCACCCGGTTGGGGATCAGGGAGGCGAGCCGGTCGCCCCGCCGCAGCCCCAGCCGCTGGTAGGCCCGGGCCAGCCGCTCCGCCTGCCGGTCGAGCTCGGCCCAGCTGATGCTGTGGGTGAGATCCTGCAGCGCCGCTGCCGCCGGATCGCCCCCCAGGCCGGCCTCCAGGAGGCGGCTCAGGTCGATCGGTGGGGCCAAGGGCGGGCCGTGGTGGGGCATGGAATGCCGCAAGCCCGCCCACTCTGGCAACTGCTTATGTCCTTGGCTGGATTGGCTCGATCGTCGGCAGCACGCTCACCAGAGCCTGCTTGGCCAGCTTCAAATCATGGCTGGCCTGCATCCGCAGCCAGAAGCCCTCGCTCAGGCCGAAGAAACGGCACAGGCGCAGATCGGTGTCGGCAGTGATCGCCCGCCGCCCTTTGACGATCGCGTTGATGCGACTCTCCGGTACGCCGATCGCCAGCGCCAACCGGTACTGGCTGATCCCCATTGGCCGCAGAAACTCCTCCAGCAGCACCTCGCCCGGGGGCACGAGCGTCACGTCAGTGGTAGTCAACGATCTCAACCTCCTCTGGCCCTGCTTCCGTCCAGACAAAGCAGAGCCGGAACTGGTCGTTGATGCGGATGCTGTGCTGGCCATGGCGGTTCCCCTTGAGCGGCTCCAGGCGATTGCCTGGTGGGATCTGCAGATCGTTGAGACATTCAGCGGCATCAAGGATGGCGAGCTTGCGGAAAGCCACGCGAGCGAAGCTTCCAAAGCGGCGCACCGGCTTGCCTTCAAAGAGGGCCTGGGTGTCGCGGCAACGAAACGACCTGATCACACCGTCACCTTACCCCCGCTGGACGTAGGCACGCCAAGCAGTGGGGCCGGGTGAAGGCGATCACGCGCTGACATGGCGGCCTGGCTTGCCTGTGTTTCTCCTTTACAAATGCCACCCCCGTCTCACCCAGCCAGGATGCCCCCATGGCTCACAGGAGGATCTTCTTCGCGTCCTTGAACAGCAGAAGCAGTTGCTGCTGGCGCAGTGGCGATGCGGTGAATCCGAACCGGCTGTAGAAGTGTGCCGCGTCTTCACGGATCGCGTCCTGAAGCATCCCAACACCGAGGCCACGTCCATGGTTCTCCCTTGACACGGCGAGCCTGGCCAGGATGACCACGGGCAGCGGACATCGGCCCATGCCGTGACGGATGCGCTCTGGCGCCTCCACCATGTCGACCTCTGGACCACGGTGAGGCTGAAATAGCCGGCAACGGGGTTCTCCTCGTCGGCGACGACGCACCTTCGGGCTGAGCCAAACGACGCACGCCAGGAGGGGGCGCTCCAGGGGATAGCGGCTGGTGGCTCTTCCGCATCGCCGTGGACGTCGCCGCCGCGATGGGTGGACTAAACTAAGACTTAGTTCAAGGCGATCCCCCATGGAGCCGGTGAACATCCACCAGGCCAAGACCCAGCTCTCCCAGCTGCTGCATGTGGTGGAGCAGGGAGAGGAGGTGGTGATTGCCCGGGCCGGCGTGCCGATTGCACGGCTGGTGAGCTGGCAGGCTCAAGCCCAGCCTGTGGCAGCGCCCGGGGCCATGCGCGGCCAGATCCAGCTCGGTGCTGACTTCGATGCGCCACTGGATGGTCTGTTCGAGGCGCTGCAGTGACGCGGCTGCTGCTCGACACCCACGTGGTTCTGTGGTGGCTGAATGACGATCCGCGACTGCCGGAGCCTGTGGTGGAGCGCGTGCAGGCCCCGGAGGCAGAGGTGTTCGTCAGTCAGGCCTCGCTTTGGGAGATGGCGATCAAGGTGTCGATCGGCCGCTTGCAAGTGGATCTGCCCGAGTTGGAGCGCCAGGTGCCGCTGCAGGGCTTTCGCTGGTTGCCGATTCGCAACGCCCATCTGCTGGCGGTGGCGGAGCTGGAGGCCGATGCCGACCATCGCGATCCCTTTGATCGGCTGCTGGTGTGCCAGAGCAGGACGGAACCCATGCTGCTGTTGACAGCGGACCGCCAGTTGCGGCGCTACGGCAACACCGTGAACGTGATCGGATAGCGAGCGCGAGGAGCTGCCGTGCGGCCACCTTGGCGAAGGCCTACACCACCAACCCAAGGATCTGCCCCACAATCGTCATCACCTCTTCCTGCTGGGGGTCGTTCAGTCGCCCGATCGGATGGGCGCGACGCGCTGCTGGAGCTCTGCCGCCAGCGCCTCGACGCCTTCCACCGCCGCTCAACAAGGCGGTGAAGCGTCATCAGAGGTTCGAGGCACCAGCTGGATCTCCACATCGCAGCCAAGCACATCGGCGTAGCGACGGAGAGTGGACAGTGCGGGCAGGTGCTTGCGGGATCCCTCGAGCCGACTGATGGCGCTGCGCGTGGTGCCCATCCGCACGGCGACCTCCTCCTGGGTGAGACCGGCCCGCTGGCGTGCCTCGAGGAGCTGCCGGAGCAGACGGAATTCCCCGGCGGCCTCCTGCCGCGCTTCGTTGTAGCCCGGCACCTGATCGAGCCGGGCGCGTTCGGCACCGCGATTGCGGATGACCGGTTGATAGGGGATGTCAGGCATGGCGTTTGACGTTCCTGAGGCGTTCGCGAGCGATGAGGAGCTCACGCCTGGGTGTTTTCTGGGTCTTCTTCACGAAGGCATAGAGCACGGTGATCACCCGGCCACTGCAGAAGCAATAGAAAGCCCGGCCGATGCCGGAGCGGCCTGTGGGCCTGAGTTCAAACAGCCCGCCACCCATGGCCTTGGAGTGAGGAAGCCCGACCTGGGGTCCGTGATCTTCGAGGAGGTCGAGCAGCTCCACTGCTCCGCAGAAGCCTTCGGCTACGCATCGCGCCAGCAGATCCACGGGCCAGTCCTCGATGTCCTCGCGTACACGAGTGTTGTAGTACTCAACCCGAAACGGCCCTTCCATGTTAGCGCGCGTGCTACGTGCCCACGGGGCGGACCCGCTGATGGGCTCTGGGCGCCAGGCCGTTGTGGGGTGAAGGAGAGCGCGTGAGCGCCACGGCAGCAAGGCTTCTCCTTTGTCAGTGCCACCCCCCGTATCACCCCAGCCAGGAAGCCCCCATGCCCCGCCCCCCTCCGCTGCCTTCCTTCGCCTGCGCGCGTTCTTCGCCGAACGCATGCGCATGAGCCCCATCGACCTACCGCTGATGCTCATGGAACTGCTGGGCCGCCGCAGCCCCGCCCCAGCGCAGGACGTGGCCCGACGGATCCTGGGACGCGCCTGGTGGGCCGGGTTCACCTTCCACGGCATCACCGCCCATGGCGATGGCCACGACAGCCTGATCGGCGGCGACGCGTTGAGCGATGGCGAGCGCGACGCGCTGCTGGAGCTCTGCCGCCAGCGCCTCGATGCCTTCCGCGAGCAGCGCGGCGAAGAGGTGTTTGCCCTCCGCAGCCGCCACCGCAGCCCGATCAGCAGCTCGGTGAAATACAGGGTTCACCGATGCGGCCGGGGCCGCTGCGAGTGCTGCGGCGCGCACGAGCACCAGCGGGCCCTGGAGGTGGACCACAGCATCCCGAAAAACCAGGGCGGCTCCGACGCCATCAGCAACCTGCAGGCCCTCTGCATCCGCTGCAACGCCGGTAAGCGCGACGGCTGTTTGCCTACGCAAGAGGGCGCACCGACTTCCGTGGTGTGCAGGCCAGCTACCTCCACCGCGAGGCGGGCTGTGTGTTCTGCGTGCTGGAGGGCAGCGGCCGGGTGCTGCTGGAGAACGAGGGGCACAGCCTTGTGATCCCTCGGCGTCACGTGGTGGGCGCGATGGGCTCAGCTCTCCAGGTAACGCTCCACCGTGTTGGTGGTCCAGGTTGCGATGCCGATGCCGAAGAAGTCCTGATCCTCCGTCCAGATGGCGCATTCCAATTGCAACGCCAGCGCCAGGGCAGGCCAGTCATCCTTATCGCGGATCCTCGCCAAGGCCTCCTCCTTGGCCGACCCCAGCAGGCTGTTTTCCACAACCTGGACAATCAACAGCAGGCTGAGCAAAGCCTTAGCGCAGACCTCTTGATCGAGACCTCTCTTCCTGGCGAGATCAGTCACGTAGGCGGTCGCCTCGGCCACGTTGGCTTCAGCGACAAAGAAGTCCACCTGATCGGCGTAATGGGCGATGAGCGCACGCACCCGAAGGCCGAGACAGCCGCGAATGAGGATGTTCGCGTCCAGGACCATGCGCTTGCGCTCCACCCTCAGGCCGACGGCTGCTCAGGGCGGCCTTTCCGCCAGGCCTTGAAGTCGGCACTGAGCTCGTTTTCGCTCAAACCGAGACGCTCCAGTTCAGCCTGCATCAGCCGGCCAGCCTCCAACACCTTCTCCCGATCACTCAGGTTGCCTTGCTGGGGCAAGGGCACGTAGAGGCCAATGGTGCGGCCATGGCGGGTCACCTCAATCGGCGTGGACGATTCCAGATGGGAGGCCAGCCGGGACCTGAGTTCACGGATGCCAATACGGGTCGCCACGCCTTCCTCCTGCCAAATGTGTACACATCCTAGGGCTGGCTGGGGAAGTCGGGCGGCGATAGCGGTGGCGGGTATGGACTGGGGCGGCACAGCCACACCAGGAGCCGGGTTGGCTGGAGCCCCCAGGCGCCCACGCCAGAAGGGATCCCAGCCGGGTCGCCCTCCTGTCGGGCCGCCCAACACCAAACCTGGCCCGGTCGCCCGGAAGCCGCCAGCGCCTCGATGCCTTCCGCGAGCAGCGCGGCGAAGAGGTGTTTGCCCACCGCAGCCGCCACCGCAGCCCGGTCAGTGGCTCGGTGAACTACAGGGTTCACCGATGCGCCCAAGGCCGCTGCGAATGCTGCGGTGCACACGAGCATCAACGGGCCCTGGAGGTGGACCACATCGTCCCGAAAAACCAGGGTGGCTCCAACGCCATCACCAACCTGCAGGCGCTCTGCTTCCGCTGCAACGCCGGCAAGCGCGACGGCTGTTTGCCTACGCAAGAGGGCGCACCGACTTCCGCGGTGTGCAGGCCAGCGACGGCCACCGCGAAGCGGGCTCTGTGTTCTGCGCGCTGGAGGGCAGCGGCCGGGTGCAGCTGGAGAACGAGGGGACAGCCTGGTGATCCCGCGTCGTCATGGGGCCGACGGGCTGGAGGCTGCACCAGCCGGAGTGGAACGCCGTGGTGGAGCTGCTGAAGCTGCGGCGGGAGCAGCTCAGTGCCCAGGACGCATCGATCAGCGGCTGGGCTGGTTTGCTCAACGCAAGAGGGGGCTGAACTCAGGTGAGGCGGCGGGGCAGGCGGTGTTTCATGCGCACTGGCATCTGATTCCAAGGCGGGTGGGGGATTGTGAGGAGCCGCGGGGTGGGGTGCGGGGGGTGATTGCGGAGCATCGGAGCTATTGAGATGTGCTCTATAGGCCAGCATCCAAGAGGTCAGATAACGGTTGCCATATAGCTAGAGGGAGAAAGCCGGCATGATTCCGAGAAGGCGCCAGAAAGGGTGAAAAGCCGAGGCTTAATGTTGAATCCAAACAAACGGTAGAGATAATAGCGAGATGTTTCTGACTCCGACACTGCAAGCTCGTTTCTGGATACGAAGAACGGAGTTTCTCGCCCATATTTTGTTGTTTTTACTTCAATAAGTCTATCGGCGCCAGTCTCCTCATACGAGAGAATGTCAAAGCCGGCCCCGTCGCCTCGCGTTTGCGATGTGTGCTCGACTTTCTCGGCTAGCCTTTCTTTGCCAAGGTTGATCAGCCTTGCTCGCTCAAAGTTCAAGACAAAGAGCTCACCAGCATTACCAAGCGAGCGATTACGCGCTTCTCTCTCCAAGTAGTTGACTGAGATACATGCCCGAGTCGCCTGAAGGCTTCCTCTACTAGGTTCCTTGTCTCGGGGCTGCATGGCTGGAGGTGTGGTGAGCACTCCCAAAATATCTTCAACTTCCGGCACCACGATCGGCCTGTCAGCGTCTGCGGCCGCGACATTCAGGAGCTGGCTATCAGATACAAGTCTCTCGGAAACAACGTCATGCAGCAGGCCTTGATAATTGGATCGAGGCTTGTAACCAGTAATATAAGGGAATCCTAGGTCAATCAGTACAGCACTGATATTCGCATGCTTGAACTCAACGGACTGCTCCGAACGACCTGAGAGGCGCTTAATCAGCGCGCGCCGGTGAGCTGCTTTATTGTAAGGAACCCCGGAGAGTTCAGCAGCAAGCATGGCAAAGTAGTCTGCCACGGTTGCTGCGACTTCCTCTCTTGACCAGTCAGTAGCCATTTCTCGAGGCGCGTTGGATACCATCTTTCCCGCTTGTTATAGGCCGGATTGATGCGCACTGGCACTTAGCTCACCCAGCTTGGCCCTGGTTATGGGAGCACCTAGGAACCATCACCGCGAAGCAGGCTGTGCGTTCTGCGCGCAGGAGGGCAGCGGCCGGGTGCTGCTAGAGAAGGAGCTGGCGCTGTGCATCTCCGACGCCTATCCCGTGAGCGAGGGGCACAGCCTGGTGATCCCACGGCTGCATCAATCTGCCAGGCCGTACAGCTCAATACGCCGACGTGGTGAAGGTGACGTCAGCATGGTTGGCCAAAGGGGTGGAACGGATGCTCTTGTCCGTTCCACCGGTGGATGAGGTCAAGACGTTGGCCTGGCCTCCCCATCGGTTAAGGGACGAGAGGTGACTGGAGCAGAACACCAGCACCCGGAAAAGGGTTGGCTACAGCCACTGCATGCACACGCCGCAAGGTATCCCAGCAGGGGCGATGGCCTGCCGGACTGGCAGTTGACCACGAGCGCCATCGCAGCCGGGTCAATCCAGCAGCCTGCCACTCAGGTTTTGTGAATGAAACTGCTAGTCAGATATCCAGATCCTCGTTGATAAGGCGACTTTTAATGCGCTGACCCTTGGCTAGGATCAACTCCCAGAAAAAAGCCAAGAATCTCCTGGCCTGCGTGAACAAGGATGTGCATAGTTGGTCTTGTAAACGATAGGCGATTGTTAGATTTTACCTGGGAATGTGGCATGGAAAGCGAAGAGATCGCCGCTCTCAGCAAAGACAACCGACAGACATGGAATTAAATCAAGACATCGGAATGCCTTCAACTGGGTAGCGGGCCTAATTCAGATTTTGACATTTTCTTAACAGTTAGCCAGGCAGAATGGTGTCCTTCACGGCCTAGTGAAACCGCCCCATTGAACTCCAGGTGCTCGTTCTTGCATGAGCCCCAACGAAAGACGAAAGGGCAATGCCTAAATTGTATGCATGAGAAGAATCGACAGGATTAAAGTAGATATCCATATATCCATGTCAGCACTGCTTGACATTGACATGCTAGCCATCAAACTAGATCATCTATCAAAGCACAGCAATTAATCGCGCACGCCGGCCCAAACCAGAGCGAAGCCGCCGTCCACCAATAGTTCACTTATGGAGTTCAATATCAAAACAAACTGTCTCCCCAACACCCTTCGAAAAACTTTCATGATTAAACTTCCTTGGCTCAACATACCATACTTCTGAAACACGGGTTGCTGCGGCAAGAGCTGCAAAGGCAACGGCATGAATCTTAGATCCCGTGAGGCCAACTTCAACATTGGCTCCACTTCGAAAGTAAAGATCACAATAGATCTTCTCGATTTCTTCCAGTGTCTTTTTAAGATCGTTTGATCCTACTTGAATCAAACCAACATTAGCTTCGGCAGCACTTGCCGCGAGTTCAGCGGCAAACCAAGCTATGCGGCGGCGAGGCGAATCCTTGGGAGGAACAAGTATGCGAGTTGCGTCACTTGACCGAGCATCTAGCAGATGTAACAGCCTATCATTCTTAGGAGATGCTGAAGCAATAAGCGCACGCCATCGCTCTGGACTTGCAGCACTTGAATGAACGCTGAAGTGTCTGTAAGGCCCAACCTCGCCAGTCAATATGTCATCAAGTGAAGCGAGTACATCATTTGATAATAAATTTCCCTCGAGGACCCCCCGATCAACGAGCTCTTGGTTACTTGGAAAGTACTCCATTGCAGAGGTATGGACAACTCCAACACGCCGAGTGCTGACAAGGGCATTCATAATCGAGACGAAGATATATGGCTTTGAAAGTCCAGAGGTGTCTACAATTATAGACTCGCCCTTGATATTGGCCTGAACATCATCGACGCTACCGACAACTATCAGTTCAAGGTTTAAGCTTGATACATACTTTAGAATATCTGCGCCCTGATTAGTGTCATACTGCAAGAGAATTACCCTTTTAGGAGTAACTGTAGCCAAAAGTCTCTCCGCCGAAGCCTTGGCTCTCTCTTCGAAGCCAAGAGCCAAAAGCACAGTATCGACATCACGCCCTGCCCATGATTCGAGCACTCCATGGTTGATACTAATTCCAAGAGATGGCACGCATAAACCATCCGCAATCAACACGCTTGAGCTAAGATCATTAACTTTTTCGATTATACTTAGTTGCCTGGTTTGGACACGGTTTACTGATTTCGAGATCTTAGTATTCTTGCCATTTTGCTTTACTAAAGCAGGCTTAGACACCTCTCCTTCCTTAGAACTGTTTGCATTGGCGTCTGATACACTTCCAGAATTAGTCGCCCGACGCGCCTCACTTTCAATTAATATATTCTTGGCATTCTCTGGATGCTCTAACCACTCTCTGAGCGTGTTTCCAGACAACTCGAATCGATCACGGTCAGAAAGCCCTATAAAGCTAGCAAGTCCCAGGGTCTTTCTATAAGAAAGCTTGAACTGTAGGACAGGATCATCGTCACGTGTCTTGGTTCTTGGCACTCCACCATCGTAAACAAAGACACCAGTATCAAGAAGGTCAAGAATCATACGATATATCTTATCAAAGTCATGCCCAGCATCAACGCGCACGTACAACTTCGTGTATTGTCGCAGTCGCACTTGGTTTGCAGATAGTTTTAGTAGCTCACCAGCCGCTTGCGCAAAAGCTAGAGCTAGCCCCTTTTTGTGCTGATCACGCCTATTCAGATTATGCAATAAGTGTGCTGAATGCTCAAGAAAACAGTCAGTTTGTCTCTCATCAGAAACGGGGAGACTGCAACTGTCTCCATCGACTTGCTGAAGAATCTTTTCATAGAGCCTTAGAACATCGCCGATATCGCCTACGCAGACTGCTTGCAATGCCCGTAGCCCTCTATAGACACGTTTGCGCTCTCTTGAGGTAGCAGAAGAATTGGCAATTTCTCTGGCAATTACTTCTAGTTCTACGTCACCAAGAACTTCTCTTGGCTCAGCCTTATAAAGGGGATTGCGCCCACTTAGTTTTTGGCCCTTTCTCCGGAGAATCTCCTCTACAAACTTCATCTTCTGTTGAGTTGAACTCTTCCTCAGAAGACCATAGACTTCGTTTCCGAGATCGAATTCTTCGTAATCACGGTTAGGGTCAGCAGGGGCTTCGCCACCAGGGGACAGGAGAACACGGTGAAGCGCCTGTGCTTCAGTCGTAATGCGAAAGGCGCAATGGGCATGCTGAAAAAGGAGCTTTGAAATGACTTCCCGGACAGTATCCTCACTTAGATATCTAGTTGAGACATCATCCAATAGATAAAGAATGTACTTTTGATTGAAAGCCGGTGCCGCTGCCCTCAACACATCCGCAAGATAACTAAACGCATCTGCGGGCGCCATCTTTAGCCTATAATCCGAGGTTTCATCGGCAAGCTGGAACTGAAGGTCAATCAGAAAATCGTCAAACGCATGCTCGCCCGAACCTGGAATTCTCTCGAGCGGAATATCTAGTGGCTTCAGTGCATCTCTTAAAAGCATATCAATGCTATCCAATAAGCCGCCTGATTCTATGGAGCGTAAATGTCGGAGAACCTGTATGCCGTCGCGAAGGTATGCAACATACAGCCTCTCGAAAGGCGCACTGATAGTCGATGCATTATCTTGTGGATTGAGTAACTTTTGGCAGGACGAATAAATACCAATAAAATCGTCACTCTTATATCCTGCGGTCATATCATCCGGCGTTGTGGCACGTGCATGAAAATGCAAGGCACGCAAAAGAATCGTTTTACCACAGCCTCGCATTCCTGTTATTACTTGAGGGCCACGGCCTGACGTCTTTGCCATCCACCTACCCTCAGGGTCGAACCATAGGTCAGGCACATGCCAAGACTCAAGAGTTTGAGCGTTATAGCCATCTCCAAATCGTTGCAATTGAAGTGGTACACGCCAAGGTTCATCGGCTGCATTAACCGCTGCTTCAATAGCAGCTCGTGCTTCATCGCGTGTCATCATTCGCTGTGAACCCGCAGGAGGAGCAAGATGCTCAGCAAGCCCGCGCAGAGCACTCGCCAATCGATAATCAATATCACTAGAATCTTGGAGCGCCTTGGCAAGAGAAAATAGGTGCTTAGCGATTTGATGCTGGTCACCAAGACGATTGGAATCGGAATCGCTTTTACTTGCATCAAGAACTGAACCTAGATCAATCGCCACCGCACGCGTAGTTTCATCAATAGCACTTGATCTATAGGATTCTCTCGCAAGACTTTCGATTAGGATATTGCCATCATGAAGATCATTATGGAAGCTTTTGTTCTCGGTAAAATAGTGGAAGATCTCAAATAGGTCGGCTCCAATCTGAGCCGCCATGCGTGATGTAAGCTTTCGTACTCCGCCTTGCCCTTTAATGAGCTGACCTAATGTAGGGCCTTCTACATTTTTAAGCACCGCGACGTGGCATCGAAGTACTGAGTCCCCAAAAGAAACATCTGAATCAAATTTGTCTGTTATGTCAGCTACTAATGTCGAGCCCTCTCCAAGTCTTGCATGCTCTCTGCACTCTTCATTCCAATCCTTCGCGAAGTATTCGTAGACTTGAGTTGGAACAACTTTGAGGACAACTACTCTGCCAAGCGCCAACTGCTCGGCTCGGTATACAACACTGTAGAAGCCGCGTGAAACTGCATGCTTTATCTTGTAATTCTCAATCTGACTAGGTTTGTCATGCAATGGCAGCTCATAGGGGCGACCGCAGGAAGGACAACATTCATTGGGCGTTCTTTCAGAGTAATCCTGAGAAGGACACCAAAAGCAACATAGACTAGGCATTAATGACCTCCATTTGTTGGTCCAAATCAACGGATACCAAGATACTACTAGAATTATCTGCAAGCGTGCTGAAGGCTGATTTAACTCTAGAGATCACATCAACAATGTCAAGGCACGTATCGCAGCGCAGAGTTGCAATTGGTTGATCTGCAACTACAGCCTCTCCAGGCATGACGAGAAGTTTTACTCCTGCAGGGTCTTTGAAACAATTATGGCCGTCCACAGTCTGCATAGATACAAGAACATCGCGTAAGCGGGCCAGATTAATCTGAAAGAAACCCGAAGACTCGGCTTTCAAGGTAAAGCGTGGGGCAGAGAGAATCTGTTTAGTGCGGTCAATAAATACATGGATTGACGTACCTTGAGCTATAAGGTGACTTTCAAATACTCTACGTGCATCGCAAATCATATTTGGAGATAGGCGCTCTTGTTCATGACGTTCGAGATCGGGACTGTCAGACATGCAAGCTGCCATACAATAGCAATCAATGGAATGATTTTCAAGCCAGATCTCGTCATCATCATAAGGCAATAGATTTAACACTTTAGCGAGTGCAACAAGGCTTTCACCACGGCCGATCCATGGCTGTAAAGGAGCCATTTTCACGCCGAGGAACGCAACTGCAGAAATGCCAAGCAGACGAGCCGCCTCACAAAACATCGTGGCATTCTTTCGTGCCTCCGCTCTTGATTTGCCGAAGTTACCGTGGGAACCTATTCTAATATCTAAACCCACACATTTAACACCTACAGCGAGCTTTTTTGCCAGTAAGCTTGCTGCAGCAAGAACTGGAATTGCCACAGCATCATGTCTACGTCGACACATAAATAGAGACGCATCAAGTGGTGCAAAGCGGCTATCAGCGAGAAAATGAGCGTACCCGCAGTCTTCTATTACCTTGTGTACTTCATCAGAGGCCAACTGGACCTTGTATCCCTCAAGTGTGCCGAGACTGTCAATCGCACCTGCCGGTCTGCCAGGGACAGCTAGTTTTGCAACTTGAAATCCCATGACTCTCAGCCACAGTGGACCCAACAAAGTCGAAAGCGAAGCTGGTCCACCTGTAGATGCGATGTCTGCAACGTTGTAGTGATCACCCCATTGTAGTTTCTCTCCGCTTGCTGCCAAGTGCTTCGCTAGACGTGCAACTTCAAATGCATCTAACGGGCAGTTGCGTGCCACTTCAATCAACTTTAAGAACTGTTCTTCATCACATTTAGTAGGTAGCGGAAGAAAGCTTGTCATGCTGGTAGTGTTTTAATCATTACTTGCAAGCCACGAGTCTACGTCTACTGCTATCTCCTCCTGAAATGATTTCCGAATCTCAGCGGCATGAGCCATGATAAATGGGGGAGGAAGAGCATTGCCAATCATTAATGCTATAGCAGTCTTGTTGTTTACAGTAGGGAAGATGTAACCCTTAGGGAATCCCTGAAGTAAAGATGCTTCCCGCATAGTGACTGCCCGGTTCTGGTCGGGATGCAAGAAACGACCCTTAGAAGGATTGAAGCAGCCACTTGTAATTGTAGGAGCCTGTGATCCCCACGACATTCGGCCATATATATCATAGAACCCATCACATCTCCGATGGCATTCAAGTTGTTCATCTTTTGAGAGACTAGAGCGGCTTCCACCATCATGTGGAATGCGGCCAATCAGATCAAGGATCCTCTTGCTTCGTCGTTCTGGAATGTCATGCACGGGATCACCGCTTGCGCCGGGAGTAGGCAGCATCCCAATAGCGTCCCGTACTGTATACTTTTGAGGGGAAGGTGGTGCAAATCGAATACTCTTCCCCAATCCAGCAATATAGATTAGCCTATGGCGACGTTGCGGAACTCCATAGTCAGCTGCATTCAGAACCCTGTGATGCCCATGGTACCCAAATCGCTTCATCGATCTACAGAATTGCGAAAAGCGATGATCATTTTGAAGGCCGGGAACATTCTCAAGCATCACCGCCCTAGGACGCAGCTCCTTTGCAAATCTCAGGAATTCGAAGAGAAGGTCGTTGCGTGCATCATCTACGCATAGAGGACGATTTAATGCTCTCAGTTTTGAGAATCCTTGGCATGGCGGACACCCAGCCAATAGGTCGAGTTTTCCTTTTCGTAGTCCAATTTGCTTCTTAAGGCTACTAACCCCAAGCTTCTTGATGTCTGTGTGAAAAACTCTTACATCTGAGTGATTAGCGCTATATGTTTCTACTGAAGATTCATCAACTTCAACAGCAGCAAGAACGCGAAATCCTGCTTGCTTCAGCCCCAATGTCAACCCCCCGCAACCGCTGAAAAGGTCGACCGCAGCAAAGTGGTTGTCAATGGCTGCCTGATCCTGCATCCTTGAAGTGGTTCCTCCGTTGCCACTATACGCTCTGATCTTTGATTTTTGTCTGATCTGTCTGCATTCATCTCGCGACTGCTTGCAGGGACACAACATGCCTACGCAATCCCTTCCTTCGCCATTTGCGAAAAGCAAACCCTTAAGCAGCCGTCAGCCATTATCCAAGCCCACGATCTCGTCGTGCACATGGAGCCGACCCGCAACAGTCAAAACAAACCCTTCTGGCATGTCTGGGAGTAAGGGTCTGAATCAATACAACTTGAGTAATTGATGCCTTGATCAGACTCAGAAATATCTGAATGGGTTTAGCCTCTATGGCAATACCAGCAAGATTAAGCAAGCTCCGCCCAGCGGATCGACCTGCTCTGCGCCTTCATCAAGTTCAGCGGCCTGCGCCTGCTCCAGCCGGCCCTCAGCGAGTTCCTGCAGGCCGAGCCCCGCCGCCCGTTGCGGGTGCTCACCACCGTCTACCTGGGCGCCACCGACCGCCGCGCCCTCGATTGGCTGGTGGCTCACGGCGCCAAGGTGCGCGTCAGCTACGACACCCGCCGCACCCGCCTGCACGCCAAAGCCTGGCTGTTCCATCGGCCGGGCCTCTCGGGCGCCACCCTTTCCTCCACCGCCTACATCGGCTCCTCCAACCTCTCCACCGCCGCCCTGCACGACGGCCTGGAGTGGAACGTGCGCCTCTCCGCCCACGACAACGAGGGCATCCTGGCCAAGTTCCAGGCCGCCTTTGAGAGCTACTGGGAGGAGGGCGAGTTCGAGCCCTACCGGGCCAGCGAACTGGAGCAGCGCCGCTTTGATCGGGCCGTGCGCGAGGAGTCGGCGGGGGACGCGGCGTTGGACGCCACCCCGCTCAGCTTCTTCGACATCCGCCCCTACCCCTACCAGCAGGAGATCCTCGACAAGCTGTCGGCCGAGCGCAGCCTCCATGGCCGCTGGCGCAACCTGGTGGTGGCCGCCACCGGCACGGGCAAAACCGTGGTCGCCGCCCTCGATTACGCCCGCCAGGCCGGTCCTGGTCACCCGAGCCTGCTGTTCGTGGCCCACCGGCGCGAGATCCTGCAGCAGAGCCTCGCCACCTTCCGCCAGGTGCTGCGCGATGGCTCCTTCGGCGAGCTGCTGGTGGATGGCCAGCGCCCCAGCCAGTGGCGCCACGTGTTCGCCTCGGTGCAGTCGCTCGCTGGGCTGGATCCGGCCGACCTGGCGCCAGACACGTTCGCCGTGGTGATCGTCGATGAGTTCCACCACGCCGCCGCCGCCAGGCCTCACCGCCACCCCCGAGCGCACCGGCGGCGAGGACATCCTCCATTGGTTCGATGGCCGCATCGCAGCCGAGCTGCGCCTCTGGAGCGCCTTGGAGCAGGGCCTGCTCTGCCCCTTCCACTACTTCGGCCTCCACGACGGCACCGACCTCTCGCAGATCGAGTGGCGCCGCAACGCCTACGCCACAGAAGCCCTGTCCAACCTCTACACCGCCGACGACGCCCGCCTGCGCCTGATCCTGCGCGAACTGGCAGACAAGGTCACCAACCTGGATTCGATGCGGGCCCTGGGCTTCTGCGTGAGCGTGGAGCACGCCCATTGGATGGCCCGCAAGTTCGTGGCCGCCGGCCTGCGCGCCGCTGCCCTAGATGCGTCCAGCCCCCGGGACGAGCGCGCCGAGCAGATCCGCCGCCTGCGCTCCGGCGAGCTGCAGATCCTGTCTGCGGTGGATCTGTTCAACGAAGGCCTCGACATCCCTGAGATCGACACGGTGCTGTTCCTGCGGCCCACCGAGAGCGCAATCGTGTTCCTGCACCAGCTTCGACCTGCGCTACCGCGCCCTGCTCGGTGGCACGCGCGACCAGCTGGAGCAGCAGATCAACGACGGGTTTCCCTTCCTGCCGGCCGGCTGCAGCCTGCAGCTCGATCGGGTGTCGAGCGAGCGGGTGCTTGCCAATCTGCGCGAGTCGCTGCCCACGCGCCGGCCCCAGCTGCTCGCCGAAGCTCACCGCCTCGGGCGCTGTTCGCTGGCGGGGTTGCTGGAGGGGCTCGGGATGGAGCTGGGGGAGTTTTACAAGGTGGCGGGGTCGTGGGCGTTGTTGCAGCGGGAGTTGGGGTGGGTGGCCTCGGTGGAACCCTCCGAGGATGAGTGGCGACTGGGACGGGGGATCGCCGGGGGGCTGCTGCATCTGGACGACCCCGAGCGGTTGCACTGGCTGGCGGGCCAACTGCAGCGGCCCATCGCGCCCGATCCGGCGGACTTCGATCCCGCCACCGAGCGCCGCTGGCGCATGCTGATGGCCCAGCTCTGGGGCAGCGGCCGGCAGCACGTGCCCCTGGCCGAGGCCCTCGTCCGGCTCTGGGCCGCCGCCGACCTCCGCGCCGAACTGGTGGAGCTGTTCGCGCTGCTGCTCGAGCGCACCGACCACCTGGTGGCGCCGCTCGACTGGGACCGCGCCGATCCGCCCCCCATCCCCCTCAAACTCCACGGCCGCTACTCCCGCGCCGAGGTGTTCGCCGCGTTTGGGCTGCTGAACGAGGCCCGCCCTTTCCCCGGCCGGGAGGGGGTGTTCTTTGACGAAGCCACCCAGTGCGACGTCTTCTTCATCACCCTCAAGAAGTCCGAGCGCCTGTTCTCCCCCACCACCCGCTACAACGATGTCGCCATCTCCCCATGGGAGTTCCACTGGGAGAGCCAGAGCCTCACCCGGGAAGCGTCCGCCACCGGGCAGAGATACATCCACCACGTTGAGCGCGGCAGCCGGGTGATGCTGTTCGTGCGGGAGGAAAGCAAGCGCGGCGGGGTGACGCTGCCGTTTCTGGGCCTGGGGTTCGCGGATTACGTGAGCCATGAGGGCGAGCGGCCGATGGCGATTCGCTGGCGGTTGCACAGGGCGATACCGGCGGCGTTTGTGCCGGAGTTGGCGTTGGCGGTTTGAGGGCGTGGAGCTGATCAAGCCTTATCCCATTGGCCTTCTGGTTCCTGCAGGCGCCTCATGGCCTCCCTGGCAAGAACAATCGCAATCCCTTGAAAGTTGCCCAAGGCCAAGAGGTCGTCATCGCCAGAGACGATCAGATCGGCGAGGCCACCTACGGCCGCAGCCAAGACCTGATCGTCGTCGGGATCCCTACTGACGGGACCTCCCAGATCAGCAGGTTCCACGAGCTCAACCAGGGCGGCATAGCCATCAAACAGATCGGCAATCCTCACACCAAGCCGAAAAATGGGCTCTCTGAACTTCGGTCGCTGCAGCACGCCTTCCAACTCGGCGAGGAGAGGAACGGTACTGATCAGCTGAACCCGCCCAACCACGGCCGCATCCATGAGCTGCCCGGGAACTCCCTGCCAGATCAGGGCAGAGAGAGCCGTGTTGGTGTCAAGAACCAGCCGCAAGTCGTTGCCCCTTGCGGTAAGCGCTGATCTCCTCGTTGATCTCTCGCCGGGTCAGAACCTCTGGCGGGTCAGCAGCAAGAGCAGCCCTGGCGTCTTGCAGACGGACAATGCGGTCTGAGGCCAGCTTGTCCCGCAGCAGGCGCTCGATCGCTTCTGGCGCCAGCAGGCCGGCTCCGCTGGCTTCCGCCGCCAGCGCATCAGGGAGGGTGATCTCGATGGTGGTCAAGCGTGCACCCCAACCATGCTTGCCTCTGAGGGTAGCCGGCATCTCCGCCCAGAGGTACAGCCCACAGGCCACGCCGCGAGCAGATCCGCCGCCTGCAGGCCAGCACCTGCCCCTGGCCGAGGCCCTCGTCGGGCTCTGGGCCGCTGCCGACCTCCGCGCCGAGCTGGTGGGCCCGCTTGACTGGGGCCGCGCCGATCCGCCCCCCATCCCCCTCAAACTTCACGGCCGCTACTCCCGCGCCGAGGTGTTCGCCGCCTTTGGGCTGTTGAACGAGGCCCGCCCCTTCCCCGGCCGGGAGGGCGTGTTTTTTGATGAGGCCACCCAGTGCGACGTCTTCTTCATCACCCTCAAGAAGTCGGAGCGACTGTTCTCCCCCACCACCCGCTACAACGACGTCGCCATCTCCCCGTGGGAGTTCCACTGGGAGAGCCAGAGCCTCACCCGCGAAGCGTCCACCACTGGGCAGCGATACATCCACCACCGAGAGCGCGGCAGCCGGGTGATGCTGTTCGTGCGGGAGGAGAACAGGCGTGGTGGGGTGACGCTGCCATTTCTGTGTCTGGGGTTCGCGGATTACGTCAGCCACGAGGGCGAGCGGCCGATGGCGATTCGCTGGCGGTTGCACCGGGCGATTCCGGCGGCGTTCGTGCCGGAGTTGGCGTTGGCGGTTTGAGGGGGGCTGAAGCCGCTAGCCTGTGGAAATGGCTGATTCGCGCATCACCCTCAACCCAGCCCAGTGCGGCGGCAAGCCCTGCATCAGAGGGATGCGGATCAGCGTGAGCGATGTGCTCGACCTTTATTCAGCTGGGCTTTCCCCCGATCAGATCCTCTCGGAGCTTCCTGATCTTGAGCCGGAAGATCTCAAGGCGGCCCTGAGCTACGCCGCCCGCGAGTTGAACCATCCTGTTCTGGTGGCGTGATTCTCTGGCTTGATGCTCAGTTGTCACCAGCCCTCGCGAGTTGGATCACAGCACAATTCGCTCCGATAGAGGCGGCGCTGCTACGCACCCTTGTACTGGTTGTGGCCAACCCTGGCGATGGTGAACCCTGGGTCGAGATTCGTTCGACAAGCTGAGGCCCCTACGCAACGGCGGAACCTGGTGCCCGTGGCTCGCGGATGCAACGGAAACCACGATGGCGAGCGAACCGCGTTGACCGAAGAGTGGCGATCCGTTGGCGGCTGGAGCGGGCGATCCCGGCTGCGTGGCTGCACGGCTGTTGTGTGACACAGCAGCTGTTCCTCGCCATCCCTGGCGTTGGCGGTTTAGCGTCATCCCAGGCCTCTCCTGAGCATTCACTGCCGGCCATGGACGTCAGTTCCGAAACCTTGATCAGCCAGTTGCGCCAGCACGCGCCCATCTGGAGTGAGCGTTTCGGCGTGCGCAGCCTGCGGATCTTCGGCTCCTGGGCCCGTGGCACGGCAACACCGAGCAGCGATGTGGATCTGCTGGTGGCCTTCGACGGCCCTGCCACCGCCAGACGCTTCTATGGCCTCCAGCTGTTCCTGGAAGACCTGCTCCAACAACCTGTCGATCTGGTGACGGAACAAGCACTCCGGCAGGAGCTCAGGCCTGCGGTGGAGGCGGATGCCATCACCCTCTGACGGCAGTCCGAAACGTGACTGGCGCCTTTATGCGCAGGACATGGATCGGTTTGCCTGTCGTGCCGTGGGCTACTGCGCTGATCTGAACCGTGCGCAGTTCGAGGCGAACCAGCTGATGCAGGATGCCGTTCTTCGCAACATCGAGCTGATCGGCGAAGCCGCCACTCGCATCCCAGAGGAGGTGAGGCTCGCCCATACTGAGATCCCCTGGCGGGAAATCATCGCCATGCGCAATCAACTCATCCACGCCTACCTGGGGGTCGATCTTGATGTGGTGTGGGATGTGATCCAGGTGGAATTGCCGCTGCTGATCCTTCAGCTGAAGGCTGTGATGGCCTGACGGGCAGGGCCATTCCGCGGGGCCTGCTATTCATTACCCAGCGCAGATCACCTCAGGACGAACAGCTGTAGTGGGACACCCCTCCGGCGTTGAAGAATTCCAGGGGCTTCAGACGGTCATAGGTCGCCACCAGCTCCGCAGGCAGCGCTTTGTAGGGATGGCGGAACACCTCCTGCAGCTCCCTGACCAGGCCGTAGTCACCCTGCGCCGCCTGTGCATAGGCCGGGGCGATCAGCCATTCGCGCCAGGTGATGGCGGGATTGACGCGCTTCATCGCTGCCGATGTCTCGCGGGGGTCGCCGGAGTCGGTGACCTGATGCCGCCAGCGTTGCAGCCAGCTCGTCCATTGCCCTTCGAGCTCCTCTGAGCAGGGCAGGTAGAAGCTCTCCTGCAGGGCCGAAACCTGCTCGGGGATATCCGAAAGCCTGCGGAAGAAGATCGTGACGTCCGCCTTGGAGGCCACCATCAGCTGCAGCAGGTCCTGCACCAGCTCGGCGTCGTAGCGGATCAGGCCGAGCTTGCGGGCCCACATCGCGTCGAGCGCCTGGCCCATCGCTTCGGCGAAGCCGTCGTGGATCTCATCAAGCCTGGCCAGGGCCTTTGGATTGCCCTCGAGAAGGGGCCGCAGAGCGGCCCAGAACATCTGGTAGTTGGCTTCGGCGGCCACCGGCTGGTTGAAGAAGGAGAAATGCTGCCCGCCGCCGGTCCAGGGCTGGAAGCGGGGGTCGAACAGTTCGCAGAAGCCGAAGGGGCCGTAGTCGAGGGTGTAACCACCGGCGGCGCAATTGTCGCTGTTGAAATTGCCCTGGCAGTAGCCCACCCGCATCCAGTGCGCCACCAGAGACGTGAGCCGGCCGCGGAACAACCCCGCCAGCTCCACCACCTGATCAACGAAGTCCAGGGCCGGATCAATCTCCTGGCGGTAGTTGCGCTCGATCAGGTGCGCCACGATCATCCGCAGTTCGTTCAGCGCCTCCGGATGGGCACCGCTGCGTGCGCGTCGGGCGAACAGCTCCAGCTGGCCCACCCGCAGGAAGGACGGGGCCACCCGTGTGCTGATCGCCGCCGGGTTGTCCACCAGGATGTCGGGATCGAACGAGCGGGAGTTCGGCGCATACCAGGGCCGGCGCACCGTTTCCGATCCAGACACATAGAGCGTCAGCGAGCGGGAGGTGGGCACCCCCAGGGCGTGCATGAACTCCTGCGCCAGAAACTCGCGCACGCTGGAGCGCAGCACGGCGCGGCCATCGGCGCCGCGGCAGTAGGGCGTGGGGCCGCCGCCCTTGAGCTGCATCTCCCAGCGCCGGCCATTGAAGACGCCTTCGAACACGGACATGGCCCGGCCGTCGCCGTAACCGTTGCCGGTGCCGAACGGGCACTGCTGGATGTATTCGCTGCCGTAGATCGAGAGGGCATACCCAGTGGCCCAGCCATAGGGCCGCATCGGCGCCTGCGCCGCCGTGATGTCACCGGAGAACAGTCGGCGGAAGTGCTCGTCGTGGGCGAGCTCATCGCCCAGGCCCAGCTCCTGGAAAAGGGTTTGGCTGAGCGCCACCAGCTCCGGCGCCGGCAGCGGGGTGGGCGTCACCGGCACGTAATGCCCGGAGAACACCTGGCGGGGCCGGTGATCCTGGCCATCAGCGGTGGCCTGGGGATCCGGCCGTAGGGCATCCAGCAGCGAATAATTCGCCTTTTGGGCAAACCCCGCGAACGTTGTCGTCAGTTCTGCAGTCGGCACGGTGGTGGACGCTGCTGTGGGCACGGCGGTCGTCACGGGTCTCTCGGGTGTGGCGCGGCCCGGGCAGGGCCCTGACGCTGGGGTCCCCATCCTGGCGAGCTGAGCCCGTACAGCGCCTGATCCCAGATCAACCGTCCCAGATCTCCGCCAGCTCCAGCCGCAGGCCCGGCAGCTCCGGCTCCCCGTCCAGCACCGCCAGCCCCTCCAGCCGCTGCGGTTCGCCGCTGGCGCTCCACACCTCCACACCGCGGCTTTCGGGCAGCAGCAGCCAGCCCAGCCTGGCCCCATTCGCCTGGTAGGTGTCCATCTTGCGTCGCAGATCCGGCAGCCGGTCCGATGGGCTCGCGAGCTCCACCACCAGATCGGGGCAGAGGGGCGGAAAGCCCTGGCGATCGGCGCTGGAAAGGGCCTGCCAGCGATCCAGCCGCACGGCGCTGGCATCCGGACTCAGCACGGAGCCATCAGGCAGCAGGAAACCTGTGGAACTGTCGAACACGCACCAGCCGGGCTGGAGGCGGGCCCACAGACCCAGCTGCACAGCCAGCTGGTTGTTCCGCCGTCCGGTTTCGCCACCTGCAGGGGTCATCTCGATCAACCGCCCGTCCGCCGCCAGCTCCAGCACCGCCTCCGGATTCGCCGCACAGAGATCGGCAAACTGGGCCGGAGTAAGCCGCAGCGCTGCGCTCAGTTGGCGGGGCAGGGTGAGCATGGCCCTGCGGGGGCACAAACAGTGGATTGGATCCTAGGCAGGGTTCAGGCGGCTGCCTTCTGAGTTTCCCAGCACCAGTCCCCCATACCGCCGCACCGCGCTGCGGTGATCGGCGTCGGCCCGCAGGCCGATGAACCCGTCCGGCCGCACCGCCAGCAGGGTCAGGGGCCCCAGCCCCAGGCTGGGCGCCTCCTCCAGCCGCACGGCCACCACGGCCTCCACCAGCGCCGGCGGCACCGCTCCGGCGGCCCGCTCGGCCTCCAGTTCGGCCTGCAGGCCGGCGATGGCCTCCGACGGCGTCTCCGGGCCGGCCAGCAGCAGCAGCGTGTGGCCGCAGCGGTGGGTGAGCGGGTGCAGCCGATCCGCGCCGGCTCCCGGCGGCAGCGCGATCGTGGTGGGCAGCCGCTGGCCCGCGCCGAACGGCTGGCCGCCGCCGCCGAGGGTGATCGCCGAGCCGGCGTAGCTCACGTTCATCTCGGTTTCCGCCACCACCTCCTGCTGGCGGGCCACCGGGTTGGCCAGCAGGGCGGCGATCGCCCGGTCGCGGGAGGCACGCTCAGCGGGCTCCTGCAGCCCGTGGGCCTGCTCGGTGGCATCGCCCGAGCGGCAGATCTGCTGGGCCACCGGACGCCGCTCCTGCTCGTAGCTGTCCAGCAGGGCGGGGGCCGCAGCCCCGTGGTGCACCAGGGCCAGCTTCCAGGCCAGGTTGGCGGCATCGTGCAGCCCGCAGTTCATGCCGTGCCCCTCGGCGGGGGAGCACACGTGGGCGGCATCGCCGGCCAGGAACACGGGCCCGGCGCGGAAGGCGCTGGCCACCCGGCTGTGGCAGTGGAAGCGGCTGGGGTTCTCCACGCCGCTGAAGCGGGCTTCCGGCAGGTAGCGCCCCAGCACGGCGGCGGCTTCCGCCACCAGATCGCCCTCCTCGGCGGCGGGCCGCAGGTACACCCGCCAGCGCTCGTCGGGCAGGGCCGTGAGGATCAGGGGCGAGGCGTCCAGGTAGGCCGCGTTGACCTCGTGGCTGTCGGCCCAGCCCTCCACCGCCGCATCGAACACGGCCCAGGGGCGGCTGATGCCATGACCCTCGAAGGCGAGGCCGCTCAGCGCGCGGGTGGTGCTGCGCAGGCCGTCGCAACCCACCACCCAGCGGGCCTGCACGGTCTGCTCCAGCCCGTCGCCGTCCACCGTGGCGATCACCCCGTCGCCGTGGGGCGCCAGACCCACCAGCCGGCAGGAGCGGTGCACCATGCCCCCCTCCGTCTCGAGATGGTCGGTGAGGATCGTTTCGGTCACCTCTTCGGAGAGGCCGAGGTTGAAGCCGTAGCGGCTGCCGCAGTCGGCCAGATCCAGCTCCCCCAACCGCTGGCCATCGGCGTGGATGAGGATCCGCCGCTGCCGGCAGCCGGCCTCGAGAAACCGATCCACCAGCCCCAGCGCCTCGAAGATCTCCAGCGAAAGGGGGTGGATCACCGTGGCCCGATCCCAGTGCAGGGCTTCGGCGCGGGCGTCGATCAGCAGGTTGGGAACGCCGCGGCGCTGCAGCTCCCCCGCCAGCAGCAGGCCGGTGGGGCCCGCCCCCACCACGAGCACGCTGGTCTGGCGGGGAAGGGAAGACGGCATGGCGCCCGGGCGATTCGAGCTGGCGAGGGCCAGCGCGGGGCACACTAAACGCACCCCGGGGCTTGGTCCTGGCCAACCCATTCCGCTCCCTGGCCACCGCCACGACCGTCGGCCTGGCCGCGGCCCTCGCCCTCAGCACGGCAGCGGCGGCGGCGGCCCCCAACGGCACCTGGCTGTCCCAGCCCCAGATCTGGTACTACGCCTCCCGGCAGTTCCTGAACGGGGTGATGGCCGACATCCGGGGCAGCGACTTCAAGGTGGTGTTCCTCGATGTCCGCAAGGTGTCGGACGCGATGCAGCGGGAGGCGGCCCAGGCGGCCCGCCGCCAGGGTCTGCTGCCCGTGGTGTGGGTCCAGTCCCCCCAGTACCGGGCGTTGGCGATCGAGGATCTGGTGTACGAGGCCCGCCACGGCGACGCGATCCAGGTGGACGACCACTTCTTCGCCAACTACTCCCTGGAGGACTTCTATCTGCTGCGTCGGCTGTACCCGAAACCGATCTTCTGCAGCATCCAGCCGTTCCAGGCCAGCCTGGTGCCCACAGCGGGCTGCAACCAGCTCGATGTGCAGTGCTACAGCGCCCCGCAGTTCCAGCAGTGCCTCAAGCTGGCCGACCGGCTCGGCGCCGTGGTGAGTCTCTCCAGCGAGAACACCCTCAAGTACCGGAGTCAGCTGGGTGAGCGATCCTTCAACACCTTTCTCTGGCAGGGGCTCTGACGGGCGGGGCGTCCTGCGGCGCCAGATAGGCGCCGATCGCACGGAAGATGTCATCGGCGGCATTGCAGTAGCCACCACTGGCATCAAAGGCCCCTTCGTCGAAGGTGACCGCCACCGCCACCGCGATCTTCCGTGAGGGCAGATAGGCCATCACCCCCGCCTGCCCGGAGAACAGCGGGTTCTGCAGCAGCCAGGGGCCCGAGAGGACGATCCCGATCCCGTAGGTGTAGAAGTCGCTGAGTGTGGTGCAGGTGGCACAGCCCTCGATCGGCCGGCCGAAGCCCCGCAGCGTCGGAGCGATCTGCAGCCTGTGGCTCTGCGGCGACAACAGCCGGCCCGTCCCGATCGCCTCGGCGGAGGTGGCCATGTCGTGGATGGTGGTGTACTGCACCGCACCGCGGGTGATCGTCCAGGACGGGTTCCAGTAGGTCGACTCCTCGTAGAAGCGGGTCCCCGCCGGGATGCCGAGGCCCTGGCGCCGTTCCGAGGAGAAGGCGTGCAACACCGGCGGCGCGATCGCGGGAGTTCCGCCGGGGTCCCGCGTGTTGCGGAGCTTCAGGGGGCGGAAGATCCGCTCCTGCATCAGCACGGGCATCGGCTGGCCCGTGATGCGCTCCAGCGCCAGGCCCAGCAGGAGGTAGTTCGTGTGGGCGTAGTTCCAGCTCGTGCCGGGCTCGTACCAGAGCGACTTCAGGTCCGCGTAGGCGAGCAGGTCCTGCACGGAGAACTGCCGGAACGGGTTCTCGAGCGCAGTCTTTTCGAACGCAGCATTGCCAATCACGTAGTCGCGGTAGCCGGAGGTCATCCGGGCGAGCTGGCCGAGCGTGACCCGCTCCGCATTCGGGATCTCCGGCAGCCACGTCGCCAGCTTGTCGTCGAGGCTCACCCTGTTCTCGTCGACCAGTTGCAGCAGCAGCGTCGCCACGTAGGAGATGGCGATCGCACCGTTGCGGACGTGCATGTCCTCCGTGGCGGGCACACCCGTCATCGACTCGCCCATCGCCTCGGTGACCACCTCCTTGCCGTCGATCGTGACCCGCACGATCACCGCCCTCAGATGGTCGTCGGCCATGCGCTGACGAACGATCCGCAGGATGCCGGCCGCCTGGGGTGAGGCCGCCGGTGGGGCCGCGTCGGCGGTGCGGGCCTGGACCGGACCCGCTCCGCCCAGGCAACCCGCCAGGAGGGCAGCCAGGACACGGTTTCGATGAGGGGCGAACCAGCGACGATCCACACCGGCTCGCTCAGCAAGCGGCAACGCTAAGCGCCCTGGCGCCTGCCGCCCCCGGTGAGCTTCCTACCCTGCCCCTGGTTGCGACGTGCCATGCCCAGCTCCCTTGGCCTGCGTCGCTGGGCCGCCCCGCTGCTGGTGGCTGTTGCGCTGAGCGGAGGGATGGCCACGCCCGCGGCAGCCGGCCCCCCGGCCACCCCGATAACGCTGGACTTTTCCGGCCAGACCTACCGGCTGCGCTGGTCGTCCCAGCACCAGCACGAGTTCACCCCGGCGGGCCAGGACGACCTGAGCCGCTGGACGGACATGGTCACCATCAACACCTACCCCGGGGTGAGCGATGGCGAGGGGCTGGCCGAGATGGCCAACCGGGCCCTCGCGAACTACCGGCGCAACGGGGCCACGGTGCTGCGCACAGCTTCCATTCCCCGCACCGCCGAGCGCCCCGCCGAGCACCTGGTCGTCGCCCTCTTCCCCACCCGCGCCTTCAGCGAGGCCGTCTTCGCCCGCTGGCGTCTGACAGACGGCCGCGGCACCGCGGTGATCGTCAGCCACCGCCTCTATGGCCCGAAGGCGGGGGACGCCATGGCGACCTGGTTACGGGCGAATGGACCCACCGTGGAGCGACGCCTGATGGCCCTCGATCCGATTCCCTCCCACCGCGTCCTCGAACCGGCCGGCCGCTGAGCAGGTCCAGACCCGGCGCAGCAGACGGCGCCTGGGAGGATCGCCGGGAGCTGGGCTGGGACGGGCCGGTGCGGGCCAGCGGTCCCGATGGGCAAGGGAAGAAGGAAGGGTCGCAATCAATACAAAACAGTGACCTCGGACGACTACGCTGATCTTCAGGATTTCGACGGTCACGACTCTGGTGTGGATGCGTCGTCTCTCCAGGGGTTCGGTGAATCAGCTCAGCATCAAATCCAAGCTGATTCTGATGCTTCTATTGGTGAGTGGCTTCTCCACGCTCTTCTCCGCTGCCCTCGGGTATCGCAGTGGCCGGATCAATCTCACCGATCGCGTCTTCAACCAGCTCACCAGCGTTCGTGCCTCCAAGGCCTATCAGATTGAATCCTATTTTCGTACCATCCAGAACCACACCCAGACCCTGAGTGAGGATCTGTCGATCATCGCCGCCGTCCAGGAATTCGACGCGGCCTATCGCCAGCTCGCCACCGCCCCCGAGCCTGCCGGAACCAGCCAAGGCCTGGAGAATTACTACCGCACCCAGTTCCTGCCACGCCTCGACAAGATCCATTCCGGCACCCCGAATCTGCCCGCCTACCTCCCCAACGGGAAAGCCACGCGGCACCTGCAGTACAACTACATCGCCGCCAACCCCAATCCCGTCGGCAAGAAGCAGCAGCTCGTGGCCGCCCGTGACGGCAGCACCTACTCCCAGGTGCATGGCCGCTATCACCCGATCTTCCGCAACATCGTTGCCAGATTCGGCTACTACGACATGTTCCTAATCAATCCCCAGGGACAGATCGTCTACACCGTTTTCAAGGAAACCGATTACGCCACCAGCCTCCAGAACGGCCCCTACAAGGACAGCAACCTTGCCCAGCTGGTGCGGCAGGTGATCGCCGCAAAGGAGAAGGGCTTCACCCAGCTGGTCGATTTCGCCGCCTACGCCCCCTCCTACGGCACCCCCGCCTCCTTCATCGCCGCCCCCATCTACAACGGCTCCACCCTGGTGGGGGTCCTGGCCTTCCAGATGCCCGTCGACGAGATCAACAACGTCATGACCGGCAACCAGGCCTGGCGGAAGGACGGCCTCGGCCAGTCCGGCGAAACCATCCTGGTGGGCCAGGACACCCTCATGCGCTCCGCCTCGCGTTTCTACCTGGAGGATCCCAAGGCCTACCTGGCCCAGCTCTCCTCCCGCGGCGTCAAGGACGACGCCATCGCCCGCCTGCGCCAGTACGGCACCACGATCCTGCAGCAGCCGGTGGCAACCCCGGCGGTGACCAAGGCGATCGCCGGCGGCAGCGGCACCCAGCAGGTGACGGACTACCGCGGCGTGCCGGTGCTCAGCTCCTACGCCCCCCTGCAGATCAAGGGCTTCGACTGGGTGATCCTGGCCCAGATGGACCTTGCGGAGGCCTACGCGCCGATCCATGCCTTCCAGAATCAGATCCTGATCACCGTCACGCTGCTGATCCTGGTGGTCACCGTGCTGGCCATGGCCCTGGCCCATCTGTTCGTCAAGCCGGTGCAGCAGCTGATCGACAGCGCCCGCAAGGTCTCCTCCGGCGAACTCACCAGCATCCCGGCCCTGAATTCGGGCGATGAGTTCGGCGAACTGGCCCAGTCCTTCAATGCCGTCGTGCAAAGCCTCCAGACCCAGACGGCCCTGGTCGACCAGAAGAACCAGGAGAACGAGAAGCTGCTCTTCAGCGTCTTCCCCGCCGCCATCGCCCGCCGGCTGCAGCGCGGCGAAACCCAGATCGCCGAGGAGGTCACCAACGTGGCCGTGCTGTTCGCCGACCTCAAGGGATTCTCCCGGCTCGTCTCCACCCTCAGCGCCCATGAATCCCTGGCGATTCTCAATGATCTGGTGGCGTCCTTCGATGATCTGGCCGAACGCTTCGGCCTGGAGAAGGTGAAGACGATCGGCGACAGCTATCTGGCCGTATGCGGTCTCTCGGTTCCCTATCTCGACCACGACAAACGGGCCCTCGATTTCGCCATCGAAATGCTCGGCATCCTGCGGCGCTTCAACCTGGAGCGGGGCTTCGACCTCGGCATCCAGATCGGTGTGCACTCCGGCGACATCCTCGCCGGCATCGTCGGCAAGAGCCGGGTCGTCTACGACATCTGGGGGGAGACGGTGAAAACAGCCCACCTGCTCAGCCAGGTTTGTCCCTCCGGGGCCGTGCTCGTCTCGGCGGTGGTGCACCACCGGCTGGAGGACCTCTACCAGTTCGAACTCACCAGCGCGGCCGCCGAAGCCCAGCCCGCCCTGCAGGTCTGGCGGCTCACCAGCGCCACCCCGGCAGCGGCCGGAGAGGCGGTCACCACCCCATGAGCACCCCCACCCCCATCTGGCTCTGGGGGATCGGCCTGGCCCTCGGCTTCCCCCTGGCCACGATCCTGCTGGGCGAAGCCATCCACCGGCTCAAGCGACGGCGGCGGGCCATCGCCGGCACCGTGCGGCTGGTGCGGGACGTGCTGGTGCCCATCCTGGCGCTGCTGGTCTTCCTGCAGCACCTGCTCCAGGTCGATCCCGGCACCCGCCTGTTCCGGACCGTGGAGACGGTGTTCTGGGTGTGTGTGATCCATGCCTCCCTCTCCCTGCTCAACGTGATCCTGTTCGAGCAGGCCGAAGCCGACACCTGGCGCTCCCGGGTGCCCAAGCTGCTGATCGATCTGGCCCGCCTGTTCCTGATCCTGCTGGGCACCGCCTTCGTGCTGGCCACGGTCTGGAACGCCGATCTGGCCGGCCTGGTCACCGCCCTGGGGGTAAGTTCGATCGTCATCGGCCTGGCCCTGCAGGACACCCTCGGCAGCGTCATGTCGGGCATCGCCCTACTGTTCGAGCGGCCGTTCACGGTGGGCGACTGGCTTGAGGTGGGCGGGGTGGTGGGCCAGGTGATCGACATCAACTGGCGCGCCGTGCGTCTGCTGACCCTGGAGCAGGAGATGGTGGTGATTCCCCACAAGCTGATCAGCAGCGAGGTGATCCGCAACTTCACCAAACCCACCCCGATCCATGCCGAACGGATCCAGATCGGCTTCTCCTACAACGATCCCCCAAACCTGGCCCGGCAGGTGCTCAAGAGCACGGCCCTGGAAACAAAGGGCATCCTGCTGGATCCCGAGCCCGATGTGTTCACCCTCGCCTATGCCGATTCCGCTGTCACCTATGAGGTGAAGTTCTTCATCCGTGATTACGGCGAGATCGAGCAGATCCGCGAACGCTTCATGACCCGGGTGTGGTACGCGGCCAAGCGCAACAACCTCTCCATTCCCTTCCCGATCCGCACCGTCTACAACTTCCACGGCCCCACCAGCCAGCAGAAGGGGCTCGCCAAGAAGTTCAGCGAAAGCCTGCAGGCCATCCCCTCCTACGTGCCGATCAACCGGGAGGACGACAGCGTCACCCCCTCCGCCTCGGGCATCTCCCTGCAGCATTTCGCCGCCGGGGAGAAGGTGATCCGCCAGGGCCAGATGGGCAACGCCCTCTACATCATCGTGGCCGGTCAGGCCCTGATGACCCGACGCGATGGCAGCGGCGAGGATCGCGAACTGCTGTCCCTGCGCAGCGGCGAATTCTTCGGGGAGATGAGTCTTTTTTCCGGCGAACCCAGCGCCGTCACCATCGCCGCCAGCAACGACCTGGAGGTGATGAAGATCTCTGCCACGGTGGTCAACCAGATGATCGACCGCCAGCCCAGCTTCGCCCGCGAGATCGGCCAGATCCTCGAGAGCCGCCGCCTGGCCATCCAGGAAACGACCCAGGCCCAGGCGCCCTACAGCGGCCAGGACCCGGGCCTGATGTGATGGGCCGTCCCCTGCCGGACCCCGGGGCTGCCGGCGTCAGGATTGCAGAGGTCCACCGCCGCCGCCCCATGCCACCGACCCTCGGCCGTCGCCAGGTCCTGACGCTCTCCGGCCTGGCCCTGGGGGCGGGCCTCTGGCAGGCGATCCGGCCGGCCCCATCCCAGGCCGGCGGCCTGGTGGCCCCACCCCGCGGCGGCACCCGCCTGGTGCTGATCAGCGACCTCAACGCCTCCTACGGCTCCACCACCTACATCGACGAGGTGCACCGGGGCGTGGCCCTGATCCCCTCGCTACGCCCGGATCTGGTGATCTGCGCCGGCGACATGGTGGCGGGCCAGAAGGCGGGGCTGGGGCAGGAACGGCTTGCCGCCATGTGGGCGGGCTTCGACCGCAGCGTTCTCAGCCCGCTGCGCCGCGCCGGCCTGGCGTTCGCGCCGGCGATGGGCAACCACGACGCCTCCGGCGCCCGCTCCGGCGGCCGCTTCCTCTTCGAGGCCGACCGGCGCGAAGCGGCCCGCTTCTGGCGGGCGCGCCGCGACGCCCTCGGACTCACGTTCGTCGACAGCGGCGACTTCCCCTTCCACTACGCCATCCGTCAGGGCGACGTGTTCGTGCTGGTGTGGGACGCCTCCAGCGCGACGGTGCCGGACGAGCAGCTGCGCTGGGCCGAGCGGATCCTGGCGAGCCCCGCCGCCCGCTCCGCCAGCCAGCGCCTGGTGGTGGGCCACCTGCCGCTGCGGGCCGTGAGCCAGGGCCGCGACCGGCCGGGGGAGGTGCTGGCCCAGCCGGCGGCCCTGCAGCAGCTCCTGGAACGCCACGGGGTGGAGGCCTACGTGAGCGGGCACCAGCACGCCTACTTCCCGGCCCGCCTGGGCCAGCTGGACCTGTTCCACCTCGGCGCCATGGGCAGCGGCCCCCGCCGGCTGCTGGGCCAGGCCACCACCCCCTTCCAGACCCTCACGGTGCTGGATCTGGTCGGCAGCCCGCCCCGGCTGGTGGACACCAGCTTCGATCTGCAGACCCTGCGGCGCATCGACCCCAACCGGCTGCCCCGCTCCCTCAGCGATGCCGCCGGCCGGGTGCTGCCCCGTCGGCCCGGCCCCTGAGGGGCGGAGCCAGAGCCGGCGGCTCTATCGTCGCCGCCATCGCACGCCGACGTCATGAAGCTGCCGGAAGGCTGGCGGATCTACGCCCTGGTCATCGGTCTGAATGTGTTGGCGGTCTCGCTCTGGTGGGTCGACCGCGACGTGGCGCCCCACACCGTCACCGGGGGCATCGGCGCCTGGATCTCCTCCCGCCTGGGATCCTGAGTTCCCCGTGATCACGATGCAAGCCAACCGACAGCGCCTCCCCCTCCTGGCCGGCCTCTCCGGTCTGGTGCTCCTGCCGGCCGTTCCCCAGCCCCCGGCGCTCGCCTCCACCACGTCCGCCGCCCGGCTGGAGGACACCGCCTGGGTGGTGGAGCGGCTGGGTGAACGCCCGCCCGTGGGGAGCACCAGCCTGACGCTGCGCTTCGAGAACGGCCGGGTGGCGGGCAGCGACGGCTGCAACCGCTATGGCGCCCCGGTCACCGTGCGGGGAACCACCCTGCAGGTGTCGCCCCGGGGCATGACCACAAAGATGGCCTGCGCACCGGCGGTGATGCAGCAGGCGGAGGCCTTCCAGAGCGCCCTGCGCAACAGCCGGGGCTTCCGGCTCGACGGCGGGCGCCTGCGCCTGCTCGCCGCCGACGGCCGGCCCCTGCTGGTGCTGGTGCCCCAGGCGCAGCAGCTGGTCGGCAGCACCTGGCGGGTGGCGGGCTTCAACAACGGCCGCCAGGCCCTGGTGAGCCCGATCCTGGGCACCTCCCTGTCGCTGCGCGTCCTCAGCGGCGGCCAGCTGGCCGGCTCGGCGGGCTGCAACAGCTTCGCCGCCCCGTTGCGGCTGGAGGGCACCCGCCTGCGCATCGGCACCCCGGTGGCGACCCGCCGGCGCTGTCCGGGCGCCGGGGTGATGGAGCAGGAGCGGCAGTTCCTGGCCGCCCTGCCCACGGCCGTCAGCCTGCGACTGGAGGGCGACGCCCTCGAGCTCCGCCGCGCCGACGGGGCCATCGCCCTCAGCCTGCGCCGCATCGCCGGGCCCTGAGCCAGCGGCGTTCAGCCGGCCCAACCCCTTCCGGCGGCTAGCGTCTGCTCCGCAATGGGGACCGGGCATGGATCTGCCGAGGGTGGTGTTCTTCGGACGCACCGGGGCTGATGCCCTGGCCTTCTTCAACCTCGATCTGGCGGACTGGCGCCGCCAGCGGCTGCTCGACTGCCCGGGCGGTCCCGGCTCGTTCACCGCCCTGGCCCGCGCCGCCGGGGTGGAGAGCGTGGCGGCCGACCCCCTCTACGACCTCTCGCTGCCGGAGCTGGAACAGCGCTGCCGCGACGACGTCGCCTTCACCATGGAGCGCCTGGCCCGCAGTCACTCGCTGCGGCCGGAGTTCGACCTGGCCCGGTTCGAGCAGGGCAAGCTGGAGGCCCTGGAGGCGTTCCTGGCCGATCGGCGCGACCACCCGGAGGCCTACCGGGCGGCGGCGCTGCCCAGCCTGCCCTTCGAGGCGGCCAGCTTCGATCTGGTGCTCTGCGGCCACCTGCTCTTCTGCTACGCACCGATCGCCGACGGCGGGCTCAGCGAACAACCCGACTTCGACCTCGACTGGCATCGCCGCGCCCTGGCCGAACTGCTGCGGGTGAGCCGGCGGGAGGTGCGGATCTACCCCGCCCACACGATCGAGCGGCGCCCGAAGGTCCATCCCTGGGTGGAGCCCCTGCTGGCCACGCTGCCCCCCGGCTGGCAGGGGCAGCTCGAGGACACCGCCTACGACGAGGGCTTCGAGGGCGCAACGCCGATGCTGCGCCTGCGACGGGACGCCGCTAACTGAGAGGGCCCAAAAATCACGAATCCAACACTTCAAATCGTCAGGCCTGATACAAAAGCCGGCGAATGTAACAGCTCGTGGCTTGTTTTCGCCGCTGGGGACACACTGAAAAAAAATTGCACCCGGAGTGAATCCCCATGACGTATCTGACCTGGAGGCGGGAGCTGGTGCGCTCCGCCATCGATCAGATGCTGGAGGCCTCCGATCCCGACCGCGGCCCCTTCGGTGATGGGGGAGTTCTTTTCAACGCCATGATGCAGGAGCTGACCCAGAGCCTCCCGGCCCTGGAGATCGTGGCCGCTGCCGACGACATCCTCACCGCCCATCGGGGGTTCTGCGAGGGTCGCAGCTGTGAGGTGGCCCAGGCCCTCAAGGTGTGCCTCTCGATGCCGGCGGAGAAGCAGGGCCTCGAGCGCCGTCTGGTCCTCGATCGCGAACGGGTCGAGGACAACGCCCTCAGCCATGACGCCAACCTGCTGCTGGTCTGGGATGGGCGCCGCGGCAGCACCATCGAGGAGCTGAGCGCCGCCGGCCTCAGCGAGCGCTTCCCCTGCCAGGGCACCGAGGCCCGCTGGAACACCGACGAGTTCGTGGCCCTGCTGGAGGCCCGTGCCCTCCAGTGCCGCCGCACCCGGGTGGCCCTGGAGATCGTGGCGGAGGATCCCGCCACCACCCCCTCGGCCGGCACCGTGGTGCTGGTGTTCCCCACCGACAGCGGCACCCGCCCCTGGGTCGCCACCGTGGCCGTGGCCCTGCGCTCCGAGGAGCTGCCCGAAAGCGAACCCCCCACCCTCGACGGCTACCAGGCCATGCGGGTGCTGGCGGGGCCCAGCAGGACGTCGGCATAACGGTCGAAGGCCTCGCCCTCACCCAGGAACAGGCGCGGGATCACCAGCTCGCACTCCAGCAGCAGCAACTCGCCGGCCCCATCGCGGAGTCCGTCGATGCGGGCATAGGGCAGTACCCCGAAGCGCCGGCGCAGGCGCACCTCGATCGCCGCGGCCCACTGCCGCTCCGCCGCACTGGCCTTCCGGGGGGTGTTGGCGCCGCCGAAGCGTTCGTGGGCGATCCAGCCGCCGGCCGCCACGGTCTTGGCCACCGCGTGGGAGAAACGGCCGCCGAGCATCACGGCGCTGAACTCCCCGTCCCGGCAGACCGCGGGCAGGAACGGCTGCAGACACACCTCCCCGTCCCGGGTCAGGCCGGCCAGCCAGCCATCGACCTCGCCGGCCGACGCCGCGCCGCTGCCATCAGCCGCCGTGACCACCAGGTGCGCTCCATCGCGGCGCACCCGGTAGGTGTGCCAGCCCAGGGAGCCGACTGCCGGCTTGAGCACGGCCTCCTGCCAGCCGCCGTCCTCCAGGAGCTCCGCCAGGGATCCGCACCAGCCGCGCGGCAGCCAGCGGCTGGGGATCAGGGCCACGCCCTCCTGCGCGAGCTGGGGCAGGTAGGCGTTCTTGGCATGGCCGGCCTCGATCACCGGCAGGGGGTTGGCCAGGGGTACCCCGAGGGCCTCGAGATGCTGGGCCAGGGACCGGATCCGGGGTAGGAAGTCGCCGTGACGATGGCTGCCGCGGCAGTCGCGCACGCTGACCAGATCGAAGCGCCGCCAGTCAGGGGCTGCGGAGGCGCTGGCCAGCGGGGGCAGGGGCACCAGCTCGCTGGCGATGCCGCGCCGGGCGAGATGGGCCCTCAGCGCCGGCGTCTCGTCGTGGATCCGCCCCAGGTGCAGCAGGGCGATCCGCTTCAGGTGGGCAGGATCCCCCACTCGCGCTTGACCTGCACGCTGGTGATCTCCCAGGCCTCCTCGGCCGCCACCACCGGTCCACGGGGCTCCTCGGGTGCCAGGCCGCGCCGGGCGAACTCGTTCTGCAGCAGCAGCTGGAACAGCACGCTCTGGGACACCAGCGCGCGCAGCCGATCTTCGCCGCCCACCCGCGCCATCAGCACCGGATGGCCCTGGCAGTCCCGAAGGGCCCGCAGCTGCTGCTGCAGCCACACCCGCTCGTACTGCAACATCGCGTCGCTGCAGCGGGACAGGTTCTCCCGGTAGCAGCCGGCATGGCATTGGATGGCCCCTTCGGACAGGCCCGCTGCCGTGCCGGCGTCCCTCAGGAGCTGCATCGCATCACTCAGGAAACTCACGCGTGTTCAACGCATCCTGAGGAACGGTAGAAAGGACGCCAGGCGCTGCCCACGGAGGGACTGGCGTGGCAATGATCCGTAGCGGTCAGAAAGAAAAGCAAAAATCAGTGGCTTTGGCTACATAACCAAGGCCGATCCCGGCCAGGCCCTCAGAGCCAGTGCTTGCGTCGGAAATAGAGGTACAAGGAGACGCCGATCACGATCATCACCGCCCACACGGAGTAGTAGCCGCCGCGCCACTCCAGCTCGGGCATCTCCTTGAAATTCATGCCGTACACACCGGCAATGAAGGTCAGGGGGATGAAGATCGTGGAGATGATCGTCAGCACCTTCATCACCTCGTTCATCCGGTGGCTGAGGATCGAGAGGTAGGTGTCATGCATGCCCCCGAGAATGTCGCGGTGAGTTTCCACGAGATCGATGATCTGGATGCAGTGGTCGTAGAGATCGCGCCAGAACACCCGGCTCTCGGCCGTCAGCAGGGACGACTCGCTCTTGACGATCATGGCCACCTCCTCCCGGATCGGCCAGACGGCCTTACGCAGGCTGAGGATGGACCGCTTGAGGCCATGGATTTCCTTGATGTCGCCGGGGTGGGGATCCTCCAGCAGCCGATCATCCACCTCCTCAATGATGTCGCCCATGCGTTCCACGGCCAGGAAGTAATGGTCGACAACGGCGTCCAGCAGGGAGTAGGCGAGGTAGTCGGCCTTCATCCAGCGGATCCGACCACCGGAGGCACGGATCCGGTCACGAACCCCGTCGAAGACGTCGCCGTCATCCTCGAGGAAGGAAATCACGAAGTGATCGCCGAGGATCACACTCACATGCTCGATGTCAATGGTCTGGGTGTCTTCGTTGAAGGCGATCATCTTCAACACCATGAAGACATAGCCAGGAAACTCCTCCACCTTGGGGCGCTGGGTGGTGTTGGCGATGTCCTCCAGGGTCATCGGATGCAGGCCGAAGCATTGGCCAAGGCGCTCCACCAAAGCGACGTCATGGACGCCACTGACATTCATCCAGGTGATGCTGCCCGCCGCCACTGTTTCGGCGCATCCATGCACCGGGAAGTCCCGATGCTCCGACCAGCCATCGGCGTCGTAGTGGATGACATCGATCTGCACCTTGTCCAGCCGCTGCTCGCCGACGAACACCACGGTGCCGGGGGAGGACCCGGGCCGGATCCGTCGGCTGCGGATGCCTCGGCCGCCCGTGGTGCCAGTGGCGGCGCGGATGCGCGGGGACGGTCGCGATCGCCTCGTCTTCATCGCTGGGCCTGGAGGCATCGATGTAGATCGGAGCCTATCCGTATCCCACGGTCAGAGGACGTCGGGCCACGTCAGAGGAAGTCGGGCCGCAGCTGATGGCTGAGCGCCAGCGACTGCTCCAGTCCGCTCCAGTCCTCCTGCCGCACCATCGCTTCGAGGCCGGCCAAAGAGCGCTGGTAATGCCCCAGGGCCACCAGCAGCGCCTCCCTGTTGGCCCGGGCCATCAGCATCCCCAGCTCCGGGTTGCCGCCGCCGACGCGGGTCGTGTCGGCGAAGCCGCTGGAGGCCAGGGCCCGCACCAGGCCGGCCCCGACCTCCGGCGTGGCGCCGGCCTCGCCGCCCCCGGCATCGGCCGCCTGCAGCAGGGCCGCTCCCACCAGCACCGGCAGGTGAGAGATGAGGGCCACGGCCCGGTCGTGGGCCTCGGCGTCGCAGCACAGCCAGCGCGCCCCGAGGGCCTCCGCCAGTTCCCGCACCGCCTCCAGCGCCACCGGGTCGGTGTCCGGCGCCGGGGTCGCCACCCAGGGCCGTCCTTGGAACAGCCCCCTCTCCCCCGCCTCCACCCCGGCCCGGGCCGTGCCCGCCATCGGATGGGAGGCCACAAAGCGGGACGCCGCCGGGCCGCCGCCGGTCGCCGCCAGCAACTGGCGCCAGCGGCGCAGCACCGGCCCCTTCACCGAGCCCACATCCGTGATCACCGCCGCAGCCGGCAGTGCCGCCAACAGGGCGGGATCCGGCTCCAGCAGCCGGTCGAGGGGCAGGGCCAGCAGCACCAGCCCGCAGCCCGCCAGCACCGCCGGATCGGTGCTCACCGCGCTGGCCAGCCCCCGCTCCCTGGCCCGCTCGGCGGTGGCCGGCCGGTGCACCAGGGCCCGCACCTGCGCCCCGGCCGCCATCAGATCGAGCCCCAGGGAGCCGCCGATCAGCCCCAGACCCACCACCCCCACCGGTTCGCGCTGCCAGAGGGGTGTCATCGTCGCTGCGGATCGGCTGGAGCCAGCTTCCTACGATCCGGCGATGTTGGAAGCCCGCGCCCACCAGCACCTCAAGGCTCTCCTGCAGCGAGAGGGGGTGGAACGCTGGCCCCATCACCTCACCCTCAGCCGGCTGGTGGCCCGCAGCCTGCGCCGGGCCGACCACACCCTGGTGCGGCTGGCCCCCGGTACCGCCCCCAGCTGGTGGATCAGCCTGCTGGTGCCCCTGGCCCTCAGCGAGGTCCCCCTGGCCCTGGTGGTGACCCCGGCCCTGCGCCAGCGGCTGCTGCTGGTGGAGTGGCCCCGGCTGCGCAGCGTGGGGCTGGAACTGGCCTGCTGGGAAGGGCCCGGGGCCCCCGCCGGCTCCCGGCTCTGGCTGCTCGACCACCGCGAGCTGGTGGCGGCCTGGCGCAACGGCGAACTGGGGGAACGGCAACTGGTGATCCCCGAGGCCGAGACGCTGGAGGCGGCCCTGCGCGAGGCCCTGGAGGTGGAGCTGGAGCCCCGCCACTGGGACCAGCTGCGCCGCGTCCAGCCCAGTGCAGAAGGCTGCCTGCTGGGCCTGCACGAACGGCTCAGCCGCCGGGTGCTCGCCCATCCCCGCTCCCCCCACCGGCTGGTGGCCCTGGCCGACGATGACGAGGCCCCCCTGCGCCACCTGCTGCGGCTGCTGGAGCCCCTGCCGGAGCCCTGGCCCCGCTGGCTGAGCGCCGGAGCGGGCTGGAGCAGCTGGGCCCGGGTGGATCCGTCGTTGCTGCAGTGGAACCTGCTGCGCCAACCCCTCGAACCCCTGAACGAACTGGCCGGCCTGCTGGTCGGGCGGGGGGCGGTGCTGATCGGGGAGCTGGCCACCGGCCGGGCGGCGGAGGGCCAGCCCGCCTCCGGTGCCGCCCTGGGGCTGAAGCCCGCGGTGGTGCTGGATCTGGCCGATCCCCCCCTGTCCGACCCTCTGCCCCTCTACGCCCCCCTGCGCCAGCCCCTGCCCAACAGTCCCCAGTACGCCGAGCACCTCCTGGAGCAGGGCCGGCGACTGGTGCTGGGCCAGAGCGGCCTGTCGGTGGTTCTGATCGACGATCAGGCCCTGTGCCTGGGCCTGGCCAGCGGCCTGGCCGCCGAATTCGGCAGCCGCGTGTGCCACCAGAACCTGGCCCCGGAGAGCAACGGGGTGGTGTGCTGCAGCTGGGACTGGTGGCTCGAACACCAGCCGCGCCTGCCCCTTCCCTGCCAGGTGGTGGTGGGCCTGCTGCCGATCGCCAGCCTGGAGGATCCGCTCACGGCGGCCCGGGTCGGGGTGCTGCGCCAGCAGGGCCGTGACTGGTTCCGGGAACTGCTGCTGCCCGAGGCCCTCAACCGGCTGCAGCGGGGCGTGGCGGGGCTACGCCGCAGCGGCGGCCGGCTGGCGGTGCTGGACGGCCGCCTGCGGGGCCGCAGCTGGGGTCGGCTGGTCTTCACCGCCCTGGAGCCCTGGGTGGCCCTGAACCGATTGCGGCCCGACTCCTAGCCTGCTGCCAGTTGCCACCGAACGCCTGATGGGGGAAGCCAAACGCCGGGCCGAGCAGGGTCTGCCGCCCCGCGACAAGCCACGCGCCAGCAAGACCAAGACCGTCGACACCTCGCCCCGGATCGTCGACTGGCTGCCCCTGACCCGCAACCAGGCCTCCCGCTTCGTGGCGATCACCACCAAGGGGGCCTGGATCGGCATCGGCGCCCTGGCCCTGTTCTGGGTCACCGTGCGCTTCATCGGCCCGGCGGCCGGCTGGTGGACCCTGGCCGACGGCTGAGCAGGGACACCGGGAGCCTTCCGGGTGCGCCTGCTTCCTTCGGGCCTCCCGGGTGCGGGTCTCCCCACAGGCGCCGCAACGCCTGGCGAGAATCGGAAGAAATCCTTATGATCTGCGGATCGTGATGGGAACGACCCATGTTTCTCCGTCTGGCCGAGCAGTACCGCTCGGCCGTTGAGGATCTGATCCTGAGCCTCCAGGCCCTGGCAGTGTCCCTGCGGAAACAGGGCCATGTCGCCACCTGCTACACCTGCGGCGACGGCCGCGACGGCCATGGCGCCTCCTTCGTCGCCGACCTGGGTGACAACCACATGGTGCGGCTGCTGGTGTCCGATTTCGGCATCAGCTGGGTGGAGTCCCGCCACGGCCAGGAGCTGGTGAAGCTTGAGGGCGCCGACGCCATCCAGGAACTGCAGCGGGTGGTGCTGGTGCTGCAGCCCACGGCCGAGCCTGCCAAAGCGACCACCAGGCCCCCCGGAGCGGCTCTGCCAGCCCAGCCCTGAGTCAGGCGCCCCGGGGGGCCTGGCTCAGGGCCCCGGGATCAGCCCGCGGCGGGCAACTCCTCCAGTTCAGCGGCGTCCTCTCCAGCCTGGGGCTTGGCCGCCGCCAGCTTGGCCGCCGCCGCCAGCGGCTTCATCGAGTTGGCGGTGACCTCGGAACCCTCGGTGAGCTTCTTGCGGGTGAGCTGCTCGATCACCTCCTTCGGCCCGGGGTTCTGCTCCAGCCAGGTGATCGTGTTGTCGCGGCCCTGGCCGATGTTGTCGCCCTCGTAGCTGTACCAGGCGCCCTTGCGGGTGACCACACCCGTTTCCTCGGCCAGATCGAGCAGACAGCCCAGGGTGCTGATGCCGCGGCCGAAGAGGATGTCGAACTCGGCGATCCGGAAGGGGGGCGCCACCTTGTTCTTGGCCACCTTCACCTTGGCCCGGATGCCGTACTCCTCGGTGCCGCGCTTGAGGGTCTGGATGCGGCGGATGTCGAGGCGCACCGAGGCATAGAACTTGAGGGCATTGCCACCGGTGGTGGTTTCCGGGTTGCCGTAGGTGACGCCGATTTTCTGGCGCAGCTGGTTGAGGAAGATCACCGTGCAGCCGGATTTGCCGATGTTGCCGGTGATCTTGCGCATGGCCTGACTCATCAGCCGGGCCTGGCTGCCCACCGCCAGGTCGCCCATCTCCCCTTCGATCTCAGCCCGGGGCGTCAACGCCGCCACCGAGTCGACGACGACGATGTCGACGGCGGCCGAGCGCACCAGCTGGTCGACGATCTCCAGGGCCATCTCGCCGGTGTCCAGCTGGGAGACCAGCAGGTTTTCGATGTCGACCCCGAGGGCGGCGGCATAGACCGGATCGAGGGCATGCTCCGCATCCACGAAGGCGGCCACGCCGCCGCGCTTCTGCACCTCGGCGATGGCATGCAGGGTGAGGGTGGTCTTGCCGGAGCTCTCCGGTCCGTAGACCTCCACCACCCGGCCCTTGGGATAGCCGCCCCCGAGGGCCAGATCGAGGGTGAGCGCCCCGGTGGGGACCGTTTCCACCCGCATGCGGGAGGCATCCCCGAGCCGCATGATCGAGCCCTTGCCGAAGTTGCGCTCGATCTGGGTGAGCACGAGACCCAACGCCTTGTCGCGCTCCGCGGCGGCCCGGGGATCGCCGCTGGGGGCGGCGGCGGACACGTAGGAGGTGGAGGGGGAGCTGGAGGAGGAAGACGCTGCGGCGGCGGCCGTGGCCCTGGAATCGGCAGGCATGGTGGGGGTGGGTGATGGAACGGGCCGCAGCCGGCTGAAGCCGTGCAGGCGCGGGATTGGGGATGGGAAAGGGGGCCGGAACCAGGCGCCATCCTGCGACCTCTGGACAACCAGTGCCACCCGGAGTGGCCGGCGTATCAATCCCGTGTAGTACGGGCGTACTCTAGCGGTTCATGGCCAGAGCGCCAGGGGGGCCTCGAAGCCGGCGGGCTCCAGCCAGCGGATCCCCAGGGGGGCCAGCCCTACCCCGTCCCCCGGGCCCAGATACCCCCACGACACCAGATAGCAGCGCACCGCCTCCAGCCCGGGGGTGCGCCGCACCAGCTCCAGGGTGGGGCGACGGTCCTCGACGAACCACAGGGGACGCTCCGCGGGGTCGTGCCCGGCCAGCAGCTGCGCCAGCACCGACGGCTTGCTGCCCTGTTCGTGGCCGTACAGGGCCAGGGGCGTGAGGCCGGCGGCGGCCAGCAGGCGGGCGGCGAAGGCCCCGCCCTTGGTGGTGAGCACCGCCCAGTCGGCCCCCTCCGCCGCCAGGCGACCCAGGCGCGCCTCGACGCCGGGATAGAAGCGGTGCAGGGCCAGCCAGGCGTCGGGGTCGGTGGCGATGGCCTCGGCCCGCAGACCCTCGAGCGCCTGCTGCAGCTGGTCGGTGGTCCAGCCCCAGCGCCGCAGGGCCGCCCCGAGGAAGGTGTCGTAATCGGCCAGGGCGGCGTCGAGATCAACGTCGGGCCGTCCCAGCTCGGCGGCCATCAGCACCATCTCCCAGCCCTTGTGGATCAGGGGCCGCAACAGGGCGAACCCCGGTGGCGCCTGCTCCGGCAGGTGCCAGCCGGAGGGGGCGGCACTGCCGGAGGGGGCGGCGCCGGCGGCGACCAGGGCCAGGGCGGCCCGCCGGGCCGACCACCAGTACTCGGCCATGCCGTCCACCAGCACGCCATCGAAATCGAACACCAGCAACGGGCGTTCAGGCACCGGTGGGAAGGAGAGAAAAAACTGGGCCGCTAGGATTCGAACCTAGGAATGTCGGGACCAAAACCCGATGCCTTACCGCTTGGCGACGGCCCAATCAAGCCCATGGGATGGGACAGGCGTCGGTCCGAAACCGGCGCCTTGCTAGTTACCCACAGCGGCTGGTCCTTCGTCAACTCGCCGGCGTCCACCCCGGCGGCAGGCCCCTTCAGGAGGGAAACACCCGCAGCCGCTGCTGCAGGCCGCGCCCGAACACGGCACTGCGCAGTCGGTAGTGGTGCACCAGCTCGGCCTGGAGGGCCCGCACCGCCTCGCTGCGGGGCAGCAGCTCCACCGGCCGACCTTCGGGCAGCACCACCTGCTCCACCGCCAGCCGGCATTCCTCCAGGGCCGCATGGGCGTCGTCGAGGCGGGCCGGAGCGACCGGTTCTTCCTCCCCGTCCGCCCCGCCGCCCCCCCGGCGCCGCTCCAGCAGGCGCTCCATGGCCCGCTGCAGCTGGTGGGGGGTGTCGGATTTGATCACCAGGATCGGCAGGCCGAGGTCGCGGGCCTGGCGGCGCAGCTCCGGGTCGCGCCCCAGCTGCCCGCGCACGCTCAGCACCGCATCCGCCTGCTCCGGGCCCTCCACCACCTGCACCGGCAGCTGGCGGCGGCGCACGGCCTCCTCCAGCTGCTGGGCCGCCAGCCCCACCCCGTAGACCCGCAGGGCGGGCAGCGCCGGGGCGGGGGTGGCAGCGGCCGGCCGGGGGGCCGCCGGATCGGGCAGGGGCACCACCGCCAGGGGGGCGGGGCCGGGGCGCCGGGGGGGCACGGCGGCGGGGGCCCAGGCGGGCGGAGCGGCCGGGCGGACGGGGCCGTCGTCGCGCAGCACCAGGCGGCCGTCGCCGCCCAGCTCACGCACCTGGGGGTGGGTGGGCTGGGCGCGCAGCAGCAGATCCACCGTGCCGGCCACGTCGCGGTGCACCAGCCAGCGGTGCCGGCTGTGCATCTCCACCGCCAGGGGGAAGGTGGGCTCGGCCGCCCGTTCCAGCACGGTCTTCTGGGTGCGCCGGCGGCGGGCCTCCTCGTCCCCCAGGGTCACCGACTGGATCCCCCCCACCAGGTCGCTAAGGGTGGGGTTGCGGATCAGGTTGGCCAGTTCGTTGCCGTGGGCGGTGGCCACCAGCATCACGCCCCGTTCGGCGATGGTGCGGGCCGCCTGGGCCTCCAGTTCGGTGCCGATCTCATCGATGACGATGACCTCGGGCATGTGGTTCTCCACCGCCTCGATCATCACCTGGTGCTGCAGCTCCGGGCGCGCCACCTGCATCCGCCGGGCCCGGCCGATGGCGGGGTGGGGGATGTCGCCGTCGCCGGCGATCTCGTTGCTGGTGTCGATCACCACCACCCGGCGCTGCAGGTCGTCGGCGAGCACCCGGGCGATCTCCCGCAGGGCCGTGGTCTTGCCCACCCCGGGGCGGCCCATCAGCAGCAGCGACTGGCCCGTGTCCAGCAGGTCGCGCACCATCGCCACCGTGCCGAACACGGCCCGGCCCACCCGGCAGGTGAGTCCCACCACGTCGCCGGTGCGGTTGCGGATGGCGCTGATGCGGTGCAGCGTGCGCTCGATGCCGGCCCGGTTGTCACCACCGAACGGGCCGAGGCGTTGCAGCACCGCCGCCAGATCGGAACGGGCGATCGCGTCGTTGCCCAGGGCCAGAACCCGGCCGGGGTAGCGGGCCTCCGGCACCCGCCCCAGGTCGAGCACCACCTCCAGCAGGCCCTCCCGCTGCTCCGGCCCCGCCAGGGCCCGCTGCACCACGGGCGGCAGCACGGCCAGCAGACGATCCAGGTCGTCGGTGACCCGCTGGGGGGAGAGGGAAGGGGGGGGCGAAGGCTCCAGGGGGCGACGGGGGGAGCTGCCCGTTCGTTCTAGCCGGGCCCGGGGCCCGCCAGACCCCGGGGGCCGCTGGCACCGCGGGCCAGCCAGGGGGCCACCAGCCCCTCGGCGATGGCCAGGGCCCGGGGCCAGAGCAGGGGCTGGTCCAGCACCCGTCGCCCCTCGGCCTGGGCCTCCTGCAGCAGGGGCTGGAGCTGGCGGCGGGCCACCCCCCCAAAGGCGACCCCGGCCGCCCGGGGCCCGGCCGCCGGGGAGCGGGCCAGCACCGCCAGGGTGTGGGCATTGGTGCCGCCGGCCAGCTGCAGCGGACCCGGCGGCGCCAGCGGCCCCAGCCGCTCCAGCAGCCCCACCGCCGCATGGGCCGTGCCGGCCCCCACATCGCCGCTCATCGGCCGGCCATCCAGCTGCCAGAGCGGCCGGAAGCCGGCCCCGCGCAGCAGGCGGAACCGCTGCCAGAGCTCCGCCGCCAGCTCCTCCACCGTGGCCCCTCCCTCCAGAGCCGCGCTCACCGCCACCCGGCGCAGCGGCACCCCGCTGGCGGCCAGCTGGGCCACCCGATCGCCGAAGGCCTCCAGCCGCCCCGGCCGGGTGTGCAGCTCCACGGCGTCGGGGGCCAACTGCGCCAGCAGGCCCCCCACGCCGGACGCCTCCAGCACCTGACTGCGCTCCTCGATCAGCCCCAGGGGGCAGGCCGGCAGGCAGCGACCGCAGCCGTAGCAGCGCTCCTCCACCACCCCTGTGCCGCCGATGGCCAGGGCGGGGCAGACGCGCTCGCAGGGCCGGGGACAGGCGGGCGGGCAGCGGCCCGGATCGAACCAGGCCTTGCGGAAGTGGGGGTCCAGGCCGTCACTGAGGCTGACCATCAGCCAGGGACGGGCCGCGCCCCTGGCCTCGGCCCAGGCCATGCCCCGCCGGGCCGCGGCCACCACCGCCGGGTCGGCCGCCACATCGATGCAGTGCACCCCGGCCAGGGCATGGATGCCGGCCAGATCCTCGATGGCGGCCAGATCCTGGTTGCTGGCCCCGCCGATCAGCTTCACCCAGCCGCCGGCGGCCAGGGCCTGCTCGGGGTCCTGGCGGAGCATCGGCGCGGGGCCCCGCAGCAAGGCACCCATGGGTTGCGCACGTGGGGTGGATCGATCCTGCCACCGGCGGGCCCCTCAGCCGGCACCGGGCAGCTCCGGCGCGACCTCCGGCTGGGCGAGCCCCAGGCGCTGCACCAGCCAGGGGGCGGAGAACCCCTGCAGGCCCACGGTCATCAGAATGGTGAGGAACACCAGCCCCTTGAGGGTGGCGCCGCCGGGGACCTCAGCCCGGTCGAGCTCGAGGGCGAACAGGCTGACCACCGCCGCGGTGACGATGCCCCGCGGCGCGATCCAGCTGAGCAGGGCCTTCTCCTTCCAATCGAGGCTGGGCAGGCCGAGGCCCGTCAGCTGGATGAGCGGCCAGCGCATCAGCATCAGGCCCAGCACGCAGGCCAGGCCGCCCAGGCCGAGGGGACTCAGCTCGGCCCAGGAGACATCGGCCGCCAGCAGGGGAAACAGCACCGTGATCGCCAGCATGGCCAGCTGGCGGATCAGGGCGTCGAGCTGGGTGGCGGCCGCATCGAGGCGCAGTCCCACCACCACCCCCGCGCTGACCGCCGCCGGCAGGCCCGATTCCGGCAGCAGCGCCTCGCAGCCGCTGAACATCAGGAACAGCACCCCAAGGGTGAGCTGCAGCTCCAGGCCACCGGGCTCGGCCGGCCCCGCCCCGCCCCGCGACGCCGCCACGGCGGCCAGGCGCCGGAGCACCTCCGAGAGCAGCAGCCCGGCCAGGCCGCCGAGGACCACCCCGCCCCCCAGGCGCAGCAGCAGCCGGGAGGCCACCTCCTGCCAGCTGCCCAGGTCCCCCAGGATCACCTGGAGCAGCACCAGACCCAGCACCGCACTGACTGGTTCGAGGATCAGGCCCTCCGCCTCCAGCAGCTGGCCCAGCTTCGGAGCCAGGCGCAGCTGCCGCACCATCGGGGTGACCACCGTGGGGCCGGTGGCCAGGGCGATCGCGCCGTAGACCAAGGCCAGGGGCCAGGGCAGCCCCGCCAGGACGTGGGCCAGCAGGGCCGCCAGGGGCAGCCCCAGCACCAGGCGCACCAGCACCAGTTGCAGCACCGAACGCTGCAGATCGCGGCCGGCCAGGCGCAGGTTGAGCCCCCCGTCAAAGAGCACCAGGCTCACCAGCAGACCGACCAGGGGCTCCAGACCGGCACCCAGGTTCTCGGGATGGACAAGGTCGAAACCAGCATGGCCCGTGAGCAGGCCGATCGCCAGGAGCAGGACCACCGCCGGCTGCCCGGTGAGCCAGGCCGTGGCCTGGGCCAGGGAGCCGGCGAAGAAGGCCGAACCCCAGATCAATCCCAGCCGCTCACTCAAGGCCCTGGAGTCCGCGGAACGGACCCAGGCTATGGGGTGGATTCAGCTCAGGCCGGCACGAGCTGTTCGAGCGGCTGCCAGCGCAGGGCCCGGGCGCCGCCCATCTCCACCACCAGCTTCAGGCGCGGTTCGCGGCGGCAGAGATCGCAGAGGGCGGCCAGCTCCGAGCTGCTCAACACCTGGCCTTCCAGCAGCCAGAGGAGCACCGGGCCGTCGCCGGCCAGCGCAGGGCCCAGCAGGGGCATCACCCGCTGCACCTCGCCCACGGCGGCCGCCCGGCCGACGCTGTGGTGGCCCAGGTGGGGCGGCCGGATGCCGTGCAGCTGCATCAGGTAGGCCTCCGGATCCCCCAGCCCCCGGGCGGAGGTGAGATGGGCCCGGTAACCGGCCGCCCGCAGCCGCCGCAGCAGCCGGGTCTCGGCGCCGCCCTCCAGGGGAACGAACAGGGCGAGGGCACCGCTGCGCTCCAGTTCGGTGCGGAAACCACGGCCGGTCAACAGCAGGGGCATCGGGAGCGGCAGGCGAATCGGCGCTGAGTCTGGCAGCCAATGGGGGTCCCAGGGGTGGTGGTGCACACCATGAGGTACTGTTGACTCTTGTGCCGATGATCTGTGCCCGTCCGCTAGCCGGGCCTCCAGAGAACGGTACGGGGTCCGTCAGTGGTGACGAACCCTTCCCGGCCCGTACGACTCCCGCAGTGCTCGTCGCTGTGCGGACCGTCGGGATACTGCCCGAGGCCTCACCGCTTCCGGCAAGTCCCAGCCCGCTGATTCGCCTCGCTAGCTCCTGACCCTCGGGTCAATCTGCGATTCCACGAATTCAGCCCCCCCCGCCGTCCAGCGGGTCCTCCACGGATGTCGGGCCTCGGCCCAGATCCATGGCGGCACGCCACGGCAGTCCAGCTGGTGTTGTTCTCCCTCCCATGTCCATCGGCATTCTCGGGAAGAAGTTGGGTATGTCCCAGTTCTTCGACGAAGAAGGCAAATCCATTCCGGTCACCCTGATCGAAGCGGGTCCCTGCCGCATCACCCAACTCAAGAGCGAAGCCACCGACGGCTACACCGCGGTGCAGCTCGGCTTCGGCGAGACGCGCGACAAGCTCGTCAACAAACCCGCCAAGGGCCACCTGGCCAAATCCGGCGAGGCGCCCCTGCGGCATCTCAAGGAGTACCGGCTGGAGGCCATCGACGGCCTCGAGCTCGGGGCCGCCGTCACCGTCGGTGACTTCGCCCCCGGCCAGAAGGTCGACGTCAGCGGAGACACGATCGGTCGTGGTTTCTCGGGCCTCCAGAAGCGCCACGGCTTCAGCCGCGGCCCCATGAGCCACGGCTCCAAGAACCACCGCGAACCGGGTTCCATCGGCGCCGGCACCACCCCAGGTCGGGTCTATCCCGGCAAACGGATGGCCGGCCGCTATGGCGGCAAGCAGATCACCACCCGCGGCCTCACCATCCTCAAGGTGGATGCGGAACGCAATCTGCTCGTCGTCAAGGGCTCGGTACCCGGCAAGCCCGGCGCCCTGCTCGACATCCGCCCGGCCCGGCGGGTGGGCGTCCCCGCAGCGAACTGAGGAGAACACCCATGACTGACTGTGTGATCCGCGACTGGCAAGGCAAGGAGAGCGGCAAGGCTCCCCTCGACCTCAAGGTCGCCAAGGAAACATCCGCCAACGGCCTGCTGCACCGCGCCGTGGTCCGCCAGCTGGCCCATGCCCGTCAGGGCACCGCCAGCACCCTCACCCGGGCCGAAGTGGCCGGTGGCGGCCGCAAGCCCTACAAGCAGAAAGGCACCGGCCGGGCCCGCCAGGGCTCGATCCGTACCCCCCTGCGGCCCGGTGGCGGCGTGATCTTCGGTCCCAAGCCCCGCAGCTATGCGGTGTCCATGAACCGCAAGGAGCGTCGCCTGGCCCTGCGCACCGCCCTGATGAGCCGCGTTGCGGACATCACCGTGGTGAAGGGCTTCGGCGCCGGGCTCGACACCCCCAAAACCAAGGAGATCACCGCCGCCCTGGCCCGCTTCGGCATCGAGGCCGGCGCCAAGGTGCTGCTGATCCTCGATGGCGCTCCCGAGGCGGTGACCCGCTCGGTGCGCAATCTCGAAAAGGTGAAGCTGATCGCTGCCGATCAGCTGAACGTGTTCGATCTGCTCCATGCCAACAAGCTGGTGCTCAGCGAAGAGGCACTGGCGAAGATTCAGGAGGTCTACGGCGATGTCTGAGCGTTTTGCAGGCCGGCTGGCGGACGTGATCCGTCGCCCGCTGATCACCGAGAAGGCCACCCGGGCCATCGAGATCAACCAGTACACCTTCGAGGTGGACCATCGGGCCGCCAAGCCCGACATCAAGGCGGCCGTCGAGCATCTGTTCGACGTCAAGGTCGTCGGCGTCAGCACCATGAATCCCCCCCGCCGCTCCCGTCGGGTGGGGCGCTTCGCCGGCAAACGCGCCCAGGTGAAGAAAGCGGTGGTGCGCCTTGCCGAAGGCAACGCCATCCAGTTGTTCCCTGAGTCCTGAGGGGTCTGAAACGTCATGGCAATCCGCAACTACAGGCCCAACACCCCCGGCACCCGCACGCTGGTCGTCACTGATTTCAGTGACATCACGGGCAAGAACCGGGAACGGGGCCTGGTGGTGTCCAAGCACCGCCACAAGGGCCGCAACAACCGCGGCGTGATCACCTGCCGCCACCGCGGCGGTGGCCACAAGCGCCTCTACCGCATCGTCGACTTCCGTCGCGACAAGCACGGGGTGAGCGCCAAGGTGGCCGCGATCCACTACGACCCGCACCGCAACGCCCGTCTGGCGCTGCTCTATTACACCGACGGCGAGAAGCGCTACATCCTTGCCCCCGCCAATGTGGCGGTGGGCCAGAGCGTCATCTCCGGCCCCGACGCCCCGATCGAGAACGGCAACGCCCTGCCGCTCTCGGCCATCCCCCTGGGCTCGAGCGTCCACAACGTGGAGCTCTACGCCGGTCGCGGCGGTCAGATGGTCCGCACCGCCGGGGCCAGCGCCCAGGTGGTGGCCAAGGAAGGTGACTACGTCGCCCTCAAGCTGCCCTCCACCGAGGTGCGGCTGGTGCGCCGGGAGTGCTACGCCACCCTTGGCGAGGTGGGCAACGCCGAGCAGCGCAACACCAGCCTGGGCAAGGCCGGTCGCAAGCGCTGGCTGGGCCGCCGTCCGGAAGTGCGCGGCAGCGTGATGAACCCCTGCGACCACCCCCACGGTGGTGGTGAGGGCCGGGCACCGATCGGCCGTTCCGGTCCGGTCACGCCCTGGGGCAAACCCGCCTTGGGCCTCAAGACCCGCAAGCGCAACAAGCCGAGCAACCGGTTCGTGCTGCGGAAACGACGCCGCACCTCCAAACGGAGCCGTGGCGGACGCGACTCCTGATGACCCACACCGCTCTGCTGTTCGCCTGATCCGCCATGGGACGCTCACTCAAAAAAGGCCCGTTCGTCGCCGACCACCTGCTTCGCAAGGTGGAGAAGCAGAACGCTGCCGACGACAAGACCGTGATCAAGACCTGGTCACGGGCCTCCACCATCCTGCCGATGATGATCGGCCACACCATTGCCGTTCACAACGGCAAGGCCCACGTGCCCGTCTACGTGACGGAGCAGATGGTGGGCCACAAGCTGGGCGAATTCGCCCCCACCCGCACATTCCGCGGGCACATCAAAGACAAGAAGGGAGGCCGCTGATCCGATGGCAACCACCACACCCGACACCCAGGCCCTGGCACACGGCCGCTTCATCCGCGGTTCCGTGTCGAAGGTTCGCCGGGTTCTCGATCAGATCCGGGGTCGCACCTACCGCGACGCCCTGATCATGCTCGAGTTCATGCCCTACCGCTCCACCGGCCCGATCACCAAGGTGCTCCGCTCCGCGGTCGCCAATGCCGAGCACAACCTCGGCCTCGATCCGGCGACCCTGGTCATCAGCCAGGCCAGCGCCGACATGGGACCCTCCCTGAAGCGGTTCCGGCCCCGGGCCCAGGGCCGCGCCTTCGCCATCAAAAAGCAAACCTGCCACATCAGCATTGCTGTGGCAGCGCCCACCGCCTGACCCCCGAGGACACCGCCCGATGGGACACAAGATCCATCCAACCGGCCTGCGCCTGGGGATCACCCAGGACCACCGCTCCCGCTGGTACGCCCCAAGCAAGACCTATCCCGTCCTCCTTCAGGAGGACGACCGGATCCGGTCGTTCATCAACAAGAAGTACGCCGCCGCCGGCATCAGCGACGTGCTGATCGCCCGTAAAGCCGACCAGCTCGAAGTGGAACTCAAGACCGCCCGTCCGGGCGTTCTCGTGGGCCGCCAGGGCAGCGGCATCGAGGAGCTGCGCACCGGCATCCAGAAGACCCTCGGCGACGCCCACCGTCAGGTGCGCATCAACGTGGTCGAGGTGGAGCGGGTCGACGCCGACGCCTTCCTGCTGGCCGAGTACATCGCCCAGCAGCTGGAGAAGCGGGTGGCCTTCCGGCGCGTCATGCGCATGGCGGTGCAGCGCGCCCAGCGGGCCGGGGTGCTGGGTCTCAAGCTCCAGGTGAGCGGCCGCCTCAACGGCGCCGAGATCGCCCGGACGGAGTGGACCCGCGAGGGTCGCGTGCCCCTGCACACGCTCCGCGCCGACATCGACTACGCCACCAAGGTGGCCACCACCACCTATGGGGTCCTGGGCATCAAGGTCTGGGTGTTCAAAGGGGAGGTGCTTCCCGGTCAGCAAGACCAGCTGCCCGTGGGTGGAGCACCGAAACGCCGCGCCAACCGCCGGCCGCAACAGTTCGAAGACCGCTCCAACGAGGAGTGATCAGGAGGCCTGAACCATGCTGAGTCCAAAACGCGTCAAGTTCCGAAAACAGCAGCGAGGCCGCATGCGCGGCATCGCCACGCGCGGCAACACGATCGCCTTCGGCGATTTTGCCCTGCAGGCCCAGGAGTGCGGGTGGATCACCTCCCGCCAGATTGAGGCCAGCCGCCGTGCCATGACCCGCTACGTCAAGCGGGGGGGCAAGATCTGGATCCGGATCTTCCCCGACAAGCCCGTCACCATGCGACCGGCCGAAACCCGTATGGGTTCCGGTAAGGGCAACCCGGAATTCTGGGTGGCCGTGATCAAGCCGGGCCGCATTCTCTTCGAGATGGGTGGCCCCGAAATCACCCCCCAGATCGCCAAGGAAGCCATGCGTCTGGCCCAGTTCAAACTGCCGCTCAAGACGAAGTTCCTCGCCCTGGCCGACCAGGTGGCAGCCGCCCCCGAACCCGCCCTCGCAGTGGAGTCCTGACCATGGCCCGTCCCACCATCACCGATGTGCGTTCGCTCAGCGACGCCCAGATCGCCGAACAGATCGATGGCGTCCGCCGCGAACTGTTCGACCTCCGCTTCCAGCAGGCCACCCGCCGTCTGGAGCACCCGCACCGCTTCAAGGAGTCCCGCATCAAGCTGGCCCACCTGCTGACGGTGCAGGAGGAGCGTCAACGCTCCACCGTCGCCTCCTGATTCCCCCCTCGATCCCCATGGCACTCAAGGAAAGGGTCGGCACCGTCGTCAGCGACAAGATGGACAAAACGGTGGTGGTGGCGGTGGAAAACCGCTTCCCCCATCCCATCTATCAGAAGACCGTCCGCCGCACCACCCGCTACAAAGCCCACGACGAAGCCAACAGCTGCCGCGTGGGTGACCGGGTCCGGATCACCGAGACCCGTCCCCTCAGCCGCACCAAACGTTGGGCCGTGGCCGAAGTTCTCTCCACCACCAGCGCCGGCTGAGGCACCTCCCATGATTCAGCAGGAAACCTTCCTCAACGTCGCTGACAACAGCGGCGCCAAGCGCATCCAGTGCATCCGGGTGCTCGGCACCAACCGTCGCTACGCCCACGTGGGCGATGTGATCGTGGCCGCCGTCAAGGACGCCATGCCCAACATGGGCGTCAAGAAGTCGGATGTGGTCAAGGCCGTGGTGGTGCGCACCCGGGCCACGCTGCGCCGTGACACCGGCAACGCCATCCGCTTCGACGACAATGCCGCCGTGATCCTGGGGAACGACAACAACCCCAAGGGCACCCGCGTCTTCGGCCCTGTCGCCCGGGAGTTGCGCGAGCGCAACTTCACCAAGATCGTGTCCCTCGCCCCGGAGGTGATCTGAGATGGCCACCGCAACCCCCAAGGCCCGGCCCGTCCAGCGCGTCAAGATGCGCATCCGCAAGGGCGACACCGTCCAGGTGATCGCCGGCAAGGACCGGGGCAAGACCGGCGAGGTGCTGCGCACCCTGCCGAACGAGAACCGTGTCGTCGTGCAGGGCATCAACCTGCGCACCCGCCACGTCAAACCCACCCAGGAGGGCGAGACCGGCCGCATCGTCACCGAAGAGGCCTCCCTGCATGCCTCCAACGTGATGGTGTACTCCACCGCCAACAAGGTGGCCAGCCGGGTGGAGATCGTCGTCCAGGACGACGGCAGCAAGAAGCGCCGCCTCAAGAAGACCGGGGAGGTGCTCGACTGACCGCCACCCACCGCGTCGCCATCCCCCTCCGCGACGCCCCCCACGCTCCGCGTCCCTGCCTTCCTCCCCTGTCCGCCTTCTGACAACGTCCAGAAGCGCCCCCCCATCCCCCCGTCATGTCACTCAAACAGCGCTACCGGGAGACGATCCAGCCCAAGCTGCTGAAGGATCTCAACCTCTCCAACGTCCACGAGGTTCCCAAGGTGGTCAAGGTCACCGTCAACCGGGGCCTCGGTGAAGCCGCCCAGAACGCCAAGGCCCTCGAGGCCTCGATCACCGAACTGGCGACCATCACCGGTCAGAAGGTGGTGGTGACCCGCGCCAAGAAGGCCATCGCCGCCTTCAAGATCCGCCAGGGCATGCCGATCGGCGTGGCCGTCACCCTGCGGGGCGAGCGGATGTATGCCTTCCTGGAGCGTCTCATCCACCTGGCGCTGCCTCGCATCCGCGACTTCCGCGGTGTGAGCCCGAAGAGCTTCGACGGCCGGGGCAACTACACCCTGGGGATCCGGGAGCAGATCATCTTCCCCGAGATCTCCTTCGACAAGATCGATGCCATCCGGGGGATGGACGTCACGATCGTGACCAACGCCCGTAACGACGAAGAGGGCCGGGCCCTCCTCCGCGAAATGGGAATGCCGTTCCGCAATACCTGAGCCCCCTCCCGGACACGACCATGGCCAACCACGACCCGATCTCAGACATGCTCACTCGCCTTCGCAACGCGAGTGAGAAGCGCCACGAGCGCACCAAGATTCCCGCCTCCCGGCTCTCCCGCAGCATCGCCAACGTGCTGCACCAGGAAGGCTTCATCGGCGCCATCGCCGAGGAAGGCGAAGGCGTGCAGCGCCACCTGGTGCTCGAGTTGAAGTACAGCGGCAAGCACCGCCAGCCCACCATCCGCTCCGTGCAGCGGGTGAGCAAGCCCGGTCTGCGCATCTACAAGAACACCCGCCAGCTGCCCAAGGTGCTGGGCGGCCTCGGCGTGGCGATCATCTCCACCTCCCGGGGTGTGATGAGCGACCGTGATGCCCGCAAGCAGGGCGTCGGCGGCGAAGTGCTCTGCTACGTCTACTGATCCCAGGAGTTGTCCCATGTCTCGTATCGGTAAAGCCCCGATCCCCATCCCCGACAAGGTCACCGTCAGCCTCGATGGCCTGGCGGTCACCGTGAAGGGTCCCAAGGGGGAACTCAGCCGCGTTCTCCCGGAGGGCGTCAGCGTCAGCCAGGAAGGCGGCACGGTGGTGGTGAGTCCCACCAGCAGCCACCGCCGCTCCCGGGAGCGTCACGGCCTCAGCCGCACCCTCGTCGCCAACATGGTGGAAGGGGTCAGCCAGGGCTTCACCCGCAAGCTCGAGATCATCGGCGTGGGCTACCGGGCCCAGGTCCAGGGGCGCAAGCTCGTGGTCAGCGCCGGCTACAGCCACCCGGTGGAGATGGTCCCCCCCGAAGGGGTCACCTTCTCGGTCGAGAACAACACCTCGGTCTTCGTCTCCGGCCCCGACAAGGAGCTGGTGGGCAACGAGGCGGCCAAGATCCGCGGCATTCGTCCCCCCGAGCCCTACAAAGGCAAGGGCATCAAGTACGAAGGTGAGCGGATTCTGCGCAAGGCCGGCAAGACCGGCAAGAAATGAGGTCTGCTCGAGCGTCATCCGTCTGATCCCCCATGTCTACCCTCTCCCGCAAACAGCAGACCCAGAAGCGTCACCGCCGCCTGCGTCGTCTGCTCTCCGGCACCGCCGACCGTCCCAGGCTGGCCGTGTTCCGCTCCAACAACCACATCTACGCCCAGGTCATCGACGACGACGCCCAGAGCACCCTCTGTGCCGCGTCCACCCTCGACAAGGACCTGCGCACCAGCGTCACGGCGGGCGCCAACTGTGACGCCTCCGTCGCGGTCGGCCAGCTCGTCGCCCAGCGCGCCCTCGCCAAGGGCATCCAGCAGGTGGTCTTCGATCGCGGCGGCAACCTGTACCACGGCAGGGTCAAGGCCCTTGCTGACGCCGCCCGGGAAGCGGGCCTTCAGTTCTGATCCCTGCTCTCACCATGACCGAAACCAACGACCAGATCCAGACCGGCGCCGTGCCTGCGGCCTCCGACGTCCCCGCCGCTGCCGAAGGCCAGCAGGAGCAGCGCCGGGGCGGCGGTGGCGGTGGCCGCGGCGATGCCAAGGGTGACCGCCGCGGCGGTGGCGGCGGCCGTGGCCGCGACAACCGCCGCGGCCAGGAACGCGACTCCGAATGGCAGGAGCGGGTGGTTCAGATCCGCCGCGTTTCCAAGACCGTCAAAGGCGGCAAGAAGATGAGCTTCCGGGCCATCGTCGTCGTCGGCAACGAGCGCGGCCAGGTGGGCGTGGGCGTCGGCAAGGCCGGCGATGTCATCGGCGCCGTCCGCAAGGGCGTGGCCGACGGCAAGAAGCATCTGGTCAAGGTGCCCCTCACCCGCACCAGCTCGATCCCCACCCTGAGCAATGGCCGCGACGGCGCCGCCAGCGTGCTGATCCGGCCGGCCGCCCCCGGTACCGGGGTGATCGCGGGCGGTTCGATCCGCACCGTGCTCGAACTGGCCGGCATCAAGAACGTGCTGGCGAAACGGCTGGGCTCCAAGACCCCGCTCAACAACGCCCGCGCCGCCATGCAGGCCCTCGAAGGCCTGCGCACCCACAAGGAGACCGCCAAGGAGCGGGGCATCTCCCTCGAGCAGATCTACTCCTGAGGCCCGCCATGACGTCCTTCTCTCTCAACAATCTCCAGCCCCAGACAGGCTCCCGCCGGCGCAAGCTGCGCAAGGGTCGCGGCATCGCCGCCGGCCAGGGCGCCAGCTGCGGCTTCGGCATGCGCGGCCAGAAGTCCCGCTCCGGCCGGCCCACCCGGCCCGGCTTCGAGGGCGGCCAGATGCCCCTCTACCGCCGGATCCCGAAGCTCAAGCACTTCCCGGTCATCAACCCCACCCACTACACCGTGATCAACGTGTCACGGCTGGGTGAGCTGAAGGCCGGCAGCACGGTGAGCCTCGAGTCCCTCGAGAAGGCGGGTCTGGTCACCAGCCCCCGCTACCCGCTGAAGGTGCTCGGCAACGGCGAGCTGAAGGTGAAACTCACCGTCCAGGCCGCCGCCTTCACCGCCTCGGCCCGCGCCAAGATCGAAGCCGCCGGCGGCACCTGCGAGATCATCGACTGAGGCCGGGCCCTGCCCAGCCCCCAGCCGCGAGCCGCCTGCCCGTAGCCTTGTGCTGCGGCAGGCGGCTCCGGTCGTAGCGACCCGTTCCCTCCACTCCCGACATCACCATGCTCCTCAGCAGGGGGCGCAATCCGAGCGCCGCTGAAATCCTCGTCCAGCTCGTCCAGTCGAAGGGCCTGCGGGATCGGGTGCTCACCACCCTGGGCCTGCTGCTGCTGGTGCGACTCGGCATCTACATCCCGGTGCCCGGCATCGACCGGGTCGCCTTCCAGGACTTCATCCGCCAGGGGGGCCAGCTGATCGGCTTCCTCGACATCTTCACCGGCGGCGGCCTCTCGACCCTGGGCGTGTTCGCCCTGGGCATCCTGCCCTTCATCAACGCCTCGATCATCATCCAGCTGATGACGGCGGCCCTGCCCCAGCTCGAGGAGCTGCAGAAGAACGAGGGGGAGGCCGGCCGCCGCAAGCTGGCCCAGATCACCCGCTACGTGGCCCTGGGCTGGGGCATCCTGCAGAGCATCGTCTTCGCCCTGATCCTGCGGCAGTACGCCCTGCCGGGCCTGCCCGAATGGCTGTTCGTCGTCCAGACGAGCCTGGCCCTGGTGACCGGATCGATGGTGGTGATGTGGGTCAGCGAGGTGATCACCGAGCGGGGCATCGGCCAGGGGGCCTCCCTGGTGATCTTCATCAACATCGTCGCCACCCTGCCCAAGGCCCTCGGCTCCACCATCCAGCTGGCCCAGAGCGGCGACCGGGCCACGGTGGGCGGCATCGTCGTGCTGGTGCTCGTCTTCCTGGTGACGATCGTGGGGATCATCTTCCTGCAGGAGGGCAGCCGCCGTATCCCGATCGTCAGCGCCAAGCGTCAGGTGGGCGGGGCCAGCACCCTGGCCTCCCGCCAGAGCTACCTGCCCCTGAAGCTCAATGCCGGCGGCGTGATGCCGATCATCTTCGCCTCGGCGGTCGTCTTCCTGCCCCTGACGATCGCCAACCTCACCAAGAGCCCCTGGCTGATCCGGGTGGCGGGCTACCTCAACCCCACCAGCAGCACCCCCTGGGTCTATGCCGTGGTGTACTTCGCCCTGATCTGTGGCTTCGCCTTCTTCTACGCCTCCCTCACCGTCAACCCGGTGGACATCGCCACCAACCTGAAGCGCTCCGGCGTGGCCATCCCGGGGGTGCGGCCTGGCTCGGCCACCGCCGACTACCTCTCGGGCGTGTCCAACCGGCTGACCCTGCTGGGGGGCCTGTTCCTGGGCGCCATCGCGATCATCCCCTCAGCGGTGGAAGGCGCCACCCAGGTGCGCACCTTCCAGGGGCTCGGGGCCACCTCCCTGCTGATCCTGGTGGGCGTGGCCATCGACACCGCCAAGCAGGTCCAGACCTACGTCATCTCCCAGCGCTACGAAGGACTGGTCCGCCAGTAGGCCCCTTCTCCCGTTTCCCTTCCCATGAAACAGCGACTCCTCTTCCTCGGTCCCCCCGGCGCCGGCAAGGGCACCCAGGCCGAGCTCCTGGCTGAACGCCACCAGCTGCTGCATCTCTCCACCGGCGACCTGCTGCGGGCAGAGGTCAAGGCCGGCACCGCCCTGGGGCAGGAGGCGGAGGCGGTGATGGCCCGCGGCGAGCTGGTCAGCGATGCCCTGGTGCTGGCGATCGTGCGCAGCCGCCTGGAGGGCCACACGGGCGGCTGGCTGCTCGACGGCTTCCCCCGCAACCTCGCCCAGGCCGAGGCGCTCGACGATCTGCTGGCGGAGCTCGACCAGCGCATCGAACGGGTGCTGCTGCTGGAGCTGGAGGACGGCGTGCTGATCCAGCGCCTGCTCTCCCGCGGCCGGGCCGACGACAACGAGGCGGTGATCCGCAACCGCCTGGTGGTCTACCAGGAGCAGACCGCCCCCCTGATCGACCACTACCGCCAGCTCGGCCTGCTCTGCAGCGTCGAGGCCTCCGGCACCGTGGAGGCGATCGCAGCCAGGATCGTAGCCAGCTTGACGGACTGATGTGATAAGGTAGCTGTTTGCAAATTCGGAGAGCACAACGCCCATGAAGGTGCGTGCCTCAGTCAAGAAGATGTGCGACAAATGCCGGGTGATCCGTCGCCACGGCCGGGTCATGGTGATCTGCACCAACCCGAAGCACAAGCAGCGTCAGGGTTGACCCCCCACGCTTCCACGGCGGCCGCCTTCGGCCGCCACCCCCTTTGCCCTCTGATCGTTTCCTGACGTGGCTCGGATCGCCGGTGTCGATATCCCTCGTGACAAGAGGGTTGAGATCTCACTCACTTACGTGTACGGGATCGGGCTCACCAGGGCCCGCAAGATTCTCGCCAAGTCGGGGGTCAGCCCCGACATCCGGGTGAAGGACCTCAGCGACGGCGACGTGCAGAAGCTGCGCGGCGCCGCCGATTCCTTCGTCCTCGAGGGCGACCTGCGGCGGGAGGAGGGCATGGCCCTCAAGCGCCTCCAGGACATCGGCTGCCTGCGGGGTCGCCGCCACCGCATGGGCCTGCCCGTGCGCGGCCAGCGCACCCGCACCAACGCCCGCACCCGCCGCGGCGCCCGCAAGACCGTCGCCGGCAAGAAGAAGTGAGGCTCGGGCCTTCGGGCCCTTTCTCCCTTCCCTGCCTGCACCATTTCCCAGCCCGTGGCCCCTCGCGGCAGCCACCGGGCCCCAGCCCCGCCGCCCTCCCTTTGCGGAGGTCGTCACCGGGGCTCCCCCCCAGTCCTCCGATCACCTCCCCGCAGCCGCGGGGTCACCGCCATGGCCAAACCAGCCAAGAAGACCGGCCCCAAGAAGGCCAAGCGCAACGTGCCCAACGGCGTCGCGCACATCCAGAGCACCTTCAACAACACGATCGTCTCCATCACCGACACCGCCGGTGAAGTGGTGAGCTGGTCGTCGGCCGGCGCCAGCGGCTTCAAGGGAGCCCGCAAGGGCACCCCCTTCGCCGCCCAGACCGCCGCCGAGGCCGCCGCCCGTCGCGCCCTTGAACAGGGCATGCGTCAGATCGAAGTGCTGGTGCGCGGCCCCGGCTCCGGCCGTGAAACCGCCATCCGCGCCCTGCAGGTGGCCGGTCTCGAGATCACCCTGATCCGCGACGTCACCCCCCTGCCCCACAACGGCTGCCGCCGGGCCAAGCGCCGCCGGGTCTGAGCCCCCGGAGTTCCTCCGGCCTCCTTCCCGCCTTCCCCGGGCCGCCGTCGCGGCCACCGTTCCCTTTTCACCTCCTCAGACCGTGTTGCACTACCAGATCGATCGGGTCGAGCACCAGGTCGCCGACGACCGTTCCCAGACGGGCGTCTTCCTGATCGGGCCCCTGGATCGGGGTCAGGCGACCACCCTCGGCAATGCCCTGCGGCGTGTGCTGATCGGTGGTCTCGAAGGAAGCGCCATCACGGCGGTGCGTCTCTCCGGGGTCAACCATGAGTACGCCACGGTGCCCGGTGTGCGCGAGGACGTGCTCGACATCCTGCTGAACTGCAAGTCGGTGCCGGTCAACAGCCGCAGCCGCGACCTGGAGATCGGCCGTCTGATGGTGAACGGCCCGGCCCGGGTCACCGCCTCGGATCTGCAGTTCTCCCCCCAGGTGCAGGTGATCGACGGCGACCGGGAGATCGCCACCGTGGCCGAAGGCCACAGCCTGGAGATGGAGGTTCACGTCGAGCGCGGCGTGGGCTACCGGCCGGTGGATCGCCACAACGAGGACACCTCCGCCATCGATCTCCTGCAGATCGATGCGGTGTTCATGCCCGTCCGCCGGGTCAACTACACCGTCGATGAGACGGCGGTCGGCGAGGGCGGTTCGGCCCACGAGCGCCTGCGCATTGAGATCGAGACCAACGGCAGCGTCACCCCCGACGACGCCATGGCCCAGGCCGCCAACCAGCTGATCAGCCTGTTCCAGCCCCTGGCCACCCTCACCATGACCGAGGAGCCCGGCCTGGAACCCGAGCCTTCGGCCGAGGCCCAGATTCCCCTGGAAGAGCTGAACCTCTCCGTCCGCGCCTACAACTGCCTCAAGCGCGCCCAGGTCAACTCCGTCTCCGACCTCATGGGCTTCAGCTACGAAGACCTGCTGGAGATCAAGAACTTCGGTTCCAAGTCCGCCGACGAGGTGATCGAGGCTCTCGAGAGGATCGGCATCTCCCTGCCCCAGAGCCGCACCAGCGGCTGAAAGGCGGTTTCCCCTTCCCCGTTTCGCCACCCGCCCCGTCCCCACCATGCGACACCAGTGCCGAGTCCCCCTGCTGGGACGCCCCGCCGACCAACGCAAGGCCATGCTGCGTGGTCTGACCACCCAGCTCATTCGTGAAGGCCGCGTCACCACCACCAAGGCCCGTGCCAAGGCCCTGCGTGACGAAGCCGAGCGCATGATCACCCTGGCCAAGGACGGCACCCTCGCCGCCCGCCGCCGCGCCATCGGCTACATCTACGACAAGCAGCTGGTGCACGCCCTGTTCGACAAGGCCCAGGACCGCTACTGCGATCGCCAGGGTGGCTACACCCGCATCATCCGCACGGTGCGCCGCCGCGGCGACAACGCCGAGATGGCCATCATCGAGCTGGTCTGAAACGGATCGCCCTCTCGCTGCAGTACGACGGAGCCGCCTTCCACGGCTGGCAGCGGCAGGCCCATCACATCAGCGTCCAGGAAACCCTGGAGGCCGCCATCGAGGCCCTCGACCCACACCGGCCCGTGCGGGCTGTGGCGGCGGGCCGCACCGACACCGGCGTCCATGCGGCCGCCCAGGTGGTGCACTTCGATGTCGTCGGCCCCATCCCCGTGACCCGCTGGGCCAAGGCCCTCAACGGCCGCCTGCCGCCCACGGTCCGGGTGCGGGCCGCCAGTGAGGTGCCTGGCGACTGGCACGCCTGCTTCAGCGCCACCTACCGGCGCTACCGCTACACCATCCACAACGGCCGCGCCCCCAACCTCTTCCTGGCCCCCTGGAGCTGGCACCGCTACCAGTGGCGCCTGGATGAGGCCCTGATGGCCCGTTGCCTGGAGGCCCTCCTGGGCGAGCACGATTTCTCCGCCTTCCAGCGGGCGGGCAGCCGCCGCGCCCATGCCCGCACCACCCTGCAGGAGGTGCGGGTCGATCGCTGCGGCGATCTGCTGGTCACCGAGGTCCAGGCCAGCGGCTTCCTCTACGGCATGGTGCGCCTGCTGATGGGCCAGCTGGTGGCGGTGGGGGAGGGTCGCCTGGCAGCTTCGGAGTTTCTGCACCGCTGGCGCAGCGGCGCCCGCCATGCCGTGAAGGAGGCCGCACCGCCCCAGGGCCTCTGCCTGCTGCGGGTGGGCTACCCGGAGCCGGTCTTCCCTGAGGCTGCCTGGTATGATTGTCAACCGCGATTTCTGTTGGAATCGCGCGATCCTCCCGCCGATCCCTTCGGCGACGATCCGATCGGTTGAGCGCCCTGCAGGGAGCCCCGTCAGGCGGCCCCAGGCAGCTGGTGGCTCTCCGAATTCGCCGGATCCGGCGACACGGTAGGGTCGAATCTTCCTGTCCCGACCCATCCGGCTGCGATGGGCTCACCCCAAACCGGCCCGCCGGCGCGATGAACAAGACAACCCCACCCTCCATCGATTCGCTCGAGCGCCAGTGGTATCTGGTCGACGCAGCGGACCAGACCCTCGGCCGTCTCGCCAGTGAAGTGGCGCAGGTGCTGCGCGGCAAGAACAAGCCCACCTTCACGCCCCACCTCGACACGGGTGATTTCGTGGTGGTGATCAACGCCGACAAGGTGCGCGTCAGCGGCAACAAGGGCACCCAGAAGATCTACCGGCGCCACTCCGGCCGTCCGGGCGGCATGAAGACCGAAACCTTCGAGCACCTGCAGGCCCGCCTGCCGGAGCGCATCATCGAGAAGGCGATCAAGGGCATGCTTCCCCACAACGCCCTGGGCCGCCAGCTCTTCCGCAAGCTGAAGGTCTACAAGGGTGCCGAGCATCCCCACGCCGCCCAGCAGCCCCAGCCCCTCGCCCTCGATCCCGCCGCCGCCGCCCAATGACCAGCACCTCCAACCGCGTCGTCTACTGGGGCACGGGCCGTCGCAAGACCGCCGTCGCCCGTGTGCGGGTGGTCCCCGGCAGCGGCAGCGTCACCATCAACGGCCGCCCCGGCGACAACTACCTCAACTACAACCCCGTCTATCTGGCGGCGGTCAAGGCTCCCCTGCAGACCCTGGGTCTGGAAGCCCAGTACGACCTCCTGGTCAACGTGCGCGGCGGCGGCCTCACCGGCCAGGCCGATGCCATCAAGCAGGGTGCGGCCCGCGCCCTGTGCGATCTCTCCCCCGACAACCGCAAGCCCCTCAAGATCGAAGGCCACCTGAGCCGCGATCCCCGGGCCAAGGAGCGTCGCAAGTACGGCCTCAAGAAAGCCCGCAAGGCTCCCCAGTTCTCCAAGCGCTGATTTCCGTCATGCCGAAAGCCGACATCCATCCCACCTGGTATCCGGACGCCAAGGTGATCTGCAACGGAGAGGTGGTGATGACCACCGGCTCCACCCAGCCCGAGCTCACGGTCGACGTGTGGAGCGGCAACCACCCCTTCTACACGGGCACCCAGAAGATCCTTGACACCGAGGGCCGGGTCGACCGCTTCATGCGCAAGTACGGCATGGGCAGCACCGATTCCGCCTCGGGTGCCAAGAAGGCCGCCAAGGCCAGCGACGTCCCCGCCACCCCGGTGGAAGAGCCGGCCGCCTCCGAAGCCTGACGCGTCTCTCGGCCTGACACGTCCCTCGGACCCCCGGACCACGCGACGGTCCGGTTCTGCCTTGGCCGGGTGCCTGACGCACCCGGCCCTTTTTGTTGCCGGTGCCGCCCCATGGATTCCGAGCTGCTGCAATCCCGGCTGGAGACCGCCTGCCGCACCTTCCAGACCCTGGAGCGCCAGCTGGCGGATCCGGCCGTGGCCTCCGACCCGGTCCGGCTGCAGGCGATCGCCCGGGAACGGGCGCGGCTGGAGCCCCTGGTCAACGACTACCAGCGGCTGCGCAAGCTGGAGCAGGAACGGGAGGAGGCCCGCGCCCTGCTGCGGGCCCACCGCGACGACCCCGCAGGCGAGGAACTGGCGGCCCTGGCCAGTGAGGAGCTGGTGAGCCTCGAGGCCCTGATCAGCACCCTCAACGGCCGCCTCACCCTGAGCCTGCTGCCCACGGATCCCCGCGACGAGCGCAGCGTGATGCTGGAGATCCGCGCCGGTGCCGGCGGCGATGAGGCCAGCCTCTGGGCGGGAGATCTGGCCCGCATGTACGAGCGCTACGCCCAGGGCCAGGGCTGGCAGGTGCAGCCGGTGAGCGCCTCGGAGGCCGATCTCGGGGGCTACAAGGAGCTGATCCTCGCCATTCGCGGCGACGGGGTCTATAGCCGGCTCAAGTTCGAGGCGGGCGTGCATCGGGTGCAGCGGGTCCCGGCCACCGAATCCCAGGGGCGGGTGCACACCTCCACCGCCACCGTGGCGGTGATGCCCGAGGCCGACCCGGTGGAGGTGCAGATCGACCCCGGGGATCTGGACATCAGCACGGCCCGCTCGGGGGGCGCCGGCGGCCAGAACGTCAACAAGGTGGAGACGGCGGTCGACCTGCTGCACAAGCCCACCGGCATCCGGGTGTTCTGCACCCAGGAACGCTCCCAGCTGCAGAACCGGGAGCGGGCCATGGAGATCCTGCGGGCCAAGCTCTACGAGCGCCAGCTGGCGGAAGCGAACGCTGCCGAGCGTTCCGTGCGCCGCGCCCAGGTGGGCAGCGGCGACCGCAGCGAGAAGATCCGCACCTACAACGCCAAGGACAACCGGGTGACCGATCACCGTCTGGGGCGGAACTTCTCCCTCGAGCCCGTGCTGGCCGGCCAGATCGAGGACCTGATCGGGGCCTGCATCGCCGAGGAGCAGCGGCAGGGTCTGGAGGCCCTCGCCCTCGAGGCCACCGGAACCGGGGGCTGAGGGGGAGATGGAGCCGACGACGACGCGGGGCGGATCAGGCGCCGATGACGTACTTGGCCCACTCCTGGTGCTGGCCGGAGCGGATGCGGCGATTGGCCTCGAAGCTCAGGCTGCCCAGGGGCCGACGGGGCTCCCGGGCCAGGGGCATGCCCGCCTCCCGCGGGGTGCGGCTGCCCTTGCGCACGTTGCAGGGCAGGCAGGCGGTGGTGACGTTCTCCCAGACATCGGTGCCGCCGCGGCTGCGGGGCACCACATGGTCGATGGAGAGCTGCTCACCGTTGTAGCCGCAGTACTGGCAGGCGTGGCCGTCGCGATGGAAGACGTTGCGGCGGGTGAGGGGGAGCGGCTTGTAGGGCACCCGCACGAACTGGCGCAGCCGGATGACCGTGGGCAGGAAATGGTCCGGACGGATTGCCCGCTCGGGGTCGTGCTCGAGCCCCTCGGCCTTGCCCTTGAGCAGCATCACCATGGCGCGCCGCCAGGTGGTGATGTTCAGCGGTTCGTAGGACGCATTCAGAACGAGTACGTGGCCCATTCCCGTCCGCGGGATACGCGGCATGCTAACGGGATTCCCATGATTTCCATGGTCCACTCCCTGCGGCGGCGCCCATGACCACCTCTTCGCTCGCCACCACCAGCGTGACGGAGGAGACCCAGCCGTCGCGGCAGCGGGCCTGGGTGGAGGTGAATACCGCGGCCATCCAGGCCAACGTGCGGGCCCTGCAGCGCCACATCGGTCCGGCCACCCAGCTGATGGCGGTGGTCAAGGCCGACGCCTATGGCCACGGCGCCCTGGCGGTGGCCCGCGCCTCCCTGGAGGCGGGGGCGGCCTGTTTCGGGGTTGCCACCCTGGCCGAAGGGCTGCAGCTGCGCCGCGCCGGCATCTCCGCTCCGGTGCTGGTGCTCGGCAACCTCACCCAGCCCGAGGAACTGCGCAGCTGCCTGCGCTGGCAGCTGATGCCGACCCTCAGCAGCATGCGGGAGGCCCTGCTCTGCCAGAACCTGGCCAGCGGCAGCGGCCGACCCATGACCGTGCAGCTGAAGCTGGACACCGGCATGGCCCGCCTCGGCGCCGACTGGCAGGAGGGGCCCAGGCTGGTGGCGGCCCTGCAGGGCATGGAAGCCATCGAGCTGGCGGGCCTCTACTCCCATCTGGCCTGCGCCGATGCCGTTCCCGGGGAGGACGAGGGCCTCAACGCGCTCCAGCAGCAGCGCTTCGAGACGGTCCTCACCAGCCTGGCCGAACAGGGCCTGGCGGCCGGTTGCCGTCACCTCGCCAATTCGGCGGCCACCCTGCGGGGGCACGGACAGCATTACGACCTGGTCCGGGTGGGGCTGGCCCTCTACGGCCAGGCTCCTGCGGCCCACCTGGACGGCGTGGTCCCCCTGCGGCCGGCGCTGCAGATCCACGCCCGCGTCACCCTGCTGCGCCAGGTGGGGGCGGGGGTCGGCGTCAGCTACGGCCACCGTTACCGCACCAGCCGGCCCAGCCGGCTGGCGGTGGTGTCGATCGGCTACGCCGACGGGGTGCCCCGCCAGCTCTCCAACCGCATGGACGTCCTCTTCGAGGGCCGGCGCCTGCCCCAGGTGGGCGCCATCACCATGGACCAGCTGGTGATCGACGCCACCGAGGCCCCCGGCATGGAGGTGGGCAGCATGGTCACCCTGCTGGGCGAACAGGAGGGGGAGACCATCAGCCCCCTCGACTGGAGCGAGCGCTGCGGCACCATCCCCTGGGAGATCCTCTGCGGCTTCAAGCACCGACTGCCGCGTCTGGCCGTGCCCCCGGATCCGGGGGCACCCCTGCCGCCGGGGCCCGAGTCCGAGCCCTGATAAGCTCGCTGGGCCACTGGAGAGGTGGCTGAGTGGTTGAAAGCGGCTCCCTGCTAAGGAGTTACAGGAGGCAACTTCTGTCGAGGGTTCGAATCCCTCCCTCTCCGTTCCAGGCCCTTCCATGGGCCGACCCCAAGGCCCTTCCATGGGCCCGATCCCCAGGTCCTTCCGGGGCCCCCGTCGCCAGGTCCACTCAGAGCCTGGCGACTCCGCTCCAGCCCAGGTAGAGCGCGAACAGAAAACACAGACCGCCATTGATCTGTCCCTGGTGGGCCAGGGTCCAGTGGCAGAGCTGATCGAGGCGGGCCCGCCCCCAGGCCCCCGTGAGCGCGAGGACCAGCGGCGGCAGCAGCGACGGCGCCAGGGTGACCAGGCTCACCAGCAGCACCAGGGCGGCCAGGGGGCCCGCCGCCAGGCCGGAACGGGCCAGGTCCTGCAGCGCCGGCAGGTAGAGCACCAGGGAGGTGAGGTTGCCCGCCATCAGGACGATCCCCAGCCCGAAGGATCGGCCCATGGACGGCCCCCCCGGGGCCGGGGATGCCGTCACCCCTTCGCGGTGCAGGGCCCGGGCGCCGATGGCGAGCAGCACGGCGGCCAGGACCAGCCGGACGCCGGCGGACACCGGATCGGCGCCGGCGATGGGACGCGACGGCAGGGATCCTCCCGAGCCCAGCCCCACCAGCGCCCAGGCCACCACCACGACGGCGTTGCCGGCGACGTAGGCCCAGCTCTGGCGCACCCCTGAGCCCGGAGCGGTGAGGGTGCGCATCTGTCCCACCAGCAGCATCGGGCTCACCGCCGCCCCCAGGGCGAGGGGAACCACATCAAGGGGTGGGGACGTCACTGGGGCGGGGTCAGGTGTCCAGCAGGGCGGCGGCGATGGCCGGCAGCAGGGCCTCGTCGGCGGCCCGGGCCCGACCCTCGCTGAAGACCACCAGCAGCATCGGCGCCCTCCCGTCCACCTCCACATAGGCGGCGTCGTGGCGCGCCTGGCTCATCCAGCCGGCCTTGCTCCACAGCCGGGCCCCCTCGGGCAGGCCGGCCCCGAGAAAGCCATCCACCTGGTTCTCGGGATCGGCGGCCCGGGCCTGGGGGTCGAGGGAACGGCGCAGCAGCGCCGTCATGCGGCGGCAGGCCGGGGGGGAGACCGCCGCTCCGGCCATCACGGCGTGCAGCAGGCGGGCCGTGACATCGGTGCTGAGGCGGTTGCGATTCTCCAGCTGGGCACCGTAGAAGTCCCGTTCGCGGCCATAGGGGCCCTCCGCCCAGGTCTTCTGGCAGGCGTTCACCCCTGCCATCTCGCTCCAGCCGAGGCGGGCCAGCCAGTCGTTGACCACCTGGCGCTGGCGACACCAGGCGGCATGCCGTTCCGGCGGCAGGGACGGACCGCTGGTGGTGCCACTGAGCAGATCCACCACCAGGCTGGTGGCATCGTTGCCCGAATCGCGCACCATGTCGGCCAGGGCCCGGCGCAGCTCCGGTCCGTCCTCGATCAGCTGGCGCTGCAGCCAGGCTTCGGCCGCCACCAGGTAGACCAGCTTCACGACGCTGGCGGGATAGCGGGGCGTCGGGCCCGCCCAGGAGGCGCCGGTCACCGTCCGGCCCCAGAACTCCTCCTGGCCCAGGCCCTCGGCCCCGCCCACCAGGGAGTCGCCGTAGCGGAGCCAGGTGACGGAGAGCTGCTCCCCCAGCCCCGGGCGCCCGTCCTCCTCCAGTCGGCCGATCAGCTGGCGCAGGGCCTCGCCCATGGCCGGATCCGGGCTGTAGAACGCCATCAGCGGCGGCACCTTGCGATGGCGACCTTAGGCACCCTGCCGGCGCCGGGCCGTGTCTGGACCCTGACCCGGCCGCTGCCGGCCTACAGCCGGCCGCAGGGCCCGGGGCTGGCCACCGAGATCCACGCGGGCCGGTGCCTGACGGTGCTGGCCGCCGCCCCCGCACCCGCCGGCGGCGAAACCCGCCTGCGGGTGCGGCTGCACGAGGACGGCTACCCCTGCTGGGTGGACGCGGCGGCCCTGGAGACCAACGGGCACCCCACGACGTCGCCGCCGCCGTTGCCCCGCCTCGATCGCGACCGGATCGCCGCCCGCCTGGAGGCGGTGCTGGCCTTTGCCGAGGTCGCCCGGCAGCCCCCCAACCGCTACCTCTGGGGGGGCACCCTCGGGCCCGACTACGACTGCTCGGGGCTGGTGCAGACCGCCTTCGCGCAGGTCGGCATCTGGCTGCCCCGCGACGCCTACCTGCAGGAGCGCTTCTGCCGCCCGGTGGCCGTCGCCAGCGGCGTCACCCACCTGCTGCTGCCGGGGGATCTGATCTTCTTCGGCACCCCGCGGCGCTGCACCCACGTGGCCCTGCACCTGGGCCGCGGCCGCTACCTGCACAGCTCCGGGCGCCAGCACGGCCGCGACGGCATCGGCATCGACGACCTGAATCCCCGCAACCGGGATCCGGTGGCGTGCCACTACCGCGCCGAACTGAGGGGCGCGGGGCGGGTGATGCACAGCCACGATGGCAGCCCCCTGCCGCCCTGAGCACAGGGCCCCGGGGCCCAGGGCAGGTACCGTGCACTCTGAACTGCAAGGGGCCATGGCGGAGTCCGCCAGCCTGTCGGTGGTGGTGCCCCTGTACAACGAGGAGGCCAGCGTGCCCCTGCTCGTGGAGCAGTTGCTGGCAGCCCTGAGGCCCCTCGGGAGGCCGTTCGAACTGGTGCTGGTGGACGACGGCTCCAGGGACGGCACCCAGGCGGTGCTGCGGGATCTGGCCGGCGGGGTGCCCGAACTGGTGGCGGTGCTGCTGCGGCGCAACTACGGGCAGACGGCCGCCATGGCCGCCGGCTTCGATGCCAGCAGCGGCGAGGTGATCGTCACCCTCGACGGGGACCTCCAGAACGATCCCGCCGACATCCCGATGCTGCTGACCCGGCTGGAGCAGGACGACCTGGACCTGGTGAGCGGCTGGCGGCACCAGCGCCAGGACGGGGCCCTCGACCGGCTGCTGCCCTCCCTGCTGGCCAACCGCCTGATCGCCCGGGTCACCGGGGTGCGACTGCACGACTACGGCTGCTCCCTGAAGGCCTACCGGCGGGAGGTGCTCAGCGACATGAACCTCTACGGGGAACTGCACCGCTTCCTGCCGGCCCTGGCCTTCATCGAAGGGGCCCGGATCGGTGAAGTGAGGGTGTCCCACCAGGCCCGCCGCTACGGCCGCAGCAAATACGGGATCGATCGCACCTTCCGGGTGCTGATGGATCTGCTGACGGTCTGGTTCATGAAGCGGTTCCTGACCCGGCCGATGCATGTGTTCGGCTTCGCCGGGCTCCTGGCCCTGCTGTCCGGACTGGCCATCGCCGCCTGGCTGGTGGGCGAGAAACTGCTGCTGGGGGCCGACATCGGCAACCGCCCCCTGCTGCTGATGGCGGTGCTCGCGATCCTCAGCGGCGTGCAGCTGTTCAGCTTCGGGCTGCTGGCGGAACTGCAGATGCGCACCTATCACGAAAGCCAGGGCCGGCCGATCTACCGGGTGCGGGCGACCCTGCGCGGGGGCGGGTGAGCAGGGCGGCTGGCGCGCGGCGGCTGAACTTTTATGTCGCCCCCTAGGCCGCCGAGAAGCCAGACAGGGCATGGTCCTTACAGTACCGGCGGTTCCTATTGGCCCAAGCCATGACTGGTGAATTTGCCGTTGCCTGGTTGCCGTCCGTGCTGGTTCCCCTGGTGGGAATCCTCGGCGCAGCGGTGGCCATGGCCCTGCTGTTCAACGTGATCGAGGCGACCGACTGACGACCGGCTTCGGCCCCAGCGTCATTCGCCTCCCCCCAGCCGACCTCCAGATCCGCAGCCCCCCCGATCCGCTTCCCATGACCGTGACCCCCGTGGCCGACCCGACCGTCGGCAATCTGGCCACCCCCGTCAACAGCAGCTATTTCACCAAGGCCTTCCTGAACGCCCTGCCGGCCTACCGCCCCTCCCTCTCGCCCAACCGTCGCGGTCTCGAGGTGGGCATGGCCCACGGCTACCTGCTCTACGGCCCCTTCGCCTACACCGGCCCCCTGCGCGCCACCGAGTTCGCCAGCACCGCCGGCCTGCTCGCCGCCATCGGCCTGGTGTCGATCCTCACCGTCTGCCTGTCGATCTACGGCACCGCCGGCAGCGGCCCCAACGTCCAGCCCGCCGACGCCACCATCGACAACCCCCCGGCCGACCTGTTCACCAAAGCCGGCTGGGCGGAATTCGCCAGCGGTTTCTGGCTGGGTGGCTGCGGCGGCGCCGCCTTCGCCTGGTTCCTGTGCAGCACCGCCATCCAGTCCCCGCTGGCCAACATCGCCGGTGGCGTCTGGAGCGTCGGCTGAGCCAGACCTGCTCACCGGACCTTGCTCGAACCCCTGCCAAAGCAGGGGTTTTTTGTTGTCCATCCGTTTCCAGCGGTGGAGGCCGCTGGCCCGACTTCAGACGATCTGACGGAAGTTGAAGCCGATCCCGTGGTCGTCGACATCACGGTCACCAGCACCGAATGGGTCCTCCAGGCCCCACCGTGACATCCATCAGGTGCTGCCGGGCGCGGGGCCGACAGCAGCACCTGGGGCCGTCTCGTGTCAGGCGAGCAGCTGGATGTCGTTGCTGGTGCCGCCCAGGCTCAGCCCCCTGACCCCTTCGATCAGCACACCCTGGAGGGGACGGCCCGTGAAGCTCAGGAAGGTGCCGTTGGCGACCTCCGCCACCTGGGCCGTTCCCACGCCCCCGAGCACCTGCAGCCGGTCACGGCCGGCCTCGAAGCCGAAGATGCGGTCGACCCCGCCGCCAGCAACGTCGTAGACAGCGGTGTCGGCCGCTCCGTCGCCGCCGCCGCCGGGGGCCCGCAGGTCGATCACGTCACCGCCGCTCACCACCACCCGGCGGGCCGATCCGCGGCCGCTGAAGCGGAAGCTGCCGCCATCGCCACCGCCGATGAGAAGGTCCTCGCCCCGCCCACCGATGAGGCTGTCGTCGCGAACCGAGCCGGTCAGGGTGTCGCGGCCTTCACCGCCGTCGGCCTGGAGCTGAACCCTTCTCTGGGCCTCGATGCGGTCATCGCCCTCACCACCGGAGGCGATGGCCGTGCTGAAGCCGCCGTCGTAGTTGGCGTTCCACTGGGAACCGTTGCCGCTCCCCGGGTTGTCGGCCAGCAGCGCGTCATCGACCCCCGAGCTGCCCACCACCCCGAAGCGGAGCACGTCGTTGCCCCCGCCGCCCGACACCGTGGCCGTGTTGGTGCGGGCGGCCCCATCGCTGTGGAACAGCCAGGTGAGGGTGTCATCGCCGCCGCCGAAATCGATCGCGCCACGCTTGGCTCCCACCACCTGGAGATCAAAATCCAGGGCCGGGGCCGTGGAGAGATCCCAGCGCACATCCACGAAGTTGGCCACCAGCAGGTTGCTGCCCAGCGACGGGTTCCAGTAGTCGGCGTCCAGGGTGAGGGTCTTGAGCCCGTTCCAGACGCCGGTGTTCTCGATCCGTGCGCGGGGATCGCTTTCGCCGGGAAGGGTGATCGGGCTGGTCTGCACGGCACCGAGGGCACTGGTGGCGAGGGGCCGACCCGCAGGGACCGATCCCGGGGGGTTGCCGCCCGCCCCCTGGGTGATGGAAAAACCGGGGCCATTGATCACCGCCGGCTGCACGGCGGCGCCCTCGGCCAGGTCGTCCACCGTCATGGTGAAGGACCTGTCGTAGCTGGTGCCGTCGCTGCCTGTGACGCGCAGGGTGAGGCTGCGCGTCGCGGCAGCCTCGAAGTCGAGCGGAGCGGTGGTGAGCAGCCGGTTGCCGTCGAGGCGGAAGCGATCGCCCGGATTGCCGTTCGGCGCGAAGGAGAAGCGGAAGGTGTCGGCCCCATCCGGGTCCGTGGCGGACAGCAGCCCGACGAGGGTGTCGGCCGGAAGGTTCTCCAGCACCGTGCCGCCCGTGAGCGTGATGACAGGGTCGATCACGGAATCGCTGCGCACCGCCAGGTTCTGCAGACGGGTGTCGCGGGCGGCCGGGGTGTCGGCCCCCCTGAACGGGTTGGCGGGGGAGTGGTTGGCCACCAGGTACTCAGCGAGGGCATCCTGTTCGGAGCCGTTGGCCGCGAAGGTGGCGGTGCCGGTGCGGATGGCGGCTGGGTCCTGGGTGATGTTCACCCGGTTGGGGGCCGTGAGGCTGGCGAAGGGGTAGCCATCGCCGCCGCTGGCCAGGAAGTCCAGGGTGACCATGCGGATGGTCCGGGCTGGATCCCCCACCAGGGCACCGTCGCGCACAACGATGTCGAGATCGTTGCCGGCGGCGTCCTGGATCGCCAGGTTCACCACCCGGGAGCCGGCGGGACGGCTGAGGTCGTAGCTGAAGGCCATGCCGCCCACCTGGGGGAAGCGGCCCTGGTTGATGCCGGCGGCGATGCCGAATTCGATCAGGGCCTTGAGTTCGCCGGGGGTGACGCTGACCAGGGACAGGCCGTTGTTGAAGCTGAGGGCGTTGGCGATGTCGTTGCGGGAGATGCCGCCCTCCGGCTTCACCACGTTGCCCTGGGCGTCGAGCACCGCCGCGGTGGGCAGCAGTTCGGGGACACCGCTCACCGAGCCGGTGGGAACGACCGACTGGCCGATGGAGTTGCGGATGCCGCCGCCGTTCTTGAGCGAGACCACCACGGTGGGATCGATCTGGCGGGCATAGGCCAGGTTGGCGTCGGCGGTGAGGTTGCCGAGGTTGGTCTCCTCGCTGCGCACACCGGGGTTGCGGTTGCCGTTGAGGAACACCTCACTGACCCCGAACCATTCCGACTCCTGGGAGACGATCACCGCACGCAGGTTGTCGACCACCTGCTGCACCCGGGCGTCGATGAAGGCCTCGGCGTTGAGGGCCGCCACCCCGGCGGCATCGGTGCGGAAGGCACCACTGAGGCTGGGGTCGTAGCTCGCCGGGATGATCACACCCTGGGCGTCGAAGTCGAGCACCAGGCGGCCCAGGTACTTGTAGTTGCCATCGGTGTTGACGACCGCCACCGGCTTGCCATCGGCGTCGGTCTTGACGATCGGGTAGGTGCCCTGGACGCTGTCGCCGGGGCGGGTCACGTCATTGCCGTCGAACAGGCGGGTGTTGGAGCCGCCGGCCACGATGATGTCCACCTGGCGCAGGCGCTCGGCCAGGGCCTGCTCGATGCCGATCTGCTGCATGTGGGCCAGCAGAATCACCTTGTTGAGTCCAGGGTTGGCGGCCAGCAGGGCATCCACATCGGCCTGGATCTCCGCCGCCAGGGCATCGAGCTCAGCGGCCGTAGGGGTACCACCGAAGGGGACGGGGGCCACGCCCACACTGCCCGGGCTGGAGATGGTGCGCAGGGTTGGGGTGGTGGCCCCGACCACACCCACCTTCTGGCCGTTCACATCGAAAACGACACTGGCGGTGATGCTGTTGGGCTTGGGAGCCTGGCCGGCGGGCACCACCAGGGAAGCGAGGTTGCTGTCGGTGGCGAAGTTGAGGTTTCCGCTCAGGTAAGGGAAGGCGGTGCCGGGATAGCCGGCGGCGACGTTGGGCCGGATCAGGTCCCGCACCACGGCGGTGCCCTGGTCGAACTCGTGGTTGCCGAAGGCGATCGCCTGGACGCCCAGGGCGTTCTGAATCAGCACATCACCGCGGCCGACGGCGCCGTAGGCCTGGGCGGAGGCCCCGTAGAAGAGACCGGGAATCCAGGCGTCGCCGCTGGACAGGGTGAGGGTGTTGACGAAGCCGGGGACCCCGTCGAGGTCGATGTCCTGGGCCCGCAGGGCGTTGAGCACCCCGGAGAGGCGGGGCGCGTCGTTCAGGGCCGCGATGCCCCCCTCCTGGTCGGCCAGGTGGAACAGCTGCAACTTGAAGGCACTGCCCGCCGCCAGGGGGGCCGCCGTGGTGATGCTGACCCTGTCGTTGCCCTCGCTGCTGGCGATCACCCCCGCCGGCGCACCGGCGGCACTGCGCAGGAAGGTGATCCCCTCGATGCGCTCGGCACCGGGGAAGACCACCGGATCCACCGCCGCCACGTTGTAGGGGTCCGTGACGTCGAACACGGCGGCAACGCTGGCGGTGGTGCGCTCCAGGGCCACGAAGGCGTAGGTGCGACCGGCCACGGTGGCGATCTCCACCATCTCGGGCTCGGTGCCCTTGTCGTCGTCGCGGCCGCTGGCCATCAGGCCGAGGTTGTTGGCCAGCTCCTCCAGGGCGTCGCTGGAGTCGAACACCACGTTGCCCTGGACGTCATAGATGCGCAGCGAGCGGGAACCGATGCTGAAGGGCTTGTCGATCAGGCCATCGCCGTTGATGTCGCCGTAATCGTTGAGGAGGTTGAGGCGGGTGCGGCTGATGCCGGTGGCGGCGGCGAAGGCGGCATTCAGGGCGCTGACGCCCGGGTGATTGCGGAAGGGGGTGCCATTGACCGCAGTCGTGGCATCAGCCCGGGTGAGGTCGACGAAGATGTTGCCCCGGTCCGGTTCGTATTCACGCGAATCGCCCTCACCCACCGCCAGCAGGAAGCTGCGGCCCTGGGCATCGGTGAACGCGGCGATGCCGTCCGGCATGGTGAGGCCGTAGAGCGGCAGGCCACTCAGGGGTCGGTAGCGGTTGCCGCCGCTGCTGCTGCCGTCCACATCCCGATCGGAGCTGTCGAAGCCGGCGCCATCGAAACTCACCACGGTGAAGGCATTGCCGCTGGCGCCCTCGGTGCCGAAGTCGTTGTCGTAGTTGATCACCACCGCACCGTCGTCACGGATGGTGAGGCCCTCCGGCTTGTCGTAGGCGAGGGTGCCGCCGATCGAGGGCAGGTTGAACAGCTCGGTCTTGTGGGCCAGGCGGATGCCGGCCTTGGCCAGGGCATCGGCCGTGGAGGTGGAGAAGATGGGTGGGGTGGCCGGATTGCTGTCGTGGTCCACCAGGGTGCGGCGGTTGTCGAGCAGCTCGGGGCTGCTCAGACCCAGCGCATCGTTCCAGCCAGCCAGGCCGGTGCTGCCAGCCCTGGCGGTGACCATCACACTCAGTTCGCCCAGCTCCACCTGGCTGGTGGGGCTGGCCACCGCCTTGTGGATCTGATCAGCAATCAAGAAATAGCTGTACTTGGTCGTGTCGTATCCGCTCACGCCACCAAGGAAGGAGCTGATATCAACGATCCCCGATGACTCCTCATCCGACGTGATCGCTCCGGCACCGCTGAACTGGGCAGGATCGTGCTGCGCCAGCTCGACCAACGTGTCGGTCTTGGTGTTGTACCGCCAGATCTTCGCAAGGCGGGCATTGTTGCCCGGATCCTCCTGCAGGAGAATCGAGCCATCCTCGGCCACCGTCATGTTGTCGAGCATCACCTGACCCTCGCTGCCATTCAGCAGCATCCGCACCGTGCCACCGGCCTCAGGGTTGGCCGGATCGCTGAATTCAAGAGCCCACAGACGGCTGGCACTGGTGCTCGTGGCGGTGGTCACGAAGTAGAACGTCTTGCCATCCTTGCTCCACGCCCCGTCCTCCGGACGCAGCCAGTTGGTGACACCCGCGCTGATGCTCTCGCTGTTCAGCTGGGCACCGGTCTTGGCCTTCACATCACCGAGACTCACCAGCTCAAACGTTCCCACACCAGCCACAATCCCCAGACCCGTTTCGTTCGGACTGGTCAGGTTCCCCACTTCCGTGTTCGTCGTTCCCGCCGCATTGACACGCACCCCATACACCTTGCCTCCCGCCAGTCCCGCCTGCTCCACCGCGTTACCCGTGACGCTCTTGTTGCCCACATACACATACACCTGGCCGTTGGTGATCGTGTCATCCAGGTTCACCACCACCGTCTTGGCCTGGGCCAGCGGGTTCGCCACAACATTCTCAAACGAGAGATTGCCCAACCCCGCCAATTCATACACCTTGCCCGCATCGCTGCCGGTGAGGACATGGGCAAAGGCCCGGCCCTCCGCACCGCTCTCTTCTCCGGTCAGATAGATCCGCCCGTCGTAGCCCGTCAGCCCATTGCGGAAGGCCGTCGCTGCAGCCAGGTCGCCTGAGCAGAAGCGGTTAAACGCAGTGGTGGCTCCGCTGCTCCAGCTGCTCCCATCCGCTGAGGCCAGATACAGATCGGTGGCTGAGGCCAGAAAATCCTTGCCACTCAACACGCTCAGCGTCACCTTGTCGATCGTCAGATCCGACACATACGCCCCCTTGGAGCCATGGGCACGCACATCACCGGCCGTGGCACCGAATTCGTGGTTCACCACCACCCGCAGGGTGCCATCGCCGTTGTCCATCACGCCGATGCCATCGGGAATCCCGTTGAACCGATAGCCGTTGGCCGCCTGCTCACCGGATTCGATCACCTCACGGAACGCGGCACGGCCTTCCGTTCCCACCAGATACGTCGCTGACGGCAAGGCGGAGTCCACCACAGGGCTGGCCAGGGTGAGCGGCAGGGTGTCGGTGGCGCCGCGCAGATCCACCTCGTAGACGTGCTTGAAACCGGTGAGGCTGCGGCTGCTGTCCCGCTCCATCACCAGGAACACCCCACGGGCCGCATCGAAGGCCACATCGCCGATCTTGTCCTGGCCGGTCCGGCCGCTGAGCAGGTAGAGGTGCTCTTTCACCGGGGTGCCGGTGGCCGGATCGATCGCCAGGATGCGGGTCAGTTCGGAGCGGCTGCGGCCTTCGGTGACGCCGTCGCCGTTGGCATCCACATCCAGGGGGCTCTGCAGGAAGGCATAGAGCAGCCCGTCGCGGGAATTGAAGGCCATGCCTTCGATGCCACGGTTGCTCCAGCGGTTGCCGTAGACAGCGGGCAGGCTGTCGATCGTTTCCGCGCCGATCGGCGTGGCCCCACCGACGTTGTGCTGGGCAGCGAGCTGGGCCTTCTGGCCGGCGGGGATGTAGCGCTGGATCAGATTGCCGCTGGTCGCGTCAAAGATCGAGATCTGGCCGCGGTATTCATCGCCGACCGCGAACACCTGGCGGGTGCTGCCACCGATGCTGAGACGGAACAGGGAGACGGTCTCGGAGTCAATGCCGAACGGGTCGTAGGCCAGCGGGGCGTTGGCGGCCGTGATGGGAACGTCATCCTTGCTCGCCAGCTGGGGCAGGCCGGTGAGCGGGGTGCCATCGGGGCGCTTGAGGCCGAGGCGGCCGAGCTCGGTGACGGCGCCGGTGGCGCGATTCATGCCCAGCTTGTAGATGCTGGGCTGAAAGTCCGGATCCAGGAACTGACGCTGTCCGGCGATCAGGGCGCCGTTGGGGCCGCGGTCGGTGATGGAATAGTAGACATCCAGCTCCGTGCCGTTCAGGGTCTCCCTGCCGGCGAAAAACAGGCCGGAAAGGCCGCCGGCCAGCACCCCGGCGGGCTGGTTGGCGGTGCCAGCGGCGTACTCCAGCTGATAGGTGAAGTTCTCGGCGCTGGCGACGCCACGGGACCAGTCCTTGACGCCAGCGGAGAAGATGCTGCTGATCACCGGCGCCGCACCGCTCAGATCCAGCACGGCGATGGCGTTGTTCTCCTGCAGGGAGATCCAGGCCGTGTTGCCATCGGCACTGATGGCGATGGCCTCCGGCTCGATGTCCTGGGCCACCGTGGCGGTGACGCCCAGGCGGGTGCCGATCCGGACGCCGCGGTTGATCAGCTCGGCGCGGCGGCTTTCCCAGGCTTCGAAGCCCACGGTCTGCACATCGGCGGCAGCGGGAGCCACGGGACTGCTGCCCAGATAGCCACTGGTGTTGACCAGGGAGATCGAACCGACGGGATCAATGGTGTAGAGGGAATTCGGTTCACCCTCATTGGTCACCAGCAGCTTGCGGCCATCGCTGCTGAACTTCACCATGTCGGGCAAGGCGCCAACCGTCACGGTGCTGATGTGAACGGGCAGAGCCGGATTGGTGAGGTCGTAGAACTGAACGAACCCGGGATCGGTCTTGACGGCGTTCTGCACCGCAACGGCAAGCAGATTGCCGAACACCGCTGCGCTCTGCAGGGTTTCACCATTGCCGGTGGAGGTGGCCCGGGCAACGGCCCGGGGGTTGGCGGGATCGCGCAGGTCGGAGACAACAATGGCCCCGGATCCACCACCGACGGTATACAGATATCCAGTGGCCGGGTTATAGGCGGAGATCTCCGCATTAGCCCCCAGAGCTGCCAGAGAGATCACTCCATCTGTCGCCTGGACGGCGGGATCCAGAGCGGAGAAGGTAAGAGCCATGGGAAGCAGCTGCAAGCCTCTTAAAGCTGGCAGCAGCCCCCCTCAGCCATGGTTAAGCCCAGGCAAATCTGTGTTGAAGGGATGGGGCATGGGCGGACTTGGCAGGTCTCCAGGTGTTCAAGGCGACGTCCCGTCCTGGCGCGACGGCTGTGGAGGTCACCAATGCAGCGCACCTCCATGAAAAAACCCCCGGTGGTAACCGGGGGTCTGGGGGTCCCTCGAAGATTCGAGAAGGGGCGTTGAGGAGGTTCGGGAGCCGGAGGCTCAGCCGAACTTGCCGGACGTGGACGCGATCAGGAAGGCCGCGTACGTGAGGATGTAGCCGATCGTGAAGTGGGCGAGACCCACCACACGGGCCTGAACGATCGAGAGAGCGACGGGCTTGTCGCGCCAGCCCACCAGGTTGGCGAGAGGCGTGCGCTGATGCGCCCAGACGATGGTTTCGATCAGCTCCTGCCAGTAACCCCGCCAGGAGATCAGGAACATGAAGCCGGTGGCCCACACCAGGTGACCGAAGAGGAACATCCAGGCCCAGACGGCCAGGTTGTTGGATCCCATCGGGTTGTACCCGTTGATCAGCTGGGAGCTGTTGAGCCACAGGTAATCACGGAACCAGCCCATCAGATAGGTGCTGGATTCGTTGAACTGGGCCACGTTGCCCTGCCAGATGGCGAGGTGCTTCCAGTGCCAGTAGAAGGTGACCCAACCCACGGTGTTCAGGGCCCAGAAGACCGCCAGATAGAAGGCGTCCCAGGCCGAGATGTCGCAGGTGCCGCCACGGCCGGGGCCGTCGCAGGGGAAGGAGTAGCCGAAGTCCTTTTTGTCGGGCATCAGCTTGGAACCCCGGGCATCCAGGGCACCCTTCACCAGGATCAGGGTGGTGGTGTGCAGACCCAGCGCGATGGCGTGGTGCACGAGGAAGTCGCCAGGACCGATCTGCAGGAACAGGGAATTGGTTCCCGAGTTCACGGCATCCAGCCAGCCCGGCAGCCAGACGGCGCCGTTGTTGGGCCACGCCGTGGAGGCGATGCTGTCCGAGTTGGCCAGCAGCACATCCATGCCGTAGAGGGCCTTGCCACTGGCGGCCTGAACGAACTGGGCGAAGACGGGCTCCACCAGGATCTGCTTCTCGGGGGTACCGAAGGCGACCACCACGTCGTTGTGGACGTAGAGACCCAGGGTGTGGAAGCCGAGGAACAGGGAGACCCAGCTCAGGTGGCTGATGAGGGCTTCCTTGTGCTCGAGCATCCGGGCAAGAACGTTGTCCTTGTTGGCTTCCGGGTCGTAGTCACGGATGAAGAAGATCGCACCGTGGGCGAAGGCACCGCACATCAGGAAGATGGCGATGTACTGGTGGTGCGTGTAGAGGGCAGCCTGGGTGGTGTAGTCCTTGGCGATGAACGCATAGGACGGCAGCGCGTACATGTGCTGCGCCACCAGGCTGGTCACGACTCCCAGGGCAGCCAGGGCGAGGCCCAGCTGGAAGTGGAGGGAGTTGTTGACGGTGTCGTAGAGGCCCTTGTGGCCGGCGCCCAGGTCACCAGGGGTGCCCTTGGGGGGGTTATGGGCGTCGAGGATCTCGCGGATCGAGTGGCCGATACCGAAGTTGGTCCGGTACATGTGGCCGGCGATCACGAAGATGCAGCCGATGGCCAGGTGGTGGTGGGCGATGTCCGTGAGCCACAGAGCTTCGGTCTGGGGGTGGAAGCCACCCAGGAAGGTGAGGATCGCGGTGCCTGCTCCCTCAGAAGTCCCGAACACCTGATTGGCGGTGTCGGGGTTCTGGGCATAGACACCCCAGTTGCCGGTGAAGAACGGAGCCAGACCGGCGGGATGGGGAGCGACCGAGAGGAAGTTGTCCCACCCGACGTGCTGTCCCCTGGACTCGGGGATGGCGACGTGGACCAGGTGACCGGTCCAGGCGATGGAGCTGAATCCGAACAGCACAGCCAGGTGATGGTTGAGCCGCGATTCAGCGTTCTTGAACCAGGCCAGGGATGGCAGGAACTTGGGCTGGAGGTGGAGCCAGCCGGCGAACAGGGCCCATGCCGAGAGGATCAGCATGAAGATGGAACCCTGGTAGAGCTCCGTGTTGGTCGTCATGCCGATCGTGTACCACCAGTGGTACAGACCGGAGTAGGCGATGTTCACCGGTGAGGAGGCGCCCGCTTGGGTGAAGGCGTCGATGGCGCCCTGCCCGAAGTGGGGATCCCAGATCGCGTGAGCGATGGGACGGACGTGCAGCGGATCGGCGACCCACTGCTCGAAGTTGCCCTGCCAGGCGATATGGAACAGGTTGCCCGAAACCCAGAGGCCGATGATCGCCAGGTGACCGAAGTGGGTGGAGAACAGCTTTTGGTAAAGCCGCTCCTCCGTCATTCCGTCATGGCTCTCGAAGTCGTGAGCCGTGGCGATGCCGTACCAGATACGGCGGGTTGTCGGGTCCTGTGCCAGACCCTGGCTGAACGAAGGAAATTTCGTTGCCATTGGGAAAGGTCAGGTGGAGGTCAGCCGACCGCGATGAGTCGGGACAGGAAGAAGGCCCAGGTTGTCGCGATACCGCCCAGCAGGTAATGGGCGACACCGACGGCACGGCCTTGGGTGATGGAAAGCGCCCGCGGTTGGATGGCGGGAGCCACCTTCAGCTTGTTGTGAGCCCAGACGATGGACTCGATCAGTTCCTGCCAGTAGCCGCGGCCGCTGAAGAGGAACATGAGGCTGAAGGCCCAGACGAAGTGGGCACCCAGGAACATCAGACCGTAGGCACTGGAAGACGAGCCGTAGCTGTTCAGCACCTGGGCAGCCTGAGCCCAGAGGAAGTCCCGGAGCCAGCCATTGATGGTGATGGCGCTCTGGGCGAAGTTGCCGTTGGTGATGTGCTGGACGGTGCCGTCGGCATTGACGGTGCCCCACACGTCGCTCTGCATCTTCCAGCTGAAGTGGAAAATGACGATCGACAGGGAGTTGTACATCCAGAACAGGCCGAGGAACACGTGGTCCCAGGCCGACACCTGACAGGTACCGCCACGGCCGGGGCCGTCGCAGGGGAAGCGGAAGCCCAGGTTCGCCTTGTCGGGGACGAGGCGGGAGCTGCGCGCGTAGAGCACACCCTTCAGAAGGATCAGCACGGTGACGTGGATCGTGAAGGCGTGGATGTGGTGGACCATGAAGTCGGCCGTTCCCAGGGGGATCGGCGCAGCGGCCACCTTGCCGCCGACGGCGACGACAGCGCCGTTGAACACTTCACTCACACCGGCCAGCGCATTGGGAGCGGTGGTGCCGGCTGCAGCGGCGTGCAGGCCCTGGATCCATTGCGCGAAGACGGGCTTCAGCTGGATCGCGGTGTCGCTGAACATGTCCTGGGGACGACCCAGGGCACTCATGGTGTCGTTATGGATGTAGAGGCCGAAGCTGTGGAAGCCCAGGAAAATGCACACCCAGTTGAGGTGGCTGATCAGGGCATCACGGGCTTTCAGCACCCGATCCAGAACGTTGTCGATGTTCTTGGCAGGGTCGTAGTCGCGGATGAGTGCGATGGCCGCATGGGCACCGGCTCCGACGATCAGGAAGCCGCCGATCCACATGTGGTGGGTGAACAGCGACAGCTGGGTCGGGTAGTCGATACCGATGTAGGGATACGGAGGCATCGCATACATGTGGTGCGCCACGATGATCGTGAGCGAACCAAAGAGCGCCAGGTTCAGACCCAGCTGGGCGTGCCAGGAGGTGGTCAGGAATTCATAGAGCCCATCGTGACCTTTGGGCGCGGGGAACAGCAGGGGATCGCCCTTCTGGCCCTCGAGAATTTCCTTGATGCTGTGGCCGATGCCCCAGTTGGTGCGGTACATGTGGCCAGCCACGATGAACAGCACCGCGATCGCCAGGTGGTGATGCGCGATGTCGGTCATCCAGAGGCTGCCGGTCACAGGATTCAGACCACCCTTGAAGGTGAGGAAATCGCTGTAGGCGGCCCAGTTGCCGGTGAAGAAGGCGGAGATCCCCGCGCCGAAGCCGGGGAACAACTGGGTCAGCAGATCCTGGTTGAGGAACTCGTGGGGGAGCGGGATGTCGGCCACCGAAGCGATGGTCTTGCCGTTGAGCACCAGCGGGTTGCCGGCGTCGATGGCGTCCATCAACTGGGTGGTGGGCAGCGACACGTGCAGCAGGTGACCTGTCCAGGACAGGGACCCGAGCCCGAGCAGGCCGGCCAGGTGGTGGTTGAGCATGGACTCAACGTTCTGGAACCACTCCAGCTTCGGCGCCGCCTTGTGGTAGTGGAAGACACCGGCGTTGAGCATGAGGCCGGCCATCACCAGGGCACCGATGGCGGTGCAGAGGAGCTGGAACTCGTTGGTGAAACCCCAGGCTCTCCACACATGGAAGAGGCCGGAGGTGATCTGAATGCCGTGGAAGCCGGCACCCACATCGCCATTGAGAATTTCCTGGCCGAAGATCGGCCAGACCACCTGGGCACTGGGTTTGACGTGCAGGGGGTCGGCCAGCCAGCCGGTGTAGTTGGAGAAGCGGGCTCCGTGATAGAAGGCGCCGCTCAGCCAGATGAAGATGACGGCCAGATGGCCGAAGTGAGCGCTGAAGATCTTCCGGGAGACCTCTTCAAGATCGCTCGTGTGGCTGTCGAAATCGTGAGCGTTGGCGTGGAGGTTCCAAATCCAGGTGGTGGTTTTGGGACCTTTGGCGAGGGTGCGATCGAAGTGGCCGGGCTTGCCGAACACCGCGGGATCGGCCGGAACGGGGTTCCGGTCAACCATGTCCTTCGCCGTTTTCCCACGCTCTGGTGGGCTGATGGTCATCGAGACGTTCCTCGAGGGACGGGGTCGAGGTGGAGGGTCCACCCCTTCGACGGACGCCGGGGACAGGTCATGCGACCGTCCCGGCCCCATCGGTGGGCCCCATGGCCGGGAAGCCCCGACCATGGGCACCAGTCGCGATGGGGGAGAAATCCCTTGCCACGACTGGGGCTTTGGGCCCCGAAAGGGGACCGCTGGCGGAAGTATAGGGGTCGAAAACAAGGCGAATCGGCCGCCAGTTACAAAGGTTTAATCCCGGCGGTTCCAAGGCTGCGACTGAGGTCTGGCGACATGTTGTCAACAACGTAACAATCAGGAAAACCACGGGGTTTCTATAACCCCTTGCTGCATTTTGCAGCGATTTCAACAGCCGATTACCCCTCTTCGGGCCCCAAAGCAGAATGGCTCCACGAATGACGGAGCGGGCGTGGGCGACAGGGGAGAGGGGCGTGGGGCCGCGGCACGGGCGGTCCGTAGGTACTTCTGCCGAGTCGGCCTGCTGGCGGTGGCCCTGCTGCTGGTGCTCAGCCTGGCGCCGTCGGCCGCCCTCGCCTTCTCCCTGCCGGGCCGACGCCCGAGCGCCCCGGCCCCAGCCACCCCTGCCAGGGGACGCCCCAGCCAGCAGGAGGTGGCCCCACCGCTGGCGGTGCAGCAGTTGCAGGAGGCCCTGGAGGGGCGGCGCCCCCAGGTGGAGATCCTCTCCCCCGCCGATGGTGCCCTGCTGCCGGCGGGTCCCTGGACCCTGCGGCTGCGGGTGGAGGACTGGCCCCTGGTGGATGCCGGCCCCCTCGGCCTCGGCCCCCACCTGGTGGCGCAGCTGGATGGGGATCCCCCCCTGCCGCTCACCGCCACCTCCACCACGATGCGGCCGCTGGAACCCGGCAGCCACCGGCTCACGGTCTATGCCGCCAGGCCCTGGGGTGAGGCGGTGAAGGGTCCCGGTGCCCAGCGCCAGATCCGCCTGCACAGGGTCGCGGCCAATCCCCTCGGCCAGCCCGCCCCGGGCAGCCCCCAGCTGATCGCCGTCAGTCCCCGGGGGACGGCGGCCGGCACGCCGCTGCTGCTCGACTGGCTGCTGCTGGAGGCTCCGCTGCAGAACCTGCGCAGCGGCGATGCCAGCTGGCGGCTGCGGGTCAGCATCAACGGAGACAGCTTCCTGGTGGATCGCCAGACGCCCCTGTGGCTGGAGGGCTGGCGCACCGGCAGCAATGCGGTCCAGCTCGACCTGCTCGACGGCCTCGGCGAGCCCCTCAATCCTCCCTTCAACAGTCTGGTCGGGGAAGTGATCCTCGAGCCCGGCGGCGTACCTCCCCGCTGGCAGAAGGGCCGGCTGACGGCCTCCGAGCTGGCCATCCTGCTGGGCGAGGCCCCGCCGCCGGTGACTCCTGAGCCGGAGCAGGAGCAGCAGCAGGCGGCGGAATCCGACGCGACCCCGGACCCGGAGGCCACGGCACTGCCGGAGCCGGCGCCACCGCAGGAGACGGAGGAGCGGCCCGAGCCGCTGGAACTGCCGCCGTCGGCCTTGGCTGGTGAGGCTGCGGGCCCGACCAACGACCCAGGATTCCCGCGCCAGGCGGAGGTGCCGGCCCCGCAGGAGAGCCCGGTGGCGCCAGCAGCGGAGCCACCCACCCCGCCAGACCCGCCGATGACGGCCGGCAGCGCAGCGGCTGGCAGCACTGAGGACGACGGCACGGACGCCGACCCCCGGGAAACCCCGGACGGCCCGGGTCCTGCCCCCCTCGACGGCGGGGTGGCCCCTTGAGCGACACGACACGGCGACACATCGGCCTCGGCTTCGGCCCCACGGCCGCAGCCATGCTGCAGCGGCTGCGCCAGGCCGGCCTGCTGCACGAGGTGCGGGACCCGGAGGTGCACGAGGCCTCCGCCCTGTGGCTGACGCGGCACTGGGGGACGGCCGACGCGGTGGTGGCCGTCGGGGCCTGCGGACTGGTGACCCGGCTGATCGCCCCCCTGATCGGCGACAAGCACAGCGATCCCGCCGTGCTGGTGGTGGACCCCCGGGGGCGCTTCGTGGTGCCCCTGCTGGGGGGCCATGGCGCCGGTGGCGACCGGCTCGCCGAGGAGATCGCCGCCCTGGTGGGTGGCCAGGCCGTGCTCACCGGTGCCGGCGCCGCCCTGGGCCGGCTGCCCCTGGATGCCTTCGGCCAGGCCTGGGGCTGGCGCCGCGGCGCCGGCGACTGGAGAGGGCTGATGGTGGAGGCGGCCGGCGGTCGCCGCCCCGTTCTGCACCAGGAGGAGGGCACCACCCTGTGGCAGGGGCTGGAGGCCGCCGGCACCGGCAAGGCCGAAGGCGACCAGGCGGACAGCGGCCAGGACGACGGCGAGACCGCCCTGGTGATCGGGCCCCGCAGCGGCGCGGGCTGCCGCTGGCATCCCCCCAGCCTCTGGCTGGGCATCGGCTGCGAGCGGGACACGAGCCTGCCGGTGCTGGAACGGCTGGTGGCGGAAGGCCTGGAGCAGCAGGGGCTGGCCCGGGAAGCCGTGGCGGGCCTGGCCAGCATCGATCGCAAGGGGGATGAGCCCGCCCTGCTGGCGTTGGCGGAGCGTCACGGCTGGCCCCTGCGCCTCTACGACGCCCCCACCCTGGCGGCGGTCGCCGTGCCCCATCCTTCGGAAGCGGTGGCCCGGGAGATGGGCACGCCCAGCGTGGCCGAAGCCGCCGCCCTGCAGGCGGCCTGGGAGGCGGGCCGGCCGCTGACGGAGCTGGCCGGGACGGAGCTGGCCGGGACGGACCAGGCCGGGACCGCGCCCCGCCTGCTGGTGGAGAAGCGGATCGGGCGCGCCGCCAGCGGGGAGCGGGGGGCCGCCACCCTGGCGGTGGCCCTGGCCGATCGCCAGTGGGCCCCGCAACGGGGCAGCCTGCATCTGGTGGGCAGCGGTCCGGGCTCGATCGACCTGCTCAGCGGCGATGCCCGCCAGGCCCTGGCCGCAACGACGGTGTGGGTGGGCTACGGGCTCTACCTCGACCTGCTGGAACCCCTGCGGCGCCCCGACCAGCTGCGCCGCGAGGGCCGTCTGACGGAGGAGCGGGCCCGCTGCGCCGAGGCCCTCGACCTGGCCCGCCAGGGCCTCGACGTGGCCCTGATCTCCTCCGGGGACAGCGGCATCTACGGCATGGCGGGGCTGGCCCTGGAGCTCTGGCTGCAGCTGCCGGGCCTCGACCGTCCGGCCTTCACGGTGCACCCGGGGCTGTCGGCCCTGCAGCTGGCCGCCGCCCGGGCCGGTGCCCCGCTGATGCACGACTTCTGCACCATCAGCCTCAGCGACCGCCTCACCCCCTGGGACGTGATCGAACGGCGGCTGAAGGGTGCCGCCAGCGGCGATTTCGTCGTGGCCCTCTACAACCCCCGCTCCCTCGGCAGGCCGTGGCAGCTGGGGCGGGCCATCGAACTGCTGGGGGAGGGCCGGCCAGCCAGCACACCGGTGCTGCTGGCCCGCCAGCTGGGGCGCGCCGAAGAGGCGCTCAGCCTCCACACCCTGGGCACCCTGCCCGAGGACCGGGTGGACATGCTGACCCTGGTGCTGGTGGGCAACAGTTCCACCCGGGTCCAGGACGGACGGATGGTCACCCCGCGGGGCTATCCGGGAGCGGCCCTGGCCTGAGGGCCAGGAGAAAAAGAATCGGGATGACAGGATTCGAACCTGCGGCCCCTTCGTCCCGAACGAAGTGCGCTACCAAGCTGCGCCACATCCCGATCGCCAGACTTTAGGGGATGGCCCGCGGCGACCGGCCACCGGGATCGGCCTCCCTACAGTCCGCTCAGCCCAGTGATGCCCGTGACCGTCAGCGACCCCCGGCCTGCCCCCGCCAAGCCGCCCTGGTTGCGGGTCAAGGCGCCGCAGCGGGAGCGGATCGGGGCGGTGGCCGACCTGCTCGTCGACCTCAAGCTCAACACGGTCTGCCAGGAAGCCAGCTGCCCGAACATCGGCGAGTGCTTCGCCGGCGGCACCGCCACCTTCCTGATCATGGGGCCGGGCTGCACCCGGGCCTGCCCCTACTGCGACATCGACTTCGACCGCAGCGTGCGGGCGCTGGACCCCACCGAACCCGAGCGGCTCGGGGAGGCGGTGCGGCGCATGGGCCTGAGCCATGTGGTGATCACTTCGGTCAACCGGGACGACCTGGCCGACGGCGGCGCCAGCCAGTTCGTGGCCTGCATCGAGGCCGTGCGCCGTACGTCCCCCTTCACCACGATCGAGATCCTGCTGCCCGATCTCTGCGGCGCCTGGGAGGCCCTGGCGGCGGTGATGGCGGCGGCGCCGGAAGTGCTCAACCACAACATCGAGACCGTGCCGCGGCTCTACCGGCAGGTGCGGCCCCAGGGGGTCTACGGGCGCTCGCTGGAACTGCTGCGCCGGGTCCGGGAGGGCTGGCCGCGCAGTTACACCAAATCAGGGCTGATGGTGGGCCTGGGCGAAAGCGACGACGAGGTCCGCGCCGTGATGGCCGATCTGCGTGCCCACGCCGTCGACATCGTCACCATCGGCCAGTACCTCTCTCCCGGCCCAAAACATCTGCCGGTACAGCGCTTCCCGTCCCCTGATGTGTTCGAAAGCTTCCGCCGCCACGGGGAAGGTGACCTGGGCTTCCTGCAGGTGGTGAGCAGCCCGCTCACCCGCAGCAGCTACCACGCCGGCGAGGTGCGTCGCCTGATGCAGGAGCACCCCCGCTGAGCGGAACCGGACTCCCGGGGCAAGATGAGACCACCGCAGCCCCACGGTCCGGTCATGAGCAAACTCGCCTCCCTCGGCCTGCTGCTGGCCCTGCTGTCGCCGGCTGAGCCGGCCCTGGCGGTGCCACACGTGTACTCCGACGTGGTGCTGGGGGTGAACGACCTGATGGCCTGCGTGGACACCGCCAAAAAGGTGGCCAGCAAGAACGGCTTCACCGAGGATGTCCAGGTGGTCGGCACCGGCAAGAGCCGCTCGGTGTACGCCGACCACGCCAGCCTGCCGATGGCCCTCTCGATCAGCTGCAGCACCCACCTGGGTGCCGCGTCGATCGCCGTGGCCGGCATGAACAACGACGACACCTTCGCCGCCTTCCAGAAGGTCTACGACGACTTCTGAGCCCGAACGGCAGACCCGATCAGGCCGCCACGGCCTCCCGCTGGGCCAGACCCACCGTGGCCGTCTCGCTGGGGGGCACCAGCACCCGGAAGCGAGCCTTCCAGGTGGGCCAGTCGGCCAGGATTGCCGCCGCCTTCGCGCTGCCGGTGGCCTGCAGATGGGCCTCCAGCAGGGGCAGGAGCAGCCCCTCCTGCTCGGGGGTGGTGAGGGACACCAGCGCCACCGACTCGGGATTGAGGCGGGCCGCCAGGCCTCCACTCTCGTCGAGCAGGAAGGCCACACCGCCGGTCATGCCGGCGGCCACGTTGCGGCCGGTGCTGCCCAGCACCACCACCACGCCGCCGGTCATGTACTCGCAGCAATGGTCACCGACGCCCTCCACCACGGTGCGGGCGCCGCTGTTGCGCACGGCAAAGCGCTCGCCGGCCCGGCCGAGGGCGAACAGCTCCCCACCCGTGGCGCCGTAGAGGCAGGTGTTCCCGAGGATCACCTGGTCGCCGGGGTCACGGACCGCGGCCGGGGGCACCACGGTGATGCGACCGCCGTTGAGGCCCTTGCCGACGTAGTCATTGGCCTCGCCCACCAGGCGCAGGTCCATGCCTTGGAGCACGAAGGCGCCGAAGCTCTGACCGGCCGCCCCGTGGAAGGTGAGGGCGAGGCCCCCCTGGAAGCCGGTGTTGCCATGCAGGGCGGCGATCTCCCCGGAGAGTCGGGCCCCGACGCTGCGGTCGGTGTTGACGATCGGCAGCTGGCGCACCACCTGGCCGTGGGTCTCGATCGCCGTTTGCACCTCCGGGTCGGCGAGCAGCCCGTCCTCGAGCACCGGGCCATTGCCGTGGGCCTCGTCGTCGTGGCGGAGCCAGCCGCGGTTGGCGGCGGCGGGGATCGGATCGAGCAGGCAGGAGAGATCCAGGGCGCTGGTCTTGGTGAGACCAATGGCGCGGGGAGCCAGCAGATCGGTGCGGCCGATCAGGTCCTCGAGCCGGGCCACCCCCAGCACGCTCAGCAGCTGGCGCACCTCCTCGGCCACGAAGACGAAGAAGTTGACGACATGCTCGGGCAGACCGGTGAAGCGCTTGCGCAGGGCCTCCTTCTGGGTGGCGACGCCCACCGGGCAGTTGTTGGTGTGGCAGACGCGGGCCATGATGCAGCCCTCGGCGATCATGGCCACCGAGCCGAAGCCGTACTCCTCAGCCCCCAGCAGGGCGGCGATCAGGACGTCCCAGCCGCTCTTGAGGCCGCCGTCGGCCCGCAGCAGCACCCGGTCCCGCAGGCCGTTCTCCAGCAGGCTGCGGTGCACCTCGGTGAGCCCCAGCTCCCAGGGGCTGCCGGCGTGCTTGATCGAACTCAGCGGCGAGGCTCCGGTGCCGCCGTCATGGCCGGAGATCTGGATCACATCGGCATTGGCCTTGGCCACACCGGCGGCGATCGTGCCAATGCCGATCTCGGCCACCAGTTTCACCGAGACCCGCGCCTCAGGATTCACCTGATGCAGGTCGTGGATCAGCTGGGCCAGGTCCTCAATGGAATAGATGTCGTGGTGCGGCGGCGGTGAGATCAGCGCCACGCCGGGCTTGCTGTTGCGCAGCCAGGCGATGTAGGTGTCCACCTTGGGGCCGGGCAGCTGGCCGCCCTCGCCGGGCTTGGCGCCCTGGGCCACCTTGATCTCCAGCTGGCGGCCGCTGCGCAGGTAGGCCGGGGTGACGCCGAAGCGACCCGAGGCGATCTGCTTGATGGCGGAACAGGCGCTGTCGCCGTTGCGGAGGCCACGCAGGCTGGGGAGGGTGGGCGAGTGGCCGTCGCCGTCGACGTCATGGAGGGGGTGGTAGCGGGCCGGGTCCTCACCGCCCTCGCCACAGTTGCTCTTGCCGCCGATGCGGTTCATCGCCACCGCCAGCACCTCGTGGGCCTCCCGGGAGAGGGCCCCCAGGCTCATGCCGCCGGTGCAGAACCGGCTGCAGATGCTCTCCACGCTCTCCACCTGCTCGATCGGCAGGGGGGTCGGGGCCGGGCGCAGCTCCAGCAGGTCCCGCAGCGCCGTGACCGGGCGGTTCTCCAGCAGGGTGCGGTAGGTGGTGAAGTGGTCGTAGCCGGGGCCCGCCGCCACGGCGGCGTGCAGGGCCTTGGACATGTCCGGGTTGTTGAGGTGGAACTCGCCGCCGGTGCGGTACTGCACGAAGCCCATGAACTCGAGCTTGGTGCGGTTGAGTTCCGGGTAGGCCTTGGCATGGAAGGCCAGGGTCTCGCTGGCCAGATCCTGGAGGCTGAGGCCGGCGACCCGACTGGTTGTGCCGGTGAAGGCCAGGTCGATCAGATCGGCACCGATGCCGATGGCTTCGAAGATCTGGGCACCGTGGTAGCTGGCGAGCAGGGAGATGCCGATCTTGGAGAGGATCTTGCGGAGCCCCTCCTCCAGGGCTTTGCGCACGTTGGCCTGGGCCATGTCGGCATCGAGGCGGGGGAGCTTGCCCCGCTCGATCATCGACTGGGTGCGGGGATGGGCCAGCCAGTGGCGGGTGGTCTCCCAGGTGAGCCACGGGCAGACCGCGCTGGCGCCGTAGCCGATCAGGCAGGCAAGGTGGTGGGTGCTCCAGCACTGGGCGGTGTCGACCACCAGGGAGCACTGCAGGCGCAGTCCGAGCCGCAGCAGGTGGTGGTGCACGGCCCCCACCCCCAGCAGGGGAGGAATGGCCGTGGTGCCGGCGCTGATGCCGCCGTCCGAGCGGTCGGAAAGGACCAGGATCTGGGTGCCGCTGCGCACGGCGGCCTCCGCCTCGAAGCAGAGCCGATGCAGCGCCTGCTCGAGCCCATCGGGGCCGCTGGCCACCGGCAGGAGCGTGGAGAGGGTGGTGAGCCCGAGGCCGTGGGAGCCGAGATCCTCCAGTTCGGCCTCGTTGAGCACCGGAGTGGTGAGGTGCAGCACGGCGGCGCCGGAGGCATCGGGGCGCAGGGCCGAACCGCGCCGGCCCAGGTGCATCTCCAGGCTCATGACCAGCTTCTCGCGCAGCGGGTCGATCGGGGGGTTGGTGACCTGGGCGAAGCGCTGCTTGAAGTAGTCGTAAAGAAGGTGGGGCTTGGAAGAGAGCACCGCCAGGGGGATGTCGTCCCCCATGCAGTAGGTGGGCTCCTTGCCCTGGCCGGCCATGTCCTCGATCACCAGATCCAGGTCCTCGGCGGTGAAGCCGAAGGCGGTCTGCTGCTGGAGGAGCTCCAGGTCACCCAGGGTGCGCTCCTGCTCCCACACGCCGGGACACAGGCTGCGGCGATGGTCGAGCAGCCAGCCGGCATAGGGGAGGCGCGCCGCCGTCTCCTCCTTCACATCCCAGTTGCGCAGCAGCCGGTGCTGCTCCAGGTCGACGGCCAGCATCTGGCCGGGGCCGAGACGGCCCTTCTCGATGATGCGGGACTCCTCCAGCTCGACCACGCCCGTTTCCGAGCCCATCACCACGTAGCCATCGCTGGTGATGCAGTAGCGGGCCGGCCGCAGGCCGTTGCGGTCGAGGGTGGCCCCCACCATGCGGCCGTCGCTGAAGACCAGCAGGGCCGGGCCGTCCCAGGGCTCCTGCAGACAGGCGCTGTATTCGTAGAAGGCCTTGATCGCGGGCCGTTCGTCGAGTTCGGGCTGGTCGCGGAAGGCCTCCGGCACCAGGGTCAGCAGGCTGTCGGTGATCGGCCGGCCGCTGCGCACCATCAGCTCGAGGGTGGCGTCGAGGTTGGCCGAATCGCTGAAGGCGGCGTTGACCAGGGGTCGCAGGTCCCGGGCGGCATCCCCCCAGACGGCCTCGAGGTGGGATTCGGCGGCCCTGGCCCAGTTGATGTTGCCCAGCAGGGTGTTGATCTCGCCGTTGTGGCCCAGCAGGCGCATCGGCTGGGCCAGGGGCCAGCGGGGCAGGGTGTTGGTGCTGAAGCGGCGGTGGTACACCGCGAAGGCGACGCTGAAGCGTTCGTCGCGGAGGTCGGCGTAGAAGGCGTCGAGCACCTCCGAGCGCACCATGCCCTTGTAGACGACGGTGCGGGCGCTGATCGAGGCGAAATAGAGGTCGGTGGTGTCGGCCCCCCACACCTCCCGCACCCGGTCGACGGCGCGGCGCCGCAGGCGGAACAGCAGGGATTCGAGGGCGTCGACGTCGGCCATGACGCCGGGCACCGCATCGGGGGCGGCCAGCAGCCATTGCTCGATGGCCGGGGCGTTCTCCCGCGCCAGGGGACCGAGCACCTCGGGGACCACCGGCACCTGCCGCCAGCCCAGGCTGAGCAGCCCAAGGCGCTCAGCCTCCTCATCACAGATCCGGCGGGCCTGGTCGCGGCGGTCGGGATCCGCCGGCAGGAACAGCATCCCCAGGCCCCGCACGATCGCCGTGGAGGCGGCGGCCGCCGGCCAGACGGCCTCCAGGTAGCTCCAGGGGATGGCGGTCAGCAGGCCGGCGCCGTCGCCGGAATCACCATCGCCGCCGCAGCCGCCGCGATGCTCCATGCAGCGGAGGCCCCGGAGGGCCTGCTGGAGAACCCAGTGGTTGGCCACCCCATCGAGGTGGGCCAGGAAGCCCACGCCGCACGCGTCCGTCTCGCCAGGGCCTGGGGCCGAGCTGTCGCGATGGGGCCAGACGGGGACGGAGGAGGACATAGGCCGGGTTGGGGCTGCTGAAACGGTGCTGGAACGGGCTTGGAAGGAACAAGCCTAAGGACGCCGGCAAGCGGGACCTGCCGAGGAGCTGCCGTGTCACCCGTGCAGCAGCCGTGTCCGCGACGACAGGGCGAGCCACCGATCCTAGGCAGCCACCCTTCCCTGGAGCGATGGGACTAACTTTTTGCCTCAAGGGGCAGATGTTTGCCTCAAGAGGCAGGACGCCGTCGATGGCCAGGACGCTCCCGATCACCCTGGCCCTGCTGGCCCTGATCGGAGCTCCGCCGGTCTCCAGGGCGGCTCCGCCGCCGATGCCCCCGCCCCTGCCGGAGCTGGCGGCCCCGCGCCCCAGCCGGCCCGTGCCGGCGCGCTCTGGCTTCGCCGCGGAAGTGGGCGGCACCGGGCTGACGCTCAACGGCCGCAGCCAGCAGGCCGCCTGGCGCTGGAGCGGCGATGACCCGCGCCGGCCCGTGGCCCTGTGGCTGCCGCTCGAGGTGCTCGAAGGCCAGCTGGGCTTCAGCAGCCGCTCCCGGCCCGATGGCGCCCTGGCCCTGGAATGGTTCGGCCGGGAGCTGGTGGTGCCGCCGGCCCAGCAGCGGTCGCTGGCGGACGAGGTGGCCGTCGACGTGGCCGCCCTCCTGCAGGACGTGGGCGTGACGGTGGAGCGCCGTGGTGAGCGGCTGGATCTGCGCCTGCCGGCCCCCCGGCTGCTCCAGGTGCGCAGCTCGGAGCAGGCCGGCGTCCGGCGCGTGGTGCTCGACCTCGACGGACCCACCCTGGTGCGCAGCAGCGAGGGCGGCCTGCGGCTGTCCCTGCTCAGCCGGCCCGACCAGCTGGCCCTGCTCACCGCCCGGGGCCTGCGCAGCGGCGCCGACGGGGCGGACCTGACCCTGGCGGTGCCGGGCGGTGCCGCCCCCCTGCGCAGCTTCACCCTGGGGGATCCGGCCCGGGTGGTCATCGACCTGCCCCAGGGCGCCGGCAGCGTCGGCACGGCGCCGGAGGCACCGGCGCCGATCGATCCGCGGCTGCTGGCCATGCTGGGCTCCCAGCTGCGCTGGGACCAGCAGGTGCGCAGCGTCGGCGGCACCCGGGTCCTGGTCAACGCCGTCCGGATCGATCCGCGCAGCGGTCCCCTGGAACTGCGCACCCTCAGCCGCCCCGACGGCATGGCGGGGCTCAGCTCCCTGACGGCCCTGGCCCAGCGCCAGGACGCCCTGGTGGCGATCAACGGCGGTTTCTTCAACCGGGTGCGCCGGCTTCCCCTCGGTGCCCTGCGGGACCAGGGCCGCTGGCTGTCCGGGCCGATCCTCAACCGCGGCGCGGTGGGCTGGGAACCGCGCAGCCTGCCCCGCTTCGGCCGCCTGCGGCTGGAGGAATGGATCAGCGACGACCGCGGCCAGCGCCTGCCGCTGCTGACCGTGAACAGCGGCCTCGCCCAGCGGGGCCTGAGCCGGTACACGGGCGAGTGGGGTCGGCTCTACCAGGCCCTGACCGGCTCCGAGACGGGCCTGCTGCTGAGCGGCGGCCAGGTGCAGCGCCGGGTCGGCAGCGCCGAGCTGGCGGCGGGGGTGCCGCTGCGGCCTGAGGACACCCTGGTGGTGGCCCGCGGCGGGGCCGACCTGCCCTGGAGCGAGGGGGATCGGCTGCGGATCGAGAGCCGGCCGAGCGATCCGGTGGGCAACGCCTCCTCCGTGATGGGGGGCGGACCGCTGCTGCTTCAGAACGGCCGCATCGTGCTCAACGGCAGCGCCGAGGGGTTCGGGGCCGCCTTCCTGAGCCAGGGGGCGCCCCGCACCGTGGTCGGCAGCGACGGCACCCTGCTGTGGCTGGTGACCCTGGAAGGGTCCGGGGGGGGCGCCGGGCCCACCCTCTCCGAGACCGCCTGGCTGCTGCAGCAGATGGGCCTGGTGGATGCCCTCAACCTCGACGGGGGCAGTTCCACGGGCCTGGTGATGGGCGGCAGCCACCGGGTCAAGGGGCGCGGCGTGGCCGGCTCCGTGCACAACGGCCTGGGCCTGGTGCCCATCGGGGGCGGGGGAGCGGCCACGAGCCTGGGGCCGGCCGGCCGGCCGCTGGCCGACTGATCCCACTGGCAGACTGATCCCATTCGCCGCGTCGCCGTGCCCAGGGGCCACAGCCTCCGTCTCACCGCCGCCGCCGCCGCCGAGCTCTGCCGGCAGGCGGCCGTGGCGGGCACCCCCGGGCTGATGCACCTGGAACTGCTGGAGGGCGCCTGCGAGGCCTGGGCGATCCGCCTGCGCCCCGGCCACCTGTCCGGCACCCCCGTGGCCCGGGCCGACGGCATCACCCTTTATTCCCCCGGGGACCAGCTGCCCCTGCTCAAGGGCCTCCAGCTCGACTACCGGGGTGACCTCAGCGGCGGGGGGTTCCTGGTGCGCTCAGGACCGGGGGTGCGCAGCTGCGCCTGCGGGGCCGCCTTCAGCCGCGAGAACTGAGCGGGACGACGACGAAGTAAGGTGTCGGATTGTCGATACGGTCGGACGTCCGACCTGTCCACCCAGAAGTCCCCACCGAGCAGCACCCGGCCCTCGATGCCCACTATTCAGCAGCTGATCCGCACCGAGCGGCAGCGTCTCACCCGCAAGACGAAGTCGCCCGCCCTGCGCGCCTGCCCCGAGCGGCGTGGCGTCTGCACCCGGGTGTACACCTCCACCCCGAAGAAGCCCAACTCGGCGCTGAGGAAGGTGGCCCGCGTGCGCCTCACCTCCGGCTTCGAGGTGACGGCCTACATCCCCGGCATCGGCCACAACCTTCAGGAGCACTCGGTGGTTCTGATCCGCGGCGGCCGCGTCAAGGATCTGCCCGGTGTCCGCTATCACATCATCCGCGGCACCCTCGACACCTCCGGGGTCAAGGACCGGCGTCAGTCCCGCTCCAAGTACGGCGCCAAGACACCGAAGGCCTGAGCCTTCGCGCCAACGGCTCTCCGCGGCCGACTCCCTCCTCCTGCTTTTTCTCCCTCCGTTCCATGTCCCGCCGCAACGCCGCCGAGAAGCGCCCGGTTCTCCCGGATCCCCAGTTCAACAGCCGTCTGGCCTCGATGATCGTGGCCCGGCTGATGAAGCACGGCAAGAAGTCCACGGCCCAGCGCATCCTTTCCGATGCCTTCACCCTGATCAACGAGCGCACCGGCGCCGATCCCCTCGACCTGTTCGAGACGGCGGTCCGCAATGCCACCCCCCTGGTGGAGGTGCGGGCCCGTCGGGTCGGTGGTGCCACCTATCAGGTGCCGATGGAAGTGCGTCAGGAGCGGGGCACCGCCATGGCGCTGCGCTGGCTGGTCAACTTCTCCCGCGCCCGCAATGGCCGGAGCATGGCCCAGAAACTGGCCGGCGAGCTGATGGACGCGGCCAATGAGGCCGGCAGTGCCGTCCGCAAGCGGGAGGAAACCCACAAGATGGCCGAGGCCAACAAGGCTTTCGCCCACTACCGCTACTGAGCGACCCGGGAGCCGGATCCCTGGGCTGATCCGGATTCCCCCAGACCTGAGCCATCACCGGTCTGTATAGTTACGCCCGTTTTTTGTCGACCCACCCCCGGAGAACTTTCCCGTGGCCCGCGCCTACCCCCTGGAACGCGTCAGAAATATCGGTATCGCCGCTCACATCGACGCGGGCAAGACCACCACGACCGAACGGATTCTGTTCTATTCCGGCGTGGTCCACAAGATGGGCGAGGTGCACGATGGCGCCGCCGTCACCGACTGGATGGAGCAGGAACGCGAGCGTGGCATCACGATCACCGCGGCTGCCATCTCCACCAGCTGGAAGGACAACCGGATCAACATCATCGACACCCCCGGCCACGTCGATTTCACGATCGAAGTGGAGCGCTCGATGCGCGTCCTCGATGGTGTGGTCGCCGTGTTCTGTGCCGTGGGCGGCGTCCAGCCCCAGTCGGAAACCGTCTGGCGCCAGGCCGACCGCTACAACGTGCCCCGGATCGTGTTCGTCAACAAGATGGACCGCACCGGTGCCAACTTCCTGAAGGTCTACGACCAGATCAAGGATCGCCTCAAGGCCAACGCCGTGCCGATCCAGCTGCCGATCGGTGCCGAGGGCGACCTCAAGGGCATCGTCGACCTGGTGCGCAACAAGGCGATCATCTACACCAATGATCTCGGCACCGACATCCTCGAAGGGGAGATCCCCTCCGACATGCAGGACGAGGCTGCCGAATGGCGTCAGAAGCTGATGGAGTCGGTGGCCGAAACCGATGAAGAGCTGATCGAAGCCTTCCTCGAGAACGGTGAACTGACCCAGGAGCAGCTGATGCGCGGCATCCGTCTGGGGGTGCTCCATCACGGCATGGTCCCCATCCTCTGCGGCTCCGCCTTCAAGAACAAGGGCGTCCAGCTGGTGCTCGACGCAGTGGTCGACTACCTGCCCGCCCCCGTCGACGTGCCCCCGATCCATGGCCTGCTGGCCGACGGCAGCGAAGCCACCCGCCCCTGCGACGACAGCGCCCCCTTCAGCGCCCTGGCCTTCAAGGTCATGGCCGACCCCTACGGCAAGCTCACCTTCGTGCGCATGTACAGCGGGGTCCTGCAGAAGGGCAGCTACGTGCTCAACTCCACCAAGGACAAGAAGGAGCGCATCTCCCGCCTGATCCTGCTGAAAGCCGACGAGCGCGAAGAGGTGGACGAACTGCGGGCCGGTGATCTCGGGGCCGTTCTCGGCCTCAAGGACACCACCACCGGCGACACCCTCTGTGTCGACTCCGACCCGATCATCCTGGAATCCCTGTTCATCCCCGAACCGGTGATCTCCGTGGCCGTGGAGCCCAAGACCAAGGGCGACATGGAGAAGCTCGGCAAGGCCCTGCAGTCCCTCTCCGAGGAGGACCCCACCTTCCGGGTCTCCACCGATCCGGAAACCAACCAGACGGTGATCGCCGGCATGGGCGAACTGCACCTGGAGATCCTGGTCGACCGCATGCTGCGGGAGTTCAAGGTGGAGGCCAACATCGGCGCCCCCCAGGTGTCCTACCGGGAAACCATCCGCGGCAGCGCCAAGGGTGAGGGCAAGTTCGCCCGCCAGACGGGCGGCAAGGGCCAGTACGGCCACGTGGTGATCGAAATGCAGCCCGGCGAGCCGGGTTCAGGGTTCGAGTTCGTCAACAAGATCGTTGGCGGCATCGTTCCCAAGGAGTACATCGGTCCGGCGGAAGCCGGCATGAAGGAAACCTGCCAGTCCGGTGTGATTGCCGGTTTCCCCATGATCGATGTCAAGGTCACCATGGTGGACGGCTCCTACCACGACGTCGACTCTTCGGAGATGGCGTTCAAGATCGCCGGTTCCATGGCCTTCAAGGACGGCGTCAAGAAGTGCAATCCTGTACTGCTTGAGCCGATGATGAAGGTTGAGGTCGAGGTCCCCGAGGATTACCTCGGTTCGGTCATCGGCGACCTTTCCTCCCGCCGTGGTCAGGTCGAAGGACAGTCCGTCGACGACGGTCAGTCCAAAGTCCAGGCCAAGGTGCCTCTGGCCGAAATGTTCGGCTATGCCACCCAACTCCGATCCATGACCCAGGGTCGGGGTATTTTCTCGATGGAGTTCAGCCATTACGAGGAAGTTCCTCGCAATGTGGCTGAAGCCATCATTTCCAAGAATCAGGGCAATTCCTGATCTTTCTTTCCATCCAACCCACCCCCCCGATTCTTTCCTTCCATGGCACGCGAGAAGTTCGAGAGGAACAAGCCTCACGTCAACATCGGCACCATCGGTCACGTTGACCACGGCAAGACCACCCTCACCGCCGCCATCACCAACGTGCTGGCGTCCCAGGGCATGGCCAAGGCCCAGGCCTACGATGAGATCGATGGCGCCCCTGAGGAGAAGGAGCGGGGGATCACGATCAACACGGCCCACGTCGAGTACGAGACCGAAAACCGTCACTACGCCCACGTGGACTGCCCGGGCCACGCGGACTACGTCAAGAACATGATCACCGGTGCCGCCCAGATGGACGGCGCCATCCTGGTGGTCGCCGCCACCGACGGCCCCATGGCCCAGACCAAGGAGCACATCCTGCTGGCCAAGCAGGTGGGCGTGCCCGCCCTGGTGGTCTTCCTCAACAAGAAGGACATGGTCGACGACGAGGAGATCCTCGAGCTCGTCGAACTTGAGATGCGTGAGCTGCTGAGCAGCTACGACTTCCCCGGCGACGACATCCCCGTGATCGCCGGCTCCGCCCTCAAGGCCCTGGAGTACATCCAGGGTGGCAAGAAGGCCGTGCGCGGTGAGGATGAGTGGGTCGACAAGATCCTCGACCTCATGGATGCGGTCGACGAGTCCATCCCCGAGCCCGAGCGTGAGATCGACAAGCCCTTCCTGATGGCCGTCGAAGATGTCTTCTCGATTACCGGTCGGGGCACCGTCGCCACCGGTCGTATCGAGCGCGGCAAGGTGAAGGTGGGCGAGACCGTCCAGATCGTCGGCATCCGCGACACCCGGGAAACCACCGTCACCGGCGTGGAGATGTTCCGCAAGCTGCTCGACGAGGGCATGGCGGGCGACAACGTCGGCCTGCTGCTGCGTGGCATCCAGAAGGAGGACATCGAGCGCGGCATGGTGCTGGTGAAGCCCAACTCCATCAAGCCCCACACCAAGTTCGAGGGTGAGGTCTACGTGCTCAAGAAGGAGGAAGGTGGCCGCCACACCCCCTTCTTCGCCGGCTACCGCCCGCAGTTCTACATCCGGACCACCGACGTGACCGGCCAGATCACCGCCTTCACCGCCGACGACGGCACCAACGTGGAGATGGTGATGCCCGGCGACCGCATCAAGATGAGCGCCGAGCTGATCTGCCCGGTCGCCATCGAGCAGGGCATGCGCTTCGCCATCCGCGAAGGCGGCCGCACCATCGGTGCCGGCGTGGTGTCCAAGATCGTTCTGTGAGGCTGATCTAGCCTTTTCGGGGGAGCCCCACCACGGTGGGTCTCCCCCCTTCCGGAACCGTCGGTTCCATCCGCACCTCGACAACCCGTTTCCACGGCCTACCGCCGCCCTTCGCCCGCGTTTCCCTTCCGATGACCGCCTCCATCCCCCAGCAGAAGATCCGCATCCGCCTGAAGGCCTTCGATCGCCGCATGCTGGATCTGTCCTGCGAAAAAATCATCGAAACCGCCGATCACACCGCTGCCACGGCCATCGGTCCCATCCCCCTGCCCACCAAGCGCAAGATCTACTGCGTGCTGCGCTCGCCTCACGTCGACAAGGATTCCCGTGAGCACTTCGAGACCCGCACCCACCGCCGCATCATCGATATCTACAGCCCCAGCTCCAAGACCATCGACGCCCTGATGAAGCTGGACCTGCCGAGTGGTGTGGACATCGAGGTCAAGCTCTGATGCCGATGGGGTCAACGGGGCTTCGCCGGGCTGGTCCCTCTCTCTAGGATCGCGACACACCCCGAGTTGCCCTGGTTGATCCTTTCGCCGCCGACCTCCGATCGCCCCTTCCCCCCTGCCGCCAGCGGCATCCTGCTCGCGTGACTGATCTGGCTGTCAGGGAGCTGCCCCTGTTCCCCCTCCCCGATGTGGTGCTCTTCCCCCAGGAAGTGCTGCCGCTCCACATCTTCGAGCCGCGCTACCGCATGATGCTGCGCACGGCGATGTCGGAGGACAGGCGTTTCGGGGTGGTGCGCTGGGATCCCCAGAGCAAGAAGATGGCGGAAGTGGGCTGCTGTGCCGAGATCCTGCACTGCCAGGTCCAGGACGACGACCGCAGCAACATCGTCACCATGGGCCAGCAGCGCTTCCGGGTGCTCGACATCGTGCGCGACACCCCATTCCGGGTCGGCATGGTCAGCTGGATCGAGGACACGGTCAGCGAAAGCCACGAGGAGCTCGAGACCCTCACCAGCGACGTGACCCGGGCGCTGCGGGACGTGGTCGATCTCACGGGCAAGCTGATCGGCAAGCCCTCTTCCCTGCCCGCCGATCTGCCCGACCTGCCGCGGGAGCTCTCCTTCTGGATCGGTGCCCATCTCGGCGGGCCGGTGGCCGATCACCAGCAGGCCCTGCTTGAGATCACCGACACCGGTGAGCGCCTGCGACAGGAATTCGAACTGCTCGACCAGACCCGGCGCCAGCTGGCGGCCCGGACGGTCCTGAAGGACACCTTCTCCAGCCTCGGCGACGGCAGCAGCGAGACCTGAGCCATGCCGAGCTTTCTTGCGGGCGGCGCCCTGCTGCCCCTCCTCCTGACGGGGGGTGCCCTGGTGACCGTCCTGGCCGCCCTGCTGTGGCAGCGCCGCTCCCGGGCCTACCTGTCGCCGGCCAGTGTGGCCGCCGCCTATGACCGCTGGACGGATGACCGTCTGCTGGAGCGACTCTGGGGCGAGCACGTGCACCTGGGACACTACGGCGACCCGCCGGGGGGCCGGGATTTCCGCGCCGCCAAGGCCGCCTTCGTCCACGAGCTGGTGCGCTGGAGCGGCCTCGACCGCCTGCCCCCCGGCAGCCGGGTGCTGGACGTGGGCTGCGGCATCGGCGGCAGCGCCCGCATCCTGGCCCGCGACTACGGCTTCGAGGTGCTGGGCATCAGCATCAGCCCGGCCCAGATCGCCCGGGCCCGGGAGCTCACACCGGCCGAGCTGCCGAACTGCCGCTTCGCCGTGATGGATGCCCTGGCCCTGGAGCTGCCGGACGGGAGCTCCGACACGGGCTTCGATGCGGTCTGGAGCGTCGAGGCCGGCCCCCACATGCCCGACAAGCAACGCTACGCCGATGAGATGCTGCGCGTGCTCAAACCGGGTGGCTGCCTGGCGGTGGCCGACTGGAACCGCCGCGACCCGGGCGTCGCCCCCATGAACCGGCTGGAGCGCTGGGTGATGCGCCAGCTGCTCGACCAGTGGGCGCACCCGGAATTCGCCAGCATCCCCTCCCTGAAGCGGAATCTGGAAACCAGCCCCTGGAACCGGGACCTGCCGATCAGCACCGCGGACTGGACGGTCGCCACCCTGCCCTCCTGGGTGGATTCGATCCTCGAGGGCGCGCGCCGCCCCGGGGCGGTGCTGGGGCTGGGCCCCCGGGCCGTGATCCAGGGGCTGCGGGAGACGCCGACGTTGCTGCTGATGGACTGGGCCTTCCGCAATGGCCTGATGCAGTTCGGCGTCTTCCGTGGTCCGGTGCCCAGGTCTGGGACTGGGGCCGGGGTCGGGGCCGGCTGACTCAGTCGGCCTTCTCTTCGGCGGCGAGGTTGGTGAGGGGATAGGCCCCGAACAGGGCCAGATGCTCGCAGAGGGGGGTGAGGTCGGCGATCGCCCCGTCCAGGGGCGCGGCGCCCTCGGGGAGCTCGAGATCGACGAAGAAGATGTATTCGCCCATCTCCCTCTTGGAGGGTCGGGATTCGATCCGGCTCATGTTCAGCCCCTGGCGGGCAAAGCAGCCCAGGGACTCCAGCAGGGCACCGGGCTGGTTGGAATGGAGCGAGAACGCCAGGCTGGCGTAGGGGCCCTGGTGGGAGCGCTCACCGCGACGCAGCAGCAGGAACCGGGTGCAGTTGCCCGGCACGTCGTTGATCGGGTGGGCCAGCACCTCAAGGCCGTGCTCGACGGCGGCCTCCAGCGAGGCGATGGCTCCCCGGAAGCGGCTGCCCCGCACCAGCCGGGCCGCCTCGGCGGTGGAGCTGGTGGGCAGCTGCAGCGCCTCGGGCAGGTGTTCCCCCAGCCACAGGCTGCACTGGGCCAGGGCCTGGGGGTGGGAGAGCACCTCGCTGATGGCCTCCTGGGGGCCGCTGCCCACCAGGGCGTGGCGGATGGGCAGCACCAGGGCCCGGGCCACCGCCAGGTCAGGGTGCTCCCAGAGGGCATCGAGGCAACTGGTGACCCCCCCTTCGACGGAGTTTTCCACCGGCACCACCGCCAGATCGCAGTCGCCGTCGGCCAGGGCCCGGATCACGGCGCGGATGCCCTGCTGGGGCACGAAGTCCACCGCCTCGAGGCCCTCGAGGGCCGCCAGTCGCTGCGCCGCCTGCTCACCGTAGGTGCCGACGGGACCGAGAAAGGCAAGACGCATGGCGGTGGGACGCTCTGGGGTGATCGGTAGGATCATGGCCTGCCGGCCCGCAGGCCATGTCCCTGGCCTTCAGCGCCAGCCAGCAACTCGACCTCCCGGTGGCCAGCGAGGCGGAGCGCCTGCCCGCCTATCTCGACGATGAGCAGCGGGTGGTGCAGGCCCTGCTCGACCCTGCCCAGCTCGAACCCCTCGGCCCCGGCCGCTACCGCTACACCGTGAGCCAGGTGCGCGTGTTTCAGCTGAAGATCCAGCCGGTGGTGGAGCTGCAGGTGGTGCGTCGTCACGGCCGGCTGGAGCTGGAGGCCCTCGACTGCCAGCTGGAAGGGCTCGGACTGGTGGAGGACTTCCGCCTCGGGCTCTGCTCCTGGCTGGCGGCGGCCGACGGCGGCCTGACCGGTGAGGCCAGCCTCTCGGTGACGGTGAGCCGCCCCACCCTGCTGAAGCTGATCCCGCCCAAGGTGCTGGAGGCCACGGGCCGCTCGGTGCTCGGCGGCATCCTGCTGGGCATCAGGACCCGGGTGAGTCAGCAGCTGCTGGGGGATTTCCAGCACTGGTGCCGATCGACCTGAGAAAGCTGCGGCGGTGCAGGGGCGTGGGTCCGAGCCGCTGGATCGCCTCCCGGTGCTGACGGGTGCCGTAGCCGGCGTGGCGCTCCAGGCCGTAGCCGGGGTGGCGCAGCGCCAGGCGCCCCAGCAGGGCATCCCGCTCCTGCTTGGCGAGCACGCTGGCGGCAGCGATGGAGGCACAACGGCCGTCACCGCCCACCAGGGTGGACTGGGGGCCGGGCCAGCCCCGCAGGGGCAGAACCCCGTCCACCAGGAGGAGCCGGGGGGGGCGGGCCAGCCGTTGCAGGGCCCGCAGCATCGCCCATTCGGTGGCCCGGCGCACCCCCCAGCGATCGATCTCGCCGGCACTGGCCTGGCCCAGGGCCCAGGCCAGGGCATGGTGGCGCAGCAGGGGAACCAGGGCCTGGCGGCGCCGGGCGGTGAGCTTCTTGCTGTCGTTCAGGCCCGCCGCCGCCAGGGTCGCCAGGGCCGTGGCCGGCAGCACCACCGCCGCCGCGAACACCGGGCCGAACAGGCTGCCCCGGCCGACCTCGTCGACCCCGGCACAGTCGCCGGGGTCGAATCCACCCCAGACGTCGGCGTCGGGGTGCCCAAGGCCCTCGGGGCCGGGGCGCCCGAGGGCGTCGCGGCCGGGGCGATCAGCCAGCGGCGGAGGAGCGGCGGCGGCGACGGCGGGGTTCACCCGCGTCGGCGCCAGCGGGGTCGGCCGCGGGAACCGCAGCGGCAGCCTCCACGGGGACCGGCGCCGCCGTCACCGCCGGGACCGGCACCGCGGTCGCTGTGGATCGGCTGGAGGAGCGGCGACTGGGTACGGCCACGGAGACCGGCTCGGACGGGGCGGGGCTGGGCAGGGGCTCGAACGGGGCCGGGGTGATCTCCAGGATGGGGATCGCCTCCGAGACCGGGGATTCGAAGGCCCCGGAGACAACGGGGGATTCGGCAGCTTCGGGCGCGTCGGCCATGCCATTGGTGTCGGCCATGCCGTTGGCATCGGCCACGCCGTTGCGGCCCTCACCGTTGCGGCCGCGCCGCCGGCGACGGGAGCCGCTGGCGGCCAGCTGCTGACGGGCTTCCTCCAGGACGGCCTCGGGGTCGGCGTCCGGGCGCACCACGCGCACCATCAGGCTGTCGCTGGTGGGGAGCGGATCCAGCAGCAACGCCGGACTCAGCCCCATCCAGCCGAAGACCAGTTCCTGTTCGGGATCCATCGGCACGGCCAGCACCTCGGGCTCCTGGCGGCGCTGCGGGGCGTCGGTGGCAGGGCTCTCCTGGGCCGCCGCCGGCAGGACGGCGCTGCCGTTGCCGCCGCCGTCGCCATAGCCGCCCAGGGCGGGGGTCTCGGCCCCGTCGGAGCCGCGGCCACCGCGGCCGCCACGGCGACGCCGGCCACCGCCGCCGGACTCGCCGGCGCCGGTGGAGGGGCTGGCCACCTCGGCCCGGGCCGAGGCCGCCGAGCGCACCAGGCCGGAGACCGTCGCCAGGGGCTGGAGGGTGTCCTTGCCGGGCAGCACGGCCACGTGGCCGAGGCCGCCACAGCTGGGGCAGGCCCGGCCGAACAGTTCGTAGATGTTCTGGCCCTGGCGCTTGCGGGTCAGCTCCACCAGACCGAGTTCGGTGAGCTGGGCGATCTGGGGGCGGGCCGTGTCGTCCCGGGAGGCCTGGGTGAAGTGCTCCAGCAGCTGCAGCTGGTCGCGCCGGGACTCCATGTCGATGAAGTCGATGATCACGACGCCGCCGATGTTGCGCAGCTTGAGCTGGCGGGCGATCTCCACCGCCGCCTCGCAGTTGGTCCACAGCACCGTCTCGCGGGCGTTGGCCGAGCGGGTGAACGAGCCGGAGTTGACGTCGATCACCGTGAGCGCCTCGGTGGGCTCGATGATCACGTAGCCGCCGGAGGGGAGATCCACCCGGGGCTTGAGGGCGTCGCGGATGGCGGCGTTGACCCGGTAGTGCTCCAGGATCTCGGTGGGTTCACCGTGGTGCTCCACCAGGAGGTTGGCCTGGTCGGCACCGAGGAAGGCGTTGACGCGGGCCACCGCATCGGCACTGTCGACCACCACCCGCAGCACGTCAGGGCTGTAGAGGTCGCGCAGCACCCGATGGATGAAGTCCTCATCGCGGTTGAGAAGCACCGGCGGCGAGGCTGTCTCGGCCGCCTGCTGGATCGATTCCCACTGGCGCAGCAGGGCCTCGAGGTCGTCGATCAGCATCTCCTCGCTGACGTCCTCGGCCTCGGTGCGGATCAGCAGGCCGGCGCCGGGGGGCTTGATCAGCACGCCGAGGGCCCGCAGCCGGTTGCGCTCGTTCTCGCCGTTGATGCGCCGGGAGATGCTGACCCCCTGGCCGTGGGGCTGCAGCACCAGGAAACGCCCCGGCAGGGACAGGTTGCCGGTGAGGCGCGGCCCCTTGGTGCCCGTGGGCTCCTTCATCACCTGGACGAGCACCTTCTGGCGGGGCTCGAGCAGCTCGGTGATGCCGGCCCCCCCCTTCTTCAGGCGCAGGGGACCCAGATCGGTGATGTGGATGAAGCCGTTCTTTTCGCTTTCGCCGATGTTGACGAAGGCGGCATCGATCCCGGGCAACACGTTCTCGACGGTTCCGAGGTAGACGTCACCGATCTGATAACGACCCTGGGCGACGATCAGTTCATCGACGCGTTCGTCGTTGAGCACTGCGGCGATCCGCAACTGCTCAGCGATGACGATCTGCTGGGGCATGGAAGAGATGGTGGGCTCAGTGGAGCCCTGCCGGGGGGGCAGGTGGGGGAAGGAATCGGGCGGCGACCGTGGCGGTCGCTCAGCCACTGGAGAGGATCAGGCCGGACCCCGGAAACAAGGGAATCGGCGGGTTGCCTGGTCTGGCCCCCAGAAGCCAAGGGGCCCGGAGGGGAGCAGGGATGTCGTCGGGCCGGCAGCGTGACGGAAGGAATGACGTTCCTTCCCGATGCAAAGCAACGAAGACCGAACCAAGCAATGTTGACTGGGATAGCGCTTTCGCCGAGGAGCTTCTAGAAAGCGTCCCTGATGCAGAAGCGTCTGGGCAGAGGAGGAAGAAGGGAGGGAGCCCCGCTATTCCTGTCTCTGTCTAGGGCGAACTTAGCATGCGTCCAGCCGGAGGCAACGGCGCTGGACCGGACCGAGCACCAGCGGCTGGCCGAGGCCGGTGCTCAGCCACTGGCGCAGATGGTCCGGCCGCAGGCTGCGGCCCTGGGGATCCACGGCGGCCTCCAGATCCAGCACCTGGTCCGCCCCGGACGGGCCTTCGGGGGGCACCAGGCGCAGATCGAGCAGATAGGGGCGACACTCCCGCTCCCTTGGGCGCCCCTTCTTGTCCTGGTCCTGCCAGGGCAGACTGGTGGCCTCCAGCAGCGCCGCGACCGCCGCGGCCCAGCGCTCCGGCGACAGTGAAGCCGGATCTGGGGCCGCAGGATCGGGGGGCACCGGATCGAGGGCGGGCCGCAGGGTGAACCGCCACTGGGCGGAACGGATCTGCTGGGCCAGGCCGGGGGTCGCCAGGGGCACGGCCACGGCCGAGAGCAGCGTCAGTTCGGCGCTGAGCTCCGCCTGCAGCCGCCGGCGGGCCGTCTCCGGGTCGACCGGGGCGGCGAAGTCCAGGTCGAGCCACTCATGCAGGCCCTCCACCCCCAGGGGCAAAGGGAGCGCCACCTGCAGCCGCGGCAGGGGATGGAAGCCGCCCGTGAAGCTCACCGGCAGGCCGCTGCGGCGCAGGGCCCGCTCCATCAGCCGCAGGGTGTCGAGATGGCTGATCAGGGCCAGGGAGCCCGTCTTGGCGAAGGCGAAGCGCAGCCGGCAGACCCGCTCGCTGGCCGGCGCCCGCTGCGGCAGCGCCGGCGGCACGGGGGGCGGCGGGATCACCACGTTGTGCCCCAGCTCCGGACCACAGACCCCGCAGCTGCTGCAGCCCTCGAAGGAGCAGTCCGGCACCACGGCGGCCGCCAGGGCCCGGCCCAGGTCCTCCGCCAGCCAGGCCTTGTCGACCCCGGAATCGATGTGGTCCCAGGGCAGGGGCTGGCGGCAGAAGGCCTCCAGGTCGCCCGTGGCGAAGGCCTCCGCCGCACTCCAGCCGCCCATCTCCAGGGCCCGGTAGGAGCCCCCCAGACCGGCGGCCTCGATGGCTCCGGTCCAGGCGGCATGGCTGCGGTCGGCGGATTCGAACCAGGCATCCAGACCCGCGCCGGCCCGCCAGGCCGCCTCGATCACCGGCGCCAGCCGCCGGTCGCCGCGGCCGACGAAGTCCTCCACCGCCGACAGCCGCACGTCGGTGTAATTGGTCTTGAGGCCCCGCAGGGGCCGAAGGGCATCGCGCAGCAGCTGCTGCCGGCGCCGGAACTCCGCCGTCGACACGCTGTGCCACTGGAACGGCGTGTGGGGCTTGGGGGTGAAATTGCTGATCGTGAGGTTGAGCTGCAGCCGGCCCAGGTCACGGCATTGCTGCTGCAGGGCCCGGCAGGTGTCGACGATGCCGAGCACGTCGGCGTCGGTCTCGCCCGGCAGGCCGATCATGAAATAGAGCTTCACGCGGTTGTAGCCGTTCTCCATGGCGGTGCGGATGCCGCGCAGCAGTTCCGCATCCGTGAGTCCCTTGTTGACGATGTCCCGGAGGCGCTGGGTGCCGGCCTCGGGGGCGAAGGTGAGCCCGGCCCGGCGGGTGCCGCCGAGGATGTGGGCGATGGAGGTGTCGAAGCGGTCGACCCGCTGGCTGGGCAGGGTGAGGCTGACGTTGTGCTCCGCCAGCCGGTTGCGCAGCTCCACCCCCACCGCCGGCAGGGACAGGTAATCGCTGCAGCTGAGCGACAGCAGGGAGAAGTCGCTGTAGCCGGTGCGGAGCATGCCCTCCTCCACCGCCTCGATCACCGCCTCGGGTTCCACGTCCCGGGCCGGGCGGGTCAGCATCCCCGGCTGGCAGAAGCGGCAGCCGCGGGTGCAGCCGCGGCGGATCTCCACCGTGAGCCGGTCATGGACCGTCTCGATGTGGGGCACCAGGCCCATGGCGTAGTGGGGCATGGGGGTGGCGGTGCGCCGCTGGATCCGGGGCGCCAGGCCCGGCTCCAGCGGCCGCAGGCTCACCCCGTCGGGCCCGGGGGCGTACAGGGCGGGCACATAGACCCCGGGCACCTCGGCCAGGTCCCGCAGCAGGGCCCTGCGGCCCAGGCCGGCGGCCCGCCCCTCGGCCACCACCAGGCCGATCTCGGGCAGCAGCTCCTCCCCATCCCCCAGGGCGAGAAAATCGAAGAAGGGCGCGAACGGCTCGGGATTGCCGGTGGCGGTGGGGCCGCCGGCGAAGATCAGCGGCGGCGCCGCCGGGTCGTCGAGGGGCAGGTCGCCCCGGTCGGCGGCACGGATCGGGATGCCCGCCAGATCCAGCATCTCCAGGATGTTGGTGCCGCCGAGTTCGTAGCTGAGGCTGAAGCCGAGGATGTCGAAGGCCGTCAGGGGCCGGTGGCTTTCCACCGCGAACAGGGGCGCCCCCCGCTCCCGCAGCCGGGCCGCCAGATCGGGCGCCGGCAGGTAAGCGCGGTCGCACAGCTGGCCGGGGACGGCATTGAGGATGGAATAGAGGAGCACGTGGCCCAGGTTGCTGGCGCCGACCTCGTAGACCTCCGGGTAGGTGAGCGCCCAGCGCACGCGAGCGGCCGACCAGTCCCGGGGCTCCACCCCCCGTTCGTTGCCCAGGTAGCGGGCCGGGCGGGCGATGCCGCCGTCGACCAGCTCACCGAAGGCGACGGGGGCGTCGGGGGTGGCGGTGGCGAAGGGCACGGCGGCGACCGGCGGGCTGCCGACCGAGCGTAGGCAGGCCGGCCCGCGCCATAGGAAGATGCCGCCTGGCCCCGCCGCCCCGCCTTCCGCTTCCCACCCATGGTTCAGGTCAACGACAGCTACCTCCGGCTCAAGGCGGGCTACCTGTTCCCCGAGATCGCCCGGCGCGTCAAGGCGTTCACGGAGGCCCATCCCGATGCGGCGGTGATCCGCCTGGGCATCGGCGACGTCACCGAACCGCTGCCGGCGGCCTGTCGGGAGGCGATGCAGCAGGCGATCGAGTCCATGGGCACCCGGGAGGGCTTCCACGGCTACGGGCCCGAGCAGGGCTACGGCTGGCTGCGCGAGGCGATCGCCCGCCACGATTTCCAGGCCCGCGGCTGCGAGGTGAGCGCCGAGGAGATCTTCGTCTCCGACGGCTCCAAGTGCGACAGCAGCAACATCCTCGACATCCTCGGAGCCGGCAACCGCATCGCCGTCACCGATCCGGTCTATCCGGTGTATGTCGACAGCAACGTGATGGCGGGCCGCACCGGCGACGCCGACGGGGGCGGCCGCTACGGCGGCCTCACCTACCTGCCGATCACGGCGGCCAACGGCTTCGTCGCCCCCCTGCCGGAGCAGCCGGTGGACCTCATTTACCTCTGCTTCCCCAACAACCCCACCGGCGCGGTCGCCACCCGGGAACAGCTGAAGCAGTGGGTCGACTACGCCCTGGCCAACGACGCCCTGATCCTCTTCGACGCCGCCTACGAGGCGTTCATCTCCGATCCGGAGCTGCCCCACTCCATCTACGAGATCGAGGGGGCACGGCGCTGCGCGATCGAGTTCCGCTCCTTCTCCAAGAACGCCGGCTTCACCGGCACCCGCTGCGCCTTCACCGTGGTTCCCCGGGGACTCACCGGCACCACGGCCGCCGGCGAGCCGGTGGAGCTGTGGGGCCTCTGGAACCGGCGCCAGAGCACCAAGTTCAACGGGGTGAGCTACATCGTGCAGCGGGGCGCCGAAGCCGTGTACTCGCCGGAAGGCCAGGAGCAGGTGCGGGCCCTGATCAGCTTCTACATGGAGAACGCGGCCATCATCCGCCGTGAACTGGAGGCCGCCGGTCTGCAGGTGTACGGGGGCCAGCAGGCCCCCTACGTGTGGATCAAGACCCCCGACGGGCTGGATTCCTGGGGCTTCTTCGACCACCTGCTGGGCCAGGCCCACGTGGTGGGCACCCCCGGCAGCGGCTTCGGCGCGGCGGGCGAGGGCTATTTCCGCCTCTCCGCCTTCAACTCCCGCGCCAACGTGGACGAGGCGATGCGCCGGATCCGGGCTCTTTAGAGTTGGCCACTGTCAGGACCGGAGCGGCCATGCCCATGACCATCCCGCCCTTTGCCACCGGCTCCACCACCCCGGCGGCCACCGAAACCCCCTCCCGTTCACCGGGGGGGGCCGCCGTGATCGAGAAGGCGCCGGAGCGGGTGCGCAAGGCCTCTCCCCGCTACAAGGTGCTGCTTCACAACGACCCGGTGAACAGCATGGAGTACGTGGTGAACACCCTGCGCCAGGTGGTGCCCTCCCTGAGCGAGCAGGATGCCATCGCCGTGATGCTGGAAGCCCACAACACGGGGGTGGGACTGGTGATCGTCTGCGATCTGGAGCCGGCGGAATTCTACTGCGAAACCCTTAAGGCCAAGGGCCTCACCAGCACGATCGAACCGGAGAGCTGAATGGCTGCCTCCCGGGAGCTTGCGCCGGATCGGCATCGCCCCCGCTGGATCGGGACCCTCCTCTACGTGCCCGTGCTCTACGGACTGGGGTGGTTGCTGGTACGTCCCCTGGGTGGTCTCGCCCCGGGCCTGCGCCCCGATCAGGTGGATCTGGCCGGGGCGGTGGTGGCCCTGGTGCTGCTGCTGCTGACCCTGCCGCTGCGGTTGCGTCGGGCCTGGGGCGAATCCCATCCCTGGCGCGCCCTTGGGGTGCTGGCCCCGCTGTCCGCGGTGCTGGGGGCCTTCGGGCGAGGGCTGCTGCGGGCCCTGGCGCTGCTGGCCCTGGTGGTGGTCGCCCTGCTGGCCTCGGGAAGCGCCCGCTGGATCGGGCCGGCCGGACTGGAGGGGGGGGAGGTGCTCAATGCCCTGGCCCTGGTGGTGGGGGTGGGCTTCGCCGAGGAGCTGGTGTTCCGCGGCTGGCTGTGGGGGGAACTGCAACACCAGTTGGCCCCCAGGGGGGCGCTGCTGCTGCAGGCGGCCGTCTTCGCCCTCGTCCACCCCTGGAGCCAGGCCGGCTGGCCGGGGGCGGTGGGCCTGCTGGGGGGGCTGCTGCTGTTGGGACTGAATCTGGCCCTGCTGCGCAGGGACGATGGCGGCGTGCTCTGGGGCGCGGTCGGCCTGCACGGCGGACTGGTGGGGGGCTGGTTCGCCCTGCAGGCGGGCCTGCTGGATCTGCTGCCCGGTGCCCCCCCATGGCTCGCCGGCCCGGGGGGCGGCCAGCCCAACCCGATCGGGGGCCTGGTGGGGTGGATCGGCCTGGGGGGACTGCTGGTGCTGCGGGGCTTCTTGAAGAGGTATTAGCAGGCCAGAAAGATCAACAACAAGGCAGATGGCTGAAAGGCGTGAATCGATCGAATCAGGATGGAGGCATAGATCATCGGTGGCAAGCCTGCAAGAATCCAGCCTTTTAGCCAGAAGGCTGTTGAGAAGACATCCAGCCAAGTCTCGATGATCCGAACGTACTGAGCGGGTGCGCTGTCATCAAGAGCGGACCGGCCCCCTGTTCTCTTACGTCTCCACCGAGAAGCGGATTCCCTCAGGCCACCCCCATCCGGCAGGCGCACCAGCTGGCCGATCATGCGCTGGACGCGCTTAATCCGACCTTCTCCAGACGTGACCCCAGGCTGGCCGCCCCTAGATCCCGCCGGAGCGGCTCCTGCTTGCCCTGTTCTTCAGGTGATCGAGGGGATCCGCCGAGACCCGATGCTGATTCAGCCGCTGGACCACAAACTGCTGTTCCGCTGATTCGGCGACCTCAATCCCGACGACCCGGTCTTCGACCTGATCACCTTCACCCATGCCAAGGCCGAAGGCTGGGCCTGCTGGAGGCACTGGCACCGTGAACGGCTGCTCAACAAGGAACTGATGGTCCAGGTCCTGGAACTGCTGATGGCTGGGCCGGAGGTTAAGTCGCTGCTGAACTCAGAGCACTTCTCGGTGTATGGCACCCCGCTACGGGACTGGGCCTCCCACAGTTCGCTGGAGCGTGTCGACGGAATCGACGACGACCCCCCACCATCCAGTGGCAGCAACGGCTTTGGTGCTGTTCCTGCCCAGGGGAAGAAGCAAGCCAAGGGGAACTACAGAGATCTGCTTCTCGCCAACCAGGCCCGACGTCCCAACAGCGAGAGCAAAACGCGCCATCGACGAACCAACCTCTCGGCATGAGCGCTACAGCAAGTTGATCAACGCCAGGGAGCGGGTCAAGCAAGTGAATGGCTGGGAAAAACAAGCCGCCGGACTTCGGCGACTCAAGGCTGGAGGACGATCGCAGGTGGGACGATTCCGGTTGCACATGGTGGCGTACAACCTGATCCGCCTAGTGAAACTGCTCAGCCAAAGCGAGGCGCTGACATGGTGTGGATCAAGCCGCTGATTGAGCAGATTCGGTAGTTGAGCAGGGGTGGTGGTGACACTAGCAGGCCCACTTACATTGCCGAACAAGCCTCTGACGAACTTCGTCTAAGGATCAGGAGGATGAAGACGACTTGGCATGGCTCGGATTGGCGGCTATTTCCGCAGCCACCTAGAGCACGAAATCTCCCGCCCCGAACGTAAAGAGACCGTTCACTTGGATAGAAAATTCAGCCCCAGAAACACCGGTGGTATTGCCTTCAATAAAAGTGTTTCCACTATCCTGGAAGAAACGTAACTGACCAGCAGCTGAGAATGCATTGGTACCGATGAATGCAAACGCTTGGTTACCACTCACCCCAGCATTCGCATCAATAGCGTTTAAAACGATTATGTCACCACCGGCCACGCCTGCACCATCAAAACCCGTAAGAACATCGCGAGTCGCAGCAGTGGTACCAGATTCGGCAGTGAAATCATAAAAGAAGTTGTCATTCCCGAAACCTCCTGTCAGCACATCTGCTCCGAGACCGCCGGAAAGAGAGTCATCGCCACCAGCTCCATCCAGAGTGTCATTACCGCCAAGTCCTCCGTTCAACCTGTTGCTATTGGAGCCACCCGTGAGGACATCATCTCCAGTACCACCATTGGCATTTTCGATGCCGGCAATCGAGGAAAAGCCCGAGGCCGCTCCAGTCGCCAGATTAACGACAACTCCAGCCGTTGAACTGTAGATCAATCGGTCACCCGTACCCGCGCCAAGATTCGCCGTAATCGATTCGATACCAGTAATGGCGCCACCCTCCACGCTGGTGATCGCCACCCCGTCAAAACCGACGGTAAGAATCTGATCGCCCGTACCAGAGGTCAAGACCAACGTATCGACGTCGCCTCCCCCATCCACAACATCGACACCATCGGAGCCGACGGTGTAATTGATGGTGTCATTACCGACCCCACCGCGGACGGTGTCGTTACCGGTGCCGCCCGTCAGGGTGTCGTTGCCGGCGCCGCCGAGCAGAACATCGGCCAGGTCACCAGTGGAAATCGCGTCATTACCGTCATCGCCGCTCACCCAGTCGGTGAAGCCAGCGGCAAGGGTGAGGGTGTCGTTGCCCTGGCCGCCGGCGGTGAGCTTGGTGAAGGAGGCACCGTTGACGGTGCTGGTGCCGGTCAGGCTGATGGACTTGTTGTTGCCTGCATCAACGTATTTCAGGGCAAGGCCCGGGCCATTGAAGACGTTGGTGCCGGTCAGAACGGGGAGCACCCCAACGGTTGGGCCGGTGATGCGGAGGCCGAAGCCTCCGGCAATCGTGTTGAAGGTGTTGTTTGTCAGCGTGATGGGCTTGCTGACGTCATAGAGATCAAGATAGGAGCCATTCTCGAAGGTATTTCCGCTCAGCGTCGCTGCCACATTGGCAAGGATATTGCCCGTGGGGCGCACCACGGTCTGGTTCTCTGAGCGGGTGAAGGTATTGCCGGAGATCAGAACCGAACCGGCGGCAACGGAACCCGTGAAGTTGAGAATGTTGAAGCTGCTCAGGAAACCGGCTTCATCGAAGAGGCTGTCGAGGAGGCGAACGCTGCCGCTGTTGTTCCAGCTGTGCAGGAAGGCGGAGCCGCCCGCCCCGGTCAAGGGATTGAATCCGGACTGCCCCTTCACCTTGACCGTGACATCGTCCAGGGTCAGATCCGCCGTGATCGGGGACGTGGCCAAAAACGAGGTCAACGACATGTAGAGGTTGCCGTTGCCGTCCCAGCCCCGGTGGTTGCCGGTGAAGGTGACATCGCGCACCAGGAACGCCCCGGATGTAGCCCGCAGCAGGGCGCCGCCATCGGAGAGGCCGCCCGTGGTGTACTCCAGGGTGAGGTTCTCGACGCTGCCCGGACCGAAGGCACCATCCACGTTTCTCTGGAAGATGCGGGTGTCCTTGACGATGGTGCCCGCCTCGGAGGTGCCGATCACGGCGTAGCCGGAGGCCTGGACCAGCGGTGTGACGGAGGTCTGCTTGGCCAGGGAGCGGACGGAGGCGTAGGTGCCATCCGCCAGAAGGATGGTGTCCCCTGCGGCCGCCGCATTGATCGCCTCACGGAGCGTGGGGATTCCGGAGGTCGTGACGTTGATGGTGGCCATGCTGGGGAAGCGCTTGGGGGAGCCTTGGGTGGAGGAGGCCTGCAGGGCAGGCGCCTGCGACCGCGGCCGTGCCGCTTGAGTCGTAAGTTTACCTTAAATACCTTAAAATTCTCGAACAGCTCATTTGCTGCAATCGTGACAGGGGTACGGCCGCTCGCAGCTCAGAGCGTCGCCGTCGCCAGGGCCCGGCGCCCCTCCACCGGCGCCCGCAGCGCCTGATCCAGGGGAGCCACGCCGTAATCCCTCTCCAGCAGGTCCATCACCGTGCGGCCGAAGTCGGCCGGGTTGCGCTCGAAGGCCTCCAGGCATATCCGGCCGAACACCCGACCCATCGGTTCCGGGTTCCACAGCAGCTTGCGGGCCGTCCAGGGCATCAGGCTCATCGGGTCGTAGCCAGGCTTGAGCATCCCCTGGTCGAAGGCGTACTGCTCCAGGTGGGTGTGGGGCTGAAGGCCGATGAAGAAGATGGCAGGCTCCACCTTGTCCGCACCGAAGATGCGCTCCAGTGCCCGGTGGTAGGCGATCGTCTGGCGGATGGTCTCGGGCCGCTCATCGATCACATTGAACGAATAGTTGACGGAGACATGCTCACGGAAGCCGGCCGCGGCCAGCAGGCGGCAGTTCTCCAGCACCGTGCGTAGGTTGTAGCCCATGCGCATCTTGCGGACGAGCTCCTGGGACCCCGAGGTGATGCCGATCTCGAAGTAACTCATCCCTGTGGCCACCATCAGTTCGGCCAGCTCGGCGTCCAGGTTGTCGGCACGGATGTAGGCGGCCCAGCGGATGTCTTTCAGGCCCTCAGCCTGAATGGCACGCAGCAGCTCCTTGGCGTCGTCGATGTAGCGCCTGGCCGGGATGAACTGGGCATCGGTGAACCAGAAGCCACGTACGCCGCGGTCGTAGAGCTGGCGCATCTCGCGCACCACCTCGGCGATCGGGTTGACGCGCACGGCCTTGCCCTCCACCACGGTGTAGACGCAGTAGCAGCAGTTATGGGGGCAGCCGCGCTTGGTCTGGACCCCGACGTAGAAGTCACCGCCGTCGAGGTACCAGTTCAGCTGGGGCCAGATCGATTCGATGTAGGCGTAGTCGCAGGAGGTCTTCTCCAGGCCCGCCGGCTGCTCGTGGATCAGGCCCGGACGGGGCGCCTCGCCCACCACGTAGCAGCGCTCGCCTGCCAGCGACTGACCACGGATCAGCCTCTCCAGCAGCCCCTCCCCCTCCCCCACCGACACCACCGAGCCGGTGGGCAGGCCGCGGCCCAGCTGCTCGTAGAAGACGCTCACCGCCCCGCCGCCGATCACCACCCGGGCCCCGGGGTTGTGCCGGCGGGCGCGCCGCAGGCCCCTGCGCACCAGCCGCAGGTTGCGCCACAGCTCGCCGTAATAGGAGCCCATCAGCCGCAGACCGCCGATCGCCCCCCGCAGGCGCTTGAGGGGGTTGGCTGAATAGAACACCTCAAAGGAGTTCTGCAGCGGATTGCCGCCCCGGCCATCGACCGGGGCATAGATCTGGATGTCCCGCCAGGAGAACACCAGCAGGGTGGGCCGGAACTGGTCGACCACCTCCAGAAGCACCCGCTGCACATCGAGCAGGGGCACCGCGGCCAGATCCAGGATCCGCTGGGGCAGGCCTGGAAAGCACTTGTGCAGGTGATCGGCCAGGTAGATCGGGCCGATCGGGAAGATCGGATTGCAGGGCAGCCGCACGAGCAGCACCCGTTGATCGCTCACGGCGGACGCGGCTCGATGGGGTATCCGGACGCTAACAAGCGCGCCTGGGCGGCCGGAGGGCGGCGGCCGTACCGGCGACGGGCGGCGGGCGGCGGCGGGGACCGGGGGAGGGAGCAGGGGAGGGGGCCCGCCGAAGCAAAGCTTTTCTTCATGAAGGCGGCCCTCACACTCCGCAACACACCGTTACAGTGCTGTCCAGGTGGGATTCCGCCTCTACCTCCTTCCACCGAGTCGGGCGTTTGCGCGCCAGCCCTCGGTGCAACCCTTCCACGCACTCATGACCGCCACTCTCCAGCAGCGCTCCGGCGCTTCGGTGTGGAACCAGTTCTGTGAGTGGGTCACCTCCACCAACAACCGTCTCTACGTCGGTTGGTTCGGTGTGCTGATGATTCCCACCCTGCTGGCCGCCACCATCTGCTTCATCGTCGCCTTCATCGCGGCGCCCCCCGTCGACATCGACGGCATCCGTGAGCCTGTCGCCGGCTCCCTGATGTACGGCAACAACATCATCTCCGGCGCCGTTGTTCCTTCCAGCAACGCCATCGGCCTGCACTTCTACCCGATCTGGGAAGCCGCCAGCCTCGACGAGTGGCTGTACAACGGTGGCCCCTACCAGCTGGTGGTCTTCCACTTCCTGATCGGCGTCTTCGCCTACATGGGCCGCGAGTGGGAACTCTCCTACCGCCTCGGCATGCGCCCCTGGATCTGCGTCGCCTACTCCGCCCCCGTGGCGGCCGCCAGCGCCGTGTTCCTGATCTACCCCTTCGGCCAAGGTTCCTTCTCCGACGGCATGCCCCTCGGCATCAGCGGCACCTTCAACTACATGCTGGTGTTCCAGGCTGAGCACAACATCCTGATGCACCCCTTCCACATGCTGGGTGTGGCGGGTGTGTTCGGTGGCTCCCTGTTCTCCGCCAT
>CALRND020000008.1:0-175955 GCA_943369455.1 Synechococcus sp. UW140
GGGGGGGGGGGGATTTCTGTAAGCAAACAATGATTGTTAAGTTACTCATGCAGTTTTCTTGCAAGTGGACGCGCAGGTGGCACGCAGCGCTATCAATTGCATTGGCTACATTCGTTTGCGAGGCGAAGGCAAGTGATATCCGCCTTCCCCTTCAATCGTTGCCTAAAGTTCCTGAAAACTGCCGAATTGGGAAGGCGTGTGACACACCAGATCCCAAGATGGTTCATACAGGTGTTGACTATTTTGCGAAGCCTGGGGCTCCTGTCTTTGCAATCTGTGATGGTGTAGTGCATTTTGATGCATCGAACAGATCTAGCATCTGGAATAGATTTTTGATTCTCAAGCACAAAGACTGCGGTAGCCATGATGTACTTTATGGCTACTACGGGCATATTGACTCATTGGTCGGGGGTGTGGGTACAAAGGTAAGCAAGGGTCAACATATTGCGAATGTCAAGGAATGGCCGGGAGACATAAGAAATACACACCTTCATTTTGGGGTAAGCCCTAAATGGTTTCTTACGTGGGGCTATCAAGCCGGAGATCCACTCGGCAATGGCTGGCTAGATCCCGAAGCCTTCTTTAAAACTGAGAAACCCAGCCTAAGCTCAAAACCCACACCAAAGACTGTAGGCAATAGTGGGAAGTTTACCATTCAGGGTGGTAAAGCTATCCGACATCCCCTCAATCTTCAAGAGCTTTGCCAAAGTGAGTTTCAACGAAAACCGTACTACCAAGGTCGAGTCCTATCCGTTCAGCATAGTTACAAACCCAATCCAAATAATTACTATGGTGACCATTACTGCATCGTCCAGTATCAACGCCCAGAGTTAAAGAACACTCTGATGAGCCCTTGGCAGCGTCTCGACTTGCTGCGGGTGCGTACAGCCGTTGAATGGATCGAGAACCTAATGGCACAGACATGCTACAAGAGATTTAAGGGCTCTAAGTTTGTTAGGGGAGCACAAAATACGACACTGATGGATAAAGCCTGGTGCGAAGTCACACAGCCAAAAACAAAAGTCTATTATGACTAAATCAATGAGCCATCCTTAAACGAATGATTAAGATGTCATGCAGCCACATCATTATATCTTTTCTTAGTCCTACGAAAGGCACATTGGCTCTCCTCAGTGCATTGATTGACAAGTTCTGCCTAAGCGAGGAACTCCTCAATACAATCATGACTTTCTTCAGGCGCGGCGGCAGAAGGCGCTTCGGCGCATTAATTTCCGTCATTTGATTGAGAGCCTGCGACACAAGCCACGCGCCCCACTGGCTGCCAAGCTGCAGGCCGACCTCCTCCCTGAAGAAGCAGGAGATAGCGGTGATGTCAGTTAAGTGCGCCTCTGCCGCCGGATGAGGTGACCATGATGATGGTCAATGTCGCAAAAACCGCCGCCTGCACGGATGACCAAATCGGTGTGGAGCAGCATCTTACGCCGTACAATCCTCCGCAATGAGCTGAACCTCACCAGCCGACACAATCACTTCGGCGACACTCCAAGGGTTTAGGGGCCTTGCCCCATTGCACCATTCCAGAATAAACTCTCAGCGAATATGCCGAACTCCAGTCTGGAGCCCACAAGCCGGCTGACACTAGATACAAACCTGCCATCCCATTTAAAACAGGCAAAAATTGCGCAGCTCCGCATCCAGCGGATGGCGGAGGAGCAGCACCGGCCACCGCCGAAGGCTGGAGCCTGGATTGCTACTTCTCTGTTCTAGGCGAGCAGGTGCACCACCAACGACACCAAGTACGGATGCGGCCGCGGCTTTATGCGTCCCAGCTGCCGGTTGCCAAGACCTTGGCCGAGATCGACTGGGACGCACTAAGCGACCTGGAGCGCGCCCAGATTGTTCAGATCGCCCACGTCACTTGCTGGCAGGATCGGGAAGATAAGCTTCTGCTGTTTGTTGCCAGCGGAGTTGGCAAGACCAATCTGGCGGCCGGCAACTGTCGAAGCCTCTTCACCCTGGATCGCTCGGCACACTTCTACTAGGGCACCACGCAGGTGCTGGAGATGCAACGTACGAAGAACCACTGAACAATGGGCAAGGCCCTCTCAATTTCACTCGCCTTGGCCTGAAGTTTATCGATGGGATCGGCGTTGAGGAAAAGGATGAGGCCGAGACCTCGGTGCTTTCCAAGCTGGCAATGCACCCCTGCGTGCGCCAGTCGCAGCTGTTGGCAAAGCAGACTCGCAGCTCCAGCAGTGGTGGCGATCACCGGTGATTCGGTGCCCCGCCTTTCGGAGCCTGGCCAAGCACATGACTTCCATGCAGGTTAGATGTTCCGGCCGCTCCCACTCGTACCGCTACCGCTGTACCGGTGGTTTGGGCTCCAGATTCCGCATTCGCCCGAGGCCGAGCCTGCTGAAGATCCAAGCCCTGATGGAAAAGGGAGCCCACCACAGCCAGGCGATGTGGCGGAGGTGAAGCCGCTTGTGGTGGAGATCTATGGCCTGCTGCAGCTGCTACGGATCGAGCGTCGGCCGCTGGGTGAGGCGCATGCTGGGACTTTCCGCGAGGAATGCTGCACCGCTTAGGCGGTAGCGAGACAGCCAGCGATGGGCGAAGCGGAGGATGACGCAGTTCTCTAGCGCGAGCTCTTCAAGGGTGCGGCCTTGCTCAAGATGCTGGATCACAAGCCGGTGCCGGTCCCGTTTGCTCAGGCGTGAATTGGGGTGGCTATGTGTGGGTGCGTGATGTCGGGGTTGGTGGGTCGCACCACGACCCATAGCGGCCTCACACCCCCTTGTCACTGAACGACCTACTGAGAACGAAAAGCCAGACCGGCAGCACGGTGCGAGTATCCACGGATACACACATCTGGCTCAGAGCCCAGCATGTAGCGATAAAAACAATTTATAAATCCTCCCGGCGTCAGCATTTCAAATGACTCCTAACCTCACCGATTAATCAATTCGTGAGCTTCCCAAGAAAACTCTTCAAATTGCTACAGGGCAAGAATAGCCATCATCAGACGAGCCTACCTCGGCCACCGAGACGTAAGCCAGTTATCGGTCTTCATTCTGGGTTCTCCATAGCTTTACTGTTGTTTTTGACAGCTTGTGGCTCCACCAAATCCAAGATCATTGGAAAATGGTATGAAGTAAGTGACAAGGCAAAAAATGCCGACAATATAGAGTTTTTCAGCAATGGCAAGCTTAGCACGACTGATGACGGCATAAGCCTTAGTGGCTCATGGAGCGTAGTTGATGGGAACAAGATATTCTTTGAGTTTACGGCCTTTGGAATGACTCAAGCCAGAGTTTATGATGTCACTTTTGCCAACAACAAAATGACTCTTAGCCGAGACGGGGAGTCATCAGTGTTTTCTCGCACACCCAATTCACCCATAGACCCTGGCGATTCGAGTACTGACAAGACCAATCTGCCAGAACCGAGAGCAGCAGCCCCGCAATTAGAAAATAATGCATCAAATCAGAGCGTCAATACTATTCTCAAACTGTGCAACAGGACAAACGGCCAGACTTTGTTTGCCGCTTACGCTTCTAAGTCGAGCTCGAATACTGACAGCCAAAGCGGGATGTGGGTATCCAGCGGCTGGCACGAACTTGCGCCCAACCAATGCAAAGATCAATCGCTTCCTTCGGACTACTCCGTATCGAACAGCCAAGTGCTTGTGTACGCAGAGTCCACTGGTCGTGCATTGATATGGCAAGATCTCAATGGAGTCAGCATGTGCGTACATCACCCCAAGCCATTCTCATACACGTGGCAGGGCTCAGAGCCTGCTTGCAATGGCCAAGGAGAGACCAAAGTAAAGGCAACACTGTTTAATACTCGGCCCGGTGTCAACGCCTGGAACTTTAATCCCTAACCCTCGAATCGTACCCACTCACTTTATCCCCGACTAAACCGACCCGGTTAGATGTCAGGATGGGATTTCTGAAGGACCCATACGTATTGGTTTGCGCTTCCACCATTCCTTTCTGCCACTCGCGGCGGTGCTCGGGACTTGAGCAACCGCCAGTGCTTGCGGTCGCTTTGGCGCTTTGCCATTCGCCATCGCGTCGCGTTGAACCAGTTATTGGGGCTTGAGCTCATCCCCGATCTATTTGGTGCCCAGGCATGCATTTGGGTTTGGGCCCATGGGCCCTGAGGTCTTGGGGAATATCAAAACCTGATCGGCCACTCACCCCTCTTCATGTGGGGCAACCTGGTATCGCTACACATCTAGCGAGTCCAGCCACCGCTGCCAACGTCCCCGTTGCCATTTGCCTGCGGCGGTCGGCGCCAGCGAGGGGCAGAGGTGCCAGCTCCGGGGCCGCTCGGCGGGAGCCCAGGCGGCCGTGATGGCCTGCAGCAGCCCCAGCAGTTCGGCCCCTTCCCCCTCGCTCCGTGGCCGCACCAGGGCCACCAGCCGTTCCCCCCACTCCGGGTCGGGCCGGGCCAGCAGCAGCACCGCCGCCAGACCCGATCCCCGCTGGGCCACCTCGGCCTGCAGCCGTTCCTCCAACCGCTCCGGAAACACCGTCTCACCGCCGCTGTGCAGGGCCCCATCGAGGCGGCCGAGCAGCTCCAGCCCCTCGGGCCCGATCCGGCCGCCGTCACCGCTGCGCCACCAGCCGTCCGGCTGCAGCGGCAGGGGCTGCAGGCGGCCCGCCACCAGCCGGCCGGGGCTGAGGCGCCCGCAGCGCACCTCCACGGCCCCGGTGGCGCCATCGAGGCGCAGGGCCACATCCAGCAGAGGATCACCACAGCCCGGAACGCCGGCCAGGAAACGCTGCGGCGGCAGGGCACACACCATGGCGGCGGTCTCGGTGGCGCCATAGCAGGGGGCCAGGGGCAGGCGGGCGCGGCGGGCGGCGGCGGCCAGGCCGGCCGGCAGGGCGGCCCCCCCGACCCAGATCAGGGCACAGCCGGCCAGCCAGGGGAGGGCCTCGGGGCAGGCCAGCAGCCGGGCCAGCTGGGTGGGCACCAGCGAGAGCAGAACGGGCCGCCCCCGGGGCAGGGGACAGGCTTCGGGCAGGAGCTCCGGCCGGCGCAGCAGCGACGGGGCCAGCCAGCGCAGCTCCCCTCCCCAGTGGCGGGCCCGCACCAGCGGCAGCAGGCCGCTGACGTGGTGCAGGGGCAAAGGGTCGAGATGGAGGCAGGAGGCCGGATCCAGGCCCAGGCCCTCCAGCCAGGCGGCGGTGGCGTCGGCGGAGGCCTGCAGGTGGGCCAGGGGCTGCAGACACCAGTGGCGCCCGCCGCTGCTGCCGCCGCTGCCCACCACCACGCCTGGCCCGAACCGGGCCAGGTCCGCCAGCTCCTCCGGGGCGCCACCGAGGGCCGCCGCCAGCTCCCCCTGCTGCCCCGGCCCCGCCAGGGCCACCAGCCGCTGGCGGCCCCAGGCCCGCTCCAGGCGGGCCGCCACCGCCTCGGGGTCGGCCCGGGCGGCATCGAGCAGCAGGGGCGCCCAGGGGGGATCGGCCACGCGGGGTCTCGGCGGAGCGCCACGGGCAGGCGGCGCTGTGGGGGCACGGTAGGGCTGGTAAGGGGCGGGGGCGCCCGCCCCGGCTCAGGCCGCCGCCGCCCAGACCCGCTCGGGGTCCGCATCGAACAGGGGGCCGGCGGGCGTCCAGTCGGGGGCCAGGCCGGGGGCCACCGGCGTCGGCCCCCGCCACTGCAGGGCCGCCAGGTGGGCCGTCCAGCGGGCGCCGATGCCGGTCTCGAAGCCGGTGCTGACCATGAGCCGGGGCACCCCCCGGCCCAGCTGGGCCAGCAGGGGCCGGGGGTCCCCGTCCTGGGACGGACGTCGCACCTGCCAGCCCGCCCAGCGCTGCCGCAGCTCGGGCCACTGCCGCAGGGATTCATCCAGGGCCACCGGTATCCCCAGGGCCAGCGCCTCGAGGCCCTCCTGGTCGTCAGCGGCCAGGGGCTGCTCCAGCCACTCCAGCCGCGGCTCCTGCCCCAGCCGCTCCGCCCAGGCGGCGGCGGTGGCCCGGTCCCAGCCCCCGTTGGCATCGAGCCGCAGGCGGCCGTGGGGCGGCAGGCGCTCCAGCAGCCGCTCCAGCAGGCGCCGCTCCAGGGCATCGGCCGCCGCCGCCACCTTCCACTTGAACGTGGGCGGCGGAGTTAGCGACGGGGGAGCGGCGGCGAGCCCCCGCTCCAGGCCCGCGAGCATCGCCTCGCCGGCGGGGAGCAGCCAGGCCGATGGGGGAGCGGCCAGCCAGCCAGTGGCGGCCGCCCCCACCTCCCCGTCGACCTCGGCCAGGGCGCCACCCAGGGCGAAGGCCAGGCTGGGCGGCAGGGCGGGCAGGCTGCGCTCCAGGTCGTTCCGCTCCAGGGCGGGGCCCAGGCCCTCCAGGGCGGCGGCCACCGCGCCTGTCTCCCCCGGGTCGAGCGGGGCCGCCTCACCCCAGCCGACGACGCCGCCTTGGGACTGCAGCCGCAGCAGCCAGCCCCGTTTCGCCGCCACCGCGCCCGTGGCCGTCTGCAGGGGCCTGGGGAGCCGGAAGGCGAAGGGCCTCACCCGCAGTTCCAGGGGTCCCTGCGGCCCCTCCCCCACGGCCGACGTGGCGCTCACCGGCCCGCCAGCGCCGTCAGCCAGGGGCCCAGGGCCAGGCCGCAGGCCAGCCCCAGGCCGTTGAAGGCCTGGAAGCGCAGGGCCAGGAACTTGCTGCCGACGATGCGCTCCGGCTGGTGGTGCTCCTCGCCGAGGAGCCGGATCAGGGCCCGGGCCGGCGGCAGGCCGATCGCCCCCAGCAGGGCCGTGAGGGGCCACCAGCCCAGCAGGACCGGCGCCCACTGCAGCGCCAGGGCCGCGGCCACGAACCAGGGCACCAGGCCGGCGGCGCGCCGGGTGCCGAGCCGCACCACCGGCGAGCGCTTGCCATGGGCGGCGTCCTCCTCCACCTGGTGGAAATGGGAACAGAACAGCACCAGGGTGGTGGCCAGCGCCGGTCCGCTGCCCAGCAGCAGGGCGCCCCCCCACGGCACCCCGGCGGCCCCCTCCCCGGCCGGGGCCAGGGCCAGCAGGGCGGCGGCGGTGGCGCAGGGGCCGAAGGCCAGCCAGCAGAGGGGTTCCCCCAGGCCCCGGTAGCCGAGGCGGAACGGGGGCCCCTGGTAGAGGTAGCCCAGGCCGCAGCAGAGCAGCACCAGCAGCAGCACCACGGCGCTGCTGCGCAGGGCCACCAGGGCCATCAGGGCCAGCCCGACCACCAGGCAGCCATTGGCCAGCCAGAACACCCGGTCCCGGCGGCCGGTGAGGTTGACCACCGAATGGGGCTTGCCGTGGGTATCCACGCCCGTGTCGGCGTCAAAGACGTCGTTGGCGAGGTTCTCCCAGGCCAGCAGCAGCACGGCCGCCAGCAGGAACAGCAGCAGCTGCTCGGGCCGCAGGCCAAGCCCCTGGCCCAGCCGCCAGCCCGCCGCCAGCAGCACCGGCATCACCGCCACGGCGTACATGGGCCACTTGACGGCGGCGCGCCAGAGGCGGCCGCGATCGGCAGCGGAGCCACCCCCCGCGGCGTAACGGCTTGCGACGACCTGTGGCTCAGACATGGGGGCCGCGGGCGTTGGGCGGGGAAAGGCCCATACATTTGAGCAGCCTTCCGCCCCGGTCCCGCGGCCCCTTGGTGCAGGCCCCTGCCACCTTCTCCGCGCTGCTCTCGGCAGCCACCGCCGCCAGCCGGCGCCTGGAGGAGGAGGGAGTGCTCAGCCTGGCCCTGCCGATGGCCCCCCTGGACCCCCTCGTGGCCCTGACCCACCTGGGCAGCGGCGGCGACTTCCGCTTCCTCTGGGACGGCGCTCCGGGGCTCAGCATCGCCGCCGCCGGCCAGTGCAACAGCCTGGAGCTGAGCGGCCCGCGGCGCTTCGAGCTGGCCCAGCGCTTCAGCAGCCTCAGCCTCAGCCGCCTGGCCACCGAACCGGCCCCCTGCCCGGCCCTGGCCCGGCCGCGGGTGCTGCTGGCCTTCGCCTTCTTCGAGAGTCCGCTGCACCCCGGCACCGGGGCGGCGGGGGTGCAGGCGGTCCTGCCCACCTGGCAGCTGAGCCGCCAGGGCCGCCACTGCTGGCTGCGGCTGCAACGCAGCCTGGGGGGCGACGTCACGGCCCGCAGCGTGGCCGAGGAACTCTGGGACACCCGCCAGCGGCTCGAGGCCATGGCCGGGCGCGGCCCTTCCGTGGCGGGCCGGGGCACCCCGGTGGGCATTGCCCATGGCTCCCCCTGGCACGCGGGCTACCGCTCCGCCCTCGACCGGGCCCTGGAGCTGGTGGAGCGGGGCGAGCTGCAGAAGCTGGTGCTGGCGGTGCGCCAGCACCTGTTGCTCGACGGTCCCCTCGATCCCCTCAGCCTGCTCTCACACCTGCGCCGCAGCCAGCCCGGCAGCTGCCGCTTCCTCTGGCAGCAATCGGAGCGGGAAGCGCTGGTGGGGGCCTCGCCGGAACGGCTGCTCACCCTGCGGCAGGGCCAGCTGCGCAGCGATGCCCTCGCCGGCACCGCGCCCCTGGGGGAGCCGGCCGACGACCTGCTGCAGTCGCGCAAGGACCGGCACGAGCATGAGCTGGTGGTGGAGACGATCACCGCCGTGCTGCAGAAGGCGGGCCTCGATCCGCGGCGGCCGCGGCGGCCGCGGCTGGCCCGCCACGGCTCCCTGGTGCATCTGCACACGCCGATCACGGCGTCGCTGCGGGGTCAGGCCCCGCTCAGCCTGGCGGAGGCCCTCCACCCCACCCCGGCGGTGGCGGGCCTGCCCCGGCGCGAGGCGATGGCCTGGCTGCGCAGCCTGGAGCCGTTCGAGCGGGGGCACTACGCCGCCCCGATCGGCTGGATCGACACCGAGGGCGACACGGACCTGCGGGTGGCCATCCGCAGCGGCACCCTGCGGGGGCGCCAGCTGGAGCTCACCGCCGGGGCGGGGCTGGTGCGGGGCTCCCATCCCGAGCGGGAGCTGCAGGAGGTGGCGCTCAAGCTCGGGGTGCTGCAGCAGCAGCTCAACCTGCCGGTGGCCGCCAGCTTCGACTGAGCCGGTCCGCCCTCAGCCGGCCAGCAGCCGAGCAATCACCTGATCGGCCAGGGGCTGGCGGCCCAGCCACTCCACCTCGCGCACCCCGGTGGGGCTGGTGACGTTGATCTCGCTGAGCCGGCCATCGATGACGTCGATGCCGACGAAGAACAGCCCCTCGGCCCGCAGCACCGGCGCCAGCTCGGCGCAGATGCGCTGCTCCGCGTCGGTCAGGTCGGCGGCGACGGGAGCGCCCCCCAGGGCCAGGTTGCTGCGGAACTCCCCCGCCTTCGGCAACCGGTTCACGGCGCCAAGGGGCTCCCCGTCCACCAGGAGGATCCGCTTGTCGCCGGCGGTGACCGCGGGCAGAAAGGCCTGGACCATCACGGGCAACGTCTCCTGGAGGGTGACCAGCTCCAGCAGGGACCGCAGGCCGGGTGCCGCCGCCGCGGTCCGCACCACCCCCTGACCGGCCCGGCCCGCCAGGGGCTTGAGCACCACCTCCTCATGGCCGGCGGCGAAGGCGGCCAGCTGCTCCACCCGGGCGCTCACCAGCGAGGGCGCCATCAGATCGCTGAAGCGCAGGGCACCCAGCTTCTCGTTCCAGGACCGCAGGGCCGCCGGGCGGTTCAGCACCCGCACCCCGAAGGGCTCGGCCAGCTCCAGCAACTGGGTGGCGTAGAGGTAGGCCTCGTCGACCGGCGGATCCTTGCGCATCCAGATCCAGCGGAAGTGATCCAGGGGCATGTCGCGGGGCTCGTCGGCCTCGACCCAGGGATCGGGCACGGTCCAGCCCTCCGCAGTGGCGGCCATCGGGGCCAGTCGCACCGGCTGGGCCCAGGCCCGGGGCCGGTGACGGCCGTCGTCCGCAGCGGCGCTGGAGAGATCGGCCTGGGTGCAGACCCACACCGCCAGGCCGGCCCGCTGGGCCGCCTGCATCAGGGCCACGCTGGAATCCTTGGCCGGCCGCAGGCGCGTGATCGGATCGACCACGAACAGCTGGGCGTCCTGATCGCGGCTCACGCGGACAGACGCAGGATGGGGGCAAGCTCACCGGCCGTGTTGAGCTTGGCGAGCTCGACATAGCCGCCGATGGCGATGCCGTCGATGAAGATCTGGGGGACGCTGGTGCGGCCACCGGCGCGCTTCATCATCACCTCCTTGTTGATCTCGTCGTCGTCGATGATGAATTCGTTGTAGGTGACGCCGAGCCGGTCCAGCAGACCCTTGGCCCGGATGCAGTCGGGGGAGAAGCGATAGGTGTAGATCTCCACCTTCGCCGGCGGCTTCACCTCCACGGCGTCCTGCCCGGATTGCTCTGGGGGGACTCCTGGGATCTCCATCCGGTCTCTCGTAGGGCTTTGTGGCGCAGCTTAAGGCGATCGTCCATGCCCCACCAGATCCGTCCGTGGCACAAGGTCCGCTGGCCGTCCCCGGGCCGATCCGCGCAGGCCCGGCATCCTGGGGCCTGATCTCCCGGCGGAGCACGGTCCGTCGGCTCGATGCGCCCGCGCCCCCCTTCTCCCCAGCAGATCCGCAACGCCCTGCAGGTGGGGTTCGCCGGGTTTCTCGCGGCCGGCATCCACGCGGCGGCCGGACCGGACGTCAATGCGATCGACGGCTTCTATGTGGTCTACGGCGCCGCCCGCAGCCTGCTGCCCACACCGGAAGCATCACGGGCGGCGGCCTGGGCGCGGATCGTGGGCACCGTGTTCGGGGGGGCCGTGGTGGTGCTGCTCACCCAGGCCCTGCACAACTGGCTCGCCATCGGGATCGGCTACATCCTCATCCAGCTGCTGGGACGCCGGCTGGGGCTGAGCCCGGCCACGCTGATGAACGCGGTGATCATGACGGTCCTGATCCTGGCGGTCCCCGCCCACGAGCGGATGGGGGGCGGGTACGTCGTCGACAGGACCGGCTGGCACCTGCTCGGGCTGCTGCTGGGCATGGCCGTCGAACGGCTGTTCTGGTTCCGCTCACCGCTGCAGCGCCTGGAGGACAGTGAGCGGGGTCTGCTGGGCCGGATCGATGCCCTGCTGGCTGGCACGTCCCATGACGGGGAGGAGGAACTGATCAGCGCCTACGCCGCCCACTGCGCCGTGCGCGCCGCCGTGCTGCGCAGCCCCCAGGCCCACGGCCTGGCGAGTGACCGGATGCAGCAGCGGCATGAGGCGCTGGAGCAGGCGCTGCGCCACGCCGTCGCCATGGTCCGGGTGCCGGCCGTGCTGCGCTCCATCGACACCGACGCCTGTCGGGAGGCCCTGCTCCGGTTACGAAGCGCGGCGGCAGCGCCATGACAGCTCCGGGCCGTTCGGCCGTGATCGTGCGCAACGGGACGGTCCTGGCGCTGGTGGTGGCGGCCTGCAACCATCTGGCCCTGCCGGAGGGGCTGTTCCTGGCCCTTGGGGTGCTCACGATTCTCGAGACCGACCTCGGCGGCGGCGTGCTGGCCGGGCGGGAGCGGATCATCGGCACCCTGCTGGGACTGCTCGCCGTGGTGATCGGCGCGGGGATCCTGGGCGGCCTGTCCAGCGCCCTCGGCGTGTTCGTGGGACTGACCCTGGTGCGGCTGTTCGGGTTCGCCGCCGGTCTGACCAGCGGCTTCGTGGTGGGCGGGCATGTGGTGGCGGGCAGCCTGATGAACCACGGCGACGCCTGGTGGCACTACGGGTTCTGGCGCACGGTGATGACGATCCTGGGCGTGCTGCTGGGGGTGGTGGTGTCGCGGCAGATCTACAGCCAGCGGGCCGCCAGCACCTGGCAGGCCTCCTGTGACGGCTGGCTGCTCGATCTGGCCCGCTTCCTGGAGCGCCTGCCGGCCGTACCCGAGCCGGAGCAGCACGTCGCCTCCCTGCGGGAGCGCCGCAATGCCCTGCGCCGCCAGCTGCCCCAGCTGGCGGCCGAACGGACGCTGATCCACGGCCAGCCGGACGAGGCGGTGCTCCGGGCCCAGACGCAGCTGCAGCACGGCAGCACGGTGATGAGCGCGGCCCGGGATCTCTGCCTGCTGCTCAAGGAGGAGGTCCCGGCAGCCTGGGTGCCGCCCGGGCTGATCCCACGGCTGCTGGACGGCGGCCGGACCCGGATCGAGGCGCTCATCGTGGGACGGGACGCCCCTGATGCCGTGGCGGACCTGTACCGCTGCCGGGACCTGCTGAGCGCGGCGCTGCCGCCCCAGGACGACCGCACCCAGCTGCTGATCGCCAGTCGCCTGCTGCTGCTCGCGGACGCCCTGATCCGGCTGCCCCGGTCCCCGCAGCGCCCGGGGCGGCCGGATGCGGGGCGCTGATAGGGTCGAGCCATCGCCGGATTCGCTTCCCCTTGCTGGATCTCACCGACTTCAAGCGCGACCTCTCCGAGCTCACCGACCGCCTGGGCCATGCCCAGGACTGTCTTTGACGTACCGGCTCTGAAAGCCCGCCAGCGGGACCTCGAGCAGCTCGCCTCCCAGCCCGGCTTCTGGGACGACCAGCAGCAGGCCCAGAAGCAGATGCGCCAGCTGGATGAGGTGAAGGCCCAGCTGGAGCAGCTGCTGCAGTGGCAGGCGGCGATTGACGACGCCCGCGCCACCCTGGAGCTGTACGACCTCGAGCCCGATGAGGAGCTCCTCGGCGAGGCCAACGGCGGTCTGCAGAGCCTCAAGGGCGCCCTCGACCGCTGGGAGCTGGAGCGCCTGCTCAGCGGCCCCTACGACAAGGAGGGGGCGGTGATCTCGATCAATGCCGGTGCCGGCGGCACCGACGCCCAGGACTGGGCCCTGATGCTGATGCGGATGTACACCCGCTGGGCCGAGGACCACGGCATGAAGGTGACGGTGGACGAGCTCTCCGAGGGGGAGGAGGCGGGCATCAAGAGCTGCACGATCGAGATCGACGGCCGTTATGCCTACGGCTACCTGCGCAACGAAAAGGGCACCCACCGACTGGTCCGGATCTCGCCGTTCAACGCCAACGACAAGCGCCAGACCAGCTTCGCCGGCGTGGAGGTGATGCCCAAGCTGGAGGAGGACGTCAAGCTCGACATCCCCGAGAAGGACCTGGAGGTCACCACCTCCCGCTCCGGCGGCGCCGGCGGCCAGAACGTCAACAAGGTGGAGACGGCCGTGCGGATCCTGCACATCCCCACGGGCCTGGCGGTGCGCTGCACCCAGGAGCGCTCCCAGCTCCAGAACAAGGAGAAGGCCATGGCCCTGCTGATGGCCAAGCTGCTGGTGATCGCCCAGGAGCAGCGGGCCGCCGAGATCGCCGACATCCGCGGCGACATCGTGGAAGCGGCCTGGGGCAACCAGATCCGCAACTACGTGTTCCACCCGTACCAGATGGTCAAGGACCTGCGCACCGCCCAGGAGACCACCGACGTGCAGGGGGTGATGGACGGGGATCTGGATCCCTTCATCCAGTCGCTCCTGCGCCAGGGTGTGGAGATCGCCGCCGACGCGGCCGCCTGATCCCCACCCCAGCGCCCCCCATGCCCGAGCGCCCCAGCCCCCAGCCCACCACCGCCGCCGCCAAGGGCGAGGGCGAGAACCCGAGCTTCGTGAAGCTCGCCATGCGCAACATGGTGCGCAAGGGCCGCCAGAGCCTGCTGCACTTCGGCCTCACCGCCCTGGGCCTGAGCGGTTTCCTGCTGCTGATCGCCTGGCTGGGACGCCCCAGCCTGCCCGGATGACGACCCCGGTGGCGGCGCCGGAGATCGACCTGGCCTTCAGCCTGGAGCCCGGGGCCGCCGGTGACGCCACGCCGCCGGAACCCCTGGCGGATCCGGCCCTGGCCGAGCCGCTCTGGTGCTGCCACCTCAGCGCCTGGCTGGCCCAGCTGCTGCCGGAGCTGCCGGCCCCCCTGCGCGCCGCGGGCTACAGCCTGGGGTTGGAACTCACTGGCGACGCCACGATCGCGGAGCTCAACCAGGCCTGGCGCCAGCACAGCGGCCCCACCGACGTGCTGGCCTTCGCCGCCCAGGAGGAAGCGCCGCCGGCCCCCGCGGGGGCGGAGCCGGAGTGGCTGGAGCTGGGCGACATCGTCATCTCCCTCGATACGGCCCGGCGGCAGGCCGAGGCGGCCGGCCACGGCCTCGGGGAGGAGCTGCTGTTCCTGGCCAGCCACGGCCTGCTGCACCTGCTGGGCTGGGATCACCCCGATGACGACAGCCTGGAGGCGATGCTGGCCCGGCAGGCGGCCCTGGTGGAGGCGTCCCCCTCCTGACAGGGGCTGTTCCCAGCGGCCATCGGCGGTAGGGTGCCGCTTGTCCCTCCAACGGCGGTGCGATGCCGATGCTCGTTCCCGAGGAACATCCGCCGGCGCTTCGCCAAGTGACCAGCGACGTGACCAACGACGTGCAACGCCGCGGCAGGCGCCTGCGCGTGGGGGCTTGGAAGGTGGCGGGCGACCTGCCGGCGAGCTTCCGCTACGCCGCCCAGGGTCTGGCCTACGGCTTCGCCAGCCAGCGCAACTTCCGCATCCATGTGGTCACCGGCGCGGTGGTGTTCGGCCTGGGGCTGTGGCTGCGGCTGGCCGCCGACCGCCTGGCCGTGCTGGTGCTGACGGTGGCGGCGGTGCTGGTGCTGGAGCTGCTCAACACCGCCACCGAGGCGGTGGTGGATCTCGCCATCGGCCGCCAGTTCCATCCCCTGGCGCGCATCGCCAAGGACTGCGCCGCCGCCGCCGTGCTCGTCGCCGCCCTGTCGTCGCTGCTGATCGCCCTGTTGCTGCTCGTGCCCCCCCTGCTGATCCGCCTCGGCGCCTAGACCGTCCCCATGCTCCTGGTCCTCGACAACTACGACAGCTTCACCTTCAACCTGGTGCAGTACCTGGGTGAACTGGCCGCCGACCACCCCCTCGCCGCCGAGGTGCGGGTGGAACGCAACGACGCCCTCGACCTGGCGCAGATCCGGGCCCTCGACCCGGCGGCGATCCTCATCTCCCCCGGCCCCGGCGACCCGGACCAGGCCGGGGTCTGCCTGGAGGTGCTGCGGGACCTGGGGCCCACCGTGCCCGTGCTGGGGGTGTGCCTGGGTCACCAGTGCCTGGCCCAGGTGTTCGGGGGGCGGGTGGTGCGGGCCCGCGAGCTGATGCACGGCAAGACCTCACCGGTGCACCACCGGGGCGCCGGCGTGTTCGAAGGCCTGCCCGAACCCCTCACCGCCACCCGCTACCACAGCCTGATCGCCGAGCGGGAGAGCCTGCCCGACTGCCTGGAGATCACCGCCTGGCTGGAGGACGGCACGATCATGGGCCTGCAGCACCGGGAGCACCAGCACCTCCAGGGCGTGCAGTTCCACCCGGAGAGCGTGCTCACCCAGGCCGGTCACCAGCTGCTGGCCAATTTCCTGCGCCAGGCCTCCCACTGCTAGTTTCGCGCCACATCCCGGGCCCGGTGGGGCCAGACGCGACTCCATGGTTGACCCCACCACCCGGCCCGCCACAGGGCTGAGAGGATCCGCGACAGCGTTGCGCAGGACCACCACCACCGCCCTGCGCCTGGGCGCGGGTCTGGCCCTGGCGGCCGGGCTCACCCTGCCGATGCCCGCGGTGGCCCAGAAGGGCGGCGGCGTCTCGATCACCCACCTGGGCCACAGCGCCCTGATGATTCAGGGGGGCGGCGCCCGGGTGCTGGTCAACCCGTTCCAGGCCGTGGGGTGCGCCGCCGGCCTTCCCGAGCCCCGCGTCAGCGCCGATGTGATCCTGGCCAGCAGCCTGCTCAAGGATGAGGGTGCCCCGGTGGCCAGCGGCAAGTTCCTGGTGAAGCCGGGCTCCTACCGGCTGGCCGGCCTGCAGATCGAGGGCATCGCCATCCCCCACGACCGGGTGGGCGGCCGCCGGTTCGGCAACGCCACCCTCTGGCGCTGGCGCCAGGGCGGCCTCGACATCGCCCACCTCGGCGGCACCGCCGGCCGCCTCGGCCCCGCCGACCGGGTGCTGCTGGGGCGCCCGGATGTGCTGATCATCGGCGTGGGCGGCGGCGGCAAGGTCTACACCGGCCAGGAGGCGGCCGAGGTGGCACGGGAGCTGCAGGCCCGCCGGGTGATTCCGGTGCAATACAACAGCGGCAAGGCCCCGGCCGGCTGCGACCAGGGGTCGGTGGAGCCGTTCCTGAAGGCGATGGTGGGGGCCACGGTGCGCCGCGGCGGTCCGACCATCTCGGTGGTGCCGCCCCTGGGGGATGGGGTGGTGGTGGAGGTGTTGCGCTGAGGCCGGCCCACGGCCATGCCGGCCGCCAGGTTCAGCTGAGCGGCTCGATGGCCCGATAGGCCTGCCAGAAGCACTCCATCTGCGACGTGGTGCCGATGCTCACCCGCAGCGCGCCATCGATCAGGGGTTTGCCCGCCATGGAACGCACCAGGATGCCGGCCTGCTTCAGCCGTGCCTCCACCTCCGCCGCGGGACCCTGCGGCCAGAGCAGCAGGTAGTTGCCCCCGGCGGCATGGTGGCGTACACCGGCCGCCCGCAACCGTTCCAGCAACCACTCACGGGCCCGCAGCACCTCGGCCACGTAGCCATCCACGTAGGCCTGGTCAGCCAGGGCGGCATGGGCGGAGGTGACGGCAAAGCTGTTGACGTCGTAGGGGCCGCAGACCCGGCTCACCCGCTCCACCAGGGCGGGGGCACCGATGGCGAAGCCGATGCGCAGGCCCGCCAGGCCGGCGGTCTTGGCCAGGGAACGCAGCACCAGCAGATTGGGAACGGTGGCGAACGCCCCATCCCCACCGGTGGCGGCCGGCGACGGGCTCCCCTGCCATCGCTCCTGCAGCAGCGGCAGCACGCTGTCGCCGGTGAAGGCCTCGTAGAGCTCATCGACCACCACCAGGGTGGCGGGCGCCGCCGCCGCCAGTTCGAGGATCCGCTCCGGCGCCAATCGGGTGCCGGTGGGGTTGTTGGGGTTGCAGAGCAGCAGGATCCGGGTCGGGGAACCGCCGGTGAGGGCGGCGCGGATCTCCTCGAAGGGGAAGGCGAAACCGGGCATCCGGTAGGGGATCGCCTCGATCGTCATCCCCTGCATGCGAGCACAGGGGGTGTAGTAGCCGAAGGTGGGGCTGGTGGTGAGCAGACGGTCGCCCGGGGCGGCGAAGGCGTGAAAGATGGCGTGGAGCGCGTCATCGACGCCGTTGAACAGACCGATGTGGCCGGGGCTCAGGCCGGTGCCGCCGAGCGAGGCCACCACCGCCTCCCGCAGACCGTCGTACTCGGGGTAGATGGCGTAGTGATCGGCGGGAATGGCGCGGATCGCTTCCACCACCCGGGGGCTGGGCCCCACGGTGTTTTCGTTGAAGTCGAGACGCAACAGGTTGCGCCTTCCCTCGAGGGGAGCGCTGTAGGCCACCAGCGCTTCCACTTCCGGACGGGCCCTCGGCGCGCTTCCCCCACTCGATGCCGTGACAGGCGCCTGGGCATCGAAACGATCAAGGGCCATGGCGTGGCGGCAGCCTTCCTGGAGGGGAGCCCAAGCTAGATGGGCAGCTGGCCTGGACCATCGGCAGCCTGGCCGGACCATCCGTTTCGGCCCGATGTGACTGGATGCGTCCCAAGCAGACGCAGGACAGCTCCGCTGGACCGGGACCGAGGCGCCTCCAGCTTCCGCCTGGAGCAGGACCTGCCAGAGGCGACATCCACGCAGTGCACCCAGCCGAAGCCAACGCCACGGCCGGCAACGGGATGCTGCCAGTTTCTGATGACCGGATACGACCGGATCAGGACTGCGGCCTGGTTGTTCGAGTGCGGAGCGCAGATCTGCGAGATCTCCCCGGCCAGCCAGGACAGTCTGGAAACCGATCGACAGCCAATTGGCACAACCGGGGAACCGGTTGGAGGGCATCTGAATAAGTTGCCAGCGATTCTCTCCATGCCATGCAGATCTTCCGTTCATGGCCTGAGCGACAGGCACAGATCATCCGTTGGCTGCTGTTGTCCGGCTGGATCTTTCTGATCTGCAGCTTGCTTGCCGGCATCGATCTTTATCCATTTGACGTGAATCGCTGTGGCGGCAGTCCTGATTGTCATTCCCTCGAAGGCAATCAGATTTTCTGGGGCATGGTTGTGCCTGGCTGCCTGTTGCTTCTGGTGGTGTTCAGCCATGAACTCTGGCGCCGGATCTGTCCCCTCGCCCTGGTGTCCCAGCTGTTCCGGATTCTGGGGCTGCAACGCACCGTGAGCGGACGGGGAGGGCGGCGCGAGGTGGCGAAGGTGGAGCCGGGGTCCTGGCTGGGCCGCCATCACGTTGAACTGCAGTGGAGCCTGTTCATCGCCGGGCTGAGCCTGCGCCTGCTGCTGGTCAACAGCAACACCCTCGGGCTGGGTCTCCTGCTCCTGTTCACCGCGGCCGCCGCCCTGGTGGTGGGCTGGGCCTATGGGGGCAAGGCCTGGTGCCAGTACGTCTGCCCCATGGGCCCTGTCCAGACGATCATCACCGGCCCACGCAGCTTCTTCGGCAGTCCGGCCCATCTCCAGACCACCTCCCGGGTGACCCAGTCGATGTGCCGCACGCTGACCGACTCCGGCAAGGTCCAGAGCACCTGCGTGGCCTGCCAGACCCCCTGCATCGACATCGACTCGGAGCGCAGCTACTGGTCGTCTCTGAAGGGCAAACGGGGCCTGAACTGGGCCTGGGGCTCCTATCCCGGCCTGGTGCTCGCCTTCTTCCTGATCATCAAGCTGGAATCCCGTGGCGGGCTCGACTACCTGCGCAGCGGCATGTGGGCCTACGACAACGAGGTGACCGAATACGCCTGGAGCCCCCTGGTGGCGGGCCCCTGGATCCCCGCCGTGCCCCGCCTCGTGGCGATTCCGGCCCTGCTGGTGCTCGCGGCCTGGAGCTCGGTGGCCCTGCAGGGGTGGTTGCAGCAGCTGCAGCAGCGGCAACTGACTCCGCACTTCGGGGAGCGGGCCCAGGAGATCGCCATCCATCGCACCCGGCTGCTGGCCTCGTTCCTGGCCGTGAACATCTTCTTCTGGTTTGCCGATCCCAGCATCGGTCTGTTGGGGCCGGCGGGGGGGCAGGGGATCCGCTCCGTCGCCCTGATCGTGAGCGGCATGTGGGTGCACCGAGGCTGGTATCGCGAACGGGCCACCTATCTGCGGGAAAGCACCAGTGCCAGCCTGCGCAGGCAGCTGGAGCAGCTGATTCCCGACCTCTCGCCCTATCTGGACGGCCGCTCGATCGATGAGCTGGGCGCCGCCGAAGTGTTCACCCTGGTCAAGGTGCTGCCGGCCCAGATCAGTCAGACCAAGCGAAGCCTCTACAAGGGGGTGATGGCGGAGCTGTTGGCTTCGGGGCGGTTGGAGCAGGCCACCGCCCTGGTGCAACTGGAGGAGCCGCGCCAGTCCCTGAAGCTGGATGACGACGACCACTGGGCCGCGATCCAGGATCTGGCCCTGCAGGATCGGCGGATTCTGGAACTCACCGGCCAGCAGAGGGAAATTCGCAGCCTGCGCCAGGACGCCGCCCGGGAGGCCGTGCACGAACTGCTGCGTTTGACGCGATTGGACGATCTCCAGCAGCTCCTGGCGGACCCCCACGTCCGCGGCAACCTCAGCAGGATCCGCAGGGACTTCCTGCTGGATGAGGCCAGCTGGCAGGACCTGATCGACAGCTTCGGCCCCTGCTCCGATCGGGCCTGGACCACGGGAAGGCCAGGCATCACGGCCGGTGAGCAGGCGGCCTGAGTCAGCGGGCAGCCTTAGCCTGGCCATGGCTGATCAGCGTGTTCGGTGGCGAGTCCAGAACTGGCCCTGCGGGCCCTGGAGCGGGGCGACCTGCGATTCATTCACGACCAGGTGAACAACAGGAGCGTGATGGCCTATTGGTTCGAGGAACCCTATGAGTCCTTCGACGAACTGGAGGAGCTGTACAGCCGCCATATCCACGACAATGCCGAACGTCGCTTTGTCGTCGAGAACAAGGACAAGGAACTGGTCGGCCTGGTGGAACTGATCGAGATCGACTACATCCATCGCCGGGCTGAGTTCCAGATCATCGTGGCCCCTGCCCACCAGGGCAAAGGATTCGCACGCTTCTGCATCCACAAAGCCCTCGACTACTCCTTCACCATCCTGAACCTGCACAAGATCTACCTGTCCGTCGCCGTTGACAACGCCAAAGCCCTGCACCTCTATCAGCAGTGCGGCTTCGCCGAAGAAGGCCATCTGGTGGGCGAGTTCTTCATCGAAGGCCAGTATCGCGATGTCAAACGCATGTACATTCTTCAGGAGGATTACCTGGCCAGAATGCCGAAAGACTGACCGCCAGGACGATGCGGTGTGGTGGCCGTGGTTGATAGAAAAATCCCCGGTAGCGGAACGCCACCGGGGGCATCAACGCGGGCGTCGAGGCCGCGGGAAAGCTCAGAGAATCCCTGAAGCTGCAATCGTGGCCGTCGAGATGTCCAGTTTCAGCGCCAGCTGGTTGGCAATCTGGGCGCCAAGCCAGACGCCACCGGTGTGGCCCAGCTCCCTGGGAGTGGGCGGAATACCGAAAATGTCTTCGCTGGTACCGGGGCGGCGGGTGGTGATGCCATCGAATTGCCAGTGCACACCCAGGTAGACCCGGCTCACCGAGTTATCCACCATCGCTTCCCAGAGGCTGTCGTAACTCAGGGTGAGAAGTTCCCGCGGCCGCAGCGTGCGGGGATCCCTGTTGCGACCATCGAACTCATCGGAGACGAATTCGAAGCGCACATCATCCAGGCCGCTGCCGCCGGGATCGAAGCTGCTGACGCCCCTCTCCACGAGGAACAGGCGCAGCAGCTGGAAGGCGGCCGCACCGAAGGTGGCATGGCCGGAGGGGTAGGCGGGAAAATCGGGCGTCAGCCCCGTGCCGGCGCCGTTGGTGTCCGGACGCCCCAGGGGCAGCCAGTCGGGGTCGGCGACCCCATTCCCCACGACGGCCTCGCGGATCCCCACCGCCGGACGCCACATCATGTGGGTCGAGGCGTACTTGTAGTGCCAGGCATCGATGCCCGCATCGGCCATGGCCACGGCCGCGCCAGCGATGACGGCCAGTTCATCCAGCTCCTCGAGCTGGCCGGGATTGCGCTCCTCGATGGAATCGAGAACGGTCAGCACCACCTGCAGATACAGGCGGGGTGGGGTGCCGAGCTCCTGGGGGCCGTCGTAACCCCAGGCGATGCCGATGACCTCTTCGGCGAGGGTCCGGAAGGCCGGATCGCCGGGGGCGCGGTTGATCTCACCCTTGGCGGCGACTCTGCCGAAGTCATCGCGATAGTGCTGGGAGGCGGTGACGGTGTCGGCGTCGAGGCGACCGGGGGGCGGCGGGAAATTCATCACCCGGGTCGTGGCCAGTGGCGTGGCGTTGCCCCAGACGCCCCCGAGAAATCCCTGGGTCGGCTGGGTGGGTGGCGCCTTGTGGTTGTAGGGCGTGCCGTCGGGCGTGTACGCGGCGCGCGCATTGGTCATGTCGTCCCTGCCGAACTGATGGACGGCCGTGCCGTAGGCCCTGCCGGCCATCTCCTCCGGGGTGCCCGCAGGACCCATGTCGAAGTAATCGAGCCAGTGGAGCCAGGCCGGCTCCAGCAGGGAGGCCAGGTTGGGGTAGCGAAGCCGGAGCACCTGGTGACAGGCGGCCGCGGCGGCCAGATCCCTCTGCTTCGGGCTGGGGAGGGGGAGCAGGCCGGCGGGGATGGGAAGACTGAGCAGCTTCGTGGCGGAGCCGGCGACGACGGACCTGACGTCATGCAGGGCCGCCAGGGCCATCCCGAGCGCCCGCGCCGTCAGGAAGGGGCCCCTCTGGTCACCGGAGGACAGGGAATTCGTGTGATCTCTGCGAACACACTCGAGGCATGTATCAATCCAGAAACGTGTTCTGATGCCACCTGCCGTCATTGTCCTGTCCGCGAAGGGCCCACTGATTGTGCAGAGGAAGCTCGCAATGGGTTGGGTCTGTGATCATGCTTTCCCGTCCTGTAGATGGCCGCTGGATGTCATCACGGTGACAGGAAGATTGGCCAGCCCCGGGGCCCGTTGATCCGACCGCTGGTCCATCAGCGGCGACCCTGATGGACCAGCGGGCCGCGCACGGGTAGCTGGATCGCTGCCGGTTCGGCGCGGGGGTGCCCGGCCGGGTAGCTGATCGGCGCGACGACCGGCGGAGTGGGCGGCGCGGCGACCCGCGGGCTGATCGGTGGCGCGACCGCCATCAGCCTTGGATGACTCTGGGATCTCCACCAGTCGAAACCCAGCCCCGGGACCGTGGCCACCCGGTGGGCCATCGCATGGAAGAACACATAGGCGGCGAGCAACCGCCGCAGGGACCCGAAGCGGGATTCCCGGATCGCTTCGATCCCATCGTCGCTGGGGAGTCGGATGCCGTTGCCGCAGCCCCCATGGATCGGACTGGGGATCACCAGGGGCGCTGGAAAGGGCGCGGCGACGATGCAGGGATCGGAACTCAGGGCAACGATGTCGGGGCCGGCACCCAGATGGCGGAGGCCATCGGCCTGTCGTGCCGCCAGGATCACCGCATCGGCGTGGGCACGCTGTCGCTGGCTGCAGCGGCCGTCCGGGATACCCAGGAACAGCAGGGTGCCCCGCACCAGCCGATGGGCATAGCCGTGCAGCAGGGCATCGGGGGGTTCAGCGCCATGGACATCGAGGGCCGTGAGGCCATAGCTCAGGGCGAAGAGCTTGCTGACGTAGGTGCTGAGCAACTGGTGCAGCCCCTCGGCCTCGCCGATCACCAGGGTCCGCCGGCCTGTACGGGCCATGGGCTGGCGCCCCTGAAGGAACCTCAGCCCCAGGGTCCAGCACCAGGGACCCAGGACGTAAAGGGCCAGATCGGCGGGCAGGCTCAGGGCCAACAGCAGGCCACCGATCCCCTCCCCTTCGGCTAGGCCGGCCAGCGGCAGCAGGGCCAGGGTGAGGCTCCGAAACAGCGGCATCCCCCATCCCAGGCTGCCAAGCACGTAGAGCGCGTGGATCAGCCAGGCGGTCGGGGTCTCCAGAACATGCCACGCCCATTGCCGTCCCTCCTGCACCAGCCGGCGGGAGACGGCGCTGGGCTGGGGCTGCCCGGCTTCGTCGGCACCGATGATCGCGCGGACATCGTTGACCAGAAGCTGGTCCTCCATGGTCTCCAGGGCCAGCAACGCCTCGGGGCGCAGCCGCAGTCCCAGGGGGCTCCGGCCTGGAAAGGCCTGCTGAACCTGGCGGCAGAGGCAGAACAGCAGCTCGGTGAGGGTCTGGTGCATGGCGGCCACCGTGGCGGTGGCGGCCTCGGAGGTGCGGCGTCCCGCGGCCGTGGTGAACAGCCGGTGGCGGAAGGGCTGGTCGGGGTCCTCGGGGCTGTCAGGGCCCTGGGGGACCAGCGACGGCGACCCCGGAAGGCTGGCCGGGTCGCCGATGACCAGGAAGACCTCCTGGATCACAGCCTCGCGGACCAGCTGATCGCAGGCGTCCAGCACCTGCCGGCAGGGGATCGTCTGGCCGGAATCGCTGAGCACCAGCACGATCGACTGGCGCGAGAGATTCAGGGACGCGGCGTCGTGGTGCAGATGCTGGAGGAAGGATCCGGCGGAAAGCGACCTCACGTTGAGCATGGGCATGAGCCCTTCCAGGTCCCGTGCGAAATGCGCACCCAGCCAGAGGTTGTTCTCGATGCCCGTGACCAGCAGATCCACAGGGCTGGATCGGGCCAGGGCCGGATCCAGCCCCTCGCCGGAGAGCAACGCCTGCTTTTCGGACACGCGCGTCGCCTTGGCGATGAGACACCGGGCCATGGCCTGGGCGCTGGCGCGGTTGGCCGAGAGGGGATGGATCCAGTCGTCCTGGATCCGGGACAGCAAGCCGGGGATGGCCGCCAGATCCGCACCGACCGGATCGAAACCGTGGCGGCCGAGCCTGGAGGCGGGCCCCGTGGATCCTGGGCCTTCGCTGGAGCGTCGGCGACGGCGACGGATCTCCTCAAGGGTCAGCTCACGCTCCTGCGACAGCGAGTGGATGGTGAGGTCCGTGGAGGAAAGAACGGCGATCTCGCCGGCGATCGGATCCAGATCGATGCGGTGGCAGCCGGGTCGCCCCCCCAGGACCGCATCGACCGCAGCCGGATCGGAGGCGTAGAGCGCCACGTCGCCGGGGCCATCGAAGCCGATGCTGATCGGCTGCCCCTGGCTGCAGAGCACGAGCCGGTCCGTCCAGGTCGAGGAGATCACGACCAGGCCGAAGCGGCCCCGGGCACAGGCCGTGAACTGGCGGGCCGCGGCGAAGGGGTCGTTATGGAGAAAGGCGCCGATCGTCGCGCGGATCCAGCGTTGCGTCCGGGAGGAGCTGTAACGCCGCAGCCGGGCATCGGCCTCCAGCCGCTGCTGGATCCGCAGGGTCAGCTCCTCGAGCACCTCGGGCTGGTCGAGACAAGCGTCAGGACGGGAGGCGATCTGATTCTGGAAGGCGGCCTCAAAGCCCCTGGCCCAGGACGCGAACGCCTCGGTGGCAGGGGCGGTGGCGGGCTCCGCCAGAAGTCGCAGGGACGCCAGCCGCACGGAGGCGAACCAGTCGCCCTTGCAGATCAGCAGATCCATCAGTCCGGCCATCGACGGCGAGGCGCCGGTCGACGGACGGCCGCTGCGGAGGGCGGCGCCCAGCCAGGCTCCCAGCTCGCTGACGGTCGCCTCGGTGCCGAACAGGCTGAATCCTTCGAAGTCGCCGTCGTGGGCGATGCGGTGCTGCACCGTCTGCCAGTCACTCAGCCAGCGTCCCTGGGTCCTGGTCCAGAGACGGCGCCGCTCGGGCGGGCACCACTGGTGCCAGTGGGAGGCCAGATTCCCGGAGGCACGGCTGGAACCGGAGCCGTAATGCCAGGCCGCGATCAGGCCGGAAGGCAGCGTTCGGCGACCTGTCCGTACGACCCGGTGTCCGGCACGGCGGAAGCCGCGCTCCAGCGACCGGGTGAGGTGGCCGCGCTTGCCGCTGATCGTCCCGTGCCCGACGAAGCCGATCCGGCCGCTTCGATCCCGCACCAGCACCAGGCCAGCTCCCGCAGAGGCGCCCCGGGTTTCCATTTCCAGGCCCATGGTCCGGAAGCGGTCGATCGCAGGGGGCGACAACAGCTCGCCCCGCAGCAACGGATCGGCACCACTGACAAAGCCGAAATTGCCGCAGTGGAAGCGGACGGCCCGGCCTGTCCCGATCGCCTCCCAGTCGGTCCGTGAAGCCAGCAGCAGCGCGCCATTGGCCGCCGCCACGCTGACCACCAGGGCACGCACCAGAACGGAGCCGTCGGGGGGAAGGGACTCCAGGCCGCCCCAGGCCAGGGCGAGGGCCAGCAGGTTGAACAGCAGACCACCGCCCGCCTTCAGTCGCACCCGCCAGGGCGTCGTGTCTCCGACCGCCACCCATGGCAGTGATCGCACCCTGCCGTCGGCCAGACCGATCGGCCCCAGGGGCGCCAGGGTGCGGAGGACCTCGCCAGGGGAGCGATGCTCCAGCAGGCTGGCCACGCCCAGGGCGTCGCCAGCCCTGTCGACCATGGCCCGCAGCAGCCCATGGCCGGCCCCATGGAGCAGCTCCGCGGAGCACCAGCTGAGCCGGATCAGGGAAGACAGCAGCAGCGGCAACGTGATGCCATGGCCAGGCGCTACGGCGACCACCAGGGCGATCAGCTCCGGCCAGCTGCACCCGATCCACCCCCGCAGTCCAGCCGGCGAGGGCCACCGACGCCGGGCAGGGAGGACGAGGGACGTCATGACAGGCGGACCAATCCAATGGGGCCACTGTCCGGGGATCGCGTTCCGCGTGTGTTGATCGCCGTCGCCCCCAGGCGGAAGATCGGTGCCACCCGGCTGTCACCTGGATGACAAGCCAGGGAAACCATGGGATGGTGGCGTCGCCGTCGGAGGGTGATGGAAGGCTTCGCGGCCGACGAGTTGAGGTCTTTCCCACTCTTCGAGGGCCTGGAGAACCAGCAGCTGGAGAGCCTTCTCTGCGAGCACAGGACGCTGCAGGTGCCGGCGCAGCATCAGCTGGTGTTCGAAGGTGACTGGAACGACGGATTGTTTCTGATCCGGGCCGGGGTGGTGAAGGTCCGACGCCTCACCCTGCAGGGGGAAGAGGTGGTGATCGCGCTGATGGGCGCCGGAGAAATGTTCGGAGAGCTGGCGATGCTGCTCGGGAACAGTCGGCGATCCGCCGACGTGGTGGCTCTCACCCCGCTTGAGGTGGTGAAACTGCGCTGGAAAACGGTCCAGGACGAGTTGGATCGCTCAACGGAATTCGCCCTCGAGATGGCCCGGCTGCAGGCCCGACGGCTGCTCAGACTGGGACGACGCTTCAGCCTGCGGGGCGAGGATGCCTCCACCCGTGTGCTGGGCACCCTGCTGGAGCTGGCCTTCTGCAGCGGCTACGGCAACGATCCGCTCGCGCCGATTCCCGACCTGAAGCAGACGGAGATCGCCGTCATCGCCGGCCTGGCCCGGGGCACCACCTCCCGGATCCTCACCCAGCTCCGCTCCCGGGGAACCATCGTCGAGACGCCCGAGGGGCTGCGACTGGCGAATCTGGAACCGCTGCAGCGTAGGGGGCTGCTCGAACCCTGACGGCCCCATGGTGCCGCGCGATTCAGGGTGGCCCGAAGGAGACAGAACGTCCCCGGAAAGAATTCATGACGGCTAGGATCCCCCGCACCAATGGGCACGTTTCGCCGTTGGCCGCAGGCCCGAGCACGGCGATGATTCAGCGATGGGCACAAGGGTGAAACCAGTCAAGCGTCCACCGGAACGACGTCAGGTCACTGTCCTGTTCTGTGACCTGGTGAACTCAACGACCCTGTCCGAGCAACTTGACCCCGAAGAGCTCATGGAGCTGGTCGAGTCCTACTATGCCATTTGTGATGACATTGTGTCCTCACTTCATGGTTACATGGCCCAGTATCTGGGTGATGGCATTCTGGCGTACTTCGGCTATCCCGAAGCCTCGGAAGAAGCTGCGCCCAATGCCGTCCGAGCCGGCCTGCGGCTGCGGGAATCGATTCGGCGCCTCCCGTCACCCACCTGCACCCCCCTGCGCTGCCGCATCGGCATTGCCACGGGATCTGTGGTGGCCACCAGCATCCGGGACATCGAGACGCCACACAAGGCCGGGCTGATGATGGGCAAAACCCCGAATCTGGCCGCCAGGCTCCAGTCGGAAGCGGGGCCCGATCAGATCCTGGTGTCGGAGAGCACCCATCGGATCACGCGGGAGTTGTTCCATCACCAGAGCCTTGGGGAAAAGGAACTGAAAGGCTTCAATCAAGCCATGCAGATCTACGCGGTGATGGAAGAAACCGACGTGTCCTGCCGTTCCCAGGCCCGCTGGAAAAGCAGCGATCTGCCGCTGATCGGCCGCCAGCAGGAGATGGAGCTGCTGCGGAAGACATGGCAAGCCGCCTCGGAAGGGCAAGGCCAGCTGTTGCTGCTCCAGGGCGAAGCCGGGATCGGCAAGTCGCATCTGGTCGGTGAACTCAAGCGATCCCTGCTGGATCAGGGCCATCGCCAGATGAGCTGGTACTGCGGCCCGAACACAAGGGAAAGCACCCTGCATCCCATCGCCGAACAGATCAACAAAGCCGCCGGTTTCGAGAAGGGCGAAGCCGATGGCAGCCGCCACGAGAAGCTGGCCCGGATGATGGAGCGCTATGGCGCCACGGAAGCCAGCAGCCTGGAGGTTCTGGCCGATCTGATCGGCCTGCGCAGCGGTGATCGATCAGCGCTGGACGGACTGACCCCCGAGAAGAAAAGACAGATTCGCCTGGACACCCTGCTGGCGATGGTCGAGGCCTGGAGCGATGGTCAGCCGAGCCTGATCGTCGTGGAAGATCTGCACTGGATCGATCCGACAACCCTCGAACTGCTCGATCGTCTGATCAGCTCAGCCCGCCACCAGCCCCTGATGGTTCTGGCCACGGCGAGGCCTGAATTCAAGGCACCCTGGCCATCGGGCGACAACTGCGCCCATCTCAACCTCAAGCGACTGGACCGCACGGCCTCCGAATTGATCTGCTCCTGTCTGAACGCCGATGAAGCGCTCTCTCCCCAACTGACCAGGCGCATCGTCGAACGCTGCGATGGGATTCCGCTCTACGTGGAAGAAACGACGAAATCCATGCTCGAGCAGCTTCGTGCCAACGGCTCCAGCGGTGGTGATGGCGCCGACCCCATCCCGGAAACCCTGCAGGACTCCCTGGCCGCCCGCCTCGATCGCCTCGGCCCGGCCCGAAGGCTGGCCAGTATCGCGGCGGCCATCGGCAGAAGCTTCACCTACGAACTGCTGGAAGCCGTGTCCAGCGAGCCGGAGGCGGTGCTGCGCGAACAGATGGATGATCTGCTGGTTTCCGGGCTGCTGCAGTTCTCTGATCAGACCGCCGGTGAGGCCTATGAATTCAAACATGCGCTGATTCGTGATGTGGCCTACGAAACCATGCTGAAGCGGGAACGACAGACCCTGCACGAACAGATCGCCGAGACACTCTCGGGTCAGTTTCATGAGCTCGTTGACGCCGAACCCCAGCTGCTGGCCCATCACTTCACCCGCGCGGGGTCCTTCGAGCAGGCGATCCCCCACTGGATCAGTGCGGGCCGACGATCCGCCGACATGGCCTCCCATGAAGAAGCCGTGCAGCATTTCCAGACGGCCCTGGATCTGCTTCGCCACGACTCCTGTCATCAGGAGGGTCTGCCCGCCTCCCTGGAGCTGATGCTGCTGCTGGGCCTGGCCATGAGCCTGGCCGGTTCCCGCAGCTACTCGGCACCCGAAGTGGGCCAGATTCTGGAGGAGTCCCGGACGCTGGCGGAGCGTCTTGAGGACAGTCAGTCGTCCTTTGCGATCCTGCGGGGAATCTGCAACTTCTGCATCGTCTCCTGCGATCTGGATAGCGCCGAGCGCGCGGCAGGCCAATGCATCCAGCTATGGGAACAAGGCCGGGATCCCATTCATGGGATTGAAGCCCATTTCTCCATTGGTTACGTGAACTACGTCAAGGGATCCATGGCCCTGGCGCGCCAACATCTGAGCGAAAGCATTGATCTCTACCACCGGCACGAAGGCTGGGAGCTCGGCTTTCCGTCGACCCATGATCCGATGACCGGCTCCCTCACCGCCCTTGCGATGGTGGAGCAGGCCTGCGGGACTCCGGATGGGGTAGCCGCCACCCTCGAACAGGCAAGGCGCCATGCCATGCGGCTGGGAAGGAACTACGAAACGGTCTACACGATGAGCCATGAATTGCTGGTTCATGTGCTGCAGGAACGCTACCTGGAGGCCATCGCCCTCAGCGACAGCATTCTGAAGATCTCTGATGCCTATGGCTACCTGACCTGGCGTGCCATTGCCAAGGTCTACAAAGGGGTCGCCCTGGCCCAGGCCGGACAGGCCGAGCCGGGGGGAGAGGCCCTGTCGATCGCCATGGAGGGCATGCGAGAACAGCAGCGCCTGGGGGTGAAGACCCTCGAGGGCTATCGACTGGCCGAAATCGCCACCCTCCACTCCCTGGCGGGCTCGACGGCCGAGGCCTTCTCCACCATTCAGGCGGCGGTGGAAGCGGTTGGACGCTCAGGGGAGGCCTACTTCATGCCCCTGGTCCATGTCCGCAAAGCGGACGTGATCGCCAGAGCCATGGGCCATGACCAGCCTGCCGTGATGGAGACCCTGGATCAGGCCCTGGCCATGGCCAGGCAACAGGGCGCCACCAGCTTCGAGACCATGATCAACGAGAAAAAGCAGCTCTACGCACGGGAACCCATCGGCGGCTCCACGCTGTAACCGCGGGCGTTGCCTCAGGGTTTCAGGCCGAGCGCCTGCCGCGCCAGCGAAACGGACAAGCCACCCCACTGGAAATAGGCATCCGCAACGTCGGCCGTCAGGGACAGGCAGGCGATGGGGATATTGGTGAGATCACGGAGCAGGGTGCCCCCAGGCCTTGGCCCACCGCCGCTCGCCTCGGCCAGGACAGAGGAGCTCACCATACGAAGATCGGCACTGAGGGAATAGCTGGAGCCCAACCCCTCCAGTTCAATGAAATCACCATCTCGCTTGTATTCCCCCAGACCGAGCTGGTTAGCCAGGGGCAGGCCGGCATAGTTGAAGATCTGGATTCGGAAGTGGCCGAGTTCCCAGAATCGGAGTTGGCGAACGTTCTCCGACTGCCAGACCGTCTCCAGCAGGGCCTGATGGTCGGAATAGGCGGGATCAACGCTGCTCCTTGTCTGCTTGAGGCTGTTGATGGCCAGCTTCGGAGTCAGAAAGGTGAATCCTTTGACCAACTCCGCGATTCGACTCAGAAAAGCTCCCGCGTCGGCCGCGTCGGGGGCGGGCCATGGCAGTCCGAGCCCAGCCCTTGCCTCGGCTGCGGTGCGGTCGAGGACCGGAGAGTCCTGCAGGTCAGGCGGCGTCTCGCCGAGCAGGCCCTCAGGCTGGAACTTGGGGTCCGCCTGGATGCGGATGATGGGCAGCATATGCTCATGGCTGTCACGGCCATAGCGCATGTAGGTGGGGACGCTGATCCCCAACGAATCCGTATCCTCACCGAACAGCTCTCCGGAAAGGGAATCGCGGGTCGGGGGGTGTGACGAACCGGATGGGCGGGAATCCAGGCAATCGAATCGGCCCACAAGCTTGGACAGCCCGATCACTTCTCGACCCGTGATCGCTGAACGGATGTTGTCCACACAGATGAATGGGTAGACCCAGCAGATCTTGTCTGGGAATCCATTGTTGAAGCGCAGAACGGGGAAGGAGAAGAAGACCTCGTGCTGCCGGGTGGAGCGCTCAGGGTGGAAGCTGCCGGAGCGCATGTCGGGATAGAAGAGAACCCCAAGAACAACGAAAGGCTTCCCGAAACCGGCACCGACCAGCGGCAGGGAGGACAGCGGCCAGTAGGTGTAGGAGTTGGAGGCTGGGTTGAGATATCTTGCGCAGAAGTTTTCCAGGGCCCCGGCCTGGGCCTTCAGCTTGAAATAGTGCGACTGGATACCCGTGAAGAGGTATGGGGGGGGCTCCTGCTGGCCATCCAGTGGATTATCGAGATAGGGAAGATCGTTCACGGATGCAGGCGCGCTGGTTCCCATATGCGGTGGCTCAGCCTACTCGCAAAACACAACCGGACTCCTCCAGCAGCGAACCTCCGTAGAGGTGGGCGGGCGACTGAAACCCCGGGGCGACATGGCCCTTCAGGACTCGCCCGACGATCGCCGTTGCCGTCGCACCCGTGACGGTATAGCCATCCGGTGTCTGGATGCGGAGGGTGCGGGAGCGCCGCCAGCGATCCTCTGCTTCGACGACAAGGGTGAAGCCGGAGCGCTGCCGCTGCGCCGCGGAAGGGGCCTGGGGCCAGCCCTGGCTGACAAGGTCCAGCAGCCGCTGGCCCAGGGCCGACTGGTGGAAAGGGGCCATGCTGGAACCGGCCCGGTAGGCGAGCTGGACGGGCCAATCGGCCTGGGCATACACCTCCAGGGTGGGGATGCCATCGGTGACCTGGCTGAGGAAGACATCCGGCCAGTTGACGGCCACCGCCTGCCGCAAGCCATCGCCGAAGTCGAAGCAGCGCGACAACGAGCCTGCCGGCAGGGCGGTGGGCCTGCCCTGCCGGCGCACCATGACGCTGGCACTGGTCAGTCCCATCAGGCTGCGGAACGTGCCCCTCGACATCACATCCGGCGCCGAAAGGGCCAGACGCAAGGCCACCGCCTCAGGGAACCTGGCCCGGGCCAACGCCAGGAGGCAATCCGAGGCCACGATCGAAAAGCCGATCCCCGGCATCAGCATCACACCGTTGGCGGCGGCCAGGTCACCCTGATCGATCGCCAGCTGGAACGCGGGCCATTCACCCGCCAGATCGAGATAGTGGGTGCCGGTACGAATACAGGCGGACATCATCGGCAGCGCCGTGCGCTGGAAGGGGCCAGCCGCATGCAGAACCACCTGAATCGTGTCGAGGGCAGCCTCGATCTGGGAACGATCGTCCAGGGAAAACACCCGAACGTCCAGGTTCCATTGGCGGGCCATGGCCGCCAGCCTGGCTTCGCTCCGGCCGGCCAGCACGACATCCATGCCCTGCTCCTGAAGACACCGGGTCAGCAGGCGGCCGCTGAACCCCGTGGCGCCGTAGAGCAGGACGCGACCACCAGGAGGTGCGACACCAGCGCCAGAAGATGCCGCCATCAGGTCGCCCGGTTGAACACCCAGGGCACCAGATCCTCAATGAAATCCCTGTCCTGCGACTTCGGAAGATGCCCATAGGCCCTGGTGAATTCGTGGCGCGCCGCTCCCGCCAGGGACTCCGCCACCATGCGCGCATAGTCAAGGGAACCCTTGCTCACCATCAGATCCGCCAGCCAGGCCACCGATGCAGCGGTGCGCTCCTCACGACGCAGGTTCATGAAGTGGTCAAGTTCCTGACGTTCGTCTGCATTGCATTGGTCACGCACATGAATCAATAGCAGGGTGTGCTTGGCTTCGAACAGATCCCCCCGCGGCTCCTTTCCATAGGAAGCTTCGGGGGAGAAGTTCAACAGATCATCCTGGATCTGGAAGGTGGCACCAAGAAAGAAACCGAAGCGGACAACGGCATCCGGGTCCACATGGCCATGGGTTCCCAGCAGCATCCCCACCTGGGCCGGCCAGATGGTGGCCATCCACGCCGTCTTCTTCAGAACCATGGTGAGATAGTCCGCTGTGGTGATGTCATGGCGATGGTCCTGTCGCCAGCCGATATCCAACGCCTGCCCTTCCGCCGTTTCCCTGGCCATCCGTCGCGTCACATCAAGAATCCTTCGGGCAAACGCGCCACCACGACTGCCGACATGGTCAAGCAGGGGCCCGAAGGCCATCAGCAACATGGCATCACCGGCATTGATCGCCAGCGGCACCCCATGGAGAGCATGCAAGGTGGGAAGGCCGCGACGCTCCACACTTTCATCCTGGATGTCGTCATGGATCAGCAAGGCATTGTGGAGAATCTCCACCGCACCAGCGAAGGGAACGGCATCTTCCAGTCGTCCCCCGAAGGCCCGCGCATTGGCCATGCAGATGCAGGGCCGCATCATCTTCCCTCCACGGCTCGGATAATCGGCCAGGAGGTCATGGAGATAGGGAGCCTGGGGCTGGCTCGTCAGATAGCGATCCACATAGTCGCGAATCAGCTTCCCATAGGCCTCAAGCAGGGGCTGGATTGATCTGGTCATGGACCCCACGCCCCCCCGTCACCACGGCCGGCATCAACGCGGCTGGCCGACATTGTCGTCTCCAGTGCCCGCAGGGGGATCCCGCCGCTCCTGTGAGCGTTCACGCTCCCCGCGACGCTGATCAACTTCCTGCAGGAGGATATCCATGGCATCAAAGTAGGTATTGGCCATGTCCCGTCCCAACTGGATCATGCGACTGGTCAGGGCGCCCAGATCGCGGGTGGCATCGGCTGTGCCACGGGTCGTCTCCTGGCTGTAGCGCTCGGCGGCATCGTGACCCTGACGAAAGTTCTCCCCAATGACCTGATAAGCCGTTCGGATGGTGTCTTCCACCGTCTCGGTGATGCGCCGCCCCCCGACCTGCGGCCCACTGCCTGACCAGCCGCTGCGGAAGGGTGTCTCACGCTCGAGCGGGGGGCGATGCCAACGTCCATCCGGGGTGTCCTCCGGATCCATTCCCGGCTGATGATCTGGTAGCTGATGATCTGGCAGCTGGGTATCAGGAAGCTGGGTATCTGGAAGCGGGTTATCTGGCATCGATTCGCCCATGCTCCAGCGGGGATTTGATCCGGAAATGCTCAAGGGTGATCATATCCGTGAATCTCGGCCAGCGAGGGTGAAGCTGAAAGGGCATGGGCGGCCAGCCGCCCGGAGATCACGGCGGCTTCGGTGCATCCCTCGTTGAACCCGCAGTCGGTCCAGTCTCCAGCGATCGTCAGGTTGTCGTAGGTGGGATCCAGCGGAGAAATCCGATGCTTCAGACTGCCTGGCAGAGCCAGAACGTAGCGGTCGGTCGGGTTGACGTTCGCCCGCCAGTACTGGCTCAGGAATCGTTGCTCGCCGAGGTTCTCCTCGGCCCGGGGCTCGCCGCCATCCTGCGAGGGGCCGGGATCGGCGAGCAGCTCCCAGCGGAAGGCGCCGGCGGCGTCATAGGCCCGGGGCCACAGGGCCGAGCCGGAGTTTCGCAGAAAGGCGATGGCGTTCTCCCTGACCTCCTCCGCCCGCTGGAGCGGATAGTGGCTGTCGGAATCCGGCGGCGGCACGGGCGGATCCTTGAGCACACCGCAGAAGTAGATGGAGGTGGCGGGAGGGCGCTGCCACGCCTCCTCAGGAATGACATGGGCCATGTCACACCAGGTGTCAAAGGGCTTGTCGAACGCCGAGACGATATAGGGAGGGCCCTGCCATCCCAGCTGGGACAGATCCTCCTGCAGCCAGAGCTGGAAGGCCTGGGTCGCCGTGGTTTTCACCTTCTCGACCATGGTGGCCCAGCGCTGATCCCTGGCCAGGATCTGGGAGCAGACATGGGGAACCGCACCGACGGACACACCCAGGACCACGGCATCGAAATCACGCTTCACCTCGAGGCGGCGCCTGGAGGTGAACCTGCGATCCCAGTGCGACTCGAAATCCCGCTGTTCGAAACGGAGGCGATCACCGTCGACCAGCTGGGCGAAGTCGGGTTGGGATGGCCAGCAGGGGCGATCGCCCACGCTGATCAGGGGGGCATAGTCGCGATGGTCGTGGATCTCTGCCTGGACATCGAAGTCGAGGGCTTCCACATGGCTGCGATCCCCGGGCTGGATGGGTGGCCCCGCAGGGATCTGAACATTGGTGAGCTTATGGAAGAACTGGAAACGCACCCCCCGACGCCGCAGCAATTCATACAGGGGTGCAAACACCACATCGCCCATGCCCGCCCGCAGGCGCCAGAACAGGGACCCTCGATAACCGAAGAACATCCGCAGGGAGCCCCGGATCGCCTGCCCGGCAGCGAGGGCCGGCTTGCTGGCATCACCGTCCTCATAGGCCAGGGCGAGGTCATAGAGACCGACGACGAAGGGGGAATGCACGGCCCGTTCCGAAGCCCCATTCATGCGTAGCCAATCCCTGCATTCGTAGTGGTCGATCGCATCCAATCCCCTCGGGTCACGGAGCAGATTGAATCGAAAACTGCCCACGATGATCGCCAGCACGAGATCAACGATCTCCCAGATGTAGCGCTTCGGATGATCCGACAGCCATCGCTCCTCCAGCCAGGATCGGATCGAGGTGTTCAGCTCCTCAACGAAGCGGATCAGGGGGGCTTCCACCGGGAGCGGCAGGATCCGCAGGGCACTGCTCAACAGACCGAGCCCCTCCACGAGCAGGGCCGCTCCGGTGAAGGTGCCCCCCGACAGCCAGCCGGCCATGGCCTCGAACAGGTCCCCGGGCTGGCCCCCATCGGGGGGCTCCGTCGCCGTGCTCACATCCACATCCAGGATCAGGGTGCGCAGCATGGCAATGGCCTGCTGCAGATAGCCCGCCATCGAATAGGCGGCGTCGGCTGGCAAGGGGTCACCCGGCAGGCCCGGTCGGGGTGGGAAGCGCGCGACCCACTTCTGCCAGCCCGCCGAGCCTGCCCGTGAGAACAGGCCCACATCCATTTCCGGCAGAAAGGCGTCCTGCCAGGGGCCGAACGGTGAGCCTTCCGGCGACGCCTCCAGCGCGGAATAACACTCCCGCATCATCCGGAAGGAATTCTCATAGAAGCCCAGCCACACATGCAATCCGTGCTCCTCCACCCGGCCGGACGGACCACGGCCCGACGCCCCCTTGCCCCCCAACCGCCACCCCTGCTGGTACACGGTGACGGCGTAGCGACCGTTGTGCTCAGGCCTGGAGAGTTCGTAGGCCGCGGTCATGGCACCACAGCCACCGCCGATGATCACGACTCTGACGGGCTCGCCCACGACCATCCGGATCCATCAGCCGCCGTGCCGGCAAACGCTACCGGAGCTTTCCGCTGGCCTCACATCCGCTCCAGGGTGGGAATGCCCAGCAGACCCAGGCCCTGCTTGAGGGTCTCGGCGCTGAGGCGGCAGAGGGCCAGCCGTGATCCGCGGGCCGGCTCGTCGGCCCTGAGCACCGGCACCTGGTCGTAGAAGCGGTTGAACAGCTGGCAGAGCTCGAACAGGTAGCTGCACAGCCGGTTGGGCAGCAGCTCCTCCTCCACCTCCTGGATCACGGCGTCGAACTGGAGCAGCTGGCGCACCAGCGCCCATTCCTGGGGCTCACTGAAACCCAGCACCGCCGGGATCTCGCCATCGCAGCCGCCCTTGCGGGCGATCCCGGCGATCCGCACCACCGCATAGAGCAGATAGGGGGCGGTGTTGCCGCTGAGGGCCAGCATGCGATCGAAGCTGAACTGGTAGTTGGTGGTCCGGTTGGTGCTCAGGTCGGCGTACTTCACCGCCGCCAGGCCCACGGTGGTGGCGACCTCGGTGATGAAGGCCTCATCCTCCTGGCGTTCCTCCTGGGCCAGACGGCGGCGCAGGTCGGCTTCGCAGCGCTCCACCGCCTCATCCAGCAGTTCCTTCAGCCGCACCGTGTCGCCGGCACGGGTCTTGAGCTTCTTGCCGTCCTCCCCCTGCACCAGCCCGAAGGGCACGTGCTCGAGCCGCCCGCCCTCGGGAATCCAGCCGGCGCGGCGGGCCACCTGGAACACCCCGGCGAAATGGCTGGCCTGGCCGGCGTCGGTGACGTAGATCACCCGGCGGGCGCCGTCGCCGTCGGGGGGCGCCCCGAAGCGGTAGCGGATGGCCGCCAGGTCGGTGGTGGCGTAGTTGAAGCCGCCGTCGCTCTTGCGCACGATCACCGGCGGCGCCTGGCTGGCCGTGCCGTCCTCCGCCTCGAGGAACACGCACTGGGCGCCGCCATCGCTGACCAGCAGCCCGGCGGCGGCCAGATCGGCCACCACCGCCTCCAGGTAGGGGTTGTAGAAGGATTCGCCGCGCTCGGTGAGGCGAATGTCGAGGCGGTCGTAGAGGCGCTGGAACTCCCGGCGCGACTGGTCGCACAGCAGTTGCCAGCAGCGGCGGCTGGTCGGATCGCCGCTCTGCAGCTTCACCACCTCCTCGCGGGACGCGGTCTGGAAGGTTTCGTCGCTGTCAAAGCGGGCCTTGGCCTGGCGGTAGAAGGCCACCAGGTCGCCCAGGTCGACCGCATCGGCGGTGTCGAGCGCCTCGGGCGCCACCTGCTTGAGGTGGGTGATGAGCATGCCGAACTGGGTGCCCCAGTCGCCGACGTGGTTGAGCCGCAGCACCGGATGGCCGCGGAACTCCAGCACCCGGGCCAGGGCGTCGCCGATGATCGTGGAGCGCAGGTGCCCCACGTGCATCTCCTTGGCGATGTTGGGGCTGGAGAAATCCACCACCACCGGGGCGCCGCCGGGGGCCACGGGCTCCACCCCCAGGCGCGGATCGGCCAGCCGGCGGCCCACCTCGGCGGCCAGCACCTCGGGCCTCAGGGTGAGGTTGATGAAGCCCGGGCCGGCGATCTCCGGCGGCAGGCAAAGGGCGGCAAAGGCCGGGTCGGCCGCCAGCTGCTCCACGATCGCCGCCGCGATCGCCCGGGGCGCCAGGCGCAAAGGGCGGGCCAGGGCCAGGGCGCCATTGGCCTGGAAGTCACCGAACTCCGGTTTGCTGGCGGGGGTGAGCTGGGGGTCGAGCGGGATCGGCTGGGTCCCTGCGTCAGGAAAGGCCCGTTGCATCGCCGCCGCCAGGAGGGAGTTCAGTTCGTCGACGAAGCGCAGCATGGAGTGGATGGGCGGCGCGGCGGCCGGAATCAGGGCAGGCGAGCTCCGATCATCCCTCGCCGGCTTCGCCGAGCGTCCCTGCACGGGGCTGCTGCGGCAACACCCTCCGATCCAGCGGGGTCCTCGGACGCCAGGGACGGAAACAATTGACGCCGCCGATCTGCAGCGGAGGGGGCAGCGGATCAGCGGCAGGAGACGGCGGCGGCCATCAGGACCTGCCTCAACGCCGCTCAGGTCTGGGCAGGTGCTGGACAAGGGCGTTCGGAAACTCGGCGCGCATGGCCTTCCGTTGAGCTCGTTCCCCATGCGTACGCCCTTCCGGCAACTGGCAACTCTGGTAGCAATCCGGCCCAGCGGCGTCGTGACGGCCGCCAGGATCCCGGGCCTGGATGCGGCCATGCCGGCATCCAACACGCTGCAGCGATGCAGCGCTCGGCCTGACCCCTCTTCTGCGGGCGGGGCGGCCATCCAGGCTCCTTTAAGGCATACCCACACCCGGAGAGGGCCCAAGGGGCAGCTCCGCCACCGGCCTGTCAGGAAATCCAAGCGGATTTCAGGGCCCCACGGGGCCGCCCGCGGACCCGGAGCGAAGGCCCTCCTACCTGTACTGGCAAGGATTTTACCCCGGTTCGGAACCGCCGGCCCCAGGGGCGCCAAGCCGGAAACTCAAAAACTTAAGGATTGGCTAAAGCACCTTTGAGCCTGGTGACAAAACCTGTGGTAGGGTTAGTCCACGTTCATGCTCTTGCAATGTTGGGCTCGGCCCGCCGGAATCAGCTTCGGGATCGCCTGCTGACGGTTGGCGCCTTGGCGGGTCTGCTGGTGGGCGCGGCCCCGGCGATGGCCTTCACGTCCTTCGACGTGCTGTTCGACAGCACAATCCCCAACACCAGCACCGGCAACACCGGGGTGAAGGGCAAGATGACCTTCAACTTCACCAAGGGCACGGGCAACGAATACACCCTTGATCTGGGAATCACCAACACCACGCCCACACCGGGACTCCCCACCGGGACGCTGGTCGGTTTTGCTTTCAACCTTCCCGGTGAATCGACCAATCCGGACGGCATCGAAATCAAGGGCTACGACTCCCTGACTTCGTCATTCACCAAATCGTTTTATGATGCGCAATTGCAGCCCTATAGCTCAAGTTTCTCTTTCTGCGGTCACAGCACTGGAAACGGCAATTGCACCGGCGGCAATCCAACAGCAGGTTTGGCGGATGGAGCCTCCGCCAATGTGAGGTTCGAGCTCGCCTCCAACATCCCCACCATCGACACGGCCGAAGAGGTGGCCAGTTCTTTCTACAACCTGTTCAGCTCCTGGACACCCTCCGCCTCTCAAAATTCCCCGCAGGTGGTTCTTCGCTTCCAGCAGGTCAACCCGGGTGGAAGCGACAAAGTCGGTGGGATCCCCAAGAAGCCACCCCAGGCTCCTCCCGACAAAGTCCCCGGTCCCGTACCCATCCTCGGAGCCGCCACGGCCTTCGCCTTCAGCCGCCGGCTGCGCCGCCGCATCACCGCCTCCCAGGACTCCACGCCCCCGGCGGTCTGAGCGTCCCCTTGGCCCCGGCCGAGTCAGCGGCCATGCTTGATCGGTTCGCCCTCACCTGATGGCCCCTGAGACAGCCTCCAGAGGGGCCGACCCAGGCTTGCTCGCCAGGCGGCTCAGCCTGTTCGCCCTCACACTGTTCGTTCTTTATGGCGTCAGGGTCGCCGCCGCCCTGCTCCCACCGCGCCCCCTGGAGACGGCCTGGCAGCTGAACGCTGTCTCCACCCTGGTCACCCCGGCCGCCATCCCCCTGGTGGGCCTGGGGTTGCTGCATCTGGCGAGCCACCTCGACCCTGCCAACGCCAGGCTGCGGCAGCGACGGGACCGGCTGGCACGCTGGGCGATCCTGGCCGTGCTCGGTTTCCTGCTGCTGCTTCCCCTGCAGGCCTTTGCCGCCTGGAGCAGCGTGGACGCCGCCAGGGCCCAGGTGTCCGATCAACGCACCGTCGCCACCAGCACCTTCGTCAGGATCCGCGAGGCCATCAACGCCGCCACCAGCCTCGAGGACCTCGAGGCGCGCCTGCGGTCCCTCCGTTCCCCCGGCCTGGACATCCGCTTCGAGAACCTCGGCCTGCCGCTCCCCGAAACCAGGCGTCAGCTGCTGCTGCGGCTGAACGAGATGGAAGACCAGGTGAAGACACGGATCAATCCGCCTCCCCCCCAGGCCATCGAAGACGTGGCGATGACCAGCCTCCGGATGATGGCCAGCAGCGTGCTCTTCGCCCTCGGCTTCGCGATGGCGGCCCAGCGCCGCGGCCAGCAGGTGCCGCTGCTGGTGGAGGGGCTCACCCTCTGGAGCCTCAGGGCACCCCGGTCGCCGAAACGGACCATGGCCGGCCTGCCCCGGCTGGGGGCTCCTTCCGGCCCGGAGGACGACTACTTCGAGCAGATCGCACCCCCCGAGGAGGAGGACGATGCCGAGGAGCGGCCCTGAGACAACCGCCACCACCAAACACGATGATGTCGTCTCGAACACAACCAATTCCTGGGCTTTTTCGGTGAGATTTCCGACACCATCTCCAGCATTGTTAACCCTCCTGTGATATGGCTCTTCGCAACTCTGGACATACCTAGTCACACATTGGTGGCCAGGTCGGTTGTGGGAGTGTCAGCATCCGTTGTCATGGAATGAAGCCACTGCGAGATAGTTCAGCGGCCTGAATACTGACGATCCCGTGGCGCTCGCATTTCCTTCCCTCCAGATCCCAGCAGGCACCCCGGAGCTCCAGGCTCATGCCCGGCTGTCTTGATGGCCGGCACCGAGGACTTTCGAGAATTTGATTCGGCGATTCTCGCCGACCGGCTGGCGTTCATGGCGATCGCGCTGTTCGGGATCTACGCGATCACCCTGCTGGCCGGAGTTCTTCCCGTCCGCCTGCTGGATACGGCCTGGCAACTGCGCTTCGTCGCGGCTTGCATCGATACCGCCACCATCCCGCTGCTGGGGCTCGGTCTGCTGCACCTGGCGGCCTATCTGGATCCCGGCAACCCGGTGCTGCAGAAACGGCGCGCCGGGCTGGCCCGCCTGGCCGTACTGGCGGCCTTCGGCTTCCTGCTGATCGTTCCCCTCCAGGCCTTCGCCGGCTGGAAGAACCTGGCGGTGGCCCAGGCCAACGCCGCCCGTCAGATCTCCGCCGCCACCGGCACCTTCGATCTCCTCCAGGACACCATCACCTCCGCCACCAGCCTCGACAACCTCCAGGCTCGCCTCCAGGCGATCCAGGCCCCGGGCCTGGGGCTGCGGTTCGAAGACTCGAATCTGCCCCTGCAGGGCACCAAACGGGTCATGCTCGCGCGCCTGAAGGAGGTAAGGCAGAGGGTGGAGGCCCGCCTCAAGGGCCCCGCGGCCTCCGCCATCGAGGCCGTGGTCAGGGACGGCCTGCGCGTGATGCTGTCCTCCTTTGCCCTCGCCATCGCCTTCGCGATGGGCGCCCAGCGCAAGGGAAGTGACGTCCCCCTGCTGGTCGAGTGGCACACCGCCATCAGCCTGCGGGGTCCGCGGACGAACCCGTCCGCGGCCGGCGGCCTGCTGGGACTGCCCCTTCCCGGGCTGTCCTCCGGCCCCAGCGAGGAGGACTACTTCTCCCGTCTGGTCCCAGAGGACGAGGACAGCTCGGAGACCGGGGTGCCCCCGCCCTCCTGAGGCTTGCCGCCCGGTGCTCCGGATGGCACCATCCGCCCAAATGGCATGCTTCGGCCCGCAGCGGCTCCAGGTCTGCAGATCCGTTACAGAACTGCACGTCATGCTTAAAGGCGCTTAGGGCGTTAACGCTCTGAGCCTCAGGTTGCGGAAAGGATTCCTCAACGTGCCGGGCGGCGGCGACGCAAGGGCCAGATCCCTTGGTATCAGGGCGATTCCGCCTCCACCATCCCCCCCGGGCGCCCCCCTCTCGGGTCAGGAACGCCGTCATCGCCGGCTTCTCGGGGGCTCCCGGGCAAGGCCACAGCGGCCCGCCCTACAGCGATTCGTGAATCCGAACCCACAGGACTGATGGTGCAATTCCAAGGGAATGCTCAGCCTCGGTAACGCAACTCTCCCCGTGAATTGGCCTGTGCATAAAGGCAGCAAAGCTGCTGCAGAACGATGATGAGTGCAGGGGAAAGGGTCCCATCCATCAGCCCCCCCCCCGGCAACAAAGTCGATCCCTCCAGTCCTCTGGGCGCAACGACTTTGAAGATCTCCTGAAGCATCCAGCTGTCAATAGTTGGAGGCGGCAGGTGCTGATGAAACTCGCTGGCTGTTTACCCTCTCAACGCCATGACTTACACCACATCTGCAGGGGGCCAACAAACCCTTTCCCCCCTCTTCCCTGAACTCTCAAGCCAAGCAAGACGCTCCGCCGACGCAACACTGACCCTGCTGGCGGAAGCGGCTCCGGTTGCAGCCGAGTCACCCACCGCCCTGATCAACGCCGTTCTGGCAACGACCAAGGCCTCGCCTCCCATCAGCGGAACCGGCCACACCCTGGACAGCCTCGAGGCCAGCTTTTCGGCTCCGGCCGTCCAGGCCGCCGAACCGGAAGCCGTCTTCCAGAAGGGTGTCACCATCGCCGCCACCCCGACCGTGGCCACGAACAGCCACCAGGCGCTGAATGATCCCTGGCCCGGCGAAGCCTCCGGCACGGCCTCCGCTCCCATGGGACCGACCTGCGGCTGCAGGGCCTGCAGCGTGCTGGCCGTCAGCACCGGTGATGGTGCTGCGGCCTGGGACACCACCACCGACCAGGCTCCCCTGGTGCTCAGCGGCCTCGTCGCCCTCGGCACGGGCGTGAATCTGAGCAATGTGTTCCGGCTGCACAGCAACCCGACCGCCACGAAGACGATCTATCTCGACTTCGACGGCTATGCCATGACCAACACCCCCTGGGAAAACGGTGGTGCCCTGAGCCTCGGCAGTTTCTACAGCAGCTTCGATACCACCGCACTCACGGAAATCCAGCGGATCTGGCAGCGGGTGGCCGAGGACTTTGCGCCCTTCAACGTCAACGTCACCACCCAGGACCCTGGCACTGAAAGCCTGCGGAAATCCGGCACTGGCGATGACCGCTGGGGCATCCGTGTGGCCTTCACCAGCAACGTCAACCTGCTCACCGGCAAGGCCATCACCAATGCCGGCGGTGGCGGCACCGCCTACTACAACAGCTTCAACTGGTCCACCGACGACGTGGCCCTGGTGTTCAACCGGGGCGAATACACCGCCGCCGAAACGGCCAGCCACGAAGTCGGCCACACCCTTGGCCTCACCCACGACGGTCAAGGCACCACCACCGAGTACTACGGCGGCCACGGCGGCACCGGCCCCACCAGCTGGGGCACCATCATGGGAGCCCCCTGGCTGGGCAACGACGAAAACCTCACCCAGTGGAGCAACGGCCAGTACTTCGGCGCCAGCAACACCCAGGACGACCTGGCCACGATCACCACGGGCAACGGCTTCACCTACAACGTCGATGACCACGGCAACGCCTTCAGCACCGCGACGGCGCTCACCGGACTGACCTTCAGCAGCTTCGGCGTCATCGAGCGGAACACCGACGTGGACATGTTCCGTTTCGACACCGGTGCCGGCCTGGTGACCTTCAACATCGTCAACGCTTCCCGGGCCTTCATCAACAGCGGCGGCACCTACACCACCGAATACCTCACGGCCCGCGGCGCCAACCTGGACATCGCCGCAAGCCTCTTCCGGGCCGATGGCAGCCTCGTCCAGACCTTCAACCCGGCCGACCTCACCAACGCCAGCTTCTCCATCAACCTCGCCGCCGGCACCTATTTCCTCGGCATCGACGGCGTCGGCTTCGGCACCCCCCTGGCCAGCACCCCCACCGGCTACACCGACTACGGCAGCCTCGGCCAGTACATGGTGAGCGGCACGGTCCAATCCTCCACCAGCACCCCTCCCCCCACCACGACCACGCCGCCGACCACCAGCACCACCACGCAGGTGATCGATCCCAACGGCACCGTCCAGCTGCTCCGCGACACCAGCACCGACCGGGTCTCCGTCCGGGTCAACGGCATCACCTCCGCCGTCCGTATCAACGGTGCCCAGATCACGTCCACCCAGTTCGCCGATCGCCAGATCCTCGCCGCGGAAGCCAACGCCGCCGGCCAGAACCAGATCCTCTGGAAGGTGGTCTCCACCGGTCAGATCCGCACCTGGTCGCTGGATGGCAACTGGAACTTCGTCTCCTCCAACCCCCTGACCGATCCCAACAGCAGTGCCGGTCTGCTGCTTGAGCAGCAGTTCATGGTCGATGCCAACGGCGCCCCGCTGACCACCCCGCCCCCGACCACCACCACCACCACGACCACGACCACGACCGCCAGCACCCTCCAGGTGATCGACCCCAACGGCGCCGTCCAGCTGCTGCGCGACACCACCAACAACCGGGTCTCGGTCCGCGCCAACGGCATCACCTCCGCCGTCCGCTTCCAGGGCAGCCAGATCACGGCCACCCAGTTCGCCGATCGCCAGATCCTCGCCGCGGAAACCAACGCCGCAGGCCAGAACCAGATCCTCTGGAAAGTGGTCTCCACCGGGCAGATCCGCACCTGGACGCTGGATCGCACGTGGACCTTCGTCTCCTCCGACGCCCTGGCCACCCCCTCCAGCACCGCAGGTCAGCTCCTTCTGCAACAGTTCTCGGTCGATGCGAACGGCGCTCCCCTGCGTAACGCACCCCAGTTCGCCTCCAGCGACCTGGTCGACCCGATCATCGGCGGCGGCACCAGCCTCGCCCCTGCCGGCAGCGACGTCGTCTTCGGTGCCCCGGCGGCCTCCGACGGCGCCCTGCCTGCGGATCCCCTGGCCGGCACCCTGACCTTCCCGGACCTCGGTGTCCTCGGCGTCCTCGGCGGCAGCCAACCCATCGCCACCGAACCCCTGGCCTCGCCGTTCCCGGCCGCCGGATCCGGCGCCTCAGCGACCACCCCCTGGCTGGTCAACACCCAGCCCCTCCTGTGAGAGGTCACCCACGCGCCGGCGTTTCACGGCCCATCGATCCAAGAGCCGCTGCCTCACCGCAGCGGCTCTTCTGCATGGGCCCTCAGGGGGATCAGGACGCCAGCCCCAGCGCCTCCTCCAGGCCGGCGAGCACCACGTCGGCGGTGATCTTGATCCGGTAGCGGCAGGCCTGGGTTTCGCTGCAGGCGAAGGTGCCGTGCTCCCAGTACTTGTTGCTGCCGGCGCCGCCGCCACAGAGGCCGAAGTAGGCGCATTCGGCCCGGCAACGGTCGGTGCCGGCACGCATGTCAGCCAGGATGCGCCGGAACTTGGGGCTTTCGGCGACCGAGACCAGGCTGTCGGTCATGACGTGGCCGAGGACGAAGTCCCCGTAGGTGTCGGTCCGCACCGCCAGCAGCTCCGGGTCGAAGGTGGAGATCTGGCCCCTCGCATCCACGTTGACGATGGCGAAGGGGTTGTTCATGTCGGTGCAGGCCAGCCGGGCATCGGCCTGGGCCAGGCTGCAGATGCCCTCGAACTCCCGTACCCGCATCACCTCGGGCCGCTCCTGCCACAGCGCCCAGAACCGCTCCAGAAAACGGCGATAGGCGGCCTCGGCCCGGGGGCGGCTGAGGGTGGAGACGCGGTTCTCCCCTTCGGTCTCCTCCATGTTGAAGGCCACGTCGGTGATGCCGTTCTCCACGAAGAAGGCGTAGAGCTCGTCGGCGTGGCCGAGGGACTCCTCGGTGATCACGGCGATCACCTGGAAGGGGATGCCGCGGCGGCGCAGGTGCTCGATGCCGCGGAGCGTGGCGGCATGGGTGCCCAGGCCGGTGCGGGTGCGGCGGTGGACGTCATGGAGGAAGGCCGGCCCGTCCATGCTCACGCCCACGGCGATGCCGTTGCGCTCGAAGCAGTCGCACCAGGCCTCGTTGATCAGCGTGGCGTTGGTCTGCACCGACTGGTGGATCGTCAGCGGCTCCCCCGTCCAGCCCTCCAGCGCCCGCCGCACGCACGCCGTGGCGGCGTCGTAGAAGGCGATCGGCACGGTGAGCGGTTCGCCCGCGTGCCACAGCAGGGTGAAGTCGCCGCCCACATAGGGGCTCTCCAGCACCCGCGCCAGGGCCGCCTCCAGCAGCTCCAGCGATAACCGGTGCCGATCGTCCCGGTTAGGCAGATAGCAGTAGTCGCAGTCGAGGTTGCAATAGGGGGTGGGCTGGACCACCAGCAACTGCAACGGCCCGAAGCCCTCCGGATTGCCCGGTGGCGGGGTAGCGGTGGCGATCACCAGAAGTTGCGGAAGCCGCCATTGCGGAAGCCGCCGTTGCCCCAGCCGCCGTTGCGGAAGCCACCGTTGCCCCAGCCGCCATTGCGGAAGCCGCCATTGCCCCAGCCGCCGTTGCGGAAGCCGCCGTTGCCCCAGCCGAAGCGGGGCCCGCCGCCGTTCACGAAGATGTAGGCCAGGCGGCCGTCTGGGGCCTTGGCCTGGCCCTCCGCCCCCGACGGCTGGCCCTCTGCCCCCGCCAGCTGGCCCGTGGCCTGGCCCATGGCCTCCGAGATGCGCCGCAGCCGGGCGTCGATGGAGCCGGGCGCCGCCTCCAGGGGGGACGGGGACGAGGCGGTCGACGCGGGCCGGGACGGTCCGTCGATGACCGCCCTGGCCCCGGCGCCGGCTGGCGCCAGGGCGGCCAGCAACAGCAGGAAACCGAACAGACCGGAACGGGGGTGGTTCGTCATCGGGTTGCTGCCAGGAAGGAACGGGGAGGCGGAAGAGTGGGGCGGACCGGGGGGACTCAGGGGCGGGGCGCCGGGGCGGGGGCCACCAGCAGGAGGCCTTCGCGGGTGATCAGCACCGATTCGAAGAAGGCCCGCACCCGGTCGGCGGGGAGCGCCAGCACACCGGTGGGGCCGAACCAGGGGGCGACGCTGGCCACCGCATCGGGGCGACCCTCCAGGTAGCCCTGGAAGAGGCTGGCGATGGCCAGGTTGACCACGTTCAGCAGCCGGGAATTGTTCTCCGGCACGATGCAGCCGACGCCGTAGCTCACGTAGGGCTGCTCAGGCACCAGGGCCACGCCGGAGAGCTTGCGCTCGTGCCGCAGGCCGGCCAGCACGTTGGCATCGCCCAGCACCCCCGCCACCTTCTTCTGCTCAAGGGCCGTGACGGCCTGGGGCAGGCTGGGGAAGCTGACCGCTTTGGCACCGGGCTGGAGGGAACCGAGGAAGCCGGCCCCGAGCGACCCCTCCACCACCGCGATCGGCTGGCCGGCGAGGGAGGGGGGGGAGCCGTCGAGGCCGCCGCTGCGGGTGAGCAGCCTCAGGCCGGAAAGACCGATGGGCAGGGAGAAGTCCACCAGCTTCTCTCGCTCCCAGCTGAAGGGCACCCCGCAGGCCAGGCCGGCCCGGCCACTGGCGACGGCCTCCACCGTGACGCCGGTGTTGTCGACGGGCGCGAAGCGGATCTGCACCGACTTGCCGAGCTCCGCCTTGAGCTGCCGGTCGATGCGGCGGGCCAGGTCGATGGCGTAGCCCTCCGGCTCCCCCTTCGGCCCCATCCGGATCAGCGGCGGGCTGTCGGCGGGGCCCACCATCAGCACCTCACCGGTCTTGGCCGCCTGCTCCAGCACGGCGTCGGCGGCGTGGGCCGGCAGTGCGGCCCCCACCCCCAGGGAGCAGAAACAGGCCACCGATCCCAGGGCCAGGGCCCTGCCGCGGCGGGATCGGATGGAACCGGGAGCCACCGCAGCGGGAGAATCCATTCGCCGATTCGTGCACGTGCTGCACCTTAGGGGCGGTTCGCTGGCTTGCCCACGGAAGCGTCCGGGCTTGAAACGCAGGCAACGGCGCAGGCGCTGGATGGAGGCCTACCAGTTCCGGAACGCCCCACCGCGCATGGCCCCCCCGTTCACGAAGCCGCCCCCGCCCCTGGCATTGACGAAACCGCCCCCTCCGTTGCGGAAGCCAGCGCCACCGCCGTAATAGGGGTGACCATTCACGAAGCCACCGCCGCCGGCCACATTGCCCCATCCGCCCCGACCGGCGTTGGCGAAGCCATAGGCCAGCCGCTGATCGCCGGCGGCCACGTCGGTGTCGCCGCTGGCTTCAAACTGGCCCCGCATCGCTGCGCCGATGCGCAGCAGCCGTTGTTCGATCGAAGTGCCGGTGGCCGGGGAGGGAAGCAGGGCCGCCTGAGCAGCGCCGGGGGCGGTCAGGGCCGCCAGGGCCAGGGAGAAGCCGAGCAGGGCCGTTCGGGAGGTGATGGGCATGGGAGGAATCCGCTTAACGGGCAGGGGAGGTGGGGGCGACCGCCGAAGGGGTCGTTGCCGACAGGGGCCTGACCCGTTCGTAGTTGAGCAGAACGGACTGGAAATAGGCCTTGATCACCTCGGGGGGCAACTCCAGGACGCCCTTCGGACCCAGCCAGCGGTTGACGCTGGCCACGGCCGCCGGCTCATCGTCGAGGTAGCCCTGCACCAGCCGGGCGATGGCCAGATTGACCAGGTTGCGGAAGGTGGAATTGTCTTCCGGAAGGATGCAACCCACCGCAAAGCGGGAGAAGGGCTCCGCGGGCACCAGGCTGTAACCCTTGCCGCCGAGGCTCTGGAGGGCACCGGCGAGCAGCAGGGAATCACCCCCCACCCCATCCACCTGGCCGGCCAGCAGCGCCCGCACCGCCGGCTCGATTCCGGCGAAGGGGACCCGCACCGCCGACGGCTGCACGGCCGCGATGGTGGCGCTGCCCAGGGAGTCCTTCACCACGCCGATCCGCTTGCCCGCCATCGAGACCGCTGTGCCATCGAGCCCACCCTGCCGGGTGAGAACGCGGATCCCGGAGAGGGCGAAGGGCATGGAGAAGTCGACAAACATCTCCCGCTCCCAGGTGAACTGGACACCACAGGCCAGGTCCACATCGCCGCGGCTCACGTCACGGAACACCGCCAGCGGATCCGCGTTGGCGGTGTAGACGATCTTCACCGGCCGGTTGAGATAGCTGGAGACCTCCGCCTCGATCAACCGGGCCACATCGAGGCTGTAGCCCACCAGGGCCTTGCTGGCATCGCGGTAGGCGAAGGGCACCACGTCGGTGGGGCCGGCCATGGTGATCTCGCCGGTGCGCGCCGCCTGCTCGAGCACGGATTCGGCCCTGGCTGCCGTGGGGCTACCCAGCGCCGCCACCAGCGCCAGCGCCATGGAAGGTCCTGCCACGGCGCAGCGCCGCGCCCAGGCGGCGACGGCGCTCGGGACGGCCTTCCGTCGGGGTGTGGGCTGCGGAAGCTTTGGAAGCGGGAAGGGTCGCTGCGGCACGCGGGTCGGCGCTGGGGGGCATCGAGGCTCACTCTGGCAACCGATCGGGGGCGGAACCACGACGGCCAGGGGAGTGAGGCGGTTCTTCACCATGGCCCCGGCCACAGCCTGCGCCCCGGCCCCGACCCAGCCCAGGGCTCAGGCGACGGTCGCCGCGAAGCGCATGCTCAGATCCAGCCAGGGGCTGCGGGTGATCGGGGCGCTGGTGGAAATCAGATCAATGCCGGTGGCGGCGTAGGCGCCCAGCTGCTCGGGCCGCACCCCGGAGGCCTCCAGGACCACCGCCGGCGCCAGGGCCCGCAGCCGCGGCACCAGGGCCGCCAGCGCCGAAGGGGTGAAGTCGTCGAGCAGCACCGCATCGGCCCCCGCCCGCACCGCGGCTTCGGCTTCGGCGGCGGTTTCGGCCTCCACGATCAGCCGCGCCGGCCAGGGGGCCGAGGCCCGCACCGCCGCAATCGCCGGCGCCACGCCGCCGGCCCAGGCCAGGTGGTTCTCCTTGAGCATGGCGGCATCGTCGAGGCCGAGGCGGTGGTTGCAGCCGCCGCCGCAGCGCACGGCGTACTTCTCCAGCACCCGCAGGCCCGGGGTGGTCTTGCGGGTGTCTGCCAGGCGCACGCCGGTGCCCGCCAGCACCTGCACCAGTGCGGCGGTGGCGCTGGCGATGCCCGACAGGCGCATGGCCAGATTGAGGGCCGTGCGCTCCGCCGCCACCAGGGCGGCCGCCGGCCCCTCCAGCTCCAGCAACCGCTGGCCGGCCGCCACCGGTTCACCGTCGGCCACCAGCAGCCGCACCGAGGCCCGGGGATCCAGGATCGCCAGCAGCGGCCCCACCAGCACCCCGCCGCAGAACACACCGTCGGCCCGGGTCACCCAGTGGGCCCGGCCGCTGCGGCCGACCAGGGCCGGGGCCGTCAGATCGCCGCGGCCGAGGTCCTCATCCAGCCAGCGGCGCAGCTGGGCCTCCAGCGCCGGGGTGAAGGACAGGACCGGGGCCGGGGCTCCACCAGGTGAGATCACGGGGTGCCTCAGCTGCCGGCCGGGCCGACCGGGGGGGCGGGCATCGGCGGCGGGGCGAAGGGCGGGCAGACCCGCTTCTCGGCATCACAGGCATAGATCGTGGGCTTCTGCCAGGCCAGGGGAATCTCCAGCAGGTCGCGGCTGCCGGTGATCCCCAGAACCACGTACAGCACCGCCGCCAGCACCGAGGCGCCCAGGTGCAGCCGGCGCCAGCGCAGGTCCTTGAGGATCTCCGCCCGGGCGGCCAGCGAGAAGATCATCAGCCCAACCACCGCCACCCCGGCCCAGTAGTGGGACTGCCAGAACGCGGGGCTCAGCGGGTTGTCGCTGAGGCGCCACACCTCGGGCTGGGCGCCGAGGCCGAGCACCCCGGCCCAGGTGAGCAGGGCGAAGACGAGGCGGTAGCCCTTGGCCTTCACCCGCCAGAGGGCCAGCAGGGACACCACCGTGCCCACCAGCACCAGCAGCAGTTGCAGGGCGCGGCCGGCGCCGCCCGTGAAGCCCTCCGGCGGCTGCTTGGTGACGATCACCACCGTCAGGGCCACCAGCACCAGCAGCACCACGCCCGCCGAGAGCCACTGGCCCAGGTCGGCGTGGTCGCGGCCGGTGGTGGGGGGCAGCTTGGCCTTCTCGACCCGGCGCTCCCGGGCCTGGACGCCCAGCCGCACCACCATGCCGATCAGGGGGTAGATCAGCACCACCGCCAGGGCGGGGTGCAGGATCCAGAGCCAGTCGACTGTTTGCATGCGCCGCTGGGAATCGCTCCCCAAAGCATTGGGGCTGGAGGTTAAGCGGTCAACAGGGGTGAGCGTTTCGTGATGGCGGCGGCAACGGCGACTCAGCGGCTACTTGCCGATGCAGAAGCGGGCGAAGATCCGCTCCAGCACCGCCTCGCTCACCTCCTCGCCGGTGATCGCCCCCAGGCCGGCGATGGCGCCGCGCAGATCGATGGTCCAGAAGTCCCAGGGCAGGCCCAGCGCGGCGGTCTCCAGGGACCGCTCCAGGCTGGTGGCCGCCGCCGCCGCCAGCTCCCGCTGACGGCCGTTGAGGGCCACCTCCAACCCCTGGATCTCGGCGGCGCCGCAGAGGCCCAGCAGGGCCGCCACCAGTCCGTCGCGGCCCGCGCCGGTGAGGGCGCTGATGCGCACCAGGGGCGCCTCCGGCGGAGCCGCCGGGACGTCGGCGTCAGCGGCCCGCGGCGGGAGGGCATCGAGCTTGTTGCCCACCAGCAGCAGGGGCACCCCCTCGGGCACCAGGTCCATCAGCTCCTGGTCGGCGGCGGTCCAGCCGGCCATCAGGTCGAAGAGCAGCAGCACCGCATCGGCCGCCGCCAGGGCCTGGCGGCTGCGTTCGATGCCCAGCAGCTCCACCCGGTCGTCCGTGGGCCGGATTCCGGCCGTGTCGAGCAGGGTGAGGGGTACGCCGTCGAGCACCAGGTCGCTTTCCAGCAGGTCGCGGGTGGTGCCCGGCAGGTCGGTGACGATGGCCCGCTCGCGGCGGCTGAGCAGGTTGAGCAGGCTCGACTTGCCCACGTTGGGACGGCCGACGATGGCCACCCGCAGGCCCTCGCGCAGCAGCTCCCCCTGGCGGGATTCGGCCACCAACCGCTCCAGCTCGCCCCGCACCGCCTCCAGTTCGGCCCGCACCAGCGTCCCGTCCAGCGGGGGCAGGTCCTCTTCGAAGTCGACCCGGGCCTCCAGCTCGGCGAGCTGATCGAGCAGGCGCTCCCGCAGGCCGCCGATGCGGCGCTGCAGGCCTCCGTCGATGCCCGCCATGGCCAGGTCGGCCGCCCGGCGACTGCGGGCGGCAATCATCTCGGCGATGGCCTCGGCGCGGGTGAGGTCGAGACGGCCGTTGAGGAAGGCCCGCTGGCTGAACTCCCCGGCCCCGGCCAGGCGGGCGCCGGCGGCCAGCACCAGCTCCAGCACCCGCCGCACGGCGATCAGGCCGCCGTGGCAATGGAACTCCACCACGTCCTCCCGGGTGAAGCTGCGGGGGGCCCGCAGCAGCAGCAGCAGGGCCTCATCCACCCGCCGGCCGTCGGCCGGATCCACCACATGGCCGTAGAGCACCCGGTGGCTCTCCCAGGTCTGGGCGCCGGGGGCCACGAACAGGCGCCGGCCGATCGCCTCGGCCTGCGGGCCCGAGAGGCGCACGATCGCCACGCTGCCGGCCCCGGCGGCCACGGCGGTGGCGATGGCGGCGATCGTGTCGCCAGGGAGCTGGGGGGCAGGGGACATCAGGAAGGGGAGGGGCTGGGGCCGCTCAGGTGGCGCTGGAGGACACCCAGCAGGATCAGCCCGAGGCTGGCGAGGACGCCAGGGGTGAGCGGTTCGTGCAGGACGGCCGCGGCCGTGAGCACCGTGACCACCACACTGGCGCTGCCGGCGAAGGCCACCTGGGTGACGCTGAAACGGGCGGTGCTCAGCTGGCGCAGGATCTCCGTCCCCAGGCTGAGGGTCAGGCCGTAGATGCCGATCACCCCGATCACCCACCAGAGCTGGAGATAGAAGAAGTGCTGGGGGCCATAGACCAGCAGGGCGATCAGTCCGAACACCAGGGCGCCCGCCAGGTTGGTGACACCCCCGGTGAGGCCGCGGGACAGGTGCTGGGCCACCAGTTGGCGGCGCAGGCAGTTGCGCGTGGCCGTGGCGATCACCGCCACCAGCGCCCACAGCAGTCCTGGCAGCTGATCCATCCCCATGCCGAGGCCGGAGCCGAAGACTCTGCCGACCACCAGGCCCGCCAGGATCAGGGCCAGACTGAGGGGGAAGCGCTCCGGCAGCCGTTCCTTCAGCCACCACAGCGCCAGCAGGGCCGAGGCCGGCAGGGTGAGGGAGAACAGCAGGGTCTGGGTGATCACCGCCAGCTGGTCGAGGGCCATGTAGAAGGCGAGCGGGGCCACAAAGCAGCCGAGGAAGGCATCGGCGGCGATGGCGAGGCGGACCCGGGGACGGAGGCCAGCGATCTCCCGTCCCACATCCGCAGGCTCGGCGATCAGCAAGGCCAGGCCGATCATCAGCTGCGAGATGAAAAAGACATTGCAGAAGCTGATCGGATTCTCAGCGGCGATGGCGTGGGCCGCCCCCTGCAGCTGCAGCCCCTTGAGCACCGTGCTGCGCAGGCCCGAAACGACGGTGTAGCCAATCAGGACGAGCGCCGTCATCGAAGCGAGGCGGCGCCGGGCGGGAGCGGCTGGGGCCCGGAGGGGAAGGGCTCGCCTCCCTGCTTCAGCACGCGGCCCGTGAGGCCATCGACCTGCAGATAGCCGTCCGCCCAGCCCGACAGTGCCTGGAAGGTGGCGGGGCCGGTGGCGAAATACCGCCCAATCGCCGCCCGGGAGACATAACGACCCATGGCCCGATAACGCTCCAGCACCCGCCGACGACTGACCGATTCGGGCACACCCACATGGAGCAGAAACACCCGGTATCCCATCGCCCTGAGCTCGGGAATCAGGCGGCGGTAGCGATCGGCCCGGCCCATGGTTCCATCGTAAAGAAGGTCGAAACGGCAGGGCCGGCCGATGCCGGCCAGCAGGCGATCCACCAGCACGCCGCTCTCGGCCTGGGTGAGATCCGCATTCCAACCGCGGTACGCCGGCAGCTGGGCCCGCAAGGCATCGGCATCGATCCGCAGCGTGCCCGGTGCCAGGGCCAGCGGAGCATGGGTGCGCAGCGCGGTGGATTTCCCCGCCCCCGGGGGGCCGCCGGTGAGGATCGCGATCGGTTCCCTGTGCGACACACAGACGCCATCCTTTAGAGCCGCCGCAATGATGCGCTGACGCTCCGATTCAGGGCTGCTGATCGGTGGAAAACGGCTCAGACATCGCTCGAGAAAATCGATCGCAGCCGGCGAGATCTGCGGCAGACCGGAGGGCTCCAGGATCTGGCAGCTGGCGGGAACCGCCTCGATCGCGGTGGCCGCCGGCAGCGGCACCACCATGGTGACCATCCCCGCCAGGCCCCAGATCGGCAGCAGGAGCAAGGCGTGCCGCACAGCCCTTCCGATCACCCAGGGACGCTAGGCGGGCCACCGGGCGGCGGGCGATGCTTTCCCTTAACGTTTTGCCGGCGTTCGCCACCGCCCTCTGCGGCTGGCCGGATGCCCACACCCTCCGCGCCCGGACCTCCACTTCTGGCCCTGCGAACCCTGAAACGTCGCCTCCGCCAGGCCATCGAATGGGTCTGGCGCCAGGAGGGCAGCCACGGCCAGCGGGCCCGGGGGCTGGCGGCCGGGGTGTTCATGGGCTGCTTCCCTATCTTCGGCTTCCAGACCCTGCTGGGGGTGGCGCTGGCCAGCCTGGTGCGGGGGAACCACCTGCTGGCCGCCGCTGGCACCTGGATCAGCAATCCGATCACCGACATCCCCCTGATCTGGTTCAACTACCAGATGGGCAGCCTGCTGCTGGGGCCGGGCAAGGGCTGGCCGGGACGGTTGACCCTGCACCACGAGACCCTGCGCCAGCTGGGCTGGGACTTCACCTCCCGCCTGCTGCTCGGCTCGGCGGTCGTCGGGGTGGTGGCGGCCACGGTGAGCGGAGTGCTGTGCCTGCGGTGGCTGGAGCGCCGCCAGCGGGCGTCCTGAAGGCCGAGCCCCCGATGGCGGCATTCCCCTTGGCCGAGCCCCCCGCGATCGACGTTGTCGAGGCCGACTTTGCCAACCCGGCCCACGCCGCCGCACTGCTGGCCCTGATGGAGGCCTATGCCCGCGACCCCATGGGCGGTGGCCAGGGCCTGTCCGGCTTCACCCGGGCGAATCTGGTCAACGCCCTGGCCCGGCGCCCCTCGGCCCACGGGATCCTGGCCTTTGCGGGGGAGGAGCCGGCCGGGCTGGCCATCTGCCTGGAAGGCTTCTCCACCTTCGCCTGCCTGCCCCTGCTGAACGTTCACGATCTGGTGGTGGCCGGCGACTTCCGCCGCCAGGGGGTGGGGCGGCGACTGCTGCAGCGGGCGGAGCAGATCGCCCGCCGGCTCGGCTGCTGCAAGCTCACCCTGGAGGTGCTGGAAGGGAACGGGGCGGCCCAGGCCGCCTACAGGGGTGCCGGGTTCCGTCCCTATCAGCTGGACCCCGCCATGGGCCGGGCCCAGTTCTGGGAAAAGCCGCTCCCTGATGGAGGCTGAAGCCTCAGGATTCGGCCAGTCCAGGAAACACCATCAGGTCGATGTGGCCGCCGGAAGGTTGACGCCACTCACGGAATTCCGCCGCCAGGGCCCTGTGCTCATGGTCGAGGGATTGCGACTCCAGATCCAGCAGGCGCTGATGCACCAGATCGAGCGTGTTGTCGATGAGCTGGGCGGCCTGTTCGGAGGTCATGGCATCGCTGCGATGGAGAAAGCCTGAGCTTCGAGGTGTTGTAGAAGACGCGGCCATGGTGAGCTGTAGCCCCTGACACGGGCCGTCAGCCGCGTCGGCGGACGCGCACCGATCAACCCCCGGCAACGGTCTCGCCGGACACCGTCCGCGCCAGCCATTGCTGCAGCGGCGTCCAGTCGTCCTGTTCGTCGATCGCCGCCCAGATCCGCTCGATCACTGGCCGCACGGGCGGCTCCGGCAGGTTCCAGCGCTGCAGGCAGGCGCTGATGGCGGCCTCGGTGGTGGTGCCCTCAGGGGCGGCCACGGCCTGGCACCCGTGCCACCAGCTGTCCCGCCAGGCCAGCCATTCGGCCCGTGGCGGCGCCGGAGCCTCCGCCACGAAGGGCTCCAGGTCCTCGGCCGTGGCCGGCAGACCGGCCGTCCGGACCCGTTGGGCCAGGGCCGCGAAGAAGGCGCCGTAGGCCACGGGCCAGCCCGCCAGCAGCCGCAGGGTGGGGGGCACCGGATCGGGGACATCGGCCAGCGCCCCGGCAGGGAGGCGGGCGGCGTCGAAGCCGAGGCGGCGGAGCAGGCAGCGGCGGTAGTGGGCGTCGTAGACCGCGCCGAACGGCTCCAGGGCCGCCTCCAGTCGCCCCCGGGGGAGCAGCATCGCCAGGGGCTCCTGCAGCAACCGCAGGTTGTGCTGGCAGACGAGCGGCTGGCGGCCGTAGGCGTAGAGGCCGTCGTGGTCGAAGTAGGCGGCGGTGAAGCCCGGATCCCAGGTTTCGAGGAAGGCGAAGGGGCCGTAGTCGAAGCTTTCGCCGGCCAGCGACATGTTGTCGGTGTTGAGCACCCCGTGGGTGAAGCCCGCCACCATCCATTCGGCCGCCAGCCGCGCCAGCCGCTGCACCAGCTCGGCGTAGAAGGCCACCAGCAACTGTTCACCGTCGCTGTGGATCGCCGCCAGGTGCGGGTAGTGGACGGCCACCACGTGGCGCAGCAGGCGCTCCAGCTGGGCCGGCTGGCGACGGAAGAGCAGCCGCTCGCAGGTGCCGAAACGCAGGTGGGTGCGGGCCAGGCGCACCATCACCGCACTGCGTGTCGGGGAGGGTTCATCGCCCCGCCAGAGATCTTCACCGGTCTCGATCAGCGCCAGGGTGCGGCTGGTGGTGACGCCAAGGCGCTGCAGGGCCTCGGCGGCGATCACCTCCCTTACCCCACCCTTGAGGGTGAGGCGGCCGTCACCGCCCCGGCTCCAGGGGGTGGTGCCGGACCCCTTGGTGCCCAGGTCCTGCAGCTGGCCGTGGCGATCGCGCAGCTGGCCGTAGAGGAAGCCGCGGCCGTCCCCCAGCAGGGGGTTGTAGATACCGAACTGATGGCCGTGATAGCGGAGGGCCAGCAGGGGCGTACGGCCCTCAAATCGCCCGTAGGCCTCCTCCAGGTTGTCGTCGCTGACGCTGGCCGGGTCGAGACCCAGCTGGTGCAGCAGGGGGTCGTTGCGGAACCGCAGGCGCGTGAGCGGAAAGGTCGCCGCCTCCACCACGTCCCAGTACTCGGGCCCGAGAGCCTCGAGGCCCCCCTCGAAGGGCAGCCCCAGCAGGGGATTGGGGCGGGCGGACATCGGTGCGAGTGGCGGCGGCGGCGGTGGACGCGCCGACCCTAGGGAGCGGGGCCTGGACGGAGCCGGCCCTGGTCGGCAAGGGGTTCGTGCTCTGGTAAGTGGGCGTTCGCCTTGGATGGCGAGCCTGCGCCAGAGACTGCCGCCCGGCTATACGGCCGGCGGTGTGATGGCCGCCGATCTCTAGGGGGCCGTCGTGCTGCTCTCCAGCCCCTCGCGGCAGCCCATCCCCTCCATCTGAACACTCCGACTTAACCCTGCATTTGAATAACCACCTGCCGGACTGCAGCAGATCTGCTGTGTCACCATCCGTCCGGGGATTTTTGCATAAGGTTAAAGGGAGTGAAAGTCCTGATGCAGGAAGGGGTGGTGATGAGAATCGCGCAGATTTCAACGCTCCATGAGAGAGTTCCGCCGATCGGCTATGGGGGAACGGAACGGGTTGTTCATTACCTCACCGAGGAACTGGTCCGCCGCGGCCATGAGGTGGTGCTGTTTGCCAGCGGCGACTCCCTCACCAGTGCCGAGCTGTTCCCCTGTGTCCCGCAGTCCCTGCGGCAGAGCGGAAACGGCAGTGATCCCAGCGTGCATGAGGCCATTCAGCTCGACCATGTGGTCAAGCGGCACGATGAATTCGACATCCTCCACTTTCACAACGGCCATAGCCATTTCCCTCTGGCGTCGCTGCTCGGAGTGCCCCACCTCAGCACGGTGCACGGCCCCCTGCATGCCCCTGAGCAGAGGATGCTGTACAGCCATTTCCACAAGGTGCCGCTGGTCTCCATCTCGGAGTCCCAGCGCCTGCCCGTACCCAAGGCCAATTGGCTGGGAACCGTCTACCACGGGCTGCCCACCGACCTCTATCGCTACCAGGATTCCCCTTCCCCCTACCTGGCCTTCGTCGGTCGCATCTCACCGGAAAAACGGCTCGATCGCGCCATCGCCATCGCCACGGCGGTGGGGCTGCCGCTGAAGGTGGCGGCCAAGATCGATCCGGTGGACCGTGCTTACTTCCGGGAGCAGATCGAACCGCTGATGCTCAACAATCCGCTGGTGGAGTTCATCGGCGAGGTGAACGATGACGGCAAGCAGGCGTTGCTGGCGGATGCCCTGGCCCTGCTGTTCCCGATCGACTGGCCGGAGCCCTTCGGCCTGGTGATGATCGAGGCCAACGCCTGCGGCACGCCCGTGATCGCCTGGCGCAACGGCTCGACCCCCGAGGTGATTCTCGATGGGATCAACGGCTTCCTGGTGGATTCGATCGAGGAGGCCGTTGCTGCGATCGGCCGGCTGGAGCAGCTGGACCGCGCCCGGGTCCGCAGCCACTTCGAGGTCTGCTTCTCGGTCAGTCGTCAGGCCGAGGACTATGAGCAGCTCTACCGGCACCTGATCCAGGCCAGTCGCTGCCACACCAACGCCCACCGGATCCCGGTGCATGCCTGACCCGCTGCCTCCGTACGTTCTCAAGAACGAGGAAACCTTCGCGATCCTGGATTCCCGCGGCGAGATCTGCCCGGAACTGCAGCACGACACCGGCATCTATTTTCGCGGCACCCGCCATGTGAGCCGGCTGCAGGTTCTGCTCTGGAACCGGCCGCCGGTGGTGCTGGGCGCCACCGAGCGTGGGGCGGTGGGCGTGCTGGTCAGCCATCTCAGCAACAATGAGGACGGGGCCGGTGGCTCCGCCGCCATGACCCTGCACCTGGAGCGCAGCACGGTCCTGACGGCGACGGCGTTCCTGCAGCAGTTCTGCTTCACCAGCTACGAGGAGAAGCCCATCCAGATCCCGCTGAGCGTGCGGCTGGATGCCGACTTCCGGGACATCTTCGAGGTGAGGGGCTACAAGCGCCTGCAGCGCGGCCGCATCGTCCGGGGCGGTCCCGGCACGCTCGAGCTCACCTACAGGGGCCTGGACGGGGAGGATCGCTTCACGGTCCTGCGGCTCAGCGATCCGGTCCAGGACGTCGATGAGGATCACATCCACCTGCTGATCACCCTGGAGCCGCGGCAGACCCGCCGGGTCTATCTGGTGCTGGATTTCCAGCCCACGGATCAGCCCCTGGGCGCTGAGCAGCACTACAACGCCGCCATGGCCGCCACGATCGAGTGGTTCCGCGACGCCCGCCGCAGTGCGGCCTCCGTGATCACCGATAGCCCGGCCTTCAACAGCTGGCTGATGCGTTCCTTCTCGGATGTGCACCTGCTGGCCAGCCGGGTGGAAGATGGGCTCTACCCCTACGCCGGGATCCCCTGGTTCAGCTGTCCGTTCGGCCGGGACGGCCTGATCACGGCGCGCCAGATGCTGATGGTGGAACCCCGGCTGGCGCGGGGGGTGCTGGGCTATCTGGCCAGCAACCAGGCCCTCGTGGAGGATCCGGCGCACGACGAGGAGCCCGGCAAGATCCTGCATGAAGCACGGCTCGGCGAGATGGCGGCCCTCGGAGAAGTGCCGTTCGCCAGTTATTACGGTGCCGTCGACTCCACGCCCCTGTTTCTGATGCTGGCGGGCGATTATCTGCGCCGCAGTGATGATCGCGATTTCATCGCCGGCCTGCTGCCGGAGCTGGAGGCGGCCATGGCCTGGATCCGCCGGGCCGAGGCCTCCAGTGCGGATGGGTTCGTCCACTACAGGCGGGCTTCCCAGGGAGGACTGCGCAACCAGGGGTGGAAGGATTCCGACGACGCCATCCACCACGCTGATGGCCGTCTGGCGGAAGGCTCGATCGCCCTCTGTGAAGTGCAGGCCTATGTCTACGGGGCGCGTCGGTCGCTCGCCGCGATCCTGGAGCGCCTGGGTCGGACCAGCGAGGCCCATGGGCTCCTGGAGGAGGCCGCCGCACTGAAGCGACGGTTCCATCAGGCCTTCTGGACGTCGTCGATCGATTCCTATGCCCTGGCCCTGGATGGTTCAGGTGAGCCCTGCCAGGTGCGCGCCTCGAATGCCGGCCACTGCCTCCTGACCGGCATCGCCACCCCCCAGGCGGCGGCGGCGATCGCCCGGCGCCTGATGGCCCCCTCCAGCTTCAACGGCTGGGGCATCCGCACCCTCGACGAACGGGAGCGGCGCTACAACCCGATGAGCTACCACAACGGCTCCGTCTGGCCCCATGACAACGCCCTGATCGCGATGGGCCTGGCCCGTTACGGCCATCGCTCCGAAGCGCTGCAGATTCTCACGGGGATGTTCGAGACCGCCTGTGCCCTGCCGATGTACCGCCTGCCGGAGCTGTTCTGCGGCTTCCAGCGCCGGGAAGAGGAGGGGCCCACCTCCTACCCGGTGGCCTGCAGCCCCCAGGCCTGGGCCAGCGCCAGCGTCTTCGGCCTGCTGGAGGCGATCACCGGGATGTCGATCGAGCGCGACCAGGGCAGCGGCCGTGTGCAGGTGCGTCTGCGCAACCCCACCCTGCCGATGGGGCTGAACATCCTCGACTTCAACGGGCTGCGCCTGGGGGAGGAGGAGATCAACCTCCAGTTCCACCGCGGCGACCACGACGTCGGTGTCCTGGTGCGCAGCCGGACCCAGGGAGTGGACGTGCTGATCATGAAGTGACGGCCGGGCCCGATGCGCCGGTCACCCCGTCCTGTCGTCGCGGGAGCAGCGCCATCCGGCACAGCGTTCGACACTCGACGATCGCACCCCGGGAACCTCCCACCATGACCGCCTTTCGTGCCGCTCTCGTGCTGCTGTGGCTCGCCGTGGCCGGCTACACAGCGGTGGTGGTGGCGCACCATGGCATCGACCTGGTGAGCGTCTGCTTGTCAGACTTCCGGGCGATGGGCTGGCCCGGGCAGTTCGATCTCGATTTCCTCGGCATGTTGCTGCTCACGGGCCTCTGGGTGGCCTGGAGACATGACTTCTCCGCCCGGGGACTGAGCCTGGGCCTGCTGGCCGCGGTGGGCGGGATTCTGTTTCTGGCGGCCTATCTGCTGGTGCTGTCCCTCCAGACCAACGGCAACATCAAGCAGGTTCTGCTGGGCGCCCGCCGGGCCGCCGCCTAGGGGCGGGCCATACGGTGGTTCAGCCGATGCCGGTGCGGCAGAGGTCGAGCACGTCGGCCATCGAGCGGATCTGGTCCATGGTGGTGCGCAGCTGGGCGGCGCTGAGCAGCTCGACCCGCAGGTCGATGCGGGCCGGCTTGCCGGCGCTGGTGCGCACCCGGGCATCGCTGACGTTGATGCGGTGGTCGGAGAGGCGCATCAGGATGTCCTTCAGCACCCCCACCCGATCGAGCACCTCGATGCGCAGCCGCACCGGGTAGCGCCGCTGCTGGGCCTCGCCGAGCGGGTTCCAGCGCACGGGCAGGCGCCGTTCCACCGGCACCTGGGGCACGTTGGCGCAGTCCTGGCGGTGGATGGTGATGCCGTGGTTGCCCAGGGCCACGGTGCCGACGATCCCCTCCCCGGGCAGGGGGCTGCAGCAGCCGCCCAGGCGGTATTCCAGGCCCTCGAGGCCCAGGATCGGGCTGTTCGAGGGGTGCCCGTGGGGGGCCTGGCGCGGCTGGGCCGCCGCCACCCCGGCGGCCACCTCCTCGTTGGTGGGGGTGGGGGCGGCGGCGGCGGTGCTGAGGCGCACCTCTTCCCGCAGGCGGTTGAGCACCTGCTGCAGGGTGACGCCACCGAACCCCAGGGCCGCCAGCAGATCCTCGGTGCCCACCAGGTTGCAGCGCTTCGCCACCCGGGCGATCGCCTCCCCGTTGAGCAGGGCGTCGAAGCCGTCGCGGCCCAGCTCCCGCTCCAGCATCTCGGTGCCGCGCTGGATGTTGTCGTCGCGGTGGCTGCGCTTGTACCAACCCCGGATCCGGTTGCGGGCCGTGGGGGTGGCCACGAAGTTGAGCCAGTCGAGGCTCGGGTGGGCGTTCTTGGCGGTGATCACCTGCACGAAGTCGCCGTTCTGCAACGGTGTGGCCAGGGGACAGAGGCGGTCGTTGATGCGCACGCCCTGGCAGTGGTTGCCCACCTCCGAGTGGATGCGGAAGGCGAAGTCGACGGCGGTGGAACCCTTGCGCAGCCCCACCACATCCCCCTTGGGGGTGAACACGAACACCTCCTCGTCAAAGAGGTCCTCCTTGATCGAGGCCAGGAAGTCGCTGCTGTCCTCACCGCCGTCGTCCTTCTGCCAGTCGACCAGCTGCCGCAGCCAGTTGAAGCGCTCCGTGTCGCCGGCCGCCGGCGAGCCCCCCTCCTTGTATTTCCAGTGGGCGGCGATGCCGTACTCCGCCACCTGGTGCATCTCGGTGGTGCGGATCTGGACCTCGATCGGCCGGTGCCGGCCGATCACCGCCGTGTGCAGCGACTGGTAGCCGTTGGGCTTGGGCAGGCCGATGTAGTCCTTGAAGCGACCGGGAATCGGCCGGAAGATGTCATGGACCACCGCCAGGGCCCGGTAGCAGCTCTCCACACTCGGGCAGAGGATCCGCAGGGCCGCCACGTCGTAGATCTCGTGGAAGGCCTTCTGCTGGCGCTGCATCTTGCTCCAGATGCCATAGAGGTGCTTGGGCCGGCCGCTCACCTCACACTCCTGCAACCCCGCCGCCACCAGCCGGTCGCGCAGCAGCTGCACCGTGGTCCCCAGCCGCTCCTCCCGTTCGCTCCGCTTGGTGGCGACCTGCTGCTGCACGTCGCGGTAGGACTCGGGCTCCAGCACCTTGAAGGCCAGGTCCTCCAGCTCCCACTTGAAGCGGCCGATGCCCAGGCGGTTGGCCAGGGGGGCGTAGATGTCGCGGGTCTCCCGGGCGATGCGCTGCTGCTTCTCGGGCTTGAGGGCGCCGAGGGTGCGCATGTTGTGCAGCCGGTCGGCCAGCTTGACCAGCACCACCCGGATGTCGCTGGCCATGGCCAGGAACATGCGGCGGAGGTTCTCCGCCTGGGCCTCGGTGCGGTTGGTGAAATGGATGCCGCCCAGCTTGGTGACCCCCTCCACCAGGGCGCGCACCTCCTCGCCGAAGCGCTCTTCGATCTCCTCGGGGGTGACCTGGGTGTCCTCCACCACGTCGTGCAGGAAGCCGGCGGCGATCACCGCCGCGCTGGCGCCGATGTCGCGCAACAGGCCGGCGACGGCGATCGGATGGACGATGTAGGGCTCGCCGCTGGCCCGGAACTGGCCGTCGTGGAGCTGGTAGGCGAAGTCGAAGGCCGTGGCCACCAGGGCCTCCGGATCAACGGGGCGCGCCTCCTCGCCGGCGGGCGGGAACTGCTGGAGGTTCTGGCGCAGCCAGGCCGGCAGGGGGACGCCGTAGTCCCGCTCGGGGGCGGCGTCACGCGTCCCTTCTGCAGCAGGAGTTGAGGCCGAGGCGTAAGCCAGCGGAGAGGAACCTTGATCCGGTGCCACCCTCAGCATCACACCCTTCAGGGTGCACCCATGGTATGGGGCAATCGTCACGAACCAAGGGATTTGCGCATTCGGCCATCCAGACTGGGCGCCGCCGGTGTCGTCCATGGCCCTGCCCGCCCCGTCCCTGCCTGCGGCTCCGGTGCTGCGGATCGGTGGTCTGCAGGTGCGCTACCCGGGCAGTGGGCAGCCCACCCTCGATGGGCTCGATCTGACCCTGAGCGCCGGTGAACGGCTGGCCCTGGTCGGCCCCTCGGGCTGCGGCAAGAGCACCGTGGCCCGGGCCGTGCTGCAGCTGCTGCCCCCGGGCAGCAGCTGCGACGGCGAGCTGCTGCTGGCGGGGCAGGACCCCCGGCGGCTGAGGCGCGCCGCCCTGCGGCGGCTGCGGGGCGAGGCGGTGGGCCTGGTGTTCCAGGACCCGATGACACGGCTCAACCCCCTGCTCACCATCGGCGAGCACCTGCGCGACACCCTGGCCGCCCACCACGGCGGGGGCCGGGAACGGGCCCGGGAGCTGCTGGCCCGGGTGGGCATCGCCCCGGAGCGCTACGGCAGCTTCCCCCACGAGTTCAGCGGCGGCATGCGCCAGCGCCTGGCCATCGCCCTGGCCCTGGCCCTGCAGCCGCCCCTGGTGATCGCCGACGAACCCACCACCAGCCTGGATGTGGCCGTGGCAGGGCAGGTGATGGCCCAGCTGAGCGAGCTCTGCACCGAAACCGGCAGTGCCCTGCTGCTGATCAGCCACGACCTGGCCATGGCCGGCCGCTGGTGCGACCGCATCGCCGTGCTCGATCAGGGGCGGCTGGTGGAGGAGGCCCCCAGCCACCGGCTGCTCACGGCTCCGGCCTCGCCGCTGGCCCAGCGGCTGGTGGGCGCCGCCCGGGAGCGGGAGGGCGGACGCAGCGAGGCCCCCGCCGCCGCGCCGGTGCTGCTGGAGGTGGAGGAACTGCGCAGCTGGCACCCGCTGCCCTCCCTTCCCTGGCAGCCGCGCTGGATCAAGGCGGTGGATGGGGTGAGCCTGACCCTGCACGAGGGCGAGACCATCGGCGTGGTGGGGGCTTCTGGCTGCGGCAAGAGCAGCCTCTGCCGCGCCCTGATGGGGCTGGCGCCGGTGCGGGGCGGTGCGGTGCGGCTCCAGGGGGTCGACCTGCGGCGCCTGGGGGGGCGGCCCCTGCGGCGGGCCCGGCGCCGGCTGCAGATGGTCTTCCAGGATCCCCTGGCCTGCCTCAACCCCCAGATGACCGTGGGGGAGGCGGTGGCCGATCCCCTGCTGATCCATGGGCTGGCCAGCCGTCCGGAGGCCCGCCGCCGCGCCAGGGAGCAGCTGGCCCTGGTGGGGCTGAATCCGCCCGAATCCTTCGAAGGCCGCCTGCCCCGCCAGCTCTCGGGCGGCCAGCAGCAGCGGGTGGCCATCGCCCGCGCCCTGATCCTGGGGCCCCAGGTGCTGCTCTGCGACGAGAGCGTCAGCATGCTCGACGCCGAGGTCCAGGCCGACGTGCTGGCCCTGCTGCGGCGCCTGCAGGGCCAGCTCGGCCTGGGCATGCTGTTCATCACCCACGACCTCTCGGTGGCCGGCGGTTTCTGCCATCGCGTCCTCGTGCTCGACGGCGGCCGCGTCGTGGAGCAGGGGGCCGGCGCCGAGCTGCTGGCCCATCCCCAGGCGGCGATCACCCGCACCCTGGTGGAGGCCTGCCCGCGCCTACCCCCCCTGCCCTGACCCCCATCCACGCCGCAACGCCATGCTGCACCGCCTGCTGCTCCGCGCCCGCTACCTCACCCTGGTGCCGATCCTGGCGCTGCTGGCCAGCTGCCTGGCCCTGTTCCTGCGGGGCACCCGGCTGATCCTGGAGCAGCTGCGGTTGGCCCTGGTCAGCATCACCGACCTGGTGGATCTCAATCGCTTCGAGATGGACATCCTCGAGGGGATCGACCTGCTGCTGGTGGGAACGGGCTGCCTGGCCCTGGCGATCGGCATGTTCTCGCTGTTCATCAGCGAGCTGAAGCTGCCGAAGACCCTCAGCTTCAGGAACTTCCACGAAGTGAAGGGCATGTTCGCCAACTTCATCATCCTGGCGATGGCGATCTCCTTCCTCGAACTGCTCAACAGCTTCGATCCCGAAGACCTCTCCCACACCGTCGCCGGCGCCGACATCTTCTTCGCCGGGGCCGGCATGGCCGTGGTGACCCTGGCCCTGCTGGCCTTCAAATACTGGGGCGGCGAGCGGGAGGACCACCACCCCGCGGCAACGCCGGAGCGCGAGTGATCCCTCAGAGAAGGGCGCGCAACAGGTCGGCGATCAGCAGGTTGTCGAGGGACATCAGGCCGCCGCCGGAGGTGATCAACACCAGGCACATCACCACGTACATGGCCGCCTTCTCCCAGCTGGGTGGCTCGCCGACGCCCATCGGACCGGCGTAATCCCCCGGGGGGATCTGATAGGGATCCGGTGCGATGAACGGGAATCCGGAGGCCAGCTCCAGCACCATGGCGTAGGCCATCGACACCAGGATCGCCAGCGCGGCCAGGGGGGTGAGCAGGCCGGGGATCAGGGCGATCCCGGCGCCCCACATCGAGGCCGCCGAGAGGAAGCAGAGCCACTCCGGCGTCTTCATCGCCGTGGACCAGGTGCGGAGGTTGCGCAACTTCGGCCAGCCGTGGCGGATGAAGGCCACCCCCACGAACAGCCGCAGCACCAGCAGAGCGGCAGCGGCCGCCACCGCAGGGCCGGTGGGTACGAGCAGGGTGACGATCTCGAGATCCATCGGCGGGCGGGACGGCGGGACGGCGTGCCGGCTCAACGTAAGCAGGGTCGGCGGACGGCGCCGCAGCGGGGCAAGGCGAAACCGGGGGCCCTGGCCATCATGCGGTGGGCGGGCCCCCTGTCCCCTCCACCCCAGCCGACGCCATGACCTCATGCACGGCGGCCCCGCCGTCCCCGGGCAGCAGTGCCCCCCTGGGCGCCTCGGTCAGCGCCGGCGGTGTCAACTTCAGCCTCTATGCCCGGCGGGCGACGGCGGTGGAGCTGTGTCTGTTCGATCGCGTCGACGACGCGGTGCCGCGCCAGCGCATCGGCCTCGATGCCGACTGGCACCGCACCGGCGACTACTGGCACTGCCGGCTGGAGGGTATCGGGCCAGGCCAGCACTATGGCTGGCGCGTCGAGGGGCCCCAGCTGCCGCAGCTGGGGCTGCGCTTCGATCCGGCCAACCTGCTGCTCGATCCCCACGGGCTGGCCCTGGCGATGCCACCGGGCTACGGCCGCGCCCCCGGCCGCAGCAGCGCCGGGGACTGGGGCACCGCCATGAAGAGCGTGGTGGCCGACCCCCACGCCTACGACTGGGAAGGGGATCGGCCCCTGCACCGGCCCTCCCGCGAGACGGTGATCTACGAGCTGCACGTGCGCGGCTTCACCGCCCACCCCAGCGCCGGCCTGCCGCCGGAGCAGGCAGGCACCTACCGGGGCCTGATCAGCCGCATCCCCTACCTCCAGGACCTGGGCATCACGGCGGTGGAACTGCTGCCGGTGTTCGCCTTCGATCCCCTGGCGGCCCCCGTCGGCCTGCGCAATTACTGGGGCTACCAGCCGGTCTCCTTCTTCGCGCCCCATCCGGGCTATGCCTGCAGCGCCGATCCCCTGGCGGTGATCGACGAGTTCCGCGACCTGGTCAAGGCGCTGCACCGCGCCGGCATCGAAGTGATCCTCGATGTGGTGTTCAACCACACCGCCGAAGGGGACGCCGAAGGTCCGTCCTTCTGCTTCCGGGGACTGGCGGACGGCGACTACTACCTGCAGAACGGTGACGGCACCTACATCGATGTCACCGGCTGCGGCAACACCTTCAACGCCAACCACCCGGTGGTGCGGCGCCTGATCCGCGAAAGCCTGCGCCACTGGGTGCAGCACCTGCATGTCGATGGCTTCCGCTTCGATCTGGCCTCGGTGCTGGACCGGGACCAGACCGGCCGCCCCACCCCCCTCTCGCCGGTCCTCTGGGACATCGACACCGATCCGGTGCTGGCCGGGACCAAGCTGATCGCCGAGGCCTGGGATGCCGCCGGCCTCTATCAGGTGGGCAGCTTCGTCGGCGACAACTGGCAGGAGTGGAACGGCCGCTTCCGCGACGACGTGCGCCGCTTCATCAAGGGGGACGGGGGCCTGGCGGCCAGCGTCGGCCAGCGGCTGATGGGCAGCCCCGACATCTACGGCCACAAGCAGCGGGAGGCCGAGGCGAGCGTCAACTTCATCACCTGCCACGACGGCTTCACCCTGGCTGACCTGGTCAGCTACAACGCCAAGCACAACGGGGCCAACGGCGAGGGCAACCGCGACGGCAGCGACGACAACGCCAGCTGGAACTGCGGCGTCGAGGGGGACACCACCGACGCCGATGTCCTGGCCCTGCGCGCCCGCCAGAGCCGCAACCTGCTGACCATGCTGCTACTGGCGGTCGGCACGCCGATGCTGGCCATGGGCGATGAGCTCGGCCGCAGCCAGCAGGGCAATAACAACGCCTACGGCCAGGACAACCCGATCAGCTGGCTCGACTGGTCGCTGCTGGAGCGCAACGCCGACCTGCACCGCTTCGTGCGGGAGCTGCTCGCCTACCGCCAACGCCGCGACGTGGTGGTCAACGCCCGCAACCTCAGCCTCGGCGAGCTGGTGCGGCGCCATCACGTGCGCTGGCATGGGGTCGAGCCCAACCAGCCCGACTGGAGCGAGAGCTCCCGCTCCTTCGCCGCGACGATCACCAGCGTCGACCACCGTTTCCGCTGGCACGCCATGGTCAACGCCTGGTGGGAGCCGCTGCACTTCCGGCTGCCCGCCGCCGAGGGCGACCAGCCGAGCTGGCGACGCTGGATCGACACCTCCCGGCCCAGCCCGGAGGACATCGTGCCCTGGAGCAGCGCCCCGCCCCTGGAAGGGGACACCTACACCCTGGGCCCACGCTCGCTCGTGGTGCTGGTGGTGGGTCTCAGTCCTGCAGCAGCTGCAGGCGATGGCCATCCGGATCCGCCAGTTGCAGGGCCCGACCAGCCCCGAGCCACTCCGCCTGATCCCCCAGGGTGATGATCCCGGCGGAGATCGGACGCCCGCCCAGGGCCCCGGCCCGCTCGGCGACGGCCTCCAGGTCGGCCACCCGCAGGCGCAGCTGCCAGTGGGCCAGGTCCTGGAGGCCCTGGTCGGCGGGCATCGGCCGGCCACCGCTGGGTTCGCGGTAGTCGAGGCACTCGACACCGGCGCCGCTGGGGCAGCGGTGGCCGGTGATGTGCACCCGGGTGCCCGCCAGACCATCGAGGCCGTCCTGTTCCGGGCCGCTGTTGACGCCGTCACCGCCGGCGGCCAGTCCGAGCAGAGCGCGGTAGAAGCGGCCGCTGGCGGCCGTGTCGGCGATGCCGATGGCGCTGTGGTCGATGCCCAGCACCGGCCCGGGGGCGTCCCCATGCCAGCGGGCCTCCCCCTTGTCCGGAGGGAACTGCAGCAGCTCCAGGGGATGGCCGTCCGGATCGCGGAACTTGAAGGCGACGATGCCGGCGGCGGCCGCATTCCAGTCCGGCAGCCGCTGGGGCGCCGAGGAGATCGGCGTGATCCGGCCGGCGGCGAAGGCCGGCTGCAGCGCCGCCAGGGCCGCCTCCATGCTGTTGACCACCAGGCAGGCGTGCTGGAACCAGCGGTCGTTGCTGCGGGATCCGGCCGGGATCGGCCGCCCCGGACGGGCGCCGGGCCCCGGCGCGAGCACCTCGGTGAGCTCCAGCAGCTCGGCGCCGATCGCCAGCCGCAACACCTTGAGCCTGGCGTCCGGCAGGCCCACCAGCTGGGCGTAGGGGCCCCCCTCCAGCACCACGGCCTCCCCCAGACGCCGGAAGCCCAGGCCGGTCTCGAAGAAGGCGGCGCTGGCCTCGGCATCGGCCGTCGTGAAGCCGAGGCTGTCGATGTGGGGTAGGGGCCGTGTCATGGGGCAGCCAGAGTCATGGGACCGTTGGGGGCGGGTTCTGCCCCACCAGGCTGAGCACCCCGCCGACGCAGATCAGCACCGTTCCCACCACCACACCGGCATTCGGGATCTGCCCGAACCAGATCCAGCCGATCAGGCCGGCGAAGACCACGGAGGAATACTGAAAAGCCCCGATCGCACTGGGATCGGCATAGCTGTAGGCGCGGATCAGCAGAAACTGGAAGCTCAGCAGGCAGAGGGCCGAGGCCAGCACCCACAGGAACTGATCCGGTGTGATGGTGTGGAATCGCCCCACCATCATCAGGCTGGAGACGAGGCCGCCGATGGTCAGGAAATAGACGAGCTGCGTCAAGGCGGACTCGCTTCTGCCCAGGGCCTTGACCGCCAGGAACTCGATGGCGCAGACAAATCCTGCCGCCAGACCGAGCAGATCACCGGGTTTGTCAAGGAGACTGGCATTGGGCTGAACAACGATCACCATCCCGGCGAATCCCACCGCCAGGGCCTTCCAGAGGCTGGGGGGAATGCGCTGCCTGAGCACCAGCCAGGCCAGCAACGGGATGAACATCGGCGTCGTGTTCAGCAGCACATTGGCATTGACAAGATTCACCAGCTGGGCCGCCGACATGAACAGAAGAAAACCTCCCATGCCCATACCGCCACGAAGCAGGTGAAGGGGAAACACACGGGTCGGAAGATCACGGCCGCCGCGCACGACCAGCAGGGGAATCAGCAGGAGCAGCGCCAGAACGAACGTCAGCCAGGTGAACATCAGGGCGTCCATGCCGCTGCCCACCGCCCGCGCAAACGCACTCTGCAACGTATTGGCCAGAAAGGCCGCCACCAGCAGGGCCGCTCCCCTGGCCACCGAAGGACGGACCGGCCCCTTCCCCTTCCCGTCCGGCCCCTGCAACGCCTCGCCGTCCATCGGGCTGGTTCCATTCGGTTCCGCCACAGACTAGGGGCCATCAGGAGTGGCGCCACGGTCACCGCATCCCGGTGCTGAGTTGCCGATGCTGACAGCAACGAATCACTGGGCCGTTTCGGTGGTCGTCCCTAGGATGAAAGCGTGGAGATCCCTCCCCATTCCTTTCCCGGCGCCACCCGATGACGAGCTCCAACCCCCTGGCCGGCAAGGCCCTCTCCACCCTGCTGCAGGGCAAGGTCGCCATCGTCACCGGTGGCAACAGCGGCATCGGCAAATCGATCGTGGAGTATCTCGCCGAACTCGGTGCCAAGGTGGTGATCGATTACCGCTCCCACCCCGAAGCCACCGAAGAGCTCGAGCGTGAAATCGGCGCCTATGGCGGCAGCAGCTTCGGGGTTCAGGCCGATGTGGGCAAGCTCGATGACCTGCAGCGCCTGGTGGACACGACCGTGGAGAAATACGGTCGGCTCGATGTGATGATCAACAACGCCGGTATCGAAACCCGCACCTCGATCCTCACCACCACACCGGACAACTTCGACAAGGTTCTGGATGTCAACCTGCGGGGCGTCTTCTTCGCCACCCAGTTCGCCGCCAAGCAGATGATCGCCCAGGGCGGCGGCGGCCGCATCATCAACATCTCCTCGGTGCACGAGGACTGGCCGATGCCCGACAACACCCCCTACTGCTGCGCCAAAGGCGGCGTGCGCATGCTCACCCGCACCGCGGCCCTGGAGCTGGCGCCCCACGGCATCACCATCGTCAACGTGGGCCCGGGCGCCGTGGCCACCCCGATCAACGACTCCACGATGAACAATCCCGAGCTGCTGGCCAAGCTCAACGCCGCCATCCCCATGGGCCGCATGGCCCAGCCGGAGGAGATCGCCAAGGTGGTGGGCTTCCTGGCCAGCGACGCCGCCAGCTACATCACCGCCACCACGATCTTTGCCGACGGTGGCCTGATGCACAGCAGCCCCGGCCTCTGAGCCCTCAGGCCGCCGCCGGCTGCTCCGCCGAGGCCGCCGGGGGACTCTCCGCCGAGGCCGGCGCAGGATCCACCGCCCGTTCGGCCCGCTCCAGCCCCACTTCCACCCCCAAGTGCTGGTCGGGCCGGCCGGTGATCAGCAGGCTGGCCCGCTGCTGGGTGGCGATCATCCACAGCCACTTGGTCAGCAGGGTGAGACGGTTCTCGTTGGCGGGCATGAAGGCGAGGTGGGCCAGCCCCCAGAGCAGCCAGCCGAAGGGGCCGGTGACCTTGAGGCCCCGCAGGTCGGCGACGGCGCAGAGGGGACCGATCACGGCCATGCTGCCGAGGTCGAACCAGCGGAAGGGGGCCTGGCGCTGGCCCACCAGCTGGGCCAGCAGGTCCTGGGCGACCCAGCCCCCCATCTGCACCGCCGGGCCGGCCATGCCCGGCAGGGGCTTGCCGTCGGCCGTATGGGCGTAGGAGCAGAGATCGCCCACCACCCGGATCTCGGGATGGCCGGCGATCGAGAAGTCCGGCTCGACCACCACCCGACCGCCGCGATCGACCGTGCAACCGGTGCGCTCCGCCAGCAGCTTGCCGAGATGGGAGGCCCGCACCCCGGCACTCCAGCAGATGGTGGCCGCCTCCAGCACCCGCTCGCCGGGGGTTCCCGGTGCCGGTGCCTTGAAGGCCACGGTGAGGCGGCCGGCCTCGATGCTCTGCACCCGTCCGCCCAGCACCAGCTCCACACCACGGGAAACGAGGTAATCGCCCGCCGCCTTGGACAGCGACGGATCCATGGCCCGCAGCAGCCGATCGCCGGGGTCGACGAGCACCACGCGGCAGAGCCCGGGGTCCAGCTGGCGGAAGTCGCGCTGGGCCGCGTGGCGCATCAGCTCGTTGATCGATCCGGCCAGCTCGCAGCCGGAGGGGCCGCCGCCCACCACCACCACCGACTGCAGAAAGCGGCAGCGCTCGGGATCCGGGGTCTGCTCGGCCTCCTCCAGGGCCGTCAGCACCCGCCGCCGGATCTCATCGGCGTGCTCGAGGATCTTCATCGGCGGCGCCAGTTCCCGCCACTCCTCATGGCCGAAGTAGGTGCTGCCGGAGCCGGTGGCCAGGATCAGGCTGTCGTAGCGCAGGCGGCGATCGTTGAAGACCACCTCCCGGGAGGCGGCATCAAGATCGACCACCTCACCCAGCAGCACCTGCACATTGGCCGCCTTGGCCAGCAGCAGCCGCAGGGGCGTCGCCACATCCGCCTCGGCCACCAGACCGGAGGCCACCTGATACAGCAGAGGCTGGAAAAGATTGAAATTGCGCTTGTCCACCAGGGTCACCCGCACCGGCTGGCCCGCCAGCCGGTGGGCAGCCTTCAGCCCCGCAAAGCCGCCACCCACGATCACCACATGGGGCCAGCTCTTCATCACGGCTTCGCTCGGCTCCAGCTCGAGGAAGAAGCGTTCCTTCGCCATCGATGCGGTCCGCGGGATGTCTGAAAGCTAGGGGCAATCTCCCGCCCGGCGAGCAAGCCCCTGCCGGGATGCCTCCCTACGGCGGGTCTTCGGCGCCGGGTCGGGGTATCGCCACAAGGCTGTAGCAAAAGATCACAGAGCCAGGACAGCTCTCGGGGTCCGGCCATGGTGAAGGGGCACAGCGTGGCCGGTGCCCATGCAGCAACTGCTGCCAGCCCTCAATGATCACAACCTGCCCTGGATGGACACCCTCCATCCGATCGTGGTCCACTTCGTCATCGCCATGGCGGTGATCAGCGTGGTCTTCGATCTGATCGGTGTTGTGCTGCGGCGGCCGAATCTTTTTGAAGTCAGCTTCTGGAATCTGCTGTTCGCCACCGGGGCCATCTTCGTGGCGATCATCTTCGGCCAGGTGGAGGCGGGGCTGGCCGATCCCTACGGCGCCTCCCGGACAATCCTCAATCTGCACAGCACCCTGGGATGGTCCCTGGCCGGCATCCTCTCGGTGCTCACCGGCTGGCGCTACGTGCTGCGCAACCGGGACCCCGAGACCCTGCCGCTGCCCTTCCTGGCCGCCGGCGGGGTGCTGGCCGCGCTGGTGGTGGTGCAGGTCACCCTGGGCAACCAGCTGATCTGGGTGTACGGCCTGCACACGGTGCCGGTGGTGGCCGCCGGACGGGCCGGGTTGATCTGATGGCCCTCTCCGTCCTCCCGGCCGAGGCGCCGATCCAGCAGCTGGGCGACTGGCTGGGACCCAACGACCTGCCCTACAGCCTGCCGATTCATCCGAACCTGGTCCACTTCACGATCGGCCTGTTCGTGATCGCCATCGCCTTCGACGTCGTCGGCGCCCTCTATCCGATCGAGAAGCGGGTGTTCCGCTTTCTGGCCCTGCCGATCACCCGGGCCGGCTTCCACGACGTGGGCTGGTACAACCTGCTGGCCTGCGCCATCGTCAGCTTCTTCACCGTGGCGACGGGCTTCTTCGAGATGCTGCTGGCGGTGCCGATTCCCGGTGTCACCAGCAGCATCGGCCTCCAGAGCATGGAAACCATGCTCTGGCATGGCGTCGGCGGGGTGGCGATCCTGCTGGCGATCATCGCCATGACGGTCTGGCGGGGCTACCAGCGCTTTCTCTGGCGCCGGGACATGGGCCGCCAGGTCCAGTGGCTCTACCTCCTAGTGGGCCTCGCCCTGTTCCTGGTGATCGGCCTGCACGGCACCCTCGGGGCCGAACTGGCGGGCGAATTCGGCGTCCACATCACCGCCGACCAGCTTCTGGCCAGCGGCGCCGATCTCCGCACCGCCCTTCCTTGAGGGCCCCCCTGCCATGACCTCCGCCCCCCCGCGTCGCCCCGGCCCCATCGCCCTCGTCGCCCTGGCCCTCTGGGTCGGACTGCTGCTGCTGATCAGCCTCTGGGTGGCGGGGCAGTCGCTCCGCTGGCTGCCGGTCCAGGCCTCCAATGCCGCCCCGCTGGTGGATGGTCTGTTCAGCTTCGAGACCGGCGTCGGCACCTTCGTGTTTCTGGGGGTGATCTCGGTGATGGGCTGGGTGTTACTCGCGCACCGGGCCGAAAAGTACGACGAAAGCGATGCCGAACCGATCGAAGGCAACACCCGCCTCGAGGTGATCTGGACCGCCATTCCGCTGGTGCTGGTGATGGCCATCGCCTGGTACGCCATCCAGGTGAATACCCAGCTGGGCGTGCTCGGGCCGATGGAGCACATCCACCTGAGCGATCCCCAGACGATGACGATGGGCGCCCCGAAGGGCCAGGGGCCGGGGGCTGGAGGCCGGGGCGCATCTGAACAGGTGGAGGTGATCGCCCGGCAGTGGTCGTGGGAGTTCCGTTACCCCGCCGAGCACGTCTCCAGCACCGAGCTGCACCTGGAGCTGGAGCGGCCGGTCACCTTCCGCCTGGTCTCCGAGGACGTGCTGCACGGCTTCTTCATTCCGGCCTTCCGGCTCAAGCAGGACGTGATTCCTGGCCGGGCGATCGATTTCAGCCTCACCCCCACCCGGGTCGGGCGGTACCGCCTGCGCGATTCCCAGTTCAGCGGCACCTGGTTCGCCGCCAACCAGGCCGATGTGGTGGTCGAGACCGCCGCAGACCATGCCGCCTGGCTGAAGCAGTCCGCCGCCGCCCCCCTGCAACGCGGCCTCAGCGTGGCCGCCGACGAGTACGCCGACCGCCAGACCAATCCCCACGGCGGCTGGCCCACGGTGGTGCCGGCCCCCCCGCCCCAGGTGAACGCTCCCGGTTCCAGCTCCCTTCCCCACGACGCCTGAGGCCATGACCAGCACCGTCCTCTCCCCCGAACCACCCGCCTCCTGGCGGCGTTACTTCGGCTTCAGCACCGATGCCAAGGTGATCGGCATCCAGTACATCGTGGTGGCCTTCTTCTTCTTCCTGGTGGGTGGCCTGCTGGCCATGATCATGCGGGGCGAGCTGATCACACCCGAGGCCGATCTGGTGGATCGCACCGTGTACAACGGCCTCTACACGATGCACGGAACGATCATGCTGTTCCTGTTCATCTTCCCGGTGCTCAACGGGCTCAACAATCTGTTGATCCCCACCATGATCGGCGCCCCCGACATGGCCTTCCCGCGACTCAACACCGCCGCCTTCTGGCTGGTGCCGGTGTTCGGCACCCTGCTGATCGCCAGCTTCTTCGTGCCTAGTGGCCCGGCCACCTCCGGCTGGTGGTCGTACCCGCCGGTGAGTCTCCAGAACCCCCTCGGCCACCTGATCAACGGCGAGTTCCTCTGGGTGCTGGCCGTGGCCCTCTCCGGCATCTCCTCGATCATGGGGGCGGTGAACTTCGTCACCACGATCCTGCGGATGCGGGCGCCGGGCATGGGTTTCTTCCGCATGCCCGTGTTCTGCTGGACGGCCCTGGCCGCCCAGACCCTGCAGCTGATCGGCCTGCCCGCCCTCACCGGCGGCGCCGTGATGCTGCTGATGGATCTCAGCGTCGGCACCTCGTTCTACCGGCCTGAGGGCGGCGGCGATCCGGTGCTGTATCAGCACTTCTTCTGGTTCTATTCGCACCCGGCGGTGTACGTGATCATCCTGCCGGTGTTCGGCATCTTCTCCGAGCTGTTTCCCGTCTATTCCCGCAAGCCCCTGTTCGGCTACGTGTACGTGTGCCTGGCCTCCTTCATCATCGTCGGCCTGGGGCTGATCGTCTGGGTGCACCACATGTTCCCCAGTGGGGTCACCCAGTGGATGCGCAACCTGTTCATGGTCACCACGATGCTGATCGCCGTGCCCACCGGCGTGAAGGTGTTCGCCTGGCTGGGCACCCTATGGCGGGGCAAGATCCGGCTCACCACCCCGATGCTGTTCTGCCTGGGCGGCCTGTTCAACTTCGTCTTCGCCGGCATCACCGGCATCATGCTGGCCACCGTGCCGATCGACATTCACGTCAGCAACACCTACTTCGTGGTGGGTCACTTCCACTACGTGATCTATGGCGCTGCCGTCATGGGCGTGTTCGCCGCCATCTACCACTGGTTCCCCAAGTTCACCGGCCGGATGCCCTACGAGGGCCTCGGCAAGCTGCATTTCGTGCTCACCTTCATCGGCGCCAACCTCAACTTCCTGCCCATGCATCCCCTCGGCCTGATGGGCATGCCCCGGCGGGTCTCCTCCTACGACCCGGAGTTCGCCTTCTGGAACGTGCTGGCCAGCCTGGGGGCCTTCCTGCTGGGGGTCTCGATCATCCCCTTCCTGCTCAACATGATCAGCTCCTGGGCCCGGGGGCCGAGGGCCCCGCACAACCCCTGGAACGCCATCGGCCTGGAATGGCTGCTGCCGTCACCCCCGGCGGCGGACAACTTCGGTGAGCACGTTCCCACCGTGATCAGCCGCCCCTACGGCTATGGCACGGGTGAACCGCTTGTGGAGCACCAGGCCGAGATCGAGCGCGCCCTCACCCTCCAGGAGGCCAACCGATGAGCAGCACCCCCGCCACCCCCGGCGACACGGCCGCGACCCACGCCCACGGCGAAGGCCAGCACGCCAGCCACAACCTCACCGGCTTCATCATCTTCCTGTGCTCCGAGAGCGTCATCTTCCTGGCGTTCTTCAGCGGTTACGCCCTCCTGCGTCTCTCCGCCCTCGACTGGCTGCCCGCCGGGGTGGACGGCCTCGAATGGCGCCTGCCGCTGATCAACACGGTGGTGCTGGTCTCCAGCTCCTTCACGATGGTGGTGGCCGAGCATTTCAAGGGCAAGGGGAAGATCTGGCTGTTCCGGGGCTTCTGGCTGCTGACCATGGCCATGGGGGCCTACTTCCTCTACGGCCAGGCGGTGGAGTGGCGCGGACTCAGCTTCGGCTTCACCTCCGGCACCTTCGGCGGCACCTTCTATCTGCTCACCGGCTTCCATGGCCTGCACGTGCTCACCGGCATCCTGCTGATGGGACTGATGCTGGCCAAATCCTTCGTCCCCGGCAATTACGACCGGGGCGAAGAAGGCGTCATCGCCACGTCCCTGTTCTGGCACTTCGTGGATGTGATCTGGATCATCCTGTTCGTGCTGCTCTACGTCTGGAGAGCCTGAACCATGATCATCGACGACACCCACTACGACGTGATCCTGATCGGCAGCGGCGCCGGGGGCGGCACCCTGGCCGCCGCCCTCGCCGATGGGGGCCACACCGTGCTGTTGCTGGAGCGCGGTGGGGTGATGCCCCAGGCCGATCAGAACGTGGCCGAGGTGGGGCTGTTCCGCAAGCCCCGCTACCACCCCGAGGAGAAGTGGTTCGGCACCGACGGTGATCCCTTCTCCCCCCAGATGGTGCACGCCATCGGCGGCAACACCAAGATCTGGGGGGGCGTGCTCGAACGCATGCGGGAAGCGGAGTTCAGCGGCGTGGCGCTCCAGGAGGGGCCCTCCCCGGACTGGGAGCTGCGCTACGACGACCTGGCCCCCTGGTACGAGCGGGCCGAAGCGCTCTATCGCGTCCACGGCGTGGCCGGTGCCGACCCCACCGCCCCGGCGATGCAGGGCCCCTATCCCGCCGCACCGCGGCCGGTGGAGCCATTCCTGGTGGAACTGCGCACCGCCCTGGAACGCCAGGGACTGCATCCGTACGATCTGCCCCTGAGCTGGTCCGACTCGGCGGTCGATCCCACCGGCGATGCCGAGCTGTTCGGCGTCGATCCGGCGCGGGGCTCCAGCACCGTGACGGTGAGGCAGAACGCCCGGGTGCTGCAACTGCACGTCAACCCGACGGGCCAGGAGGTGCGCGGCGTCGAGGTGGAGATCGACCACCAGCGCTGGCTGTTCCGCAGCCACCAGGTGGTGCTGGCCGCCGGGGCCATCGGCACGCCGGAGATCCTGCTGCGTTCCGCCACCGACCACCACGCCCGCGGCCTGGCCAACGGCTCCGACCAGGTGGGCCGCAACCTGATGAAGCCCCAGCTCACCTCGATCCTGCAGCTGGCGGCCGCCCCCAACTCGGGCCGCTACGGCCGCGGCCATGGCATCACCGACTTCTACTGGGGTGACAAGAACGTCGACTTCCCGCTCGGTTCGATCCAGAGCGGCGGCGGGGTGCTCCAGGACGCCCTGTTCGCCGAGTCGCCGCCGGTGCTCTCCCTGGTGACCCGTCTGCTGCCGGACTTCGGCCTCGAGCAGCTGGCCGCCCGCTCGATCACCTGGTGGGCGATGAGCGCCGTGCGGCCCGATCCCCACAACCGGGTCGCCCTGCGGGGCCAGCAGCTTCAGGTCCACTACACGGCCAACAACCGCGAAGCCCACGACCGCCTCGTCTACCGCTGGATCGACTGCCTCAAGGCCGTGGAGGCCGACCCCCTGACCCTGGTGGCCAAGGCCGCCCCCACCCACCCCCGCGGCGAGGCGCCCCTGCCGGTGATCGGCGGCGCCTGCGGCACCTGCCGCATGGGCTCGGATCCGGCCACCTCGGTGGTGAACCTGGAGGGCCGCAGCCACGAGGTGGCCAACCTCTGGATCGTCGATGCCAGCGTGCTGCCCTCCTGTCCGTCGGTGGGGGTGGGGCTCACGGTCATCGCCAATGCCCTGCGCATCGGCGCCGCCCTGACGGCGTCCCTATGACGGCCAGCGTCCCCAGCCGAGCTGCGATCGACGCCATCAGCCCGTCGGAAAGCCGGCGCATGGCCGAGCGCGACCACGACCTCGCCCCCTGGAGCCTCTGGGGCAGCTACCTGAGCGAGCGCCAGTGGGGCACGGTGCGCGAGGACTACTCCGCCGACGGCGACGCCTGGCGCTCCTTCCCCCACGACCACGCCCGCTCCCGCGTCTACCGCTGGGGCGAGGACGGCCTGCTGGGCCTCTGCGACGACCAGTGCCGCCTGTGCTTCTCGCTGGCCCTCTGGAACGGCGTGGACCCGATCCTCAAGGAACGGCCCTTCGGCCTGGGCAATCCCGAGGGCAACCACGGCGAGGACCTCAAGGACTATTTCTTCCATCTCGCCAACACCCCGACCCACAGCTTCATGCGGGGTCTCTACAAGTACCCGCAGCGGGAGTTCCCCTACGCGGATCTGCTGGCGGAGAACGGCCGGCGCGGCCGCGACCAGCCCGAGTACGAACTGGTCGACACGGGCATCTTCGACGACAGCCGCTACTTCGATGTCGTCATCGAGTACGCCAAGGCCGGACCGGAGGACCTGCTGATCCGCCTCCGGGCCACGAACCGCGGCCCCGAGCCGGCACCGCTCACCCTGCTGCCCAGCCTGTGGCTGCGCAACACCTGGCGCTGGGGCTATCCCGACGAAGTCGAGCACCGGATCCGCCTGCTCGCCGACGCCGGCGCCAGCGATGGAGGTGGCAGAGGCAGTGGCAGTGACGCCAGCGGCCCTTCGATCGTCACCGATGAGCTCCCCCACCTGGGGGTGTATCAGCTCGACTGCCGGGAGCCCGGCCAGTGGATCTTCACCGACAACGAAACCAACAGCGAGCGGCTCTGGGGACAGCCCAACCCCACCCCCTTCCAGAAGGACGGCTTCCATCGCCATGTGGTCGAGGGCGAAGCCGGTGCGGTGAATCCGGCCCTGGAGGGCAGCAAGGCGGGGCGTGTGCTGCAGCGCACCCTGGCCCCGGGCGAGGAGTGGCTGGTGGAGCTGCGCCTGCATCGGGTCGACGGCCCCGCGCCGGGCCCGGCCGAGCAAGGCGATGCATTCGGGGAGGCGTTCGGGGCAATCTTCAGCGAGCGCGAGCAGGAGTGGCTGGAGTACTTCGACCATCGGGTGCCGGGGCTGTCCGAGGACGACCGCCGCATCCACCTGGCCGGCACCGCCGGGCTGCTCTGGTGCAAGAAGTACTACGGCTGGAGTGTGATGCGCTGGCTCGAGGGCGACCCCACTGGCACGCCGCCGCCGGCCGAGCGGCGTCACACCCAGAACGCCTTCTGGCAGCGGCTGCACGCCCACGATGTGATCTCGATGCCGGACTGCTGGGAGTACCCCTACTTCTGCCAGTGGGATCTGATGTTCCACTCCGTGGCCTTCGCCGTCTTCGATCCGGCCACGGCCAAGGAGCAGTGCATGCTGCTGCGCAAGCCCCAGTACACCGCCCCCAACGCCCAGACCCCCGCCTACGAGTGGGCCCTGTCCGATCCCAACCCCCCGATCGGCGCCTGGGCGGCGATGCGCATCTATCAGATCGATCGCAAGAACAGCGACGCCGCCGATCTGGCCTTCCTGCGCGCCGCCCTGCGCAAGCTGATCCTGGAATACGGCTGGTGGGCCAACCGCAACGACCGCTCCGGCGACAACGTCTTCGAGGGGGGCTTCCTGGGGCTCGACAACATCGGCGTGTTCGATCGGCGCTTCCCCCTGGCCGACGGCAGCATCATCGAGCAGTGCGACGGCACGGCCTGGATGGCCTCGCTCAGTCTCAACCTGCTGCAGATCGCCGTGGAGCTGAGCCGCGAGGAACCGGAGTACGCCGACATCTGCGAGCGGTTCGTGGTGGACTTCGTGCAGCTGGCCATCGGCCTCAACAATCCCGCCGGCCGCAACTACCTCAACTGGGACGAGGAGGACGGCTTCTACTACGACGTCATCAAGCGACCCGACGGCAGCGTCGACTATCTGCGCACCCGTTCACTTTCGGGTCTGGTGCCGCTGCTGGCGGTGCAGAGCTTCGACATCGACACCGTGGCACGGTTGCCGATGCTCGATGTCACCCACACCCTGGCCTGGTTCACCCATGAGCGCACCACGCCCTCCTGGATCGTGGAGAACCTGGGAATCTGGAACAACGACCGGGTGCTGTTCACCCTGGTGCCCCGGGAGCGCCTGCAGCGCATCTGCGAGCGGCTCTTCGACGAGGAGGAGTTTCTCTCCCCCTACGGCATCCGCTCCCTCTCCAAGGTGTATGCGCAGCACCCCTACACGTACACCGAAGGCAGCCAGAGCCAGACCCTCGCCTACAGCCCGGCCGACAGTCCGGTGGCGATGTTCGGGGGCAACTCCAACTGGCGCGGACCGGTGTGGATGCCGATGAACTTCCTGCTGATCGAATCGCTGCAGAAGTTCGCCCATTTCTACGGCGACAGCTTCCAGGTGGAGTTCCCCACCCGCTCGGGCCACTGGATCACCCTCTGGCAGGCGTCCCTGGAGCTGGAGAAGCGGCTGGTGGGTCTGTTCCGCCGCGACGGCCAGGGCCGCCGCCCCTTCAATGGCGCCGTTGAGATGTTCCAGAGCGATCCCCACTGGCGCGATCTGATCCTGTTCAACGAATACTTCCACGGCGACAATGGCTGTGGCGTCGGCGCCTCCCACCAGACCGGCTGGAGCGCCATGGTCTGCAAGATGCTCAACCAGCTCAACCGCTACCCCATCCAGCCATGAGCACCCCGTCCTCCAGAGCACCGGTCGCCGGACCGAGCCTGTACAGCTCGCCCCTGCCGCAGCCGGAGCAGCTGCAGGTGAGCCACGGGGCCCACTTCGACGTGGTGATCATCGGCAGCGGCGCCGGCGGCGGCACCCTGGCCCGCCACCTGGCCCCCACGGGCCTGAAGGTGCTGGTGCTGGAGCGGGGCGACTGGCTGCCCCAGGAGCCCCAGAACTGGGACGCCGAAGCGGTGTTCCAGCAGAACCGCTACGTGTCCAAGGATCCCTGGCTCGACAAGAACGGCAAGCCCTTCCAGCCCGGCAGCCATTACTTCGTCGGCGGCGCCACCAAAATGTACGGCGCCGCCCACTTCCGACTGCGCCAGCAGGACTTCGAGGAGCTGGCCCACTTCGATGGCACGTCCCCGGCCTGGCCCCTGCGCTACGCCGATTTCGAGCCCTGGTACCAGAAGGCCGAGGAGATGTACCACGTGCATGGCGAGCGCGGTGAGGATCCCACCGAGCCGCCCTGCAGCGGCCCCTATCCCCATCCGCCGGTGGCCCACGAGCCGCGCATGCAGCAGCTGGTCGACGACCTGCGCTCCGCCGGGCTCCATCCTTTCCATGCCCCCAGCGGCGTCCAGCTGGATGAGGCCCACATGGCCTTCAGCCGTTGCCGCAAGTGCAACTGCTGCGATGGCTTCCCCTGCCTGGTGCACGCCAAGTCGGACGCGGAGGTGCTGGGCATCCGGCCGGCCCTGACGCAGCCGAACGTGTCCCTGCTGACGCGGGCCCAGGTGAAGCGCCTGATCACCGATGAATCCGGCCGCTCGGTGAAGGCGGTGGAACTGGAGCGGGACGGCGAACCGCTGACGGTGAGCGGTGATGTGGTCGTGGTGAGCTGCGGCGCCGCCAACAGCGCCCGGCTGCTGCTGCTGTCGGCCAACGACCGCCATCCCCGGGGCCTGGCCAACGGCTCCGACCAGGTGGGCCGCCACTACATGTTCCACAACAGCAAGGCGATGGTGGCCCTGGCCCATGAGCCGAACCGCACCGTCTTCCAGAAAACGGTGTCGATCAACGACTGGTATCTCGGGGATGCCGACTTCGACTACCCGATGGGCAACATCCAGATGACGGGCAAGACCAACGGCACGATCATGAAGGGCTACGCGCCACTGGAAACCTTCCTGATGCCCGGCTGGAGCATGGACAAGATCGCCGAACATGCGCTCGACTTCTGGATCTCCAGCGAGGATCTGCCCGATCCGAACAACCGGGTGACCGTCACCGGCTCGGGCCAGATCCAGCTGAGCTACACCCCCAACAACCTCACCGCCTCGGCGCGCCTGGTGAGCCGTCTGGAGGGTCTGCTGGATCGCCTCTATCTGCGCCAGCACCTGGTGGAGCGCCAGTTCTACATCGCCAACAGCATGGGCATCGCCGCCGTGGGCCACCAGGCCGGCACCTGCCGCTTCGGCAGCGATCCGTCCACCTCGGTGCTCGACCTCGACTGCAAGGCCCACGAGCTCGACAACCTCTACGTCGTCGACACCAGCTTCATGCCCACCATCGGCGCCGTGAACCCCTCCCTCACCGCCATCGCCAATGCCCTGCGGGTGGGCACCCACCTGGTGGAACGGCTGCGGGGCTGAGGGTGGCCATGGAAGCGTCGGAGGAAGCGGCGGAGCGGCGGGTGCTGGTGGCCCTGGGCACCGCCTGGGCCCTGACGGCCGGGTGGTTCCTGTTCTGGCCGGTGCCCACCGAGGTGGTCGGCCGGGGGGTCGTGATCGTGCCCGGCGGCGCCACGGTGATCGATTCCCGGGCCGAGGGTCAGATCCTCAGCCTGCCGGTGCGGGAGGGCCAGCGGGTGAGCCGGGGCCAGACCCTGATCCGCCTCTATCTGCCCACCCTGGAACAGCAGCTGCGCCGCCAGGAGAAGGACCTGGCGGAGTTGATCCGCATCAACGCCGATCTCGACCGGCGCGACCGGGCGCGGCTGGCCTCGGCCCGGCGCCTGCGGGACATCGCCCTGGCCAAGCTGGAGGGCAACCGGGAGCGACTGGACGCCCTGCGCCGGGTCTACGACCAGAAGGTGGCCGATTTCCGCCATCTGGCCCGCCGCGAGGTGGTGGCCCCCCTGGCCGCCGAAGTGGTGGCCAGCGAGGACCGGGCCATCCAGCTCGACAACAGCGTCGCCGAACTGGGTATCCGCCAGCGGGAGGCCATCGACGCCTGGGAGAAGGTCCGGCTCGCCATCGACACCGAAGCCCAGCGGCGGCGCTTCGCCATCGAGGACGCCCGCCGCGCCGTCCGGGTCACCCAGACCCGCCTGACCTACGACGGCACCCTCACCGCCACCCGGTACGGGCGGTTGCTGGATCTGCAGGTGGTGCGCGGCCAGACGGTGAAGCCCGGGCAGCGCCTCGGCACCCTGGGGAGCCCCCGGGCGGACCGCGGCAGCGCCGACGGCGGCGGCCAGGCCCTGCAGGCGGTGGCCTACTTCGCCCCGGCCGATGCCCGCCGCCTGCGCCCCGGCCTGGCCATGGAGGTGGTGCCGGACTGGAACGAGCGGGGCCGGTTCGGCGGCATCCGCGGTCGCGTCCGCCGCATCAACCTGCTGCCCGCCACCCGCGAGGACGTCAACACCACCCTGGGCAACCCCCAGCTGGCGGAGGCCCTGGTGCGCAACGGGCCGGTGATGCGCACCGAGATCGCCCTGCTGCCCGCCGCCAACGGCTCCGGCCTCGACGGCTATCGCTGGACCCTGAGCCGCGGCAGCAGCGTCTTTCCGATCCGCGAGGGGCTGACGCTCAAGGCCCACGGCTACGTCGAATGGCGTCCGCCGGTCAGCTACCTGCTGCCGCTGCTGCGCGACCTCACCGGCAGCTACCGCACCCTGCGCCAGCAGGAGCGCCAGGACCAGCCGCCCCTGCGGCAGCGGGGCGCCCTGCCATGACCCGCGAGATCCCCTGGCTGGTGCTGGAGGCGGCCCTGCTGGTGGTGCTGCTGCACGCCAATGCCCCGGAGGTGTGGTTCTGGTTCGCCGCCCTGGTGGTGCTGCTGCTGTGGCGCTCGTTCGCCTGGCGCCAGCGCCGCTGGCAGCGGCTGCAGCAAGGGCCGGGCGACGCTCAGGAGCCGCCCAGCACCAGCGGCAGTGCCACCGGCTGATCGGGCCGGTCCGGCACCGGCAGCAGTTCGCGCAGCAGCTGGGCGTAGCTGACATTGGCCAGGGTGGTGGATTCGGCCACCCCCTCCATCGCGCCGGTCAGGGTGGCGACGGTGTCGGCCACATCGCTGTAATCGGCCAGCCCCAGCTGGTAGCGGGCCCGCACGTCGCGGAAGGCCTCGCGGGAGGCGCTGTAGGAGGCGCGGGCCGCCACGATCTGGCGCAGGGCGGCCCGGTGGTCGTAGAAGGCGGCTTCGAGGCGCTGGCGGATGGCGTTGCGCTCCCGGGCCAGCTGCTGGTCGGTGCGGGCGGCGGCGCTGCGGCTGGCGGCCACGGCGCCGGCGGTGACGCCACCATCGAAGAAGCGCCAGTGCAGCTGCAGGCCCGCCGCCCAGTCGGAGCGCTGATTGAGCAGCTGGGGAATCAGGGCCGAGCTGCAGCAGCCCTCCAGCCGGATCACGGGCTGGGTGATGAGCCCCTGGCCGTATCCACCGGTGGCCACCAGCCGCAGGCTGGGCAGCAGCTCGGCGGCGCGGCGGTCGGCCTGGCGCAGCAGGGCGTCGCGGGCGGCCTGCAGGGCCCGGAGCTGGGGATTGTCCCGCCAGCCGCGCACGATCGTCTGCTCCAGATCGAGGGGCCAGGGGGGCTGCAGCCGCACCGCATCGCTGGCCCGCAGGCTGACATCGAAGGGCACGTTGATCAGGTTGCTGAGCTGGCGCTGGCGACTCAGCTGCAGGGCCTCCGCCTGCTCGAAGCGATAGCGGCTCTGCTGCAGGGCGGCCTCGGCCCGGAGCCGGTCCAGCCGCGGCACCAGGCCCGCCTGCTGGAGCGCCGCCACCTGGTCGCGCACCACCGTGTCGCTGTCGACGACGGCCCGGCGGATCCGCAGCAGCTGGTCGGCGAGCTGCAGGCCGTAGTAGGCGATGCTCACATCCAGCTGCAGCTGGCGCAGCCGGTCGGCGTAGCGCTGGCGGGAGGCCTTGAGGCTGTCGTCGGCCTCGGCGATGGCGGCGGCGCGGTAGGGGCTGAGCAGCTCCCAGGCCAGCTCCACCCGGGCGGCCGCCGCCCCGACGTTGGACTGGACCACATTCCAGCCCTGGCTGCGGACCAGGAACGGGGAGCCCGCCAGATAGATGCCGGCGTTGTCGGTCCAGACCTGGTTGTAGGAACGCTGCTGGCTGAAGCCGCCCGCCAGGTTCAGGCCCAGCTCCGGCCCGCGGCGCCCCCGGGCCGAGCCGGCCAGGTCCTGCTGCTCGCGCACGCCGAGCACGGCGGCGGCCAGATCGGGATCGTTGCGCACGGCCACCGCCAGGGCCTCGGCCAGGCTGAGCCGCTGGCGCCGCTCGATCCGCACCGCCTCGGGCGCCTGGGGCAGGGCGGTCGCCGCCGGCGCCGGCAGCGCCGGATCGGTCAGGCCGGGGAGGGTGGCGTTCGGCATCCCGGTGGCGTCGGCCTCGGGCGCGGCGGGCAGCAGGCTGCGGTCGAGACGCTCAAGGTCGTCCTGGAACCCCTGGAGGCTGCGCAGCAGCGCCGAGGAGGGGGGCGGCAGGCGCCGGGGCCGGGGCGCGGCGATCAGCTCCTGGCCCCAGGCCTGGGCCAGCGGCGCCGCCAACGCCAGGCCCAGGGCCGGGGCCAGGCAGCGTCGGACCTGACGCCGGATCACGGCTGCCGGGCCCCGGGAGCTGCCCCGGGTGGCGCCACCGGCGGGGGGGCCGTGCCGTGGCCCTGCATCAGATCGTGGAGGCCCAGGCTGGTGCGGGCCAGGCAGCCGATCGAGAAGCAGATCGCCGCACTGCCCAGCAGACCCAGCTGCGCTTCCCGGGTCTCCCCTTCGATGCGCGTCATCGCCAGCAGCACCACCCCGGCGGCCAGCCAGGGCAGGGTGACGACCAGGCCGAGCTGGGATCGGGTCATCGCCATCAGCGCAGGCCCAGCTCGCGGCGCAGCTGCAGCTCCAGCTGGCGCACGGCGTTGACGCGCGCCATGGCCCAGGAGAGCTTGCAGACGCAGCCGATCGAGAAGCAGATCGCGGCGTTGCCGAACAGTCCCCAGGCGTGGCTGTGCAGGTTGAAATCCTCCGCCAGCAGGAGCCTCAGCGCCAGGATCACCAGCAGGGAGGCCACCACCCAGGGGCCGTAGACCCAGCCGACGAAGAACTGGTCGACGAACAGCCGTCGCGGCGGCGGGGCCATGACACCGGGATCCAGGGTTTCAAGTCTGCCGCAGTAACGCCCTCAGGACGACCGCCGCCGCAGGGCCAGCAACAGCTTCTCGAACACCTCCGGCAGGGGCGCCTCGCACACCAGCCGCTCGCCGCTGATCGGGTGGTCGAGGGCCAGCCGCACCGCGTGCAGGGCCTGGCCGGGGAGCGCCACCGGCAGCTTGCGGCAGCGGCCGTAGGTGGTGTCCCCCACGATCGGGTGACCCGTGTGGGCGCAGTGGACCCGGATCTGGTGGGTGCGGCCCGTGTCGAGCTTGAAGCCCAGCAGGGCGTAGTCGCCCAGGGTTTCGATCAGGCGCCAGTGGGTGCAGGCATGGCGTCCGGTGGTGTCGGTCACCACGGCGTACTTCTTGCGATCGACCGGATGGCGGCCGATGGCGCCCACGATCGTGCCGCTGTCCGCCGCGGGCTGGCCGTGCACCACCGCCAGGTACTCCCGCGAGGCGATGCGCTTCTGGATCTGCACCTGCAGCTTCACCAGGGCCTCCTGGCTCTTGGCGACGACGATGCAGCCGGTGGTGTCCTTGTCGAGGCGGTGCACGATGCCCGGCCGCATCTCGCCGCCGATGCCCGGCAGGTCGGGACAGTGGTGCAGCAGGCCGTTCACCAGGGTGCCGTCCTTGTTGCCGGGGGCCGGATGGACCGTGAGCCCCGCGGGCTTGTTGATCACGATCAGATGCTCGTCCTCGAACAGCACATCGAGGGCCATCGGCTGGGGGACCAGGTAGGGCAGGGGCTCGGGCGGCGGCATCCACAGCTCCACCGTGTCGTCGGTGCGCAGGGGCGTCTTGGCCCGGCCCGTGGTGCCGTTGACCCGCACATAGCCCGCATCGATGAACTTCTGGATGCGGGCCCGGCTCTGCTCGGGCCGCTGGGACACCAGCCAGCGATCCAGCCGCATCGGCAGCGGCTTCGGGTAATGGAGCGTCAGCAGCTCCCCTTCACCTTCCCCGAACGCGCCCATCAGCAGGGGGGGAGCTCCTGGGGGACCGGACCCGGGGCAGGCAGCTCCAGGGCGATCGGCCCCAGCAGGGAGCGGCGAAAGTCATCCAGGAGGCGCTGGGCCATGCGGGCGGTGTCACCGCTGGTGTGGCGGGCCGCAGCCGCGGCGAGCCAGGCTTCGGCATCGGGGATCGGTCGCTCGGGGTCCGCTCCGGGCAACGGTGGCACCGTCACCCCGTAGCGGCGCTCCAGCAGTCCCGGCGCCACGCCGGCCGCCACCACCGGCTCCAGCTGGGCCAGCAGGCGCAGGAAGGCCTGGGCCACCGCCTCGCCGTCGTAGGAGGCCTGGCCGATGTCATCGCAGAGGGCCAGCCGCAGGCCGGCCAGCTGGTCGTCGAGGCGGGGGGGCAGCACCCCGGGGGCGTCGAGCAGGTCGAGGTCCTGCCCCAACCGCACCCAGCGCAGGCTGCGGGTGACCCCGGCGCGGCGGGCGCTCTCCACCACCTTCTGGCGCACCAGCCGGTTGATCAGCGCCGACTTGCCCACGTTGGGGAAACCGAGCATCAGGGCCCGCACGGGGCGCGGCTTCATGCCGCGGCCGGCCCGGCGGGCGTTGAGCGCCTCACCGGCCCGGATCGCCGCCTGCTGCAGCTGCTTGACGCCGGTGCCGACCTTGGCATCGCACCACCAGGGCACCTCCCCCCGCTGGCGGAACCAGCCATCCCAGGCCAGACGGGCCGCGGGGCTGACCATGTCGCGGCGGTTGATCACCAGCAGATGCTGTTTGCCCCGGATCCAGCGCTGCAGCCGCGGGTGCCCGGTGGCCAGGGGGATGCGGGCGTCGCGCACCTCGATCACCAGGTCCACCTTCTCCAGGTTGGCGCTGAGGGCCTTCTCCGCCTTGGCGATGTGGCCCGGGTACCACTGAATCGGTGGGGCGGCGGTGCTGAGGCGGACCGTGTCGCCGACGTCCGCCATCAGGGCACCACCAGCACAGGACAGGGCGCCAGCTGGAGCACACGGGCGGCGGTGCTCTGGTGGTCGCCGTCGAGGGTGATGCCGCGGGTGCCCATGACGATCACGTCGGCGTTGATCTCATCGGCCACGTCGCCGATGACGAAGGCCGGCTTTCCCTCCCGCTCCAGCACCTCACAGGCCACGCCGGCCTGGGTGAAGCTGGCGCGGGCCTGCTCCAGCAGGCGAGCCACATCCGCCGGATCGTGCATCACCCCTTCTTCGGCCTCCACCACCGACAGCAGCACGACACGGCTGCCGTGGCGCTGGGCGAGCTGCAGGGCGACGGCCGCCGTTTCCATCGTCTGGCGGCTCTGGTCGATGGGGAACAGGACGGTGTCGAACATGGCGGAAGGCCCGGCCCTCTTGTCCTAGCGCCGACCGTTGCGGCCGCCAGGGAGCGGGGGTGGGAAGAACCGAATCGCGGCGCCTGCGGGGCGGGAGGCGCCGGAGGCTAATCTCCCCCCGCCTTTCCTTATCCGTAATCATGGCGAAGCGATCCCTCTCCAGCCTCAGTGCCGACGATCTCCGCGGCAAGCGGGTGCTGGTTCGGGTCGACTTCAACGTGCCCCTCGACGATGCCGGGGCGATCACGGACGACACCCGCATCCGGGCCGCCCTGCCCACCGTCCGCCACCTGATCGACCACGGCGCCCGGGTGCTGCTGGCCGCCCACTTCGGCCGGCCCAAGGGCCAGGTGAACGAGGCCATGCGCCTCACCCCGGTGGCGGCCCGCCTGGGCGAACTGCTGGGCAAGCCCGTGACCAAGACCGACAGCTGCATCGGTCCCGACGCCGAGGCCAAGGTGGCCGCCATGGCCGATGGCGATGTGGTGCTGCTGGAGAACGTGCGCTTCTTCGCCGAGGAGGAGAAGAACGACGCCGCCTTCGCCGAAAAGCTGGCCGCCCTGGCCGACGTCTATGTGAATGACGCCTTCGGCGCCGCCCACCGGGCCCACGCCTCCACCGAGGGCGTGACCAAGTATCTGAGCCCCAGCGTGGCCGGTTTCCTGATGGAGAAGGAACTCCAGTACCTGCAGGGCGCCATCGATGAGCCGAAGCGTCCCCTGGCCGCGATCGTGGGCGGTTCCAAGGTGAGCAGCAAGATCGGCGTGCTCGAGTCGCTGATCGACAAGTGCGACAAGGTGCTGATCGGCGGCGGCATGATCTTCACCTTCTACAAGGCACGCGGCCTGGCGGTGGGCAAGAGCCTGGTGGAGGAGGACAAGCTGGAGCTGGCCAAGGAACTCGAAGCCAAGGCGGCCGCCAAGGGCGTCCAGCTGCTGCTGCCCACCGATGTGGTGCTGGCCGACAACTTCGCCCCGGACGCCAACAGCCAGACCGTGGCCATCGACGCCATCCCCGACGGCTGGATGGGCCTCGACATCGGCCCCGATTCGGTGAAGACCTTCCAGGCGGCCCTGGCCGATTGCCAGACGGTGATCTGGAACGGCCCCATGGGCGTGTTCGAGTTCGACGCCTTCGCCGCCGGCACCAACGCCATCGCCCACACCCTGGCCGACCTGAGCGCCAAGGGCTGCTGCACGATCATCGGCGGCGGTGACTCCGTGGCCGCCGTGGAGAAGGTGGGTGTGGCCGAGAAGATGAGCCACATCTCCACCGGGGGCGGCGCCAGCCTGGAGCTGCTGGAGGGCAAGGTGCTGCCCGGCGTGGCCGCCCTCGACGAGGCCTGAGGCCCCGCCGTCACGGGCCGGGCGCGCCCGGCCTCAGGGGCCGCCGGTGCCGGGGCCACGCCCCTCCCCCCAGCCCCCTTTGCGATCCCCCTTGCCCCACTGGGGCAGGGGGATGCCATTGCGCTCGAGCAGGGCCTTCATGGCCGCCATGTGCTGCTCGCGCTGGCGCTGGCTGGCGCTGCGCTGCTCCTTCATGCAGGTGCGCAGGGCCTCGCTGCTGCCGGCGGCCGACAGGCAGCGCTCGCCGCGCTGGAGAATGCCGATGCGAGCCTGCTGATCGCTGAGCGCCAGCCGCTTCTGCTCGGGGAAGATCTTCTGCATCTGGGCCGGGGTGGGACGGCCGGCCGGGGTGGGCCCGCTCTGGGCCATGGCGACACCGGTGGATCCCAGGACGATCGCCAGCACGGCGACGCGGAGGGGTTGAAGCAGGGGGGAGGGCATGGGAGTGGTTCTCATGAACAAACCCATCGTGACCGGCAGGTGTGACGGCGATCAGACTGACCACCGGCGAGATGTGACCGGATACGACTGAAGTCCCCTCACCCCCCGGCCAGGGGCCAGGCCCGCAGCGCCACGGCGAAGCGCCCCGGCAGCGGTTCGGCGGTCACGGTGGCCTCCAGCCGCCGCAGGTCACCGCCGTGGTCGCGGGCCACCTTGGCGGCGATGGCCAGGCCCAGGCCGCAGTGCCCTTCGCCGCCGCGGGCCCGGTCGAGCCGCTGGAAGGGGGTCAGGGCCTTGCGCCACTGCAGCGGGTCAATGCCCTCGCCACAGTCCCAGACCTGGATCTCGAAGCCGCTCTCCACCGCCGCGGCCTCCCCGTGGGGCCGCCCCTCCCCTTCCCCCGGCCCCAGGGGCCGCAGCACCAGCCGCAGGGGCGGCCGTCCGTAGGTGAGGGCGTTGTCGAGCAGGTTGCCCACCGCCCGCGCCAGGGCGGTCGGGCGCACCCGCCGCACCAGGGGTTCCAGATCCAGCTCCAGGGGCACATCTCCCACCGCCGCCGCCGCCTCGGCGACCAGGGCATCGAGGGGCACGAGCACCGGCGTCTCGTCGGCTTCGGCGCCGGCGAAGATCATGAACTGGCGCGTGATCCGCTCGATCGAGCGGATGTCGGCGTGGGCCCGCTCCAGCTCCTGCGGCGCCATCGGCCCCTCGGCGGCGAGGGCGAGGCGCAGGCGCAGCCGGGTCAGGGGGCTGCGCAGGTCGTGGGCGATGCCGGCCAGCATCGTGGTGCGCTCCCGGCCGGCGTCCTCCAGTCGCAGCAGCATGGCGTTGAAGCGGGCCATCAACTGGCGCACCGCCGGGCCCCCCTGGTCCGGCAGGGCCGCGGGCAGGGCCTCGAGGCCCACGTCGGCCAGGGCCTCCTGCAGGCGGGTCAGGGGCCGCTGGATCTCCAGGGTGAGGAAGAGCAGCAGCGCCCCGAGGGCCCCCAGGCCGATGGACAGGGTCAGCAGCAGAGGATCGGGCGGCCAGCCCCGGGGGGAGGGCAGGGAGACGAACAGCCACACCGGCTCCAGGGGGGAGGCCATCTCCACCCACACCCCCCGCCGCGGCGAGGAGGCCGGCCGCACCCCCGGACAGCGCCCCAGGCGGCTGCAGAGTTCCGTCTGGAGCCGCAGGGTCTGCCAGCGCAGCCGCCGGTCCCGACGGCCGGGCCCGGCCGCCGGCTCCGGCTGGTGACCCACCACCAGCTGCATGCCGCTGATCTGGCCGAGCACCTCGGGGCTGAAGCGCTCGAGGGCCACCTCCCCCAGCACCACGTTCGCCGCCACCTCCGACCCGGTCTGGACCAGCTGCTGCTGGGCCAGCCGGCGCCCCTGCAGCAGCTGCAGCAGCAGCAGGCTGAAGGCGGCGACACCGGCGCCCGCCAGCAGATACGCCAGGGTGCGCCCGAGCGACGGCCGCCAGGCCCGCTCAGGACTGACGGGGCTTGCCATCGGGGACGAACACGTAGCCGTAACCCCAGACCGTCTGCACGTAGCGGGGCCGGGCCGGTTCCGGTTCGATCAGCCGCCGCAGCCGCGACACCTGCACGTCCATGCTGCGGCTGTCGGTGTCGCTGCCCGGGCCCCGGGCCAGTTCGATCAGACGCTCCCGCGACAGGGGCCGGTGGGGGTGCTGCACGAAGGCCGCCAGCAGGGCGAATTCACCGCCGGTGATCGTGAGCACCTCCCCGTGCCGCTCCAGGGTGCGGGCCGCCAGGTCCACCTCCAGGTCGCCGAAGGCGATCCGGGCCCCGTCGGGCTGGGGCAACCCGCCGGGCAGGGTGCCGCGGCGACGCAGCACGGCCTCGATGCGGGCGGTCAGCTCCCGGGGCAGGAAGGGCTTGGCCAGGTAGTCATCGGCGCCCTGCTCCAGGCCGATGATCCGATCCACCGCATCGGCCCGGGCCGTGAGCATCAGCACGGGCAGGTCGTCGGCCCCGTCCCGCAGCCGCCGCAGCAGGGTGAGGCCGTCGTCGCCGGGGAGCATCAGGTCGAGCACCAGCAGATCGGGGCGCTGACCCTCGAGACGGGCCATCAGCTGGGCACCATCGCCCATGCAGCGGACCTCGTAGCCCTGCTCCCCCAGGTAGGTGGAGAGCAGCTGGCGCAGATCCGGATCGTCATCCACCACCCAGATCCGATGCGGTCGGCCCATGGCTCAGGGCTCGAGTGATTTGCGGTCGGCGACGACCCGCACCCGCTTGGTGGCGCTGACGATGCCGTCGGGATGGACCAGCAGCACCGCCCAGGTCTGGGAACCGGGGGACAGGGGGGCCTGGACGATCTTGAACAGCCCGCCACCGCCGAGGGCGCCCAGTTCCATGCTGGGGCTGGCCATCGAGGCCTGCTGCTGGGGGGTGATGGCCGTGATGCCACCGGCGGCGAGGGCACCGTCGAGGGGTTCGTCGAAGATCACGTCGACGTCGTAGCGCTGGCCGGTCAGGACCGCGTCGGGGATCAGCAGGCTCACCGGCACGGGCTTGTCACCGCTGCGCAGCAGGGACCGCTCCCTCAACACCGTCTGGCCGTTGATGCGGGTGCCGTCGCTCTGCAGGGCGAGCAGCTGCTCCGCCTCCATCCGGTAGGTGGTGCCGCCCTGGCGGCGGGTGCCCTCCACGCGCAGGGTGACCGTGGGCTGACCATCCCGCAGCTGGGTGCCGGAGCTCAGCTGCCAGCGGGCATCGGGAAACTGCTGGCGCAGCAGGCGGCGACGGTTCTCCATCTGGGCCGGATCCAGGCCGGGCCCGGCCTGCAGCAGGCCGGCCAGGGCCGTGTCGGAGCTGCTGTTGAGGGCGCTCTCGAGGGCCTGCAGCTGGGCCGCCGACGGGGGAGCCGCCAGGACGGGGGCCGCACCGGCGCTGGCCACCACGGCCAGGCCGGCCAGGCAGGCACCGAGCAGCTGCGGCGTCCGGACCGGGGGCAGGGGGACGTTCAGCGGGCGGGACGGAGCCATGGAGAGGGAGGGATCCGGGCCGGCGGTGGGCGGACCGGAGTCGGCTTTTAAGTTAGGCGCGCTCGTCCCACCCGCCCATGCCGACCCTGCTGATCGCCGCCAGCGGCACGGGTGGCCACCTGTTCCCCGCCCTGGCGGTGGCCGAGGCCCTGCCGGACGACTGGCAGGTGCACTGGCTGGGGGTGCCGGACCGGCTGGAGACCGAGCTGGTGCCGAGCCGCTACCCCCTGCACACGGTGCGGGCCGGCGGGCTGCAGGGGAAAGGACTGCGGAAGCTCTGGAACCTGCTCCAGCTGCTGCTGGCCGTGGTGCCGGTGCGGCGCCTGATCCGGCGCGAGGGGGTCGATGCGGTGTTCAGCAGCGGCGGGTACATCGCCGCCCCGGCGATCCTCGCCGCCCGCTGGTGCGGGGTGCCGGTGGTGCTGCACGAAAGCAACGCCGTCCCGGGCCGGGTGACCCGTCTGCTGGGGCCCCTGTGCACGCACGTGGCGGTGGGTCTGCCCCAGGCGGTCGAGCGGCTGCCCCGCTGCCGTCCGCTGGTGTGCGGCACCCCGGTGCGGCGGGCCTTCCTCAACCCCACCCCCCTGCCGGAGTGGGTGCCCCGGGGCGCCGGCCCCCTGCTGCTGGTGATGGGCGGCAGCCAGGGGGCCCTGCGCCTCAACCGCATGGTCCGGCCCCTGCTGCCGCGGCTGGCGGCCAGCGGCTGCCGCGTCGTGCACCTCACTGGCAGCCACGATCCGGACGCCGGCCAGCTGCGCCTCGACGGGGTGGTCGAGCGGGCCTTCAGCGATGAACTGCCGGGCCTGCTGCAGCACTGTGACCTGGCCATCAGCCGCGCCGGCGCCGGCAGCCTCAGCGAACTGGCGGTCTGCGGCACCCCGTCGATCCTGGTGCCCTTTCCGCAGGCCGCCGACCGCCATCAGGACGCCAACGCCGCCGCCGCCGCCGCCGTCGGCGCCGCGGTGATCGTCTGGCAGCACGACCCCGGAGAGCCCGCCCTGGAGCGGGCCGTCTGGCGGCTGCTGGGACCCCGCCTGCGGGGCAGCACCGCCGCCGCCGACCCCCTGGTGTCGATGGGCGCCGGCATGGGAAACCTGGCGGTGCGGGACGCCGATCGCCGGCTGGTGCAGGTGCTGGAGCAGCTCATCGGCCGCGCCTGATCCCCTCGAGGGCGGCCAGCAGGCGCCGGTTGCCGGCCCTGTCCTGGACGGCGATCCGCAACCAGTCCTCCCCCAGGCCTTCAAAAGAGCGGCAGTCGCGCACCAGGATCCGGTGGCGGCGCTCCAAGGCCAGCCGCAGCGGCTGGAGCGAGGCGGCCGGCGGGCGGCTCCGCACCAGCAGGTAGTTGGCGGCCGAGGGCAGGGGCTCCAGGCCCGGCATCGCCGCCAGACGGGCCGCCAACCAGGCCCCCTCCCCCGCCACCCAGTGCTGCACCCGCCCCTGCCAGCGCCGCAGGCCGGCCTGATCGGCCAGCAGGAACCGGCCCGCCGCCGCCGCCAGCCCGTTGACGGGCCAGGGATCACGCCAGCCGGCCCAGCGGGCCAGCCGGCCGGGGTCGCCCAGGGCGTAGCCGAGTCGCAGCCCGGCGATCGAAAAGAGCTTGGTGAGGCTGCGGATCACCACCAACTGGGGATGGGCCGCCAGCAGCGACACCAGCGACTGCTCCTCGCCGCCGGGCACCAGCGGCAGGAACGCCTCGTCCACGACCACCAGGGCGAAGCGCTCCAGCAGGGGTTCCAGGGACGCCCGGCTCCAGAGCTGGCCGGTGGGGTTGTGGGGATTGGTGAGCCAGAGCACGGCCGCGCCGGACACGGCGGCGTTGGTGGCCGCCTCGGCCAGGGGCCAGGGGCCCGGCCCGGCCCCGGACCAGTCGAGGGGCAGCGGCAGGGAACGCCAGGCGCCTCCCCAGCAGCCCAGGGCGCGCCGGTAGTCGGCGAACCCTGGCGCCGGCAGCAGGCTCAGTCCGCCGGCCGCCCCATCCCGGGCGGCCCAGGTGAACAGCTCGGCGGCCCCGTTGCCGGGCAGGACCCGGGCCGGATCCAGGCCGTGCCAGGCGGCGATGGCGTCGCAGAGCGCGGTGTAGTCCCGGTCGGGATAGTCCCGCAGGTCGCTGCCCAGCGCCCGGATCAGCCGGCGCCGCAGCCGGGGCGGCGGCCCGAAGGGCACCAGGGAGGCGCTGGCATCGAGCAACTGCTCCGGACGGCAGCCGAGCCGTCGGGCGGCCGCCTGCAGGTTGCCGCCATGGAGATCCGGCGGTTCAGGCGTCCCGATCGCCGGGTGGAGGGCTGGCACCGGCTCCAGCGAACATTAAGGCGGTTGTAACACGGAAGCGTGGCCGGGCTGCTGCAATGGGTGGGCCACCGGTGCACCGCACTCCCCCGTGCCCTCTTCCCCCCTCCAGCCGGTCATCAGCGCGATCGGCGAGGTGTTGCTGGGCAAGGAGCACCAGGTGCGGCTGGCCCTGGCCTGCCTGCTGGCCCGCGGCCACCTGCTGATCGAGGACCTGCCCGGCATGGGCAAGACCACCCTGGCGGAGGCCCTGGCCCGCAGTTTCGGGCTCGGCTTCAAGCGGGTGAGCTTCACCAGCGATCTGTTGCCGGCGGATCTCACGGGCCTGAACGTGTTCGATCCCGCCGCCGCCAGCTTCCGCTTCCAGCCCGGTCCCCTGTTCAGCCAGGTGCTGCTGGCCGACGAGATCAACCGGGCCAGTCCCCGCACCCAGAGCGCCCTGCTGGAGGCGATGGCGGCCGGTCGGGTGAGCGTGGACGGCACCAGCCATCCCCTGCCCCGGCCCTTTCTGGTGATCGCCACCCAGAACGGCCTCGACCAGGGGGGCACCTCGGCCCTGCCGGAATCCCAGCTCGACCGGTTCCTGATGCGCCTCAGCCTCGGTTACCCCCCCCGCCAGGCGGAGCAGGCCCTGTTGCTGGGTAAGGGCCTGCGGCCCGACGGCCTCAGCGGCGCCTTCGGCCCGGAGGACCTGCTGGCCCTGCAGGACCGCTGCGACCGGCAGCACTGCAGCACCGCCCTGCTCGACTACGTGCTCGACCTGCTGGAGCGCAGCCGCCGCCAGCCGTCCCAGGCCCATCCCCTCTCGCCCCGGGCGGGGCTGGCGCTGGTGGCCGCCGCCCGCGCCTGGTCGCTGCTGGAGGGGCGTGACCATGTGATTCCTGACGACGTGCAGGCGGTGCTGGCGGCCGTCTGCGAGCACCGCATGGACGGCGGCCAGCGCGGGGGCGGCGACGGGGAGCTGAGCCAGCGGCTCCAGGAAGGGGTCGATGGACTTCGGTAGGCCCCAGCAGGGCGAACGGGTGCGCCTGCGGATGCGCAACCTCTACATCCTGCCGACGCGGTTCGGCTGGCTCTGGCTGGCGGGCACGGTGCTGCTGCAGGTGATCGGCGTCCAGATGCAGAGCAACGGCACGCTCCTGCTCAGCTTCCTGATGCTGAGCCTGTTCCTGCTCACCCTGCACCTCACCCACTTCAACCTGCAGGGCGTGGAGCTGGCCTGCGGCGCACCGGCGCCGGGCTTCGCCGGCGAACCGGTCCCCTATCCGATCCGGCTGCGCTGCCCGGGCCGCAGCGAGGGGGTGCGCCTGCGGCTGGGGGGGGAGGCCCTGGGGCCGCCGCTGTCGCTGGCGGCGGGGGAGCATGAGCTGGCCGTGGCCTGGACCCCGCCGGGTCGGGGCTGGCAACGACCCGGGCTGCTGCGGGTCCAGACGACGGCGCCCCTGGGGCTGTTCTGCTGCTGGTCGCGCTGGCATCCGGCAACGGACCAGCTGATCTACCCGGCCCGTCGGGCCGGACCGGTGCGGCTGCTGGCCGCCGGTTCGGCGCCGCTGGACGGTGAGCCGGCCCTGGCCAGCCGCCAGGACGGCACCGACGACTGGCGCGACCTGGCCCCCCATCGCCCCCAGGACAGCCCCAGCCGACTGGCCTGGAAGCTGCTGGCCCAGGGGCGCGGGGAGTACGCCAAGCGCTTCCTGGACCGCCCCGAAGCGGCCCCCCTGCTGGCCCCGGAACCCGGGGTGCCCCTGGAGGCGGCCCTCGAACACCTCAGTGAGCGCATCTGGAGCTGGCACGGCCGGGGCCTCAGCTACGGCCTGGAGCTGAACGGCCAGAGCGTCGCGCCGGGCCGGGGGGTGCTGCACCGGGACCAGTGCCTGACGGCCCTGGCCTGTTGCCGATGAGCCGCGCCGCCGCCCCCCTGCAGTGGCTCACCATGGGGTTGCTGGCGCTGGGGCTGCTGGGCCTGTCGCCGGCCCTGTCCCTGAGCCTGCTGGCCTTCGGCCTGGCGGTGCTGACGGCCCTGAAGCTGCGCGAGGCCCGCAGCCTCGAGGAACGGCGGGTGGTGGCCCTGCTGCAGCTGGTCTGCGCCGGCCTGCTGGCGGCCCTGCGCCCGGAACTGGCCCCGAGCCTGCTGCAGGGCCTGGCCATCCTGATGGCCCTGGCCGGGCTGCTGGCCCTGGAGCTGGGGGCCGGTCCCGACTGGAAGGCGCTGCTGCGCCGCAGCCTGCAGGTGCTGCTGGCGGCCCTGCCCATCGCCCTGGTGCTGTTCCTGCTGGTGCCCCGCCTGATGCCCTTCACCAACTTCGGTGCGGGCCAGGGCATGGGGGCGATGACCGGCCTCAGCGACACCATGGAGCCGGGCTCCATCGCCAGGCTCGCCGTCAGCCGCCAGGCCGCCGCCCGCGTCGCCTTCCCCCTCGGCGGCGAGCCCCCGCCCCTGGAGCAGCGGTACTGGCGGGTGCTGGTGCATGAACGGTTCGATGGCCGCAGCTGGCGCAGCGCCGCGCCGGCCTTCGCCCGACCGGTGGTCGGCCAGCCCACCCCGCCACCGCCGCCCGCCGCCCCGGGGGAGGGGATCCAGCTCTGGCTGATCGAACCCAGCGGCCTGGCGGCGGTGCCCTGGAGCGGCTCCGGCCGGCCCCTGTCCGCCGACCTGAACCTGCAGCGCAGCGGCGAAGTGCTGAACCGGGCCCCGGGCAGCCAGCGTCGCGTCTATGCCCTGACCAGGAGGGCGGATCAGGCGGACTGGCGCAGCGCCCCCCCCGGCCCCGTCGACCTGCTGCTGCCGCTGGGCGAGAACCCCCGGCTGGAGGCCCTGGCCGCCGGCTGGCGGCGCCTCGGCGGCGACCGGGAGCGGCTGAATGCCGCCGCCGAGTGGTTCCGCGCCCAGCCCTTCCGCTACACGCTCGAGCCCGGGGCCCTGCCCCGCCAGGCCCCCCTCGACCACTTCCTGTTCGAGAGCCGGCTGGGCTTCTGCGGCCACTACAGCAGCGCCTTCACCACCCTGATGCGGGCGGCGGGGGTGCCGGCGCGGGTCGTGAGCGGCTACCGCGGCGGCCAGTGGGTGCAGCCGGTGGGCGGCACCGGCTACGTGGACCTGCGCCAGGCCGACGCCCATGCCTGGAGCGAGGTGTGGCTGGACGGGGAAGGCTGGCGGCGCGTCGATCCCACCGCCTGGGCCCAGGGGGACCCCCTGGCGCGGGCAGCGGCGGCGGGCGCCGCAAGCCGCGCCGGCGGCGGCCCGCTGGACTGGATCCAGCAGCAGTGGTGGGGCCTGGACATCGCCTGGGCCCGCTGGTGGCTCGGGTACGACAGCGAGCAGCAGCAGGCCCTGGTGGCCCGGCTGCTGGGCGAGCAGCGCCACCTGCTGGGGCTGTTGGTGCTGCTGGCGGTGGCCGTCAGCCTGGCCGCCGGCCTGGGGGGCCTGGGCTGGCTGGGCCGGCGTCACCGCGGCGACCCCCTGCGCCTGGAGCTGGAGCGCACCCTGGGGGCCTTCGCCCGGCAGGGCATGGCACCGGCGGCGGGGGAAACCCTGGGCGCCTTCGCCCGGCGGCTGGCCCAGCGCTGGCCGTCCCTGGCCGACCCCCTGGAGGCCTTCGTGACGACCTACCAGCAGCAACGCTTCACCAGCGCCCCCAGCCGGGAGGGACGCCGAGCGGCCCAGCGGCTGGGACGGGTGCTGCGCCGTTCCGTGCGGAACGGCAAGGGTTCGGCGGAGGCGGTACAACGGGACCACCCCTGAACAGGCGACCATGACAAGTCCTCAAGGGTTCGCCCAAGGGACCGCCCGCCGCCCCTTGACGGGGCTGCTGTTCACCGGTCCGGCGCTGCTGGCCCTGCTGCTGGCGGGCCCTGTGCGGGCGGGAAGCGACGGCGACCTGATGCGGCTGCTGAACCAGCGCGACTGCCCCCGCTGCAAGTTGCAGGATGCCGACCTGGTGCACGCCGACCTGCGCGACGCCGACCTGCGGGGCGCCAAGCTGCAGCGCGCCAACCTGGGCCAGGCCCGGCTGGATGGGGCCAACCTCAAGGGGGCCGACCTGCGCTTCACCAGCCTGCAGGGGGCATCCCTGCGGGGTGCGGACCTGCGCGGGGCGAATCTGGAGGGCACCGACCTGCGCCAGAGCGACCTCAGCGGCGCCCAGATCGACCCCGGCGGGCTCGCCCGCAGCCACTGGCAGGACGCCCGGGGCGTGGCCCCCACGGTGCTCAGCTACCCCGAGCTGCACAACGCGGGGGTCACCGCCGCCCTGGAGGGCCGCCATCCCCAGGCGGAGCAGCTGTTCTCCGAGGCGATCCGGCTGCAGCCGGATGCGGCGATCAGCTGGGTGGCCCGGGGCCTGAGCCGCACGGAACAGGGCAAGACCGAACTGGCGGCCGCGGATCTGAACTACGCCGCCGTCCTCTACGGCCAGGCCGGCGAGGAGGCCCAGGCGAAACAACTCACCGAGGTGGCCAACGCCCTGCTGAAACCCGGCAAGAAAGCCAACCAGGGGAGCGGCATGGGCGGCCAGATGCTCTCCGGAGCGGCCTCGTTCGCCTCGGCCGTGGCCCCGCTGGCGATGAAGTTCCTGTTGCCGCTGGCCTTCTGAACCGGGACGTTCAGAAAAGGGACGAGTCCCCTGATCAGGGGGTCATCGAAGGTTGGGGTTCGCCGCCCAGGAAGGCACGGGAGGCCGGGGTGGAGGGCTGATAGCCGTAACCGAAGGTGCCGCCCTCGGTGTCATTGATGATGCGCGGCGTCACCATGATCACCAGCTCCCGCTTCTCACGGTTGTTGGACGAGGCCCGGAAGAACTGCCCGATGATGGGAATGTCGCCCAGAATCGGCCACTTCGAGACCACCGACCGATCAAAATCGGAGATCACGCCCGTGAGAATCAGGGTCTGGCCGTCGCGGACACGGACCACCCCCGTATCCAGGCGCCGGACCCGCAGGATGCTGATGGGAGGACACTGATCGCCTGCGGTGACTTCCCGTTCCACCGCCGAGATGCTGGGGGAGAGGGAGAAGGTGACGAAGCCGTTATCGTCGATCTTCTGGACCCGGGCACCCAGGACAAGACCGGCCGTGGAGAGCTGACTGATCGTGCAGCTTGTCGTTCCCGCCGTTCCCGTCACGGTGGATTCCACGTTGGTGGGCACGTTGATCCCCACCCTGACCACACCCTCGTTGCCGCGCTTGCGGCCGATCGGTGCATCGATGTCGTCAAACGCGGAAGAGAAGATGTTGGAGCCTGGACCACTGCTGGAGGTGGTGGCTTTCTCTGATGTGTCTCGAAGGACCGATGGATCCTCCTGGAGAATCAGGGTGGGGCTGGCCAGGACCTTGGAATTATCGGCAAGAATACGGGCCTGGAAGAAATCAAAGAAGTTGTTGTTGGGGTAAAGGGGTTGGCCCGTCGTCGGATTGACGGCGGCGCCTGGATTGGTCTGGCCATTGAAGCCGGTATTCGGAGTCAGTGGGTTGACACCAAAAGGAGTCCCGGGCAACAACGGCGCGTCCAGGTTTCTCTGGAGGGAAGAGGCACCAAGAACGCCGCCGAAGTTGGCCGCCAGGGTGCCGTTGTCATTGACGATGAAGTTGTTGCCCCAGCGGAAGGCGAAGCTGTTGTAGAGATCGGTGTCGTTCTGGAGGTTGACATCCAGGATCTTCACCGAGAGGGCCACCTGGCGCTGGCGCAGGTCGAGCTGCCGGAGGTACTGCTCGGCGATGGCCACCAGCCGCGGGGCACCCACCAGGGTGATGGTGCCGAGGCGGGTGTCCGTGGTGGCCCGCAGGCCGATCAGGGGGCCGTTCGTGGCCCCGAAAGATTCCACCGTGGTGCTGGTGCTGGCGGTGGTAGTGGAGGCGGTGGGGCTGCCGGCAGGCGCGGCCGTGGCGGCAACCCCTTCCGACACCGCCGTGGTGATCGTGTTGGTCTTGGTGACCTGGGCCCCGAGATTGGCCAGGTAGTCGGCGGCCGAGTTGGCGGGCACCTGGTTCAGCCGGTACACCTTCGAGAGCTGGGCACCGAAGCTCTTGGCCAGCACATTGGGGCCGGCGAAGATCGTGTTGCCGTCCCGCTTGCCCTGCAGCCCCGCCGCCAGGAGTGCCGAGTTGATCGCCCGGCCGTAGTTCTCCCGACGGAAGGAGATCGAAATGGGTCGCATGTCTGCAGGAGCCGCCGCCGCTGCGGCCGTACCACCGGCGGCTGGAGCTGTGGGATCACCGACATAGACGAAGCCGTAGCCGCCCAGCTGGCTGAGGGCCATCAGCACGTCCTTCGCCGGGGCGTTGCGGAGCGTCATGGTGACCGGAGGGCCACTGACGCTCACGTAGCTGGGATTGCTGATGGTCATGGTCCCCACGGCCATGTCCCCCAGCGGCGGGGCCACCGCGCGGGGCTGCAGCGGGGGGACGAAGCCCGGCTGGGGCACCCGTCCCGGGGTGGTGACGTTGGGGGTGAGGGTCTGGAGGGTGGTCAGCGCCGGGGCGTTGAACGTGAGGATCAGGCTGCGGCCGTCGCCGCTCACCACGGGCCGACCGACCGGGAATCCGGGGGTGGGGGAAACCTTGAGTTCGAAGACGTTGCCCGAACCAGCGAAGCTGATGCTCTGCAGCCCCGCTTCGGGCAGCGAGAGCTGCACCGGACCGCGACGCAGGGCCATCGGCTGGGCCGTCTGCAGCCGACCCAGCCACACGGCTCCCTGGGTGGTCTGCTGCAGCAGCGGCGATGGACCGGTGCCCTCGATCACCACCTCGACGGAATCAGGCAGACGCCGCAGCTTGATGTCGAGGGAGCCGCTGGCCTGGGCGATGTCCGAGAGCCGGGCGCTGGACGCCCCACCAGCAGGGGCAGGGATGACCGCGGCGACCGCGGTGGACAGACCCGTTCCCTGGAGAGCGACGAGGCCAAAAGATGCGGAAAGAACGTGCCGCCACTGACGTTTTGCCACGTTCCACTGATCTCCGAATCGGTCGAATGGTATCGGCGATCGTGCGAAACGGCCAGTTGCCGGATCCCGTTGCATCGGCATGGTCAGTTGGAAGGGGCGGGGGGGGCTGGAGTCGGCGCTGCGGGCGGCGCTGCGGCGGGGGCGGGCGCGGCGGCGGGAGGGGCCGGGGCAGGAGCCTGGGCAGGGGCCGGGGCGGCCGCCCCCGGAGCCGGGGCGGCAGGGGCGGCGACCGGCACCGGGGTGCGGCTGTACAGACCCAGGGTGAGCTTCATCAGCACCGGAGGGTTGGGGTTGGTGCCGGCGGGGGTCTGTCCGATGTCCGTGGTCTGGGGCCCGGGGATGGTGAGACTGAGATCGCTCTGGACCACCAGCACGTTGAGGGCTTCCAGCCGGCGCAGAAAGGAGAGCAGGGACGGGAACGGCCCCCGGGCCGACAGCAGCAGGGTGCGCAGGGTGAGGCCCTGCAGGGCCAGGGGATCCGCGGGGGGCGCTGCGGCAGGCGGAGCTCCCCCCGCAGCCGGTGGCGCCCCGGCAGGGGGCGCGGCGGGCGGGGCGGGTGCTCCGGCTCCAGGCGGGACGCCGGGGGCGGGGGCGGCGGCCTGGGTGGGCTCGAACAGGGTCAGCTCGACGCCGGACGCGGTGGCCTCGCGGTCGAGCATGGCCAGGAAGGTGGAAAGGTCGCCGTTGCCCGTGATCAGCCGCTCGATCTTGGCCTTGCTGGCCAAGGCGGCCTCGGTGCTCTCCTGGGTGGTCACCAGTTGTCCCCGCATCAACGTCACCTGGTCCCGCAGCTGCTCCAGCTCCTGGAGCCGCTGACTGTCGCGCTGCAGGGTGGCCCAGAGGGGCACCAGACCCGCCAGGAAGACCAGCAGACCCAGCCCGCCGAGCACACCCGCCGGCAGCAGCAGCCAGATCAGGCGCAGGCTGGCGACCGGAAGCCGCCTGGAGCCCTGTTGAAGGTTGGTCATGGGATGAGGCCCTCCGCCTGGAGAAGTTGGAGCCGGCGCCCCATGCCCTCGGAGCCCAGCTGGCGCATGACGCTCAACTGGCGGGCGGGGGGCAGGGTGGCGAACGGGCCCGACAGCTCGAACTTGACGGTCGCGGGGGTGGGGGTCCCGGCCTGACCGGCCTGCGGTTGGCTGGGTGGAACCCGCTCCAGCTTGACGATCGCCACCCCCTTCGCCTCCAGCAGGGGGGAGCGGGACAGCTCCAGCTGGAGGGCATTGATGCGTGCAAAGGCCAGGGGATCGAGGGCCTGACCCTTGAGCACCAGGTTCTTGCCCTCGGCCTCGGCGCTCTGGAGCTGGATGCCCTCGGGGGTGCGCAGCTGCAGGTCGGCCAGGAGGGCCGAGGAGGTGCGCAGGGTGGTGAGGCCCTCCGTCAGGCCGCGGTTGGTGGCCGTGAGCTGGTCGAGCCTGGCCCGGCTGGCCGCCATCTCCGCCTGCATCTGGGTCGACTCAACTTCGAACCGGGTGAGCTGGGCGGCCTGCATCCGGACGAACTGGTAACGGAGGAACACCAGGACGGTGGCTCCCACGGCCGCCCCCAGCACGATCGCCCCGATCAGGGCACCGCGCAGCAGCAGGGGGCGCCGATCAAGCAGGGCCGAGACCATGCTTTCCTGGCCAAGTTCCTTGCGCCTCTCCCGAAGCAGGTCAAGGATCGGAGGGCTCATCGGACCGCCTCCGCCATCGCCAGGCCCTGGAGCACCAGGGACCCGAAGGGTTCGGGGGTCAGGATCTCGGCCCGCACGCCCAGGGCGTCCTGGAGGCTGTCCTGACTGGGGAGAGGGGCGCTGAGCAACAGCCGGAGCCGACGGATGGACGGATCCTGCCGACGGTAGAAGGTCACACAGCGGTGCGCCTCCCTGACCAGGGCGTCATGGTCCTGGGGCAGCGACCAGTCGAAGACCGGCTCCGTCCGACGCAGCAGCAGCAGCTGGGCGCCGGCCGGCAGCGGATGGATCAGGACGGTCAGCTCATCCTCGGGAGCCGCTTCCAGCAGGGAGGAGACCGCCGCCAGTCGGCAGGACTGGGCCGGGGCCAGCCGTTCGAGCTGCACGCCGGCCAGGTTGAAGACATCGATCCAGTCGTCCACCAGCTTTCTGGGGGCCACGGCCATCAGCAGCCGGGGGGTGGATCCGGCCAGGGGCCTGACATCGACCATGGACTCCGACAAGGGAACCGTGAGGTTCAGGGGGGGATCGATGGTCCGCAGGGCCTGGATGGGGTCATCGGGAATGGCCTCGTAGGGCCAGTCGAGAACCCGCCATTGCGCTGCCCCCTCGGGCAGGGAGGCCAGGACGACGGCATCGAGCAGGCCGTCGCGCACCAGAAGATCACCGATCAGATCACCGAGGGGCTCCTTCTCCAGGGGCTGGCCATCCAGGCACGTGAGGGGCGGCAGGGGCAGATCGATGCTCACGGCCTGCGGACCCGCTCCGCTGAGCAGCTGGCCCTTCAGGGAATCATCCTGAAGCTCCAGAAGCAACTGGCGAGGGAAGAGCTGGGCGCGGAGGGGCCTCAGACGATCTTCCAGATCATCCTTCAAGCCGATCAGGCCAGAAAAAACCAAGGCTCCGATCCGGTGCCTGCGAAAGTTACCGAATCAAGGGCGCCAAGGCATCCCCGAACCTACAACTTCCGAAAGCGTCCGGCATCCATGGCTATCGAGCTGGCGGGACAATCCCTCCAGAATCGACGGCACAAGTGCGGGGCCTTCGTAGATCCAACCGGTGTAGATCTGGATCAGGGAGGCTCCTGCGCTGATCCGCTCCCAGGCAGCCTCGGCCGAGTCGATGCCCCCCACGCCGATCAGTGGCAGAGCCGGACCGGCGGTCGCCCGCAGTCGCCGCAGCACTTCAACGGCCCGTCGCCGTAAGGGGCGGCCGCTCAGCCCTCCGGTTTCCTCGGCCAGGGTCCGGCCCGTCGCCACCAGCCGGCGTCCGTCCAGGCCGAGGCGGTGGACCGAGGTGTTCACCGCGATCACACCGGCGAGCCCCTCCTCGTAGGCCAGCCTGGCGATCGTGTCGATGGCGTCATCCTCCAGGTCCGGGGCGATCTTGACCAGCAGGGGCGGGCAGGCGGGCAGGCGCCGCAGCCGCTCCACCAGCCGCCGGAGCTGGGCCTCCTCCTGCAGGTCCCGCAGCCCCGGGGTGTTGGGGGAGCTGACGTTGACGACGGCGTAGTCGGCCAGGGGGGCCAGAAGCTCCAGGGAGGCGGCGTAGTCGTCCGGGGCCATCTCCAGGGACACCGCCTTCGACTTGCCGAGGTTGATGCCGAGCACCGCCGGCCGTTGTCCCGGGGGTGGCAGGAGCTGGCGTTCGAGGGTCCGGCGCACGCCCCTGGCCCCGTCGTTGTTGAAGCCCATGCGGTTGAGGGCCGCCCGTTCCTCGGCCAGCCGGAACAGCCGCGGCCGGGGGTTGCCCTGCTGGGGCTGCCAGGTGATCGTTCCCAGCTCGGCGAAGCTGAAGCCGAACCGGTGCCAGATGGCGGCCGCCACCCCGTTCTTGTCGAAGCCCGCGGCCAGCCCCACCGGATTGGCGAAGCGACAACCGAACAGGGTCTGCTCGAGACGGGGGTCCCGCCGCTGCAGCTCCGCCCCGAGGCCCTCCAGGCTGCCGCTCACCAGGGGCCAGCGACGCCGCAGGGCCGCCTGGCCCAGGGCCAGGAGGGTCAGGCGGCTCAGCTGCTCGGCATCGGCGCCGTCATCACGACGCAGCAGGGGCTCGACGAACCGGGCATAGAGGGCGCCGGTCCCCACCTGGCCGCCGCTGGTCGTTGGCTCCTGCGGCATGCCTGTCTCCTCACTGCGGCGTGTCCAATCCTCCCGCGCCGCGCTCCAGACGCCAGCACCCGTTGCCCAGGGGTCTGACGAGCCAGTCACGCCAGAGCCAGGGCTCCCCTTTCCCCTCAAGACGGGCCGTGGGCACCTCGAGCAGCCTGGCGAGCTCCACGGCCCTCAGGCTGTAGCCGCCCGCCGCCAGCCGGTCGGCCAGCTCCAGGCGGGAGAGCAGGCGCTGGAGCGACGGCGGGGCCGGGTCGAGGGGGTCGGCCACGGCAGGCTTTTCGGCGGGCGGGGCTTCGGCAGCGGGAGCCTGGGACCCCGGCGATCGGCGGTGCTGGGTTTCGATCGCCAGGGCCGGGGACTGGCCGCGGGAGAAGGCGACCGCGATCGCATCGCAGCGGTCATTGTCCGGGTCCCCGCTGTGGCCGCGCACGTGGCGCAGGGCCAGCCCCGGCAGCCTGGCGGCATCCAGCAGCTCCCAGAGATCACGGTTGAGCACGGCCCCGCCGGAGGCGGTGCGCCATCCCTTGCGTTTCCAACCGGCCATCCACTTCTCGAAGCCGTCGATCAGATAGCGGCTGTCGGTGCGCAGCACCAGATCGGGATGGCGCGGCAGCTCCCGCAGGGCCTCCAGCACCGCGAGGGCGGCGGTGAGCTCCATCCGGTTATTGGTGGTGGCCGGTGCCGCTCCCCCCAGCTCCCTGAGGGAGCCGTCCTCGAAGCGCAGCAAGGCGCCCCAGCCCCCCGGACCCGGGTTGCCGCTGCAGGCCCCGTCACAGGCGGCAGCCACTACCCGCACCGGTCGATCACCCATGGAGGCCTCTTGACAGGATCGCTTGAATGGGACCCTCTCTCCCGGAGAACGCCCGGGCCCTGGAGGTGTTCCCATGCAGCGAACCTACCTGGCCCTCGCGGGTCTCGCCCTGGCCGGAGCCGGCCTGCCGATGGTCCAGCCCCGCCTGGCCATGGCCGCCGGCCTCTTCCAGAGCACCAACGTTGACGCCGAGCGCTTCGCGGTGCTGGCCCGTCCGGTGGGCGACAACGACTGGACCCTGCTGGTTCTGGAGCAGCTGACCCCCCAGCCCGCCTGCTGGCAGGCCCGCCCGGACGGCCTGGTGGATCCGACCCTGAACCGGTTCGACTACACCGGCATCTGCAACCGCTACCTCGACAGCAACGGCTATTCCCTGCGGGTCGCTGAGCAGGACATGGGCACCGCCTACCGGCTGCGGGTGCAGCAGGTGGGATCCCGCCTGGAGCTCCAGGCCATCTCCCCGGGCACCTCGGCCATCCTCGTGGTGGGCAGGGCCGACATCCCCCTGCGGGATCGCGACGGCTTCGTGGCCCTCAAGCTCGAGCAGGGCTGGGATCTGAAACGACGCACCTACGGGGAGCGGCCCCTGAGCCACCTCTACTTCGCCAGCCCCACCCCTCTGGATCAGCTGATCGCCAACGGCGGGGGCGCCCCCACCTGGCGCCGGCCCCTCGGCCCCGGCCGCACCCAGCCTCCAGCCCTCTCCGCCACCGACCCGGCCGCCGTCCAGGGTGAGGACACCATGGCCCTGGGCAGTTCCGGTCGGGCTGTTGCCCTCCAGGTGATCCCCTACAGCGGCAGCAGCAGTGGCAGTGGCGGCGAAGGGCTCTGAGCCCCTGGCGTGCCCCGGCCTGTGGCCAGTTGAAACTCCGGTCCTCCCAGCCGCCATCCCCGATCCCACCGGCTTAATCTGATTTCGTGAGGAGTGAAGGACGCTCTTCCAGGGTCGAAACGAGGACAGACTCCCGGAATCGTTCCATCTCCAGAGCCCTGCCTTCGGCGGGGCTCTTTTTTATGGAATGGCCCTGATGGATGGATCGCTCCACCATCGGAGGCGCGCCCCTGCTGGCCCCGCCGGACCACGCCGCCGGCTTTGGGGCAGACCATGAAAAAAGCCGGCCCATCGGGCCGGCTGGAAAGCAAGGGGAGTTGGCGGGCCCGCAGGCTCGCCAACGGCAGGTCACTTGATGGAGACCTTGCCACCCACCTCTTCGATGCTCTTCTTGAGAGCTTCGGCATCGCCCTTGGAGATGCCTTCCTTGACGGCCTTGGGAGCGGCTTCGACAAGGGCCTTGGCTTCGCCCAGACCGAGGCCGGTGGCCTCGCGGACGGCCTTGAGCACCTTGATCTTGGCGGCCGGATCGAAGCCATCGAGGATGACGTCGAATTCGGTCTGCTCCTCGACGGCCTCGGCGGCAGCGCCGGGGGCGGCGGCGGCCATGACGACGCCGGCGGAAGCGGCGGCGGACACGCCAAAGGCCTCTTCGATCTGCTTGACGAGCTCGGAAGCCTCAAGCAGGGAGAGGGTTTTCAGTTGTTCGAGAATCTGGTCGGTGGTAGCGGACATGGGGGGGAATCAGCAACAGAACGGGAGGATCGGTGGAGCCCAGGGGTTCGCGGGATGCGAACTCAACCTTCGCCGGATTCGGCGTGCTGCTTGAGCGCCCTGGCGAGACCGGACGGAACCTCGTTGATGCCCACAGCCAGCTTGGTGGCCAGGCCATTGATCGCACCGGCGATCTGGGCCATGAGCACCTCCTTGGAGGGCAGATCCCCGATGGCCTTGATGTCGTCAGCGGAAAGGAGCTTGCCTTCGAAAAGGCCTCCCTTCACATCCGACTTCTTCGTGTCCTTCTGGAAGGACTGCAGGGCCTTCACCGCACCGCCGACATCGCCCTTGACCAGGACGAAGGCGTTGGTGCCGGTGAGCAGGGAATCGAGATCCGACCAGGCGCTGTCACCATCGATGGCACGGCGCATCAAGGTGTTTTTGGTCACCTTGCACACACCGCTGCTGGCCTGCAGACGGGTCCGCAGATCAGTCATCTCCTTGATGGTCAGGCCCTTGTAATCAAGGACCAGCGCCATTTCGGCTTCACCGAGGAGCCCCTTGAGCTCTTCGACGATCTGTTGCTTGTTCTCCAGCGTGCGGCCCATAGGAGGTGGATCGGATCGGGGGAACAAGCAGGGAACGCGGTCCGGACGGCCTCCCCTTGCGGGGGGGCTTCGAGGCCGCTCATCGCTCCGCTCCGATCTGAAGGACTCCGTTGGAGACCCCATCCCAGGCAAAAACCAATCGCGTGAACCTCGGCAGGACTTACGGCAGTGAATGACCGACCGGAATCGGCGACCCTGACGACCTGCTGTCTTGGGTTGGGCGCGTGCCCTTCTGGACGAATCCAGCTCCTGAACCTACATCACGGCAGGCCCAGCTCCCGCAGCCGTGCCACCCAGCGGGCATAACCGGCGGCATTGAGATGCACGCCATCGACCGTGTAGGCACGCCTGAGGCCATCGCCATCGGCCATCACCGGGGTCAGGTCGACGAAATCACGGGGGGGCGTCTGGCGGGCGAGCAGCTCATTGAGCTCGGCCACCCGGCGGACCCCGTCGGCACCACAGCGGAAGCGGGCGCAGGGGATGGTGGACTGGATGATCACCCGGGCCCCCGTGCCGATCTGGAGTCCGGTCCGCAGCCACTGGATCCGGCCGGCGATCCGGCCGGGGTCGTAGCCCCAGACGATGTCGTTGATGCCCACCATCACCAGGTAGGTGCCGGCCCCGGTGCGGCGGATCTCCGGCAGGCGGGCCATCAGCTGGAAGCTGGTGTCACCGCTGATGCCCTGGTTGAACACCACACGATCGGGGAAGGCCGCCTGCCAGTCGCCCTGCGCCGTGAGCGAATCGCCAACGAAGGTGACCGGAGCATCGCGGCGAGGGGCCGGTGCCGACGAAGCCATCGAGGAGGACGGGGGCCTGGAGAGCAGGCCCCACCCCAGCGCCAGCAGCGTGAGCGGCACCGCCACCCAGCCACCGATCCGCACCCATGACGAGGCAGGCACGGCGGGTGCTCAGCTCTCCTGCTTGATGTCCTGGAGGGCGGAGAAGTCGACCTGCACCGAGGGGCCCATGGTGGAGGCGACGTAGAGGCTCCGCCAGTAGCGGCCCTTGGCACCGCTGGGCTTGTTGCGGTCGATGGTTTCCTGCAGGGCCTTGAGGTTCTCCAGCAGCTTGGCGGTGGGGAAGCTGGCCTTGCCGAAACGCACGTGGACGATGCCGGCCCGATCGGCCCGGAACTCCAGCTTGCCGGCCTTGAACTCGCTGATGGCGCCGCCCAGATCGGTGGTGACGGTGCCGGCCTTGGGGTTCGGCATCAGGCCGCGGGGACCGAGCACCCGGCCGAGCTTGGCCACCTTCGGCATCATGTCGGGGGTGGCGATCAGCAGATCGAAGTCGATCGCGCCACCGGCGATCTGGTCGACCAGCTCATCGTCGCCGGCCAGGTCGGCACCGGCGGCCTTGGCTTCGGCCACCTTCTCACCCCGGGCGATCACGGCGATGCGGATGGTCTGGCCGGTGCCATGGGGCAGTGCCACGGTGGTGCGCAGCTGCTGGTCGGTGTACTTGGGGTCGATGCCCAGGCGCACATGGGCTTCGATCGTTTCGTCGAACTTGGCGGTGGCGGTGTCCTTGACCAGCTCGAGGGCCTCGAGCGGCTCGTAGGAGCGGTCCTCGACCTTGGCGGCGAGGGCGGTGAAGCGTTTGGAGACTTTTGTCATGGCGGTAAGGGGTGCGGACGACCGTGATCGGTCTCCCCCAGAGAGGTGAAGCGGAGAGGTGGACGGGGTGGAACGACGACCGGTGGCGGTCAGTCGTTGACGGCGACGCCCATGTTGCGGGCGGTGCCTTCGATGATGCGCATGGCCGACTCAACGCTGGTGCAGTTGAGGTCGGGCAGCTTGGTCTTGGCGATCTCCTCGAGCTGGGCGCGGCTGATGGCACCCACCGCTCCCTTGGCGGACGTGGCGGCACCCTTCTCGATGCCGGCCGCCTTGGAGATCAGCACCGAAGCGGGCGGGGTCTTGGTGATGAAGGTGAAGCTGCGGTCTTCAAAGACCGAGATCTCCACCGGGATCACGTACCCGGCCTTCTCCTGGGTGCGGGCGTTGTACTCCTTGCAGAACGCCATGATGTTGACCCCGTGCTGACCGAGGGCAGGGCCCACCGGAGGTGCGGGGTTCGCTTTGCCGGCCTGGAGGGCCAGCTTGATCACAGCTACGACTTTCTTGGCCATCGGCTGGGCTGGGGGACGGAACTCCCTTGCGGGAGTGCGGGACGGAACTCCCTTGCGGGAGCGTGGGATAGGGCCCCCTGTCGGGAGCGTTGGATCGGGCCCCCTTGCGGGAGCGTTGCGGATCGCCGGGGCGGTGGTCGGCCCGGCGGGATGGCGGCCCTCGAAGGGGCCACCCAGGGCCGCCCTCCGCAGGGAGGCGGCCGCTGGTCGATCAGCTCTGTTTGCTGATCTGGGAGAACTCGAGCTCGACCGGGGTCTCCCTGCCGAAGATCGACAGGAGGGCCTTCAGCTTGCTGCGTTCGCCGGAGACCTCGATCACCTCGCCCTGGAAGTCCTTGAACGGACCGGCGGTGACGAGGATCTGATCGCCTTCGGTGAGGTCGACCTTGAGAACGGGCTTCTTCTCGGCGGCACGCTTGAAGATGCGGTCAACCTCCTGGCGGCTGAGGGGCCGGGGCCGGATGTGGCCGCGGGCCTTGCCGGTGGCCCGGCGCTCCTCCTGGCCCACGAAGTTGATGACGTTGGGGGTGCTGCGCACCGCCATCATCGTGTCCTCATCGAGAACCATGCGCACCAGCACGTAGCCGGGGAACACCTTCTCCTCGATCGACTGGCGGCTGCCGTCCTTCTTGAGCTTCACGCCGGGGGTCTGGGGGATCTCGATCTCGAGGATCCGGTTGCTCACCCCCAGGGTGACGGCCCGCTGCTCCAGGGTGGCCTTCACCTTCTTCTCGCAGCTGGAGGCCACCTGGACGGCGAACCAGCGGGCCACCTGGGGCTTGGCGGCTTCGGCGGCCTCGGCACCACCCTCGGCGGTGGCGTCAACGCCCTCGGCAGCGGGGTCGGTGCCCTCGGCGGGGAGCTCCAGCACCTCGGGGGCGTCCGGTTCGATCTCAGGCACGGCAGACAGGGGAAGGGTCATCAACGGAAGATCTGGGCCGATCCCCAGTGATAGAAGCGGTCGATCGCGGCGATCGCCGCGGCCGAAAGGCTCACCATCAGGATCACCGCCACCGACTCGCTGAACAGCTGCTGACGGCTCGGCCAGACGACCTTGCGCAGCTCCGCGAGGGTGACCGCGAGGAACCCGGTGGGCTCCCTCTCCTCGGAGGGGAAGCCGTCCGGACCGTCGTCGGGTTCGGCCGTGCCGTTACCGCGGGCCAGGGGCCCGTCGGGACTGCTCGTGGTGGTGGTGACGGGGGGAATGGGTTCCACGGTGTGGATTCCGATGGCTGCCCTTGTGTCGGCAGACATCGACAAACGATCACCCTACCGGACGTCCTTCCCCTGCGTCCCCCAGAGGGACAAAGCGGAAGCCCGCCTCCCCGGGGCCGGCGAGCTCCAGCCGCACCCCCCTGGCCGCCGTGAAGTGATCCTCGAGCAGCTCGGTGGCCAGGGGGTTCTCGATGCGACGCCGCAGCACCCGGCGCAGGGGCCGGGCCCCGTACTCCGGCTCGTAACCCTGGGTGGCCAGGGCCACCACGACGGCTTCGTCGATCTCCAGCTCCAGATGCTGCTCCCGCAGCAGCAGGGCCAGCTCCGCCAGCTGCAGCCGCACGATCCGCTCGAGATCGGCCTTGGCGAGGGGACGGAAACGGATCACCTCGTCGATGCGGTTGAGGAACTCGGGCCGGAACTGGCGCGCGAGGGCCTCCTCCACCGCCAGATCGAGGCTCCGGTCCCGGGCCTTCTCCCCGTCGTCGGAGCGGGGATCTCCAGGCTCACCGGGGGAGGGGGCGGCGCGGGCCCGCTCGAGGATGGCGCGGCTGGCCAGGTTGCTGGTCATGATCACCACCGTGTGGCGGAAGTCGACCGTGCGGCCCTGGGAATCGGTGAGGCGGCCGTCGTCGAGCACCTGCAGCAGCAGGTTGAAGACATCGGGGTGGGCCTTCTCCACCTCATCGAGCAGCAGCACCGCGTAGGGGCGGCGGCGCACGGCTTCGGTGAGCTGGCCGCCCTCCTCATAGCCCACGTAGCCGGGGGGGGCCCCCACCAGGCGGGCGACGGCGTTGCGCTCCATGAATTCGCTCATGTCGAGCCGCACCAGGGCCTCCTCCTCATCGAAGAGGGCCGCCGCCAGGGCCTTGGCCAGCTCGGTCTTGCCGACACCCGTGGGCCCCAGGAACAGGAACGACCCCACCGGCCGGGTGGGGGCCTGCATGCCGGCGCGGGAGCGACGGATCGACGCCGCCACCGCCGCCACCGCCTCGGGCTGGCCGATCACCCGCTCGCCCAGCCGCTGCTCCAGCTCCAGCAGCTTCTGGCGTTCGCCGGCCAGCAGCCGCTGGATGGGGATGCCGGTCGAGCGGGCCACCACGTCGGCGATGTCCCCCTCCTCCACCTGCTCCCGCAGCATCGGATCGCTCTGCAGTTCCGCCTCCAGGGCCGCCCGGCGCTGCTGCACCCCGTGCAGCTGGTCGTACTGGAGCCGGGCCGCCTCCTCCAGGTCCCCGTCCCGTTCGGCCTCGGCGATGGCGTGGCGCAGGTCCTCGTCCTGCTGCAGCAGCTCGCGCAGCTCGGCCAGACGCTCCCGTTCCCCCGCCCAGCGCCGCTGCAGGCGGTCGAGCTGCTCGTGGGCGAGGCGCCGCTGCTCCTGCAGCTGCACGCGCTCCTCCAGGGGCGCCGCCTCGGCGGCCAGCAGCGCCAGCTCCACCCGCCGCAGCTCCGCCTCGGCCGCCTCCACCACCTGGGGCTTGGAGGTGGCCTCCATGCGCAGGTTGGCGGCGGCCTCATCGATCAGGTCGATGGCCGAATCCGGCAGGCAGCGGTCGCTGATGTAGCGGGAAGCCAGCCGGGATGCCGCCACCAGGGCGCCGTCGGTGATGGTGACGCCGTGGTGCAGCTCGTAGCGCTCCTTCAGCCCCCGCAGGATCTCGAGGCAGGTGGGGCCATCGGGTTCGCGGATCACCACCTGCTGGAAGCGGCGCTCCAGGGCCGGATCCTTCTCGATGCTGCGCCGGTAGTCCTCGGGGGTGGTGGCGCCGATGCAGCGCAGGTCGCCGCGGGCCAGGACCGGCTTGAGGATGCTGGCCGCATCGGCGCCGGAACGGTCGCTGCCCACCACCGTGTGCAGTTCGTCGATGAACAGCACCACGCCGCCGGCACGACCGCCTTCCCCGTCGTCGCCCCGCACCCCGTCGTTGTCGCGGACTTCGGCCAGCACGCTGCGCAGGCGCTCCTCGAACTGGCCGCGGAACTTGGCCCCGGCGATCAGGGCCCCCAGGTCCAGGGCCACCAGCCGCAGGCCCCGCAGGGCATCGGGCACCTCGCCGGCCACGATCCGCTGGGCCAGGGATTCGGCCACGGCCGTCTTGCCGACACCGGGCTCACCGATCAGCACCGGATTGTTCTTGCTGCGCCGGGAGAGCACCTGGATCAGCCGGCGGATCTCGGTGTCGCGCCCCACCACCGGATCGAGTTCGCCGGCCCGGGCGGCGGCGGTGAGGTCGCGGCCGTAGCGGTCGAGGGCACCGGGTTCGGGCTCCCCCTCCCGCTGCAGGGTCATGGCGGGCTCCGGCGCCGACGGTGACCGCAGCGGGGCAGTCGCTGCGGCCGCTCGCGGAGGGGCCGATGGCGGCGGAGCCGGGGCCGGCGGGGCCGCGACCGGGGCCGCCGGCGGGGCGGGGGCAACCGACGCCACGTCGGGCCCTGCGGACGTGGGCGCAGCCACTCCCGGCAGGGGCCGCCACTGGCGCAGCAGCAGGTCCTCGCTCAACCCCTCCTCCGCCAGCAGAGACGCACCGATCCTGGGCTCCGCCAGCAACGCCAACAGCAGATGGGGCACATCCAGCAGGCGCGATCCCCAGGCGGCGCGACGACGATCGGCCTCCTCCAGCAGATCCTCGAGGGCATCGCCGATGTAAAGGGTGCCGCCGCCGCCGTCCGGCTGCTCGGCGCAGAAGGTTTCGAGCCGGTCGAGCAGCCGGTCCTCGTCGAGGGGCAGGGGGTCCACCCAGGTGGCGAAGCGCCGGTTGAGCAGCAGGGTGAGCAGCAAGTGCTCGACGTCCATGGCGCCATGGCGCCAGCGCCGGGCCTGCTCCTGGGAGGCGATCAGCAGATCCCAGGCGGCGTCGCTGAAGCGGTCGGGATCGCCGGTGAGGCTGGCCGGAGCGGCCGCCGGCCCCCGGTCATCGCGCGGGCGGGGGTCAGTGCGCATCGGTCCGGGACGACGTCTGGATCAGTTCCACCTTGTAGCCATCCGGATCCTCCACGAAGGCGAGCACGGTGGTGCCGTGCTGCTTCGGACCGGGCTCGCGCACCACCCGCCCGCCCTTGGCGGCGATCGCCGCGCAGGTGGCGTAGATGTCATCGACACCGATAGCCAGGTGGCCGAACCCCGTGCCGATCTCATAGGCGCTGGTGTCCCAGTTGTGGGTGAGTTCCAGCACGGTGGTGTCCGTCTCATCGCCGTAGCCGACGAAGGCCAGGGTGTAGGAGCCGCAGGGATAGTCCTTGCGGCGCAGCAGCTTCATGCCCAGCACCTCGGTGTAGAAGCGCAGGGAGCGCTCCAGATCGCCCACCCGGAGCATGGTGTGGAGGAGTCGCATCGGCGGTGCACCAGCTGGGGCCATTCTGACCAGGGTGGCGCAGGGAACACAGGCGAGGGCGGAGGGGGACCCATAGGATTCGCCCACCAGCACACCGCCTGTGTACGACTCCCTCGACCTCGTCATCGATTCCATCGTGGCCCGCGAAGTGCTCGACTCCCGCGGCACCCCCACGGTCGAGGCGGAGGTGTATCTGGAAGGAGGGGCCAGCGGCCGCGCCATCGTGCCCAGCGGCGCCAGCACGGGCGCCCATGAGGCCCACGAACTGCGCGACGGCGAGAAGGCCTACTTCGGCAAGGGCGTCAGCAAGGCGGTGGAGAACATCGAGGAGCGCATCGCCCCGGCCCTCTGCGGCCTGAGCGCCCTCGACCAGGGCGCCGTCGACGAGGCCATGAACGAACTCGACGGCAGCGACAACAAGTCGGCCCTCGGTGCCAACGCCATCCTGGCGGTCAGCCTGGCCACGGCCCACGCCGCCGCCAAGGCCCTCGGCCTGCCCCTCTACCGCTACCTGGGCGGCCCGATGGCCACCCTGCTGCCGGTACCGCTGATGAACGTCATCAACGGCGGCGCCCACGCCTCCAACAACCTGGATTTCCAGGAGTTCATGCTGGTGCCCCACGGTGCCGGCAGCTTCCGCGAGGCGCTGCGCATGGGCGCCGAGGTGTTCCACACCCTCAAGGGGCTGCTCAAGGACCAGGGCCTGTCCACGGCGGTGGGCGACGAGGGCGGCTTCGCCCCCGACCTGGCCGGCAACGACGCCGCCGGGGAGCTGCTGATGCAGGCGATCGAGAAGGCCGGCTACCGGCCCGGCGACCAGATCTCCCTGGCCCTCGATGTGGCCAGCACCGAGTTCTACGCCGATGGCCGCTACGCCTTCGGCGGCGGCAGCTACACCAGTGCCGAGATGGTCGACCAGCTGGCGGCCCTGGCCAGCCGCTTCCCGATCGTCTCGATCGAAGACGGACTGGCGGAGGACGACTGGGAGGGCTGGCGCCTGCTGACCGAGCGCCTGGGGGGCACGGTGCAGCTGGTGGGCGACGACCTGTTCGTGACCAACACCACCCGCCTGCAGCAGGGGATCGAGCAGGGGATCGCCAACTCAATCCTGATCAAGGTGAACCAGATCGGCTCACTGACCGAAACCCTCCAGGCCATCGACATGGCCACCCGGGCCGGCTACACCAGCGTGATCAGCCACCGCAGCGGCGAGACGGAGGATGTGACCATCGCCGACCTGGCCGTGGCCACCCGGGCCGGCCAGATCAAGACCGGCTCCCTCAGCCGCAGCGACCGGGTCGCCAAGTACAACCAGCTGCTGCGCATCGAGGACGAACTGGGCAGCCAGGCGGTCTACGCCGGCGTCGAGGACCGGGGACCGCGGGGCAAGGCCTGAGGCCGCGCCCGGCCCCGCTCACTCCTGCCGGGCCGGGGCCGAGACACCAGGCAGCTGATCCAGGCGGCCATCCCGCTTGAGTCGGGCCTGCATCTTCAGCCAGCCGAAGGTGAGGGGCACCGCCAGCACCAGCGGCACGGCGGTGAGCACCGGGCGGCTGCTCACCGCGAGCAGCGAGGCCGCCACCGCCAGGGCGCCGAGCAGGAAGGACTGGCCGGCGCTCTGCTGGGCCAGGGCCAGGCGCCGCAGCAGGCGATCGGTTTCACCGGCGCGGATCAGCACCTGGAGATCCCCCTGTTCGATGCGGGCCAGGCTCTCGTCCAGACGCCGGGGGATCCCGAAGGCCCGGCTGCCCACCTCCGCCGCCTGGCGGGAGAGCTCGCTGAACAGTTCGTTGGGGCCGTTGCCGCTGGCGGTCATGAGGGGCAACAGGTAGGGGCGGGCGATGGCGATGAGGCTAAAGCCCGGATCGAGGCTGCGGCCCACCCCCTCGAAGGTGGAGAGGGCCCGCATCACGAAGATCAGCTCCGGCGGCAGCCGGAACGGCTGGCCGTAGACGAGTTCGTAGAGGTCACCGGAGAGCTTGTCGATGACGTTGGCGCTGAACGGGGGCGTGAGGGCTTCGGTGAGCATCACCCGCACCAGCCGCCGCACGGGACCCTGGTCGATGCCGGCGGCGATCAGGCCGGCCTGCTGCAGCTCATCCACCAGGGAGGCGGCATCCCGGGCCGCCGCGGCCCGCACCATGCGCCCGAGCCGGCTGCGCAGCCGCTCGGAGATCTGGCCCATCATGCCGAAGTCGTAGTAGATCAGCGCCCCGTCGCTGGCGACCGCGAGGTTGCCGGGATGGGGGTCGGCGTGGAAGAAGCCGAAACGCACCAGCTGCTGCAGGTAGCTGGCCGCCCCCTTCTCGGCGACGGCCGCCGGATCGATGCCGGCGCGCACCAGGGCCTCGCGGTCGTTGACCTTGATGCCGGGCACGTAATCGAGGCAGAGCACCCGCCGGGAGCTCAGCTCCCAGATCACCGCCGGGATGCGGATGCCGGGGTCGTCGAGGAACTGCTGGCGGAACCGGGCGGCGTGCTCGGCCTCGAGGCGGAAGTCCAGCTCCCGCAGCAGCACCCGCCGGCACTCCTTGGCGATGCCCACCCAGTCACGGCCGGCCCCCCAGCGGGGATGGCGCTGCACCGCGGCCGCCACCTGCTGGAGGACCTCCAGATCGAGCCGGAACAGGCGCTCCAGCCCGGGCCGCTGCACCTTGAACACCACCTGGCGGCCGCTGCGCAGGCTGGCCCGGTGCACCTGGGCCAGGCTCGCCGAGCCCAGCGGCACGATTTCCAGATCGATGATCTCCGCCCGCCGCTCGCCCAGCTCCTGCTCCAGCAGGGACTCCACGACGGGGAAGGGGAAGGCGGGCACCCGGTCCTGGAGATGGGCCAGTTCCTCCACCACGTCGGCGGGCAGCACGTCGGGGCGGGCCGAGAGCAGCTGGCCGAGCTTGATGAAGGCGGAACCGAGCTCGAGGAACTGGGCCGTGAGCCAGCGGGCCCGGCGGCGCTGGCGGGCGGCCTGGGCTTGCGGGGTGCGTCCGCCCGGGTAGGTCCAGGGGCGGGCGTCCCACCAGAGGCCGGCCAGCAGCTGCAGCACGAGGCGCCAGATGCGCAGCGAACGCCAGAGGCGGGACAGCAGGATCCCGGGGGTGGAGAGGGCCGCCATCAGGCCTGCCCCGGAGACCGCGGCGGGCCGTCGGGGGTGGCGGGCATCTGGTCGAGGCGCCGGGAGAGTTCGGCCACCTTGGCCCGCAGGGCATCGATGCGCTCCTGGGGATCCTCGGCGGCGCCGCCCCGGGACGCGGGGGCTCCAGCCTCACGGTCGCTCTCGATCCGTTCCGCTTCCATCGACACCTCCTCCCAGAACAGACTCAGCTCCTGCTGCACCCTGGCGGGGGCCTCCTGGGCGAGGGCCGCCAGGGTGGCGGCCGCATCGGCCAGGCCGCTGCCCAGGCGGGCGGCCAGGCGGTTCATGGCCGCCTTGGCGAGGGACTGCGGCGCGCTCATGACATGGCCGGTGGTGTCACCGAACTGTGGCAGATCAGGGCTGGCTTCCGGGGGCCGGTGGGGCGCTCACCGGAGGCGGTGCGATCGGCGCCGGGCCGGGCGCCGCCCGCTCCTGGGCCGGCGGTGTGCGCGGTGGCGGCAGCACAGGGGCGGCCGGGAGCTCGGCTTCGGGGGCTCCGGGGGCTGCCGGCTGGTCGGTCGGGGGGGTCTCCCCACCCTCGAGCAGGCGCTGGCGCTCCTGGGCGTCCCGCTCCTCCATCTGGCGGCGACGCTCCTCGATCGCCGCCGCCTCCTGCTTCTGCTCCTGTTCCAGCTCGAGCAGATCGAGATCGCCGCGGATCCCGCGGGCGTCGCCGCCGAAGCGCTGGCGCAGGGAATCGAGCGTCGTGCCCGGGGCGGGCTGGACATCGAAGCGCTGGCGGTTGCCCCCCTCCTCGGGGCCGCCGAGGCTCAGCAGGCGCAGGCTGGCGGCGTAGCCGACCCCGAAACAGAGCCCCACGATCGCCCACAGCCGCCAATCCCAGGCGGGGCGGCCCCCCAAGCGCTGCTGCTTGCCAGTGGGAGGGGCGCCGCCGGGGCGGGAAGGGGGCCTGGCCGTGACCATCGACGTCAGCACATGCGCTGCCATCTTGCCGCGGTGGGGCCGCTGGACTCAGGTGGTGTAGTCGGCGTTGATGCGCACGTACTGATCCGAGAGGTCGCAGCCCCAGGCCAGGCCGCTGCCCGGGCCGTCCCCGACCCGCAGCCGGATCGCCACGGTGTCGTCGGCCAGGTAGGCGCCCGCGGCCCGGGCCTTCAGGTAGGCGGAGGCCGCCGGACGGTCAAAGACCAGGGGCTGGCCCGCCGCCATCAGCTGGTGCTCCCCCAGCCACAGGGCCACGGCCTGCGGATCGAAGGCCACGCCGGCCCGGCCGGCGGCGGCCACGATCCGGCCCCAGTTGGGGTCGCGGCCGTGCACGGCGCACTTCACCAGGGAGGAGCCGGCCACGGTACGGGCGATGGCGCGGGCGCCGGCCTCGTCGGCGGCGCCCTCCACCCGCACCTCGATCAGGCAGGTGGCGCCCTCGCCGTCGCGGGCGATCGCCCGGGCCAGGTGCTGCGACACCGCCGTCAGGCCGGCCTCCAGGGCGTCGAAGTGCTCCTGGCCCAGGGGCTCACCGGCGGCAAAGGCCAGGTACGTGTCGTTGGTGCTGGTGTCGCCATCCACCGTGATCGCGTTGAAGGAGCGATCCACCGCCCGCGTCACCATCGCCTGCCAGACCTCGGCCGGGACGCCGGCATCGCAGGTCAGGTAGCCCAGCATCGTGGCCATCTGGGGATGGATCATCCCCGAGCCCTTGGCCATGCCGCCGATGCGCACGCTGCGGCCGCCGAGCTCGGCCTCCAGGGCGATCTCCTTGGCCACAAGATCCGTGGTGAGGATCGCCTGGGCGGCGGCGCCGCCGCCATCGGTGCCCAGCGCCGCCACCAGGGGATCGAGGCCCGCCACCAGCGTCTCCATCGGGATCGGCACGCCGATCACGCCGGTGGAGCAGATCAACACCTGCTCCGGCTCCAGGCCCAGCCGCCCAGCCAGCTCGGTGGTGGCCCGCAGGCTGTCGGCCAGGCCGCGCTCACCGGTGCAGGCGTTGGCCTGGCCCGAGTTGGTGAGCACCGCCCGGGCGTGGCCGCCGCTGGCCGCCAGGCGCTCGGCGCAGAGGTCGACGCAGGCGGCCCGCACCAGAGAGGTGGTGAAGGTGCCGGCGCAAACCGCCCCCTGGGGCGCCAGCAGCAGGCAGAGATCGGGCTTGCCGGAGGCCTTCAGGCCGGCGGTGACGGCGGCGGCCGTGAAGCCGGCCGGGGCTGTGACGCCGCCGGGCATCGGGGTCCAGGGGTGGGTCAAGGCAGAGCGGCCACTGACGTCATCCTGAAACGGCACGCAGCCGACGCTGGCAGCGGCCGGCCCAGACTGGCCCGATGGCCCCTCCCCCCCAGCGCCGCATCGGCCTCACCGGCGGCATCGCCAGCGGCAAGAGCACGGTGGGGCGCCTGCTGGCCGCCTGCGGGCTGCCGGTTCTGGATGCGGATGTCTATGCCCGCGAGGCTCTGGCGCCGGGCAGCTCCGGAGCGGCGGCGGTGCTGGCGCACTACGGCGAGCTGGTGGCGCTGGCTGGCTCGGCGGCGGGGGAACCGGAGCCGGCCCTGGACCGGGCGGCCCTCGGGCGGATCGTCTTCAACGACCCCGCCGAGCTGCTCTGGCTGGAGCAGCTGGTGCATCCGGTGGTGCGGCAGCGCTTCGCCGCGGAACTGGAGCCGCTGAGGGAGGCGCCGGCCGTGGTGCTGATGATCCCGCTGCTGTTCGAGGCGGGGCTGGAGGGGCTGTGCAGCGAGATCTGGCTGGTGGACTGCGACGAAGGCCAGCAGCTGCAGCGGCTGATGGGGCGGGACGGGCTGACGGAGGCGGAGGCCTGCTCCCGGATCGCCGCCCAGTGGCCCATGGCCCGCAAGCGCGCCCTCGCCGATGTGGTGATCGACAATGGCGGCGGCGGCGAAGACCTGATCCTGCAGGTGCGGCGCGCCCTCGCGTCGACCTCTGACAGCTCCGGGCCCGGTTCCTAGGCTGGGACTCCGAGCCCCTTTCCCCGATGGAGCCTGCACCCGGGATCCACGGGAGTGGGCCCGCCACCGGTCCGAAAACCCCGCTCAGGGCCCGGCTCCACGCCACCTGTCAGAACCTGCGCCGCTGGCTGATCGCCAGCGACGACAACGAAGGTGACCCGGAAGGGGCCACGGGCAATCCCACGCTGCTGGGCCATCTGACGATCAGCTCCAGCCTGGTGGTCCTGGGCCTGGGGTTGTACTGGGGCGTGTTCTTCACCATCACCGGCCTCTCCAGCCAATGGAGCATTTGCCAGGGTCAGCCGGAGGGCCCCAAACGGGAGGACGAACGACAACGACAACAGCAGGAGCTTCTTGACCGGCAAGCCAACATCGGCAGCCGGATCAGCAGGCTGCCGAGCACCGGCGTCGCCCTGCCGATCACCCCTGGGCAGACCGAGCGGCTCAAGGATCAGGTGCGCCAGCTGGATCAGGGCCGGCGCCTCGCCTGCACGGTGGGGGTGTTCTTCTATGCGCATCGCAATGCCGCCCTGTCACTGAGCACCGCCGCCGGCATCCTGGCCATCAGTTCCCTGGCCCTGATCAGCAAGCAGGGATGGAAGAAATCCAACAACGGCATCATCAACATCGGCATCACCTCCGGTCTGGTTCTCTACACGGCCTGGACCTTCAGCCAGCTGTTCGGACAGGCCAGCAACTATGAGAGCTACAGCAGGAAGTACAGCCTCGCCCACGACCTGATCGCCACCATCGACAGCGCCGTGGCCAATGGCTCGGCGGTGATCGCCACGGCCCAGGACCAGAAAACCCTCAACCTGGCCAATCGGCAGGACATGGCCACGCTGATCAGCTACGTGGATGACAAGCTGAGGATCATCAACCGACCTGAATTCACCGGGGATGCCTCCTTTGCGGAGGAATCGTTTCAGAAGATCGGCGGCTTCTTAAAACCTGGGGAACCGGCCCGGCCCAAAGCGGTGGAGCCGAAAGCGGCGGAGTGATCAGCCCAGGGCTCAGCCCTTCAGCTGCTCGCTGAGGATCCGGTTGGCCAGCTTGGGGTCGGCGCGGCCGCCGGTGCGCTTCATCAGCTGCCCGACGAAGAATCCCTGCAGCTTGGTCTTGCCGCCACGGAAGGCCTCCACCTCCTCCGGGTGGGCCGCCAGCAGCTCGTCCACGATGGCGGTGATCGCCGCCGGGTCGGAGATCATGCCCAGGCCGCGGGACTCCACGATCGCGGCCACCGAGCCGCCCTTCTCAAGCAGTTCCGGCAACAGGTCCTTGGCGATCTTGCCGCTGATGGTGCCCGCCTCGATCAGCTGCACCATCTCGGCCAGCTGGGCGGGCCCCAGGGGCAGCTCGGCGATCGACAGCCGGTTGGCGTTCACGTGGGCGGCGATGTCGCCGGTGACCCAGTTGGCCACGGCCTTGGGGTCGCCCCCGGCCGCCACCGCCGCCTCGAAGTACTCGGCCATCGAACGCTCATCAGTCAGTACCCGGGCGTCGTAGATCGAGAGCCCCAGGCTTTCGGCGTAGCGGTGGCGCTTGGCCGCCGGCAGTTCGGGCAGCTCGGAGCGCCAGCTTTCCCGCTGCGCGGGGCTCACCTCGATCGGCCCCAGATCCGGGTCCGGGAAGTAGCGGTAGTCGCTGGCCCCTTCCTTGCTGCGCATGCTCTTGGTGAGCTGCTTGCCCTCGTCCCAGAGGCGCGTTTCCTGCACCACCGGCTCACCGGCTTCGTAGGCCTTGATCTGGCGGGCGATCTCGAAATCGATGGCCTTCTGGATCGCCGAGAAGGAGTTCATGTTCTTGATCTCCACCTTCACCCCGAAGGGGGCATCCGGGCCGCGGCGCACGGAGATGTTGACGTCGCAGCGCAGGGAGCCCTCCTGCATGTTGCCGTCGCTGACGCCCAGATACCGCATGATGCGGCGGATCTCCGAGGCGTACTCCGCCGCCTCCCGGCCCGTGCGCAGGTCCGGCTTGGAGACGATCTCCGCTAGGGCCACGCCGGCCCGGTTGTAATCCACCAGCGAGTGGGTGGAGCCGGCCAGGCGGTCGCTGCCGGCGTGGACGAGCTTGCCGGCGTCCTCCTCCATGTGCAGCCGCTCGATGCCCACCTTCTTCAGGTAGGTCTCCTTGCCCTTCTCGGCCACCTCCACCTCGATCCAGCCGTCCTCGGCGATCGGCTGGTCGTACTGGGAGATCTGGTAGTTCTTGGGCAGGTCGGGATAGAAGTACTGCTTGCGGTCGAACTTGCTGTGCTCCGCCACCTGCAGGTTGAGGGCCAGGGACGCCTTGACCGCGTACTCGAGCACCTTCTGGTTGAGCACCGGCAGGGTGCCGGGCAGGCCGCACACCACCGGGTCGATGTGGGTGTTGGGATCGTCGCCGAAGCTGGTGGAGGCGGCGGTGAAGATCTTGCTGGCGGTGCCCAGCTGCACGTGGGTCTCCAGGCCGATCACAGCCTCCCAAGCGGCTTCGCCCTTGCCTTCTGCCCTGTTCCCTTCAGCCATGGTCGCGAGTCCTGCCGGCGCTGTCGGCCCCCCGCGCTCGGCCGGAGGCACTGGGGGCGATCCTAGGCAGCGGCAGGCGGCCGCTTGAATGGGGGCCTTCCGAGCTGGAGACGAGCGCCCTGGCTGGCCCCCCTCCCGACGCCGAACCCGTCCTGATCCTCGGTGGTGGCCTGATGGGCCTGGCCATCGCCCACCAGCTGGCCCGTCTGGGCCGCTCCATCACCGTGCTCAGCCGCCGCCGCAGCGAGGCGGCCGGCTTCGTGGCCGCCGGCATGCTCGCCCCCCACGCCGAGGGGCTCAGCGGGCCGATGCTGGCCCTGGGCCAGGCCAGCCTGGAGCGCATTCCGGCCTGGGTGGCCCGCATCGAGGCCGACAGCGGCCTCCCCTGCGGCCTGCGCCCCTGCGGCATCGTCGTCCCCTTCACCGCTGCGGCCGAGCGGGAGGCCTACCCCACGGCCCCCTTCGGCGAGCCCCTCGACCGCGCCGGCCTGGAGCGGCAGGTGCCGGGGATCGGACCCGCCTGGCGGGCAGGCCTGCTGTTCGCCCAGGACGGACAGATCGACAACCGCCGCCGCCTGATGCGCGCCCTGGAGCGGGCCTGTGTCGCCCTGGGGGTGCGCTTCGAGGAGGGCACCGAAGTGCAGCAACTGCTCACCGGCGACGGTGGACGCCTGCGGGGGGTGCGACTGCGCCGGGCCGAGGGGGGCGAGCACGCCATCGCCGCCAGCACGGCCGTGCTCGCCTGCGGCGCCTGGAGCGGCCGACTGCTGCCCGAGCTGCCGGTGCACCCGGTGAAGGGGCAGATGCTGTCGCTGCAGGGCCCCAGGGCCAGCCTGGAGCGGGTCGTGTTCGGGCCCGGCACCTACCTGGTGCCGCGGGAGGACGGCCTGCTGGTGGTGGGCGCCACCAGCGAGCCCCAGGCCGGCTTCGACGACGGCCTCACCCCCGAGGGCCAGAAGCAGCTGCAGGCCGGCATCGCCGCCCTGCTGCCGGAGGCGGCCCTCTGGCCGCCGATGGAGCGCTGGTGGGGCTTCCGGCCCGGCACCCCCGACGACGCGCCGCTGCTGGGCCCCGGACCCATCGAGGGGCTCTGGCTGGCCACGGGCCACCACCGCAACGGGGTGCTGCTGGCGGCCATCACGGCGGAGCTGATCGCTGCGGCGATCACCGCGGCCGGCGACGGCTCAGGCGCCAGCGCGGAGCTGCTGGCGGCCTTCCGCTGGGATCGGCCGTTCCCGGTGGCGGCCTAGCCAGGCGCGGCCCCCACCGGCCGCAGCCCCTGGAGGGCATACACCTCCAGGGGCACGGGCCAGCCCTTGATCCGGTGGTTCCCCAGCGGCAGCACCTCCAGCTCCCCCGGCAGCAGGGCCAGCAGGTCGCCGCTGATCAGGATCGGGTGCTCCGGGAACAGGCGTGTGAGCCCCTCCAGGCGGCTGGTCACGTTGACGCTTGCTCCCACGACGGTGAACTCCAGGCGCTGGGAGGAGCCCAGGTTGCCGGCGATCACCTCGCCGAAGTGGAGCCCGATCCCGTGCCGCAGCGGTGGGGTGCCCGCCGCGGCCAGCTCGGCGTTGAGCACCTCCAGCCGCTGCTGCATCGCCAGGGCGGCCCGCACCGCGGCCCGGGCCTCCTCGGCATCCCCACGGCTGCGGGGCACCCCGAACTCCGCCATCACCGCATCGCCGATGAACTTGTCGAGCAGGCCCTCCTGCTCCAGCACCGCCGCGGCCATGGCCTCGAAGTAGCGGTTCAGCAGGGCGAACAGCTCGGCCGGCTCCAGCACGGCACTCAGGGGCGTGAACCCCACCAGGTCGCTGAACAGCACGGCGCAGCGGGCCCGGCTGCCCACCGCCTGGTTCCACAGGGGCCCGGGGCTGCGCAGGATGTCGCGCAGCAGGGTGGGGGAGACGCGCCGGCTCAGCACCTGGTGCAGATAGGCCCGCTCCCGGCTCTCCGCCAGCCCCTGGCCCACGGCCCGCACCCCGCCCCCGGCCACCGGAGCCAGCAGCAGGGCCGCCAGGGGCAGGCGCAGCAGGGCCAGGGCCCACGCCGCCCAGCCGGCGATCAGGACCCCGCCCGCCAGGGCCAGCGCCACCTGCAGGGTGCCGCCGGCGCTGGCGGGGCGCCGCAGCAGCAGCCCCGCCAGGGCGCCCCAGCCCAGCAGCAGCAGGCCGTCCCCCGCCAGGGGCAGCCGCCCCAGCCCCCGCCCCTGCAGCACGTTGGCGACGGCCACCGCCTGGATCTCGGTGCCGGCCATGGGGCCGAAGGGCGTCTCCTGCAGATCCCCCAGCCCCGGCGCCGTGACGCCGATCAGGACCGTGCGCCCCCGCCAGGTGGACGGCGGCGCCTCCAGCAGCTTCCAGGCCGGCACCCGGGGCATGGTGCCGGCGGGACCGGGAAAATCGAGCCCCATCGGCGCCACCGGCGGTGGGGCCGGACGCACCAGGAAGGCCATCGGCCGGGGCAGGGGCGGCGGGAAATCGCCCAGTCGGGCCTGGATCCAGCCTTGGCCCGGCACCGCCTCCACCACCCCCCGCGGCGACTGCAGCAGGGTGGTGAGGCCGGGGGCGCCGAGCGGGTGAATCGGCAGCCGCAGCCGGCTTTCCTGCACCCCACCCTCCTCCCGCACGCCGTAGTGGGCGGCCAGGTGCACCCGCTGGCGCCAGGGGGCCAGGGTCGCGGCGAAGGCCCGGTCATCGGCGGGGCCGAAGCGGCTGGGCTGGCTGTACTCGATGTTGAACAGCACCCGGGCCGCCCCCTGCTCGAGCACATGGGCCGCCAGCCGGGCCTGCAGGGCCCGGGGCCAGGGCCAGGGCCCCATCTGGCGCCACAGCGGCGACGCCTGGCGCTCGCCCGGGGCCAGCAGCTCCCCCAGCTCCAGGGAGTCGGCGTCGATGGCCAGGATCACCGGATCGGCCGGGGCGGGACGGGCCCCCCGCAGCAGGAAGAAGGTCTGCAGAAGCTGGTCGTCGAGCAGCCGCGGCGCCTGGCCCAGGGGGGTGAGGGGGGCCCGGTCGAGGCCCGCCAGCAGGGGGACGGCCAGGGCCAGCCACCAGAGCCGGCGCCCCAGCCCAGGCCAGGGGGGCATCAGGGGGTGAGTCCGAGTTCGCGCTCGAGCACCGGCAGCGTCTCCATCGGCACGCCGAAACCGTTCAGCAGCTCGCTGTTGCGCCGCCGCAGCCTCGCCTCGCTGGCGTCGATCCGGCGCGGGCCCTTCCAGCCCCCGGGGGTGGCCTCCAGCCGCTGGCCACTGGTCAGCTGGAACACCGTGCCGTCATCGGCGCGCACCTCCACCTCCCCCTCCCAGCTCAGGAACAGAACGGAGTCGGCGGTGTCCTCGATGAAGACCGTGGTCCCCTGGATCGAGGCCGTCCCCACCCGGGTGCGGATGCGCAGGGGGGTGGGACCCTTCGCCCCGGGAGCGATCCAGGCGATGATCCGGCCCCGGACCAGATCCAGCAGGGTCGGCTCGATCCTCAGCAGGGCGTTCCCCCCCAGGCGGAAGCTGCGGCCATCGGCCAGCAGGATCTGCAGCCGGCCGGGATTTTCGGTGCGCAGCACGGTGGACGGCCGCAGCACCTGGCCCACCAGGGCCGGCCGCTCCGGCGCCGCCGGCGGCATCACGTAGGCCGGCCGGGACGGCACATCCACCACCCGGGGCACCCGGGGAGCAGCCGTGGCCCCGGCGAGGGGGCAGGCGGCGGGCAGGACGACGGCCAGGCCGGCAACCAGGACAGCCGCTACCGGCAGCGGCAGCGGCCCTGGAGGCCGGAGGCTCCTGCGCAGCACCATGGCCTGGGGACCCGAAGGCCTCCAGGATGGCCGCTCAGGGCTCGACCCGCCACACCTGGTCGGCCGGCGTCCACTCGCAGAGCTCGGAGGGCTGGAACCAGAGGCCGATCTCGAAGACGGCCGTTTCCGGTGCATCGGAGCCGTGGATGACGTTGCGGCCGATGTTCACCGCCAGGTCGCCGCGGATGGTGCCGGGTTCGGCCTCCAGGGGCTTGGTGGCGCCGATCAGCTTGCGGGCGCTGGCGATCACGCCGTCGCCTTCCCAGACCATGGCCACCACCGGACCGCTGGTGATGAACTCCACCAGGCCGGCGAAGAAGGGGCGCTCGCGGTGCACGCCGTAGTGGCTCTCGGCCAGTTCCCGGCTGGGCACCAGCTGCTTGAGGCCCACCAGCTTGAAGCCCTTGCGCTCGAAGCGGCCGAGGATCTCGCCCACCAGGCCCCGCTGCACCCCGTCGGGCTTGATGGCGAGGAAGGTGCGTTCGGTGGCCATGGGGAAGGGAAAGGTGTTCGGGCCATCGTCCGCGCTGGGGCTGCCGCTTGGCAAGCAACCCCGTGACCGCCGGGCGCCATACGATCGAGTCCACCCCGGCCGCGACGTATGCCCGGAGCAGCACCTGGGCGCGCCACCTGGCTGGCGGCGCCGGGGGCCGGGCCCAATCTCCGGCTCGGCCTGCGCACCACCCTCGCCAGCGTGCCGCCGTTGCTGGCCGCCGCCCAGCTGCACGAACCCGCCCTGATCTGGATGGCCCTCGGGGGGCTGTACGTGAACATGGCCGACACGGGCGGGGCCTACCGCTCCAAGGCCACGGCGATGGGGCTGGCCTCCCTGCTCGGCGCCCTGGCCCTCGGCGGGGGCATCGGCCTGGCGGCCTGGCCCTGGCTGTGCGTGCCGGCGATGGCCGCCGTGGCGCTGGGCTGCGGGATGCTGGCCCTCTACGGCAACAGCGGAGCCCTGATCGGCCTGGTGACGGCCTGGTGCTTCCTGATCGGCATCAACGTCAGCGATCCCGATCCGGCCAAGGCCCTGGCCTGGTCGCTCCTTTATCTTGCCGGCGGGGGCTGGGCCACCCTGCTGGCGGTCGCCATCTGGCCGCTGCGGCCCTACCGGCCCGTGCGGATCGCCCTGGCCGGCGCCCATCGGGCCGTCGCCCGGTACCACCGTCTGGCCTGCCCCGCCGATGGCGGCCCGCCGGCCACGGAGGTGGAGCTCTACACGGAAAAGCTCAGGGTCCGCGACGCCCTCGGCAGCGCCCGGGCCACCCTGGCGGACACCCGCAGCGGCCGCCTGGGGGCCAGCCCCGCCGACGGGGCCTTTACCCGCCTGATCGAGACCACCGACGCCCTGTTCGTGACCAGCGCGGCCCTGGGGGACCTGCTGGCGGCGCTTCCGGCGCCGGAGGCACCCCCCGTGCACCGGCGCCTGCAGGCGCTCAACGGCCGCTGCGTCGACGCCCTGCTGCAGCTGGAGCAGGCGCTGCTGGGGCGGGGGCCCCTGCCCGCTTTGCAGGAGATGAGGGAGGAGATGGAGGGGATCGCCGGGGCGATCGAGGACCTGGATCCGGCGCTGCGCGACGCCTACCGGCAGATTCAGGCGACCCAGGCCCACTGGATCGCCACCCTGGACGGGGCCGGCGTGGCCATCCCCATGACGGCACTGACGCCGACCCAGGTGCCGACGGCCCTTGCCGGCGCCGGGGGGCGTGCCGCCCTGGCCCAGGGCTGGGCGACCCTGCGGGCGAACCTGACCCTGGAGTCGAGCGTGTTCCGCCACGGCCTGCGCTTCGGCGTGGCCTCGGCCGCCGCCGTGGCCGTCTACACCCTGTTTGCCCTGCCGATCGGCTACTGGATCACCCTGACGGTCTCGGTGATCCTGCGGCCCTCGGCGGGGGAGAGCCTGTCGCGCACCGGCCAGCGGGTGCTGGGCACCGTGCTGGGGGGGATCCTGGCCATCGTGCTGGCCACCTGCTTCCCCCACCCGCTGATGCTGGTGCTGCTGCTGGTGCCCCTCACCCTCGTGATGATGGCGGTGCTGCCGGTGAACTACGGCCTGTTCGTCTTCTTCCTCACCCCCTGGATCGTCCTCTACAAGGACATCGACCAGCCCGGGGACTGGAACCTGGCCCTGTGGCGGATCGCCAACACCCTGATCGGCGCCGCCCTGGCCCTGGCCGCCATCCATCTGGTGCTGCCGCGCTGGGAACGGTCCCAGCTGCCGGCCCGGCTGGCGGCCAGCCTGCGCTGCAATGCCCGCTTCCTGCAGCAGGTGCTCGACCGGCTGCGGGAACCGTCGCCGGTCGCCCCTGGGGCGCTGGCCACCCCAGCCGAGGTGCGCCTGGAGATGGGCAACGCCCATGTTTCCATCCAGCGTTTCCTGAGCGAGAAGCTCGCCCACCGGGCGATGGCGGTGCCCCTGATGGCCTTCCTGCTGCACAGCCAGCGGCTGATCGATGCTGCGGTGGTGCTGGGCCGCGGCGATCTCCACCGCGACGGGCGGCCCCTGCCGACCGGCTTCGGGGCGCTGCGGGAGCGGCTGCCGCCGTCGCTGACGGCCCTGGCCGCGGCACTGGAGCAGCACAGCCGGCCCCCAGCCCCGCCGGAGCGGCCCCTGCCGGACAGGGGCGACGACCCCCTGGCCCGGCAGCTGGTCCGGCTCGTCGATCCGGTCATCGGACTGCACGACGCCGTCGCCGCCTGGAGCGACTGGCAGGGCGGGCCGGCCGCGGCGCCCCGCCTAGATTGCCCCCCTGAGGCCTGAGCCAACCCAAGGCTGCGATGGTGTTCGCCGAACCGACCAGCCCGCCGGGCGTGCCCCCCGTCCCTTCCGGGCGGGCCGACGCCTGGAGCGCCGCCGACGGGGCGGCCCTCTATGGGCTCGACCGCTGGGGTGAGCCCTACTTCGGGGTGGGCGCCCGGGGCCACGTGATCGTGCAGCCCCGCGGCGACCGCGGCGGCTCCCTCGATCTGGTGGAGCTGGTGCGGGAGCTGCAGGGCCGCGACCTGTCCCTGCCGCTGCTGATCCGCTTCGACGACATCCTCGAGGACCGGCTCGAGCGGCTCCACGGCGCCTTCGAGCGGGCCATCGCCCAGTACGGCTACAACGGCCGCTACCAGGGGGTGTTCCCGGTGAAGTGCAACCAGCAGCGCCACGTGGTGGAGCAGCTGGTGGAGAGCGGCCGCCGCTGGCACTTCGGCCTGGAGGCGGGCAGCAAGGCCGAGCTGCTGATCGCCCTGTCCCTGCTCGACGATCCCGACGCCCTGCTGATCTGCAACGGCTACAAGGACCGGCGCTATATCGAGACGGCGATCCTGGCCCGGCGTCTGGGGCGCCAGCCGGTGGTGGTGATCGAGCAGGCCGATGAGGTGGATCGGATCATCGCCGCCAGCAGTGCCCTCGGCGGGGCACCGTTCATCGGCCTCCGCGCCAAGCTCTCGGCCCGCAGCACCGGCCGCTGGGGCAGCTCGGTGGGGGAGAGGGCCAAGTTCGGCCTCTCGATCCCCGACGTGCTCACCACGGTGGAGCGCCTGCGGGAGGCGGGCCTGCTCGACGACCTGCGCCTGCTGCACTTCCACATCGGCAGCCAGATCAACGACATCGCCGTCCTCAAGGACGCCCTGCAGGAGGCGGGTCAGATCTATGCCGAGCTCACCCGACTGGGGGCGCCGATGGGCTTCCTCGACGTGGGCGGCGGCCTGGGCATCGACTACGACGGCAGCCGCACCGCCACCGCCGCCTCCACCAACTACTCGCTGCAGAACTACGCCAACGACGTCGTCGCCACGATCCGGGAGTGCTGCGAGCCCCACGGCATCCGCCCGCCCACGCTGGTGAGCGAGAGCGGCCGGGCGCTGGCGAGCCACTTCAGCGTGCTGGTGTTCGACGTGCTCGGGGCCGGCGGCCACAGCGAAACGGTGCCGCCGCCGGCCGAGGGGGAGGCGCTGATCCTGCGCAACCTGCGTGACACCCACGCCCTGATCACGGCGATCGCCGCGGCAGGGGGTGTCGACGGGGACGACGCCGATGGGCGGGCGGTGGTGGAACGGCTGCAGGAGGCCTGGAACGATGCCCTCAAGTTCAAGGAGGACGCCCTGACCGCCTTCCGGCTCGGCTACCTGAGCCTGCCGGAGCGGGCCACGGCCGAGCGCCTCACCTGGGCCAGCTGCCAGGCGATCGCCCGCCAGCTCGAAGGCCTGCCCACCGGCACCGTGATCCCCCAGGAGCTGCAGGCCCTGCCGGCGGCGCTGGCCGGCACGTACTACGCCAACCTCTCGGTGTTCCGCTCAGCGCCGGACACCTGGGCGATCGACCAGCTGTTCCCCGTGCTGCCGATCCACCGGCTCGATGAACGGCCCACCCGGCTGGGCAGCTTCGCCGACCTCACCTGCGATTCCGACGGCAAGATCGCCCGCTTCATCGACCGGGGCCAGGTCAAGCCGCTGCTGGATCTGCACGGCCTGCGGCCCGGTGAGCCCTACTGGATCGGGTTGTTCCTCGGCGGCGCCTACCAGGAGGTGATGGGCAACCTCCACAACCTCTTCGGCAGCACCAACGCCGTGCACATCCGGCTGGCGGCCGGCGGCGGCTACCGGGTCGACCATGTGGTGCGGGGCAACACCAACGCCGAGGTGCTCGAGGCGATGGAGCACGATCCCGACCTGCTGCTGGAGCGGCTGCGGCTGGCCAGCGAGCAGGCGATCGGCCGGGGCGACCTGGCCATCAGCGACGCCCGCCGCCTGATGGCCCACCTGCGGGCCAGCCTGGAGCAGACGACTTACCTGGAGGCCTGATCCCCGGCCACAACCTGTTCCGCCAGGGCGACGGTGAAGATCTCCACCTCCCCGAGGCTCTTCACCGCCTGGGGTCCCAGGGAGCGGGCCGAGATCCCGGGGTCGGCCGCGATCAGGCTGGCGGTCTGGGCGTCACACACCACCGCCGCGTCCACATTGCGGGTGGCCGATTCGAGCCGGGCCGACAGGTTCACCGTGTCGCCGATCACGGTGAACTCCATCCGCTGGGGGCTGCCGATCTGGCCCACCATCACCTGGCCGCTGGCCAGGCCGATGCCGTTGTCGAGGGTGGCGATGCCCCGCCGCGCCCAGTCCTCGTTGAGGCCGGCCAGGGCCGCCCGCATGGCCAGGGCGCAGCGCACCGCCTGGCTGGCCTCCTCGGCCACCCCCCGGCTCACCGGGGAGCCGAAGACGGCCATCACCGCATCGCCGATGAACTTGTCGACGGTGCCGCCATGGGCCATCACCACCTCCACCATGGCGCCCAGATACTCGTTGAGCTGGAGCACGTGCAGCTCGCTCTGGCCCTCGCCGCTGCGCTGCTTGGTCAGCACCGTGAATCCCTTGATGTCGGTCATCAGCACGGTCACCTCCAGCAGGCGGCCGCGCAGGATGCCCTGGGCCGATTCCGGGTCGGAGAGGATCTCCGCCACCACGCCGGGAGCCACGTAGCGCTCGAAGGTGCGGCGCAGGCGCCGCCGCTCCTGCCCCTCCCGCAGGTAGGCATCCCCCCCGTAGAGCAGGCCCAGCAGGACGAGCCCCGAGGAGGGCGCCAGCAGCGGCAGCCAGCGGTTGGCCTGCTGCAGCGCCACGACGACAACGGCCCCCTGGAGGACCAGCACCAGAACCACCAGGGTGAGGCGCCAGCGCAGGTCGGTCCAGCGCCGAGCCGCCCCAAGCACCAGCAGCAGCGGCACCAGGGCCAGCAGGGCCCGTGCCGGCGCACTGCCGGGCCAGGGCTGCAGCCCGTCCCCCTGCAGCGAATTGGCGGTGGCGGTGGCCAGCACCTCCAGTCCCGACAGGGGGCCGAACGGGGTGGGGTAGCCGTCGGTCCCCTGGGCGACCACCGGGCCGAGCAGCACCAGGGCCCCCTTCACGTCCTTGCGCAGGGGATGGGACTTCCAGCGCGCGGGGTCGAGCACCTCCCAGGCCGGCAGGCGCGGGAAGCTGCCCTCCGGGCCATAGAAATTGAGCGCGCTGGCCCGGTCGTCCTGGCGGCTCCGCTGGCCCCCCAGCCGCAACAGGGTGGAGGAGAGGGCGCTGTGGCCCTCGGCGCCCCGGGCGGGGAGCACGCCGCTGGCGTAGGCCTCGGGGTGGCGGCTGGGCTCGCTGGAGGTGCCGGCGAGGATGTTGGTGAGCCCGAGGGAGCCGGTGCCGCCGATGGCCGCCAGGAAGCGCTCCGGCCGCACGAAGGTGAGGGCACCGGCCCCCTGGCTGTCGTCGGATTCGAGCATCTCGGCCGCCAGGGCGACCCGGCCGGGGTAGCGGCGCAGCCGCAGCTCCAGGGCATCGTCATCGGCCGGCCCCTTGCCGCTGGGCCCCTCGAAGACCACATTCACGGCCACGGCCCTGGCGCCCGCCTGCAGCAGCTTCTCCGCAACCATGCCGTAGGTGGCCCGGGGCCAGGGCAGGCTGCCGACGCCCTTGGCCCATTCCGGGATCCGGCCCTCCTCCTCGAACCAGTCCCCCTGCTGCAGGGTGGCGTCATCGACCGCGACCAGCAGCACCTTCGGCGGCGGTCGGCGCGGGCCGCGCAGCAGCAGCAACTGCTGCTCCACCCCCCGCTCCCAGACCCGCATCCGGGGCCCGGGCCAGCCGGAGCTGACCCCCACCCAGGCCAGCACGGCCACCACAAGGACGCTGAAGGTGCGGCGTCGCGGCATCATCGTGACAGCGGGCTCCAGAGCGTGCAGATGGCGACGGCCCGGCCGGAGCGCTCCAGCCGCACGCAGTCGATGGCCCGGGCCCTGGGACGGTTGATCAGGATCTGGGTGTGCAGGGCTGAGCCCATCCAGCGGGACACGATCAGCTCCGGGTTCCAGGCGGCCGCGGGCATCGGACAGGCGATCACCTCACTGGTGGGCATGAGCCTGGCCGTCGCCGCCATCTGCTCCTGGAACGCCCCCCACCGGGAGCGGTCGTGGTCGCAGTCGCGGCTGGCCAGCACCCCCTCGAGCACCGGCGCCAGATAGGCGGCGTTGCGGGCCGCCAGGTCCGCCGGCAGGGGTTCCAGGGCGGGGCGTCCCGACTGGGCCCGGTACCGGTTGATGGTCTCCACCAGGGGATCACGGCTGACCGCCGGCCTGGGCGGGGCGGCACTCACCCCGGGGAAACGGCGCTGCACGAAGGCCTCCAGCGCCGCCATGCCGGGCAGGGGGGCCGTGAACCCCTCGAACAGGGGCCCCCGGAGGATGGCGGCATAGTCGTCCGCCGTGAGGGGTCGCTGCCCGAGCAGGGCCCCCTGGCTGGAGAGCCGCACCCTGGTGCCCCCCGCCACGAGGATCGGCGCCCCGGCCAGGGGCCGTCCATCGGCGAGGGGCTGGAGCTCCACCGAGCCCTCCAGCACCGCCACCTCCTGCTCGCCCCCGTCGAGCAGGGTGATCAGGTAATTGGTCCCCCGGGTGCTGAGTCGCGAGGAGCGGGTGCAGCCGTTCTGCTGGCCGGACACCAGGATCTGGCCGCTGCTGAGCAGGAAGCAGGTGCTGCCGAGTCGCAGCTGGGTGAAGCGGTTGAGGCGGCCGGCGGCCCCACCGGCGAAGCCCAGCTGGCCGCGGCTCTGCTGGGTGCGGACCAGCTCAGGTGTGAACGCCTGCTCCTGCACGTGGGCCTGGCGGCGTTCGATGAACAGCTCCAGGCCATCGAGGATCTCCTGCACGACGGCCGACCCTGCCGGGCTGGCCACGCTGCCGCTGGGCCAGGCCAGGGCCGCCGCCATGGCCGTCAACAGAAGCCGGTGGGGTCGGATCACCGGCTCAGAAGAAGCGCGGCAGGCCGAAGGGCAGCGACGGCGGACTGATCGGCACCGGCAGGTTCACCCCCGGCACCCGGGAGCGGATGTAGCTCTCCAGGGAGCCGTAGGCGGGCAGCGGCACCCGGAAGCCCTGGAACAGGGGACCGCCCAGGATGCTGTTGTAGTCGCTGACGCTCAGCCCCAGGATCGCCAGCACCACCCCGGCGGGGGAGAGGCGCAGCTTCTGGCCCGCTTCCACGGTGGTGGCGGGCTTGCCGGTGGGTTCCCCGTCGGCGAGCGGCTCCACCTCCACCGACCCCTCCAGCACGGAGATCTCCGACTCCCCCGACTCGCTGACGTCCAGGAGGTAGTTGGTGCCCCGCACGCTGAGGCGGGCCGAACGGGTGCAGCCGCTCTGCTTGCCGGAGACCAGGATCTGACCCTTTTCGATCAGGAAGCAGCCCTGGCCCAGCTTGAGCAGGGAAAAGCGGTTGAGGCGGCCGGCGGCGCCGCTGTCGAAACGGATCTGGCCCCGGCTGTTCTGGGTGCTGACCTTCTGGGGGGCGACGGCCTTCTCCTTCACCTTGGCCGGCTTGCCGTCGATGAAGAGCTCGTTGCCATCGAGGATCTCCTGCACCACGGCGCTCTCGGAGGCCCGCACCGGCAGTGGCCCGAGGGCGGGGCCGACCAGGAGCACCAGGATCGGCACCATCGAGAGGCTCGGCAGGTGGCGGCGGCGCATGGGCTCAGGGCTCCGGTCCGGATGGCCCATTCTGCTCAACCGGGCCGGAAACGCATCGAAGTCACGCATCGATGCCGCCGGAATCGCCTCAGCGGGCGCAGAACCGCACCATCAGGCCCAGACGGTCCTTCGGTTGGGCCAGTTCGGCCGGATCGAAGGGCGGCGGGGCGGCATCGGCGGCGGCGCGCATCATCATCGGCCGCAGGTCATTGCCGTCCACCTGCACCTCCAGGGGGGCCAGCCGGCTGAGACCCACCGCCGCGGCCACCTCACGGGCCTGCTCCAGCGCGTCCTGGTAGGCCGCCCGCAGCAGCTGGCGCCGCACCGTCGCGTCCAGGGTGCGATCGGCCTCGGTGCCCACCGGCGCCAACCGCACTCCGGGGAGGGCGCCCACGTCCCGGATCAGGGCCTGCAGCCGCTGGGGCACCAGCCGGCCGCTGACCTGCAGGCTGGCCGTCACCGCCGCCGGCCGGTTGCGATCGGCCTCGCGCTTCCAGGTGCTCGGGGAGGTGACCCGCAGCTCCTCCACCTGCTGCCCCTGCAGGGCGGTCCGCACCGCCGCCAGCCGCTCCTGCAGGCTCTGGAGCGCCCCATCGGCCGTGGGTGCCTCCGCCTCCAGGGACAGGGAGAACGCCAGGCGGCGGGTGGGCCGTTCCTGTTCAGCACTGCCCCTGGCCTCCAGCAGGGTGCCTTCGCAACGCAGCTGCACCTGGGCGACCGCGGCGCCCGGCCAGGGACCGAGCCCCGTCAGGCCCAGCAGCAGGACGAAGGGGCGCAGGCAGATCGGGCGCATCGACGTGGGGGACAGATGATCCCAGCCTGCTCCGCCATGGAGCCGGAGGCCAGGATCGGCGGCAGGATGGGGCGATCGAAGCGAGCGCCTTGGCCCTGCTGCAGATCTGGATCGGCGCCCTGGCCGCCACGGCCGGGCTGCTGGTGCTGGCCCGCCTCTGCCGCCACCGGGCCTTCCCGACGGTGCCGCTGCGGCTGCCGCTGCTGGCCATCGCCGCCTGGGCCCTGCTGAACTCGTTGCCGCTGCAGGGGCTGCCGCCGGCCTACCGGGTGTGGGTGCTGCTCACCGACGACCTGCTGCTCACCTACGCCGCCATCCTCATCGCCCTCTGGGCAGCCCTGCAGGTGCCGGCCCACCTGGGGCTGTGGCGCCCGCCGCCCCAGCTGCTGATGCAGCTGCTCACCCTCGGCAGCGGCGCCCTGGCCACGGTGGTGCTGGTGCGCCAGTCGGCGCGGTTCGATCTGGTGGGCCTGGTGACCACCTCCGCCGTGCTCACCGCCGTCATCGGCCTCGCCGCCCAGGAGTCCCTCAAGGACCTGTTCGCCGGCCTGGAGCTGCAGCTGGGGGATGACTTCACCGAAGGGGACTTCCTCGAGCTCGACCAGGGGGTGCGCGGAGTGGTGGTGCGGGTCAGCTGGCGGGACACCATGCTCCGCAACATGGACGGCCAGCTGGTGGTCGTTCCCAACAGCCTCGTCACCGCACGGGTGCTGCGCAACCTGGGCCGCTCCGGGGCCGTCAGCAACCGATTCAGCGTCGGCCTCGACTACGACCTGCCGCCCGCCCAGGCCAGGGCCCTGCTGGAGAAGGTGGTGCTGCAGCACCCCAAGGTGCTGCGGGAGCCCGCCCCCCGCATCCGCGTCAACGAATTCCAGGACAGCGCCATCGCCTACGAGCTGCAGGTGTGGCAGCGGGACCTGGGGGACGGCGCCATCGGCGACCTGCGCAGCGACCTGCTCGAGCAGATCTGGTATGCCCTGGCCCGGGAAGGCCAGAGCATTCCCTTCCCGGTGCGGGAACTGCAGCCGCGCCGCTCCCGGGACCGGCCCCAGCTCCCCGCCCGGCCCTCCCCGCAGCTGTGCTGCCAGACCCTGGCCAGCGAGGGCCTCTTCACCGACCTGAGCGGCGAGCAGCTGGAGACCCTGGTGGAAGGCAGCCACCTGGTGGCCTACGGCCCCGGGGAGGCGGTGGTGCAGGAGGGGGCCGAGGGGCGCTCGATGTTCCACGTGCTGCGGGGGAGCGTGGAGATCCTCAAGGAGCTGGAGCCGGGCCACACCGTGGCCGTGCGCCAGCTGGGGCCGGGTGAGGTGTTCGGCGAGATGACCCTCTTCCTCGACGCCCCGCGCAGCGCCACCGTGCGGGCCACCGAGGAATGCCTGCTGCTGGAGGTGGACCGGGACAGCATCAGTGGCCTGCTGGACGAGAATCCTGATCTGCTGGAGCGCTTCGCCGCCATGGTCCAGGAACGCCAGGCGGAACTGAAGAGCCTCGACCGCGAACAGCACACGGAACGCTCCAATGCTCTGCTGGACACCATGAGGCGACTCTTCTACGCCTTCAAGGGCAGCTGATGGACAGCGGAACCCCGCCCGGCTCCAAGGCAGCGGACTGGCTGGCACGGCTGAGGGCCCTGCATCTGGGGGATGGCCTCCGCTCGCTCGTCCCCTACGCCGCCGCCGGACTGCTGCTGCTGGCGCTGCAGCGCAGCCCCGTCAACGAAACCCTCAACCTGCTGCTCTACGACCTGATCACCAGCCTGCGTCCGGCGCCGCCGGGCACGGACAAGCCGATCACGATCATCGGCATCGACGAATCGGACCTCGCCACCTACGGCTTTCCCATCGACGACCGGGTGCTGTGCGAGGCGATCGACCGGCTGAGCGCCGGAGGGGCGGTGGCCATCGGCCTCGACATCTACCGCGACCAGGGGGTGGGCCCCGACCAGGCCTGCCTGCGGGAGCGCTTCCGCGACAATCCCCGCCTCGTCTCGATCTTCAACGTGGCCGAGGCGATCGGCCCGGTACCGGGCACGCCGGCCGATCGGCGCGGGTTCAACGATCTGGTGCTCGATGCCGACGGGGTGATCCGCCGCGATCTGGTGCATGTGGCCGGGCAGGACGAAGCCACCGTCTCCCTGCCCCTGCGCCTGCTGGAGGTGGGCAAGGGCCAGCGGAGCCTGCGGCAGCGGCTCGAGAAGGGGAGCGAGCCGGGCCCCTGGCTGGATCCCGCCTCCGGGGGCTACGACCAGCTGGATGCCGCCGGCTTCCAGCAGATGCTGTCGTTCCACCGGATCGGCAGCTTCCACCTCTGGAACCTCCAGGATGTGCTCGGCCGGCGGCCGATCCCCAGAGACCAGATCCGTGGCCACATCGTGCTGATCGGCAGCACCGCTCCCAGCTTGCGGGATCTGTTCCCCGTGCCCCAGACCCGCTCCGCCCTCGGGGCCAAGCAACTGCTGGTGCCAGGCGTCGAGATCCATGCCCATCGCCTCGCCGCCCTGATGGACCGCGCCGTGGCCGGCGACCCGCGGCGCCTGCGCACGCTGCCGGGCTGGGTGGAGCGGGTGGCCGAAGTGGTGGCGGTGGTGCTGGGGATCGTGCTGGGGGAAGCCTTCGTGCTGCTGCGCCGCAGCGTGCTCGTGGTGGGGCTGGTGGCCAGCCTGATGGTCGGTGGCGCCGTTCTGCTGCTCTACAACTTCGTCTGGGTGGGTCTGAGCCTGCCCCTCACCGGTTTCATCGCGATGGCCGGTGCGGGCTGGGTGCGCCGGGGCGCCTCCAGCCAGAAGCAGCGCCAGCAGATCGAGCGGCTGCTCGGCCAGACCACCTCCCCGGCCGTGGCACGCCAGCTCTGGAACCAGCGCGATGGACTGCTCAGCGACGGACGCTTCGAGGGGCGCCAGCTGCCGGTCACCGTGCTGATGTCGGACACCTGCTCGTTCACGAGCGTGTCGGAACGGCTCAGTCCCGGGGAGCTGCTGGACTGGCTGAACCGGGGCATGGCCCTGTTCGTCCCCGCGATCACGCGCCGGGGCGGGATGGTCAACAAGTTCACCGGCGACGGCCTGCTGGCGGTATTCGGGGCGCCCCTGAGCAGCGGCGAGGAGGCGGATGCCAAGGCCGCCATCGATGCCGCCCTGGCCATCCAGCGGGCCGTGGACAGCCTCAACGAGGAGCTCGAGAAGGAGGGGCTGCCGGCGATGGGACTGCGCATCGGCGTCCATTCCGGGGCCGTTCTGGCCGGATCGATGGGCAGCAGCGAACGGCTGGAGTACGCCGTGATCGGCGACGCCGTGAACTGCGCCGCCCGCCTGGAGAGCCTCGAGAAGCAGCGTCAGACCAATCTCTGCCGGGTGCTGGTGTCCTCCAGCACGCTGGATCTGCTGCCCAAGGGCCTGCCGCTGGAGTGGATCGACTGGGGGGAGCTCAACGTCAAGGGGCGCACCGAGCCCCTGCGCATCTGGGAACTGCGGGGTGGCCTCAGGCGGGACAGCGCACTGGAATCCGCTCGGGCCACTGGGCCGTGATCAGGTCGGAGAGGCCGAAGGCGGAGCCGACCTCCTCGCGGGGCACGCTGGCGCCGCAGGAGCGGCGCAGCTTCGCCAGGGAGGCCTGCACGGCCCCATCCTCCTTGGAGGCATCGGTCACCAGCAGGCTGAGGGCCGGCGGTGATTCGGCGGCCACGAAGTTGAGCGGATCGGCGGGGGTGGGGGTCGCCGCGGCCCCGGGGCAGAGGTAGCTCGACTCCCACATCGTCGGCACCTTCACCGAGGGCAGGCTGATCAGGGTGATGCCCGGGCCGGAGGCCGGCAGCACCCGGCGCTGGCCCGAGGCCATCGAACCATCGGCGGTGCCGCGGCCGCTCAGGGGCCGGAAGGTGATCTCCAGCGGACTGGGGGAGGCGCTGGGGCCTTCGAGCAGGCCGAGGTAGCGGTCCTTGCCGGGGGCGAAGACGCTGCTCGCCGGCACCAGGTGGGCCAGCAGGCGGCTGGAGCAGTCACCGCGGGTTCCTCCGCCGACCCGGCGCCCCGGGAAGCTCTTGCGCAGGTCGCTCTGGGCCTGGGCCTGCGGCGGCTCCAGCGCCGCCAGCGGGGCCAGGGTGAGGAGGCTGGCCGCCAGCACCATCAGGGCCGGACGGCGCGACCGGCCGGGGCGAACGTCAGGCCTGGTTCTCTTCATGACCCATCTGTCCATGATCGCTTTCTGAATAACCGATCTCTGCATGACCACTGTCTTCATGAGCACAGTTAATGGCAACGTTTCATGACAACCAGAACCCAGGCGATGCGTGCCGGATGGCCAGCCAGGCCCAGAGGAGCTTGGTAATGATGTGAAGAGCCTGATCGGACGACAGGCTCCAGAGACGTCGGCATTTGCCGAAGTCAATCAACAGATGCAAGACCCACTCTGCCACACCCAACAGGGGGGACTGGGTGATCGCTCCCACCAGAAACCCATGGATGGCGGCATGGGAGGTGAGCCACCAACCCCAGCCGAGGGTCACACCGCAACCGGGGCATTTCTCCCGGGCCATGCGATCGCTCTGGAGCCCGAAGTCCCCGACGAAGTGGGCCATCGCCAGCATCAGAAAGACGTTGAAGACGGCTGGAAGATCAGGCACGGAATGGAGAACCGGGATGACCGGAGATGGTCGTCAGGTGAGGCAGGTAGCGGGAACCGGAGCACGGAACCCGACAGTAAGTCGTCACCAGTGAGTCGTCATCAGGGAGCCCTCACCAGGGAGTCCCGATCAACTGAACCCCGGCCCAGAAGTAGGGATGGGTCACGCCGGCCGCAATCCGACGCCGCTGGGATGGGCTCAACTCCGTGAGAAGGGGAACACCATCGGACCCGATGACCTTATCGCCTTCCAGCCGCACCTTGCCAGTCGACATCGCCTGGCGGGTGGCCCGGAGGGCATCGGCTTTCTGCATCCCCTGGTCGAGGAAGCGATAGAGCTGCAGGAAATAGGCGGAGGTGGCGACATCGTCGACATACCAGAGCGTGCCGATGGCACTGCGGGATCCCGCCTGCAGGGCCAGACCCGCAAATCCGAGCTCGCTGTCGCTGTCGCCCAGGGCCGTGCGACAGGCGCTGAGCACGAACAGTTCCAGCGGGCTGCCGCTGCGCTGCTGGCGCAGGCGGGCGAATTCCTGCAGGCTCACCGAGCCGGTGCCGGTGTAGATGCGCGCCTGGGAGGGGCCACCGGGCATGAATTCGGCATGGGTGGCCACGTGCAGGCGCTCGTAGCGAGGGTCGGCCGCCCGGCTCAGCAGCACCTCCGGGGAAAAGTTCTTGTTCAGGAAACGGTCGACACCGACCCCCTCCGGGATGCCGGCCAGTTCCTCGGGCACCAGGGGCAGGGGGCTGAGCCCCTCGAATTCCGAGGCGCCCGCCGCCAGCACCCGTCCCCGGTTCAGGCGCGGGGGGCCGAAGGAGGTGAGGTTGAGGGACGGAGTGATGGAGAAGCCGTAGCGATCACCGAAATAGCTGGTGCCGTCGTGGAGGGCCGCGAAGGGGAGACCCTGGAGGCCCCGGTCGGCGACGATCACCAGGGTGGTGATGCCCTTGGCCCGGAGTTCCTCGGCCACGGGCTCGATCAGGGCCCGGTGGATCTGCCTGGAGGGGGAGTCCGGGTTCTCCACCTGGAGGGGCTCCAGACGAGCCAGCTGCCGGTAGAGCGCCCGCAGCTGTTCCCCGAAGCGCTCCCTGGAGAGCTCGACACGCTTGCCGACGGGCTCCCCCCTGCGGCTGAGCAGGATCAGATCGAGGAACGAATTGGCGGCTTTCTGATCTGTTACGGCAGGGGGCTTGCGCTCCTGCCCCGCCGTCTCCTTCTGCTCGGTGAAGGACACCATCAGAACGGCGGGATTAAAGCGCTCGTCATCCCTGTCCCCCTTCTGGGAGGCCTTGCTGAGCAGCCGCTGCAGGTCCTCGAGGCGCAGTGCTCCGTCGGAATCCGCCGCCGTGCCCACATCACCCAGGGTCCTGCGCACGTCGTCCGTGCGCTGTTGGTCCCCTTCCGAGATCGCTGCGGTCACCTTGTCAGCAGCCAGGTTGGTGGTGGTGACGGTGAGGGGGCCCGGCGCCGTCACCGCGCCACCGGCCAGGCTGAAATCGGCCTCCGAGAGGTTCACCGCGAGGGCGTCAGAGCCCACGCCTCGGAGGCTGGTGCTCAGCGTCGATCCCAAGGGGGTCGTCTGGGCGGAAGGGAAGATGCGAAAGCCCAGATCGGGCAACACGAAAGACGGGCTCGGCGTAGAGGACGGTGGCGGATCCTGAGGAGCCGTCACCGTCTGGGGCGGCGTTGGTGTGAAAGGAGGCGTCGGTGTGACAGGGGGTGTGGGGGTGAACGGCGGATCGGTCGGCGCGGAGGGCGGTGGCAGGGTCGCCGCCACGCTGCCGACAAGGCTGGCCGGCAACAGCGGATCGCTGGTCATGACCACACCCTGAAGCTGGAAACCGGTCGGCAGGAAGGTCTGGCCGGGGGCGAAGGCGCCGGTGATGCTGCGGGCCCGGATCAGTTCGTAGGGGGTGGGGACTCCAACAATGGGCGGCGAGACCACTTCCAATCCCCCGCCAAGAATGGTGTCACCGAAAACGGAGATCTGATCGTCGGTGGAGAGGTCGAAAAGGAGCTGGCTGTTGGCTGCCATTCGGAAGCTGCCGGCACGGATGACGAGCGATCCGATGGGATCAAGCAACGCCACGGGTGCCCCCGGCAGCAGGGAGCCACCATTGGTGAACGTCCCCAGGCCGGATCCCACCTCAATCAGACCGGATCCCTGGAGCGTCCCATCATTCTGAAACGTCGCACTGTCCACCAACAGCCGTGCCGTGCCGTTGCCCTGCATGACAATGGAGGTGCCCGCAGCGATGGTTGCACTTTGCAGATTCAAGCTGCTGTTGGGAGCAATAACGATCGATCCCAAACTGTTAAGATCCGCCAGCTGATTGGATCCCGAAAGCTGTAGCCGTGCCCCACTGTCAACGGCCAGGTTGGGGCCAAGGACGCTCGCCTGATTGAGCGCGAGGGTGGCTCCGTCAGCAACCCTGATCCGCGTCGTGAGGATCCGAGTTGGATCCCTGATGGTTCCACCATCGATAATGCTGGTCTGGGCAGAAGGACCAATCTTCAGGAGTGAAGTCGAAAAGGCTGTGACAACTCGACCGGGACCCTGCACATAACGTCTGGAGACATCCAGAATGGCCGGCTTCGGATTGCCAAAAAAGGAGAGTTGAACGGCCCCCAGACTGGCTGGACTCCAGCCGAATTCTCCGGTGCGCAACGTGCCTGAGAGGAGGTTGAAGGGAGAATCAGCTCCGGTGAGTTCGATGTTGCCATCGATCCTGGATGCACCCTGGAAGGTTCGCAGAGTCCCGGTGTTGATGTCCACCGCGCCCTTCTGCCAGCTGATCGATCCCACGGGAACAGAAGGATCGGAGCTTTTCTGATACCAGAGATTGACATCCAGCTTCCCCTGCGTCGATGTGTTCGAGAAGGCCGTGGGATCCGCTCCTGGAACGTTGATCAGGATGTTGCCGTCGGCCCGCAGCTCCAGGGTGGCGTTGCTCCCGAACGTCTTCTCGACCGAAGCCAGAAGGGAGATGGTCCCCGACTGGGTCGCGGCGGGATCGGTCGTGTCCACGATCACCGTCTGCCCCCCGTTGAGGGCGGTATTGATCAGCCCCACATCGATCAGCGACGCGGAGCCCGGCAGTCCTCCAGGGGAACCACTGGGAGGGGGGCCGCCGCCGGATCCGCTGGGAACGATGTCGATGTCGCGGGGATCGATCAGCCAGGTGCCACCCCGTCCGCGCGCTGCCGACAGATCCGGTGAGGTGGAGATCGCCAGCCTGCTGGCCGATGTTTCGACGAAGCCGCCATCGCCGCCCTGGGGACCACCCCGCGCGCTGATGGCGCCCTGGATTTCGGCCAGCTGCTTGCCCAGGATCTCGATACGCCCGCCCCGACCGGTCCCGCTGGCATCCGCCCGCAGGCTCGAGCTGGCCATGGAGACCCGGTCCCCGGACAGCCGGATGCTGCCGCCGGACGGACCGGAGACCTCCACCGTGCTGTTCTGCAGTGCCACCTGCTGGCCCTGGAGCACCACCTGGCCCCCGGGCGCCTGCAACCGGGATCCCCCCAGCAGCACATGGCCGCCCTGGGCATCCAGCAGCAGACCCCCATCGACGGTGAGCAGGCCGCCATCGATGGCCAGATCCCCCTGGGCCGACAGGCCCAGCTCACGCAGGGTGGCTGGATCGGAGCTGAGTCCGGCCGGACTCAGCTCCGGGAGACCCACCAGGGAGGCGGCTCCGGCGGCCGTGGTGCCGAGCACGTCGAAGCGCCCGTCGCCCACCCGCAGCGAGGTGGCGGTCGAGAGGTTGAGCTGCTGGACATTGGTGAACGTGCCGGCGCCGCTGAGCCGGATCCCCCCCGGGGAGAGCCAGACCAGGTTGGCCGGACCGCTGAGGGCAACGGCCTTGTCGATGAAGCTGCCCAGGGGATGGGTGACCCCCACCATCACGTTGCGATGCCCGCCCACGTCGAGGGTGACCCCCGTGATCGCCCCGCGGGTGTCGAAGGCGGAGAAGCGGTGGAAGAGGTTGGCCCCGGCGGAGGTGCCCCCCTGGATCGCGCAGGCGCCGCTCAGGCAGCTGCCGCCCGCCTGGCCGTTGACCACACTGCCGAGGCCGAGGATGCCGCCGGTGGCGGTGATCTCACCGGCGGAGGCGGGCGAGGCCAGCAGAGCAAGCAGGACGGTGATCCCCAGCGGTGCGAAGCGAGGTCGCCGTTGTGTCAGCCATGCTGGACAAATGGAGCCAATTCCTCCCAACTCACCGGAGAAAAAGTAGCGGTTGTTACTCAAGATTGGCCCCACTCCTCGCCACCGCAGGTAAGTTCCCTAGGCGCCAATGGCTGAACCACTTGCGGGGTCACTTGTCGGGTCACTTGCTGGGTGATCATTCACGTATCCGCACCTATCAGGTGGTACTCCGCCTGATTTCATCGACACCTCAGCAAGCTACCAGCTTCTCTTTCTGAGCGGGAACTCGGCCCACCCTGAATGCTCCTCCTTCTCGCCCAGTTGGTGGCACCGCCCCTCCAGGATGGTCCGATCCGGCTGCCGGCCGCCCCCCGCCAGTTCGAACGTCCCGCTCCCGCCGAGCCCCAGCCGTCCACTCCGGTCGACGTCCGACCCCTGGAGACACCCGCTCCCACCCCCCGGCCCGAGGGCAGCGGACCGCCACCGGCCGGCCCTGGCCCCGGCGCCCCGGAACCGTCCCCCCAGCCCCCCACCCCCCAGGCAGCGGCCCCCCTGCCGGAGATCCGCGGGCTGACGCTCTACAGCCCCGACCAAGTGCGCACGATCCTGGCCGAGTGCAGCCGGGTGGCGGATCCGGGAGAACGGCTCAAGGCCTGCGCCGTCGCCCTCAGCACCCGGCTCGTCTTCGATGGCTACGTCAGCAGCCGCGTCTACGTGGTGAGCGAACCGGCACCTGGCTACCTCGATGTGGTGGAAGGCCGTGTGGTCGGCATCCAGGTCTCCGGCAGCGACCCCTGGCTGAACCGCCGCGTCAGCCGGCTGCTGGGGCCCCTGCGGGGCCAGATCCTGCGGCTGTCCACGGTGGAGCTGCAGCTGCAGCTGCTCAAGCGGCAGCCGGGCATCGAGAGCGTGCGGGGCACCCTGGCGCGGCTGGGCAGCGATCCCTCCGAAGGGGTGTTCCGCGTCGCCGTGGAGCCCTCCCGGGAGCCCTGGCAGGGGGATCTGGCCCTGCGCAACGACGGCACCAGCGGCTCGGGGGAGTTCCGCGCCGTGGCCACGCTGGTGAAGCCGAGCCTGCTGCGGCGCGGCGACACCCTGCTGGTCTACGGCGAGCTCGACGCCACCGACACCCCCGAGCTGGGCGCCGCCATCGCCTCCCTCAGCTACACCTACCCCTTCAGCGACAGCCTCAGCCTCACCGGCGGCATCGGCTTCAGCCGCCGCAACCTGGTGGAACTGCCGTCACCGGCCGACGGGTTCTCCACCAGCCAGTACCAGGCCCTGGCCCAGTTCGAGTGGGTGTTCCGCGAATCCCTCAGCCAGCGCTGGAGCCTCTTCGCCGGCTACAGCAACAGCCGCAGCAACATCTACGAGCAGGGCAGCGCCCTGCCGGCCTCGGTGCCCGCCAGCATCCGTGCCCCCGCCGGCGGCTACCTGCGCCTCGGCCTCAACGGCAGCGGTGCCGGCCGCCACAGCAGCTGGAGCGGCAGTGCCTACCTGCTGCAGGGGGTCGCCGCAGCGACCCCCACCGTCCAGCGCCAGGAACTGGCGGAGGCGGGCATCGCGGCGGGCGGGGCCACCGCCATCGGCGGCTTCCTCTCCGCCTCCTGGACGGTCTCGCCGCGCTGGCAGGTCAACGTGCGGACCGCCGCCCAGCTGGCCTTCGCCCCGCTGACCTCGTCGATGCAGTTCACCCTCGGCTCCGATGTGGGGCTGCGCGGGCTGCCGGGCCAGCTGATCAGCGGTGACAGCGGCTGGCTGGCCAGCACCGAAGCGGTCTGGACCTTCTGGGACAGCAAGACCAGCGCCCTCCAGCTCGTCCCCTTCTTCGGGGCCGGCGGCATCCGCACCAGCTTCAGCGGCGGCACCTTCGGCGACACGGTGGGATCCGGTGGCGTGCTGCTGCGCTGGCTGGCCAACAACCACTGGTCAGTGGAGCTGGGCTGGGCCCAGCCCTTCTCCACCACCGACAACCTGGGCCCCTGGAACGACTGGCTGCTGGGCCAGGGGCTCTACACCCGGGTGAACTACCGCTTCTGAGCCTCAGCCACCCAGCTTCAGCCGCCACCCAACTGGGCGGCCAGCAGCCGGCGGGCCTCCGCCAGCGCCCCATCGAGGGCCGCGCCGTCCCGCCCCCCCGCCTGGGCCAGCTGGGGCCGGCCACCGCCGCCGCCGCCGCAGAGCTTGGCGATACCGCCGATGAAGGCTCCCGCCTTGGCCCCGGCGGCCACCACCGCGCCACCGAAGGCCGCCACCAGGATCACCTTGCCCAGCTCCGCCGGATCCGGCAGGCCGCCGAGCACCACCGCCGCCCCCTCCCCGAGCTGCTGCTGCAGACGCTGGGCCGCCTCCTGCAGGCCGGCGCCATCGACGCCATCGAGGCGCTCCACCAGCAGCCGATGGGGGCCGAGCGCTTCGGCCCGCTCCGCCAGGGCGCTGGCCTTGGCCGCCGCCAGGGCCCCCCGCGCCGCCGCCAGCTCCTTGAGGCTGGCCCGCAGCTCCTCGGCCTGAAGGGCCACTCGCTCGAGAATTTCGCCGGGCTGGGCCTTGAAGCGGTCGGCCAGCTCGCGCACCACCCGGTCGCGCTCCCGCAGGTAGGGGAGCAGGGCGGGACCCGCGACGGCCTCGATGCGGCGGATGCCCGCCGCCACCCCCGTCTCGGCGACGATCCGGAACAGGCCGATCTCAGCGGTGTTGGCGACGTGGGTGCCGCCGCAGAGCTCCATCGAGACGCCGGGCACGTCCACCACCCGCACGACCTCGCCGTACTTCTCACCGAACATGGCCACGGCGCCGGCGGCCCGGGCCCGCTCCAGGGCCATTTCCGCCACCTCCAGGGGGTGGGCCTCGGCGATCCAGCCGTTGACCAGGTCCTCGATCAGCTCCAGTTCGGCCGGGGTCAGGGCCCGGGGGCAGTGGAAGTCGAAGCGCAGCCGGTCGAAATCGACGAGGGAGCCCGCCTGGGAGACACCGTCATCGACCACCTGCTTCAGGGCCGCCTGCAGCAGGTGGGTGGCGGTGTGGTGGGCCTGGGCGCGGCGGCGGCAGCTGCGATCCACCCGGGCCTGCACCACATCCCCCACCGCCAGACGGCCGCGCTCGATCCGGCCGCTGTGCACGAACACGCTGCGGTTGCGGCTCACCGCCTCGATGGCCACGATCAGGCCGGCGCCCTCCCCGGGAAGCCCGACCCCGGCGCCCCCCTCCCCGGCCAGCAGCACGCCCCGGTCACCCACCTGGCCACCCGATTCGCCGTAGAAGGGGGTGCTGTCGAGCACGATCTGCACCGCATCGCCGGCGGCGGCCGTGGTGGCCGGCTCCCCGTTCACCACCAGGGCCAGCACGCAGGCCGCCTGGTCGAGGGCCTCGTAGCCCCGGAAGTCGGTGGGCTCGAGGGCGCCGGCCACCTGCTCGATCGCCCCCTGCAGGGTGAGGTCGATGCTGACGGCCGCCGCCTTGGCCCGCTGCCGCTGGCGCTCCATGGCCGCCTCGAAACCGTCCAGGTCCACCGTCAGGCCGTGCTCCTCGGCGATCTCCGCGGTGAGCTCCAGCGGGAAGCCGTAGGTGTCGTAGAGCTCGAAGGCCGCATCGCCGCTGATGCGCTGCGGCCGGGCGGCGAGCACCTCGGCCAGCAGCTTCTCGCCCCGCTCCAGGGTGTCCAGGAAACGGGCCTCCTCCCGCACCAGTTCGGCCAGGATCACCTCGCGGCGCTCCGTCAGCTGGGGATGGGCCGCGGCCATGAGCTCGATCGCCGCCTCCCCCATGACCGCCAGGAAGGGGCGGTCGATGCCCAGCAGCCGGCCGTGGCGCACCACCCGGCGCAGCAGGCGGCGCAGCACATAGCCCCGGCCCAGGTTGGAGGCGGTGACGCCGTCGGCGATCAGCTGGGTGATGGCCCGGCTGTGGTCGCCGATCACCTTGAGGGAGGTCTGGGCGCGGGCATCGAGGGCGCGGTAGTCGACCCCGGCCAGGGCGGCGGCGGCTTCCACCAGGGGATAGATGAGGTCGGTCTCGTAGTTGTTCGGCACCTGCTGCAGGATCTGGGCCATGCGCTCCAGACCCATGCCGGTGTCGATGCTGCGCCGGGCCAGGGGCGTGAGGGTGCCGGCCGCGTCGCGGTTGTACTGCATGAACACCAGGTTGTAGAACTCGATGAAGCGGCTGTCGTCCTCCAGGTCGATGCCGTCGTCGCCCCGTTCCGGGTGGAAGTCGTAGTAGATCTCCGAGCAGGGGCCGCAGGGGCCGGTGGGGCCGGAGGCCCAGAAGTTGTCGGCCTCGTCCATGCGGATGATCCGCTTCGGATCCACCCCCACGGCGTCACGCCAGATGGCGGCCGCCTCGTCGTCCTCCCGGAAGACGCTGACCACCAGATTGGCCGGATCGAGGCCGAAGACTTCGGTGGTGAGTTCCCAGGCCCAGGCGATTGCCTCCTCCTTGAAGTAGTCGCCGAAGGAGAAATTCCCCAGCATCTCGAAGAAGGTGTGGTGCCGGGCGGTGCGGCCCACGTTCTCGATGTCGTTGGTGCGGATGCACTTCTGACTGCTGGTGACCCGGGGCGCCGGCGGCGGGGCCTGGCCGAGGAACACCGGCTTGAAGGGCAGCATGCCGGCGATGGTGAGCAGCACCGTCGAGTCATCGGGCACCAGGGAGGCGCTGGCCATCCGCCGGTGCCCCTGCCGTTCATAGAAGGCGAGGAAGGCCTCCCGGATCTCGGCTCCGCTGCGGGGCCTGGGGCGGGTGGAATCGGCAGCCATCACGACAACGCAGGGAGAGGTCCTGGGACAGGCATGATCGCCCAGCGCGGGGGGCCGGGGTCGCTAAGGCGGCCTCAGTAGTGCTCCATCAGCGTCAGCTGGACGCTCGTCTGGCTGAGCTTGGCGCCGATGTCGCAGGTGAGCGCCTTGAGCAGGGCGATCACCACCTCGGGATGGCTGGCGCTGAGGTCCTCGAAGGCGTTGCGGTACAGAACCCAGCACTCACCGGGCCGGGTGGCGATGATGTCGGCGGTGCGCGGCGTCTGGGCCACGAAGCCGATCTCGCCGAAGCAGAGCCCCGGGCCGAAGGTAGCCAGCCGGGTGGAATGGCTGAGCCCATCGCCGGTCTTGATGTCGAGGGCGATGTCGAAGGAGCCGGAGCGCACCAGGAAGAGCTCGTCGCCGGGATCCCCCCGGCGGATCACGAAATCGCCGGCCATGAACGATCGCCTCACCAGGCGCTCCGCCAGGATCCGGCGGTGGTCCGCCCCCAAGGCAGCCAGGACACCCTGTTCCACCAGGTCGTCGTCGTCGCCGTTGTCTGCGTCGGCCGCGGGGGCGTACCAGGTGAGCAGCAGCTCCTCGGCAGCCTCAAGGGCGGAATCCAGGTGCTCGTAGGCATCGATCCGTTCGGTGATGGCCCAGCCGGCCCTGGACACCAGGGGCAGCCGGCCGGCCCGCGACAGGAGGATCTCCACGCCCTGGTCCTCCAGGGAACAGAGCTGGCGGTCCAGCAGCCCGGAGGACTCCATCGGGCACTCGGTCACGTGGGCCAGATCGAGGATGAGGATGCGCACGTCGCCGCTGAGCCGCACCAGCTCGGAGGCCAGCTGCTCGATGCCGCCGAAATCGAGCACCCCCTGCACGTGGATGATGCGGACCTCATCCCGGTGGGGCGCCAGGATCTCCAGCTCACGCTCGCTGCGCCAGCGACGCGATTTCCGCTGGGAGCCCTGGTAGGAGCGCCGGATGGTGGCATCGGCCTGGTAGTACTGATTGAACAGGCTCAGTCCCACCCCTGCCGACAGCTGGCGACAGACCGCCACCCCCCGGACGCTGTTGCCGAAGCCGTCGAGGGGCGGCGAATAGGTGGCGATGCCCAGCCGTCCCGGAATCACCGCCAGGACCCCGCCGGCCACCCCGCTCTTGGCCGGGATGCCGACGTCGTGGAGCCACTGGCCGGCGAAGTCGTACATGCCGCAGGTGCCCATCAGGGCCAGCACCCGCACGGTGATGTCATAGGAAAGCGGTTGGCCGCCGGTGAAGGGATTGCGGCCCTGGCAGGCCAGGGTGGAGGCCATCACGGCCAGGTCTCGGCAGGTGACGGAAATGGCGCACTGGCGGAAGTAGAGATCGAGGGCCGGCTCCGGATCCGACTCGATGATGTTGAAGTTGCGCAGCAGGTGGCCGATGGCGCGGTTGCGGTGGCCCGTCTCCTTCTCCGAGCGGTAGACGGCCTCGTTGATCGTCAGTGGCCGGCCGGCCAGCTCGGCGAAATACTCCAGCAGCAGATCGACGGCCCCGCTGGGGTGGGCGTCACAGATCTGGGCGGAGGCGGCAATCGCCCCGGCGTTGATCATCGGGTTGCGCGGCTTGCCCGAGTCCGGATCCAGGCTGATGGCGTTGAAGGCTTCCCCGGAAGGCTCCACGTCGATCTTGCTGGCCATGACGTCGAAGGAGAGCATCTTCAGCGCCAGGGCGTAGATGAACGGCTTGGAGATCGACTGGATCGTGAACTCCTTCCTGGTGTCGCCGATCTCATAGATGCGGCCGCCCGAGGTGGCGATGACGATGCCGAAATCGTCGGGACAGGCCTTGGCCAGCTCGGGGATGTAATCCGCCACCCGCCCGTCCCGGACCCCGGCGAAGGAGGCATGAAGCTCCGCCAGCAGCTCCTGGATGACGTTGGAATGGCGCTGATCAGCCATGGCGACCCAGCAGGGCATCCAGATCCACCGGATCGATCTGGTCGACGGTCATGAATCGCTCCGCATAGGTGCGATACACCCCGGATCGCAGGAAGAGCGCGAACAGGTCCGCATCGATGCGGCCGCGATCCCGCAGACCGGCCAGGATCGCCAGCGACTGGGACAGGGGCATGCCCCGCTTATAGGGCCGATCGGCGGCGGTGAGGGCCTCGAAGATGTCGGCGATGGCCAGGATCCGGGCCGGGATCGACAGCTGCTCGGCTGCCAGTCCGCGGGGGTAGCCGCGGCCGTCGAGGGTTTCGTGGTGCCCGCCCGCGATCTCCGCAACCCGGGCCAGGGAAGGGGGAAAGGCCATGCTCTCCAGCATCACGATCGTGTGGATCATGTGCTCGCGGATCTTGTAGATCTCCTCGGCGGTGAGGGTGCCCCTGGCCACCGAGAGGTTGTAGAGCTCGCCACGGTTGTAGAGCAGCTCCGGCACCGCCAGGTTGAAGCCCCACCGGGCCTCCGGCACCTCCTCGGCCGGCCGGGGGATGCGGTGGTGGGGGGCGTCGCTGAGCAGGGACTCCTGGGCCGGCAGGGGCGGCGGCGGCCCGCTGTACCGGGTCTGCTCCTCCCAGCCCAGGCCGATCCTGTCGTCGAAATGGCGCCACCAGGTGCGCTCCGCCAGCCGCTGGAGCTGGGCGAGATCCTCCGGATCGGTGCCTTCGCTGCCCAGGTTGCAGCGGGCCACGCAGGCGAAGTCCCCCTGCAGCTCCTGCTCCAGCCGGGCATACTCCCGCTCCAGGATGTCCGGGTCACCGCCCGCCAGCAGGCCCTCGAGCATGGCGATGCGTCCATCCCGGAGCAGCACCTCGAAGCGGGTACGGATCTCGTGCAGCCGGTTGACGGGGGCGTCGAGCTTGGTGGCCTTCTCCACCACCGCCTCGGGGGTCACGATCTTGCCGCAGTCGTGCAGCCAGGCCGCCGTGCGGAACTCCCGGCGCTCCGCCTCCCCCTTGAAGCGGAAGGGGGCCAGCGGCCCCTCCTGGGTGGCCTCCGCCGCTTCCGCCAGCAGCAGGGCCAGTTCCGGCACCCGGGAGCAGTGGCGGCCGGTGTGGGAACTGCGGGCATCGATCGCCCCCGCCAGCAGGGCGATCATCGAATCGATCTGCCGCTGCTGTCCCTCCAGGGCCTGGGTACGCTCGACGCAGACGGCCGCCAACGCCGCCAGGGCCTCGATCAGCTGCTGGTCGCCGGCGTCGTAGGGCCGCACCAGCGAGGCGGCCGTTTCAGGGGTGAGTACCGAAGCCGCATCCCGTTTGCGGTTGATCAGCTGCATCACCCCCACCACGTCGCCGGCCATGGTCCGCAGCGGCACCACCAGCATCGACACCGCCCGGTAGCCCATGCGGTGATCCAGTTCGGCGTTGAAGCTGTAGGGACGGTCGGCGGGAATCGCGTAGACGTCGGGGAGGTTGAGCACCTCGCCGTGCAGGGCCGTCCAGCCCACCAGCCGCTCGGGGGTGATCGGGAAGCGCACATCCAGCAGGCTGGCGTCGATGCCGGTGTCGCCGGCGGCCAGGGAGCTGTTCTGGAAGGCGGTGAACCAGAGCTGTTTCTCCCCCTTCACCTCCTCCACCAGGTAGATGCTGCCGGCGTCACTGAGGGTGAGATCCCTTGAGCTGGAAAGGATCTGCCGCAGCAGGGCCGGCAGGTTGACCGCACCGCTGATGGCCGTCGCGATCTGGAGCATCTCCGGCAGCGCGCGCCGTGCCTGGTGGGCGTCGGAGGCGTGCGGTGGCGGATGGGCGGCGCTCAAGGTGGTGGCCAACCGTGGTGAGTGTCCGAGACCTGCCCGGAAGCAGTGAACCGTGACTGGAGGCAGGGAAACACCGGAAAGCCGTCAGGGCAACGGCTTTATGGAAGCTGGGTGCGGTTCTGGGGCGGCTGGTCAGGGTCTGGGGCAGGCGCCGGGTCTGCCGCTGCGTGAGGTGCAGGGGCGGTGACTCCGTCGGCTCCGGCCATGGCAGATGTGGGGTCGTGAGGGTGGACCCGCTTGACTGTTCAAGACCACTGAATAATGTAAGCCTGCCGGTGGCCAGGCATGATCGGGCCATCGCCATGGCCTTGCCGTTGACCCAGGCGTCCGACGATTCCCGTGCCCGTCTGCGGCTGCAGTCCCTGTCGTGGGCGCTGCTGGGAGGCTTTGCCGCTGCCCTGATCGGCCTGCCGGCCGGCCTGGAGAGTGGGCTGCGATCGGCGGGCTGCGGCTTCTTCTATGGCCTGCTGGCCTTCCACCTCCAGCGCGTCGATCCGGATGACGACCACCTGGCGGCCGGCCTGGTGGGGGCGGTCTGCGGCATCCGCAGCCTCGGGGGGCCCGTGGCGGTCACCTCCCTGACCCTGCCGGTCCCGGAGATCCATTCCCTCCTGCACCAGCCCCTGGCCCACGGAGCGGTCGGCGCGATGCTTGAGCTGCTGCGCGGCTGGTTGCCGCTCTGGCTGCCCCTGATCGGCAGCGCCCTGCTGCTGCAGGCGGCCCAGCGCCTTCTGCCCGCCCTGCGGCCATGAGCCTGCTCCATGCCACCTGGCTGTTTCCGCCGGAAGGGGCCGGGGGCCGGCTGCTGCTCTGGGCCGACACCTGGAGGGTCGCCACGCCGGTGGCACCCCTGCGCACCGTTCCCGACCACCCCCTGTCCCTCAGTGTCGACGATCTGGGCGCCTGGCTGGATGACCATGGCCTCTGGTCGGAGGCCTTCCGGCCGGCGGAGGCCCAGCTCACCCTGCCGAGCCGCAGCCAGGGGGCCCGGGGCCGCCGCAAGGCGGCCAGCGAAGGCCTGGCGGCCTGGAGCGGTCTGCCGCTGCAGGCGGGCGAACCGGTCCCGAAGGAGGTGCAGTGGTGGCCCTGGCGGGTGGAGGGCCTGGCCCTCGATCCGGCGGGGGCGGGCGAATGGCTCGCCGGGCTGCCCCTCTCCGGCGACGACCCCGGCCTGGCGGACGACCTGCGCTGGTGGAGCCATCTGGAGCGCTGGGCCCTGAGCCTGATCGCCCGCGGCCGCTGGCTGCCCCAGGTGGAGGAGGACCGGGCCCGCTGGCTGCCCCTGCTCAACCGGGAGGGGGACCGGCGCCGACTGGAGGAACTGGCCATCCGGCTGCCCCAGGTGGCCACCTGCGCCATGGCCCCCGGAGCGCCGGGGGAGGGGGGTCTGGCCTGCCGCCGACCCGGCAGCGGCAGGCTGCGGGTGGCCAGCCTGCTGGAGGCGTTGCTCGACGGCCAGCTGCGCGCCGGCTTCCGGCCCAGCTCCGAGGGTCTCGATCCCCTGCTGGGGGCCTGGCAGAAGGCCCTCGGCCCCGGCCCCGGCCGGCTCGAACTGGACGAGGAGGAGCGGGAGCGGCTGGCGGTGGCCACCCACCACTGGCGGGAGGCGGTGGCGGGACGGGTGGCCCCGGCCCGGGCCTGCCTGGAACTGTTCACCCCCGAGGAGGGCGAGGAGCTCTGGGAGCTGCGCTTCTCCCTGCAGGCGGAGGCCGATCCCAGCCTGCGGATGCCGGCGCGCACGGTCTGGAATGCGGGCGACGGCCGGCTCCAGCTCGGGGAGGTGGACGTGGCCGAGCCTGGCCAGCTGCTGCTGGAGGGGCTGGGCCGGGCCCTGCAGGTGTTCGAGCCGATCGGCCGGGGCCTCGATGCGGCGGCGCCGGAAACCATGCAGCTCACCCCGGCCGAGGCCTTCGTGCTGGTGCGAACCGCCGCCGTTCAGCTGCGCGACGTGGGGGTGGGGGTGGTGCTGCCGGCCAGCCTCAGCGGCGGGCTGGCCAGCCGGCTGGGGCTCGCCATCGAGGCCGAGCTGCCGGACCGCTCCCGCGGCTTCTCCCTGGGGGAAAGCCTCGAATGGAAATGGGAGTTGATGATCGGCGGGGTCACGCTCACCCTCAAGGACCTGGAGCGCCTCTCCGCCAAGCGCAGTCCGCTGGTGCAGCACAAGGGGGCCTGGATCGAGCTGCGGCCCAGCGATCTCAAGAACGCCGAGCGCTTCTGCGCCGCCGATCCCAACCTCAGCCTTGACGATGCCCTGCGGCTGACGGCCAGCGACGGCGACACCCTGATGCGGCTGCCGGTGCACCGGTTCACCGCCGGGCCCCGGCTGCACGCCGTTCTGGAGCAGTACCACCAGCAGAAGGCCCCGGATCCCCTGCCGGCTCCCGAGGGCTTCGCCGGCCAGCTGCGGCCCTACCAGGAGCGGGGCCTGGGCTGGCTGGCCTTCCTGCACCGCTTCGACCAGGGGGCCTGCCTGGCGGACGACATGGGCCTGGGCAAGACGGTCCAGCTGCTGGCCTTCCTGCAGCACCTCAAGGTGGAGCAGGAGCTGAAGCGCCCCGTCCTGCTGGTGGCCCCCACCTCGGTGCTCACCAACTGGAAGCGGGAGGCGGCGGGCTTCACGCCGGATCTGGAGGTGCGGGAGCACTACGGTCCCCGCCGGCCGTCCACCCCGGAGAAGCTGGCCAAGGCCCTGGACGGGGTGGATCTGGTGCTCACCAGCTACGGGCTGCTGCAGCGCGACAGCGAACTGCTGGAGAGCATCGACTGGCAGGGCGTGGTGATCGACGAGGCCCAGGCGATCAAGAACCCGGCGGCCAAGCAGAGCCAGGCGGCCCGCGACCTGGGCCGACCGGGCAAGCAGGGCCGCTTCCGCATCGCCCTCACCGGCACCCCGGTCGAGAACCGGGTGAGCGAGCTATGGGCCCTGATGGACTTCCTCAATCCCCGGGTTCTGGGGGAGGAGGGTTTCTTCCGCCAGCGCTACCGGCTGCCGATCGAGCGCTACGGCGACATGAGTTCCCTGCGGGATCTCAAGGCCCGGGTCGGGCCGTTCATCCTGCGGCGGCTCAAGACCGACCGCTCGATCATCTCCGACCTGCCCGAGAAGGTGGAGCTGCGCGAATGGGTGGGCCTGTCGACGGAGCAGACGAAGCTCTACCGCAAGACCGTGGACGAGAGCCTCGACGCCATCGCCCGCGCCCCCCTGGGCCAGCGCCATGGCCAGGTGCTCGCCCTGCTCACCCGGCTCAAGCAGATCTGCAACCACCCGGCCCTGGCCCTCAAGGAGAGCGGAGTCGACAGCGGCTTCGCCGGCCGCAGCGCCAAGGTGCTGCGGTTGGAGGAGATCCTCGAGGAGGTGATCGAGGCGGGCGACCGGGCCCTGCTGTTCACCCAGTTCGCCGAATGGGGCCACCTGCTCAAGGTCTACCTGGAGCAGCGCTGGCGTCAGGACGTGCCCTTCCTGCACGGCGGCAGCAGCAAGACCGACCGTCAGGCGATGGTGGATCGCTTCCAGGAGGATCCCCGCGGCCCCCAGCTGTTCCTGCTGTCACTCAAGGCCGGAGGGGTCGGTCTCAACCTCACCCGGGCCAGCCATGTGTTCCACATCGACCGCTGGTGGAACCCGGCCGTGGAGAACCAGGCCACCGACCGGGCCTACCGGATCGGCCAGACCAACCGGGTGCTGGTGCACAAGTTCATCACCAGCGGTTCGGTGGAGGAGAAGATCGATCGCATGATCGAGGAGAAATCCAGGCTGGCCGCCGACATCATCGGCAGTGGTGAGGAATGGCTGGGTGGCTTCGATGTGGGCCAGCTCAGGGACCTGGTGGCCCTGGAGGAGGGCTGAGCGGAGCTGAGCTGAGTGGAGCGGGTGGGGCGCCTCAGCGGCGGGCCAGGCTGGCGTCCGAGGGATGGGCGAGCTCCGTGATCTCCCCGATCACCGGCAGCAGCACGGGCAGGGCCGGCAGCGCAGGGGGCTGGCCCATGCGGCGCAGCCAGCGGTAGTGGGAGGCCACACCGGACAGGAAGGAGGGGTGGCTGCGGAAGGGAACCTGGCAATCGCGGCAGGTCTGCTCGACGATGGCGGAGATCTGGGGGTAGTGGACGTGACAGATCTGGGGGAACAGGTGATGCTCCACCTGAAAGTTGAGGCCCCCCAGCAACCAGCTCATCAGGCCGTTGGAGCGGCTGAAGTCCACCGTGGTGGCCAGCTGATGGCCTGCCCAGGGACCCATGGCCGGGCTGGAGGGGTCGGCCACCGGGAAATCCGCCTCCTCCACGCAGTGGGCCAGCTGGAACACCACGCTCAGCACGACGCCCTGCACCATCGCCGTCACCAGATAGCAGGCGATCACCGCGCCGACGGGGTGGAACTGCAGGGGGATGACGAACGCCAGGGAGAAGAAGATCGCCTTGCCTGCCAGGAACACCAGCCAGTCGGCAGGGGTGAGGCGGGGCAGGGAGTGGTCGCCGCGGCCGCGGCTGGCCAGATCAGCGAAGTCGTCGAAGAACTGCCACTTGATGGGCAGCATCCCGTAGAGGGGCCAGAGGTAGAGGTGCTGCCAGCGGTGCCACCAGCGATGGGGCTGATCGGGGGAAAGACGGCCGATCAGGCCGAGGTTGATGTCGTCGTCGTGGCCGGAGATGTTGGTGAAGGTGTGATGCAGCCCGTTGTGCTTGTGGGCCCAGATCAGGGAACTGCCGCCGAGCAGATCGAGGGTCATGGCGGCGGCCCGGTTGATCCAGCGGTGGCGGGAATAGGCGCCGTGGCCCCCGTCGTGCTGGATGTTGAAGCCGATGGCGGCGATCGCCAGGCCCAGAAGGGCCGACAGGCCAATCGCCCCGGGGGCGTTGCCGACGCGGAAGACCAGCAGCCCGTAGGTGAGGGCGAACCAGGCCAGGATCACGGCCGATTTGATCACCATCGCCGGCGCATCGCGCCGCTCCTGCCCGGTGGCCTCGAAGTGATCCTGAACCCTTGCCCTCAGAAGACTGTGAAAACCGTCGCCGGCGCCGAACGTGATGCGATTCAAGGACTCCACGCCCTGCGTCGGGACAACTTAGGCCAGTGGGTCCTGCAGGCGTCAGGATGGGCGGCGTGAGGCCGGCGGCATGACCAGCTCCTTCCCCGGCGCCTCCGGCGCCATCACCACGCAACTGGGCCAGCAGGGCCTGGGGCAGCAGCCCTGGTGGGTGGAGCAGTGGATGGAGCTGATCCACTCCTACCGCTTCAAGAAGCGGCTGGAGCGCGCCTGGACTTACGCCCGGGAGGGCAACGTCGTCTCGATCCGCTTCGAGGGTCGCCGGGTTCACGCCCGGGTCCAGGGCACCGACCCGGATCCCTACAAGGTGAAGCTCTGGCTCGACGTGCTCAACGACGAGGACTGGGGCTACGTGCTGGAGGCCCTGAGCCAGAAGGCCCGCTGGTCGGCCCAGCTGCTGGCGGGGATCATGCCCGCCGACATCGAGCGGGCCTTCGCCGCCAGCGGCAAACGGCTGTTCCCGTTCAAGCTCCAGGAGGTGCGCAGCGAGTGCAGCTGCCCCGACAAGGCCAACCCCTGCAAGCACATCAGCGCCGTTTACTACCTGATGGGGGACCGCTTCAGTGAGGACCCCTTCGTGCTGTTCCAGCTGCGGGGCCGCACCCGCAACCAGCTGCTGGGGGACCTGGCCAAGCGCCGCCGGGAGGGGGTGGCCGCCCCCCTGGAGCACGCCCCCCATCCGATCCACCCCGCCATCGCCGACCCGGCCCGCTGGTGGCGCTACGACGCCCCCCTCGACCCTGATCTGGTGGTCATCACACCGGCCATGGAGGGGGAATCGGGCCTCGATGGCGCCGGTCCCCTGCCCCTGGCGGAGGAGCCCCGCTTCCCGGAGGCCAACCGGCTGTTCCTCGACCGGCTCAAGGCCCACGGGACGGCCATGGCCCAGCAGGCGATGGTGCGGGCGATGGCCACCGGGGCGGATGCCGAGCCCTGAGCCACCCCCCTGGCTGAGCCAGGACGCCATCGCCACCACCGGCCGGCTCATCGAAGGCCACCGGCTGGCTTTCGGCCGACCCCTGCTCGCCGGTGTTTCGGGCGACCGTTCGTCGCTGCAGGCGGCCCAGGAACTGTTCGTGGCCGCCACCGTCGTCCTGGCCCATGACGGCGGCGCCGATCCGCGGCTGATCTATGCCAACCGGGCCGCCCTGCTGCTGTGGCGGCGGCCCTGGGGCGCCATGGTGGGCCTGCCCTCGCGGCTCACGGCCGAGCCGGCCGAACGCCAGAGCCGCACCCTCGCCCTGGAACGGGCCCGGCTGGGCGAGTCCCTCGAGGGCTACGGCGGCATCCGCATCGACAGCCGCGGCCGCCGCTTCCGGATCGAGAACGCCCGGCTGTGGACCCTGCGGGATGGCGGCGGCCTGCCCTGCGGCCAGGCGGCCGCCTTCGGTCGCTGGTGGTGGCTGGAGCCGCCCTGTTCCGGTTCTCCACCCCCCGCTGGCGAGGGGGCCGAACCCGGTCCGGGGGACCGAACCTGAGCCGGCGGTTCTCCCCCTCGGAGTCCACGGGGAAGGCGGGCACATTGATCGGACGGGTGGTTCCTCACCCGACCAACCCCGTCGCTCCCATCGGAAGCACCAACCATGCGCACGCTTCATCCCTCCCCCTTCGATCTGTTCGACCGGCTGGAGCAACAGCTGCAGACGGCCGAGCGTGTTCCCGCCGCCGAGATCCACGAAACCGAGGCGAGCTACACCATCGCCCTGGAGCTCCCCGGTGTCGACCGCGGCTCCATCGACGTGAAGGCCACGGACCGCTCCCTGATCATCAGTGCCGAGCGCCGCAGCCAGCCGTCGGCCGCCCCCACCACTCCCTCCGCCACCGTCACCGCTCCGGAGGCCGGCACCGGCGAGGCCCCGGCCGCTGAAGGCCGCCGGCGCGCCCCACTGCTGAGTGAGTTCCGCTACGGCACCTGGAGCCGCAGTTTCCGCTTCCCCGGCGGCATCCAGCGGGAGGCCCTTGAAGCCCACTACCGCGATGGCCTGCTGACGGTGACGGCGCCCAAGGCGCAGTCCCTGACGACGGTCAGCGTGAAGGTGGCCGACTGAGGGCCTCAGCCCTCGAGGCGCTGGGCGGAATCGAGGGAGAGACCGATCACCGAGATGTAGCTGGTGGCTTCGATCCACCGGATCGTGCCCTTCAGGTCGTAGGTCTCTCCCTCCCCATCACCCACCACCACGTTGCAGGTCTGGCCGACGGCGGGCTGGTGGCCAGCCTCGATGGCGATCTTCAGTCCATCGGCACTGAGGTCGAGCACCTCGGCGAAGACCCCTTCGGCGGGTCGCATCGACTCAAGATGGAACCGGGCCGTGGCCAGACCGGTCGGAGGCTTGTAACGATCGGAACGCGAGGCCTCCTCCAGGCGCCTCTCCAGGCGCCGAAAGGCATCCCGAAACCGTTCCAGGTCTCCGGCGCCCACCTATCGACTCAGCCTCGAACTGATTCTGATCATTCTCCTCATTCTCCAGGGTTCCTCGGGATACCAGGGTTCTTTGGGATACCCGCGGTTGGTCTAACAGACCGAAAACCAACCTGCCTGCCTACAGTCTTGTGTCAGCGGAAGGAGTCTGACCCCATGAGCAGCAGCACCGCCGACGCCCCGACCACCCTGCCGTCCCCGGCGGGGGCCGCCGCCTCCCGGCTCAGCCTGCAGTGCGAGCCGATCGCCACCGACACCACGGCGATCCGCTCCCTCGACTGGGACCGCAGCCGCTTCGACATCGAATTCGGCCTGCGCAACGGCACCACCTACAACGCCTTCCTGGTGCGCGGCGAGCGCACCGCCCTGGTCGACACCAGCCACGCCAAGTTCCGCGACACCTGGATCCCCCTGCTGGAGGGTCTGATCGAGCCCACGGCGATCGATCACCTGATCGTCTCCCACACCGAGCCTGACCATTCCGGCCTGATCGGGGATCTGATCGACCGCCACCCGGACATCGAGATCGTCGGCTCCAAGGTGGCGATCCAGTTCCTCCAGGATCAGGTGCACCGGCCCTTCCGCAGCCGGGCGGTCAAGAGCGGCGACGAGCTCGACCTGGGCGTGAACCCGGGCAGCGGCGTGGCCCATCGCTTCAGCTTCCTCAGCGCCCCCAACCTGCACTGGCCCGACACGATCTTCTCCTTCGACCACGGCACCGGCATCCTCTACACCTGCGATGCCTTCGGCCTCCACTACTGCTCCGACGACCTCTTCGATGTCGACCCCGGCGCCATCGCCCCGGACTTCCGCTTCTACTACGACTGCCTGATGGCCCCCAATGCCCGCAGCGTGCTGCAGGCGCTCAAGCGGATGGATGGGCTGCCGGAGATCAACACGATCGCCGTGGGCCACGGGCCCCTGCTGCGGGAGCACCTGCCCCTCTGGGTGGGCGACTACCGCGACTGGAGCGGCCAGCGCAGCGCTGGGGAGGCCTACGCCGCCGTCTGTTATCTCAGCCAGTACGGCTTCTGCGACCGGCTCAGCCAGGCCATCGCCCGGGGCGTGGGCAAGGCCTCCGGCCAGGTGCAGCTCGTCGACCTGCGCGCCACCGATGCCCAGGAGCTCGCCGCCCTGATCGGTGAGGCCAGCGCCGTGGTGGTTCCCACCTGGCCCGCCTCCCCCGACGCCGACCTGCAGACGGCCATCGGCACCCTGCTGGCGGCCCTGCATCCCAAGCAGTGGGTGGGCTGCTACGACGCCTTCGGCGGCAACGACGAACCGATCGACACCCTGGCCGGCCAGCTGCGCAACCTGGGGCAGAAATGGGCGTTCGAGCCCCTGCGCATCCGCCAGGTTCCCGGTGGCGCCGACTACCAGCGCTGCGAGGAAGCCGGCACCGACCTCGGCCAGCTGCTCACCAAGGAGAAGACCATCGCCGCCATGAAGGCCATCGACGGCGACCTGGACAAGGCCCTGGGGCGCCTCAGCGGCGGCCTCTACATCGTCACGGCCCGGCAGGACGACGAGGCCGGCAGCCGCAGCGGCGCCATGGTGGCCAGCTGGGTGAGCCAGGCGAGCTTCGATCCGCCGGGGCTCACGGTGGCGGTCGCCAAGGACCGGGCGATCGAGGCCCTGATGCAGGTGGACGACCGCTTCGTGCTCAACGTGCTGCGGGACGACAACCACCAGCCCCTGCTGCGCCACTTCCTGCGCCGCTTCCCGCCGGGGGCCGACCGCTTCGCCGGCGTCAACGTGCTCGAGGGCGTGGCCGCCGGCGGGCCCGTCCTGGGGGATGCCCTGGCCTATCTCGGCTGCCGGGTCACCCAGCGCATGGAAGGCCCCGACCACTGGATCATCTACGCGGTGGTGGAGGAGGGCAATGTGGCCGACACCACCGCCGCCACGGCCGTGCATCACCGCAAGGTGGGCAACCACTACTGATGACGTCCTCTCCTACCGCGACCGATCGGCGCGTCATCACCCTGCCGGTCGAACCCGGCCTGCTCTGCCTGCGTGGCCTCAGCCCGCGCCGCCTGCGTTTCGAAGTCGAGTACGGCCTCGAGCGGGGCACCACCGCCAACAGCTTCCTGTTCCAGCAGGGCGCCTCCGGCGGCGCCCCGGTGCTGGTGCATCCGCCGGGGGCCTCCTTCGCCGCCCCCTTCCTGGAGCAGCTGGCCCAGCTGGTGCCGGCCGACGCGCCCCTCAAGGTGGTGGTGGGCCACGTCAACCCCAACCGGGTCGCCCTGCTCAAGCAACTGGCGACGGGCTGGCCGGCCACGGTGCTGGTGGCCTCCAATCCCGGCGCCCAGGTGCTCGCCGAACTCTGGGAGCAACAGCGTCCCGGACCGGGCGGTGAGGCCGCCGCCCCAGCCGACCCGGTGCCCCTGCCGACGATCGAGGTGGTCAAACAGGAGACCAGCCGCACCCTCACCGACGGCCATGTCCTCACCCTGCTTCCCACCCCCACCCCCCGCTGGCCCGGCGGACTGATCGCCTTCGAGGCCACCACGGGGCTGCTGATGAGCGGCAAGTTCTTCGCCGCCCACCTCTGCACCGAGGACTTCGCCGAGGCGAACCGCACCAGCACCGAGGAGGACCGCCGCTACTACTACGACTGCCTGATGGCGCCGATGGCCCGCCAGGTGGAGACGGTCGTCGACCGGCTCGACGAACTGCCGATCCGCACCATCGCGCCGGGCCACGGCCCGGCCATCGCCCAGAGCTGGCGCAGCCTCCTGGCCGACTACCGCCGCTGGGGGGAGAGCCAGGAGAAGGCCAGCCTGTCGGTGGCCCTGCTGTACGCGAGCGCCTACGGCAACACCGCCGCCATCGCCGACGCCCTCTCCCAGGGGGTGGCGCGCAGCGGCGTGCGTGTCGAGAGCATCAACTGTGAATTCGCGCCTTCCGAGCAGTTGCTGGAGGCGATCCACTCCTGCGACGCCCTGCTGATCGGCTCACCCACCCTTGGTGGCCATGCCCCCACGCCGATCGTCTCGGCCCTCGGCACCGTGCTGGCCGAGGGGGATCGGGCCAAACCGGTGGGCGTGTTCGGCAGCTTCGGCTGGAGCGGCGAGGCCATCGACCTGCTCGAAGCCAAGCTCCGCGACGGCGGCTTCCAGTTCGCCTTCGATCCGATCCGGGTGAAGTTCAGCCCGGACCTGGCCACCCTGCGGACCCTGGAGGAAACCGGCACCTCCCTGGGCCGCCGCCTGCGCCAGCAGCATCGCCAGGCCCAGCGGCGCAGCACCGGCGGCGGTCTCAGCGAGAGCCGCACCAACCCGGCGATCCAGGCCCTCGGCCGGGTGGTGGGATCCCTCTGCGTGGTGCTGGCCCGCAAGGGGGACGGCACCGACGCCATCGGTGGCGCGATGGTGGCCAGCTGGGTGAGCCAGGCCAGCTTCAGCCCCCCCGGCTTCACCGTGGCCGTGGCCAAGGACCGGGCGATCGAGAGCCTGCTGCACGTGGGTGACGCCTTCTCCCTCAACGTGCTGGCGACGGGGCGCGAAAGCGGCCCGATGAAGCGCTTCCTGCAGCCCTTCCCCCCCGGGGCCGATCGGCTGGCGGGACTCGACCTGGAGACCAGTCCCGGCGGCCAGCCCCTGTTGCCGGAAGCTCTGGCCTGGTTGGAGGCCCGGGTGAGCCAGCGGATGGAATGCGGCGACCACTGGCTGCTGTACGCCGAGGCCCTCAGCGGCGACCTGCTGGATCCGGCCGCCACGACGGCCGTGCACCAGCGCCGCAGCGGGGCTGCCTACTGAGCGGCGGCCCTGCACCAAGCGGGGCAACGGTTTTCAGCCGACGATCAGCGAAGACGCCGCTCATGGAACGTCATCGCCACGGCTGAGTTGTCGGAGGTAATCCTCATCCGCAGCTCGAGCATTGGATCGTCTACGGCCACCCTTGCGAAATCTCTGATCCCAGCCACCCTGCCACGACTCCAGCAGGGAAATCTCGCTGCTGCGACCCTGTGCGCCAGCCGCAAAGGCCAAGGCAAAGGCGAGGGAAGCAACCATCAGCTTCAGGACACTCTGGATCAATGACCAGAGCCCCTCACGCAGAACAGCCCCAGCCCCGGTTTTCTTGGCCTCCAGATTTCCTTGGGCTTTATCAAGATTCTCCAGGAGCAGTTGTTTCAGACGCGGCAACGGCAGACGGAGATCGGAGGGCTTCAAACCAGGGACCCCGATGGCTTCGAGTCGCTGCTGCAGATCCTCTGGTGTGGTGGCCGAACTGACGATCTGCCGAAACTTGTCGATTCTGCGCACAGCGTCCACTTCAACGTTGCTTCTGGTGGCTTGAAGGTTGCCCAGGCCTGTCCAGACGGCATAGACATTCAGCGGAATCAGGAGCAGGAAGCCGAGAACGGCTGCCACGGCCATACGGGAAAACCGCCGTTTCCTCTCCTTGTGGATGGGGCTGCTGGGGTCAACGTAGGCAGCAAGATGCACCAGGATCAGGCCGAGCAGGGCGATCGGGGCCGCATCAATCAGGCTGGCAGCAAACTCCAGCTGCCAGCTCGCCAGGAGCAAGCGAAAGGGGATGATCCTTGCCAGCACGCTTGCGGTGTAGACAACGAAGAGTGCCATGGCGATGGCACCTAACCGCCGGGCGAAGACACCCTGTTGCACTCTGGAGTCGTCGGTGGGGTCGGACACGCTGAAAGCCAGGAGCGAATCAATCAAGACGCAGTCTAGGTTTTGCCGGCAGGATCGATGCCCTGGAATCGCGATACCATCGAAAAAGTTCAAGTGGCAAGACTGGCCCTGTTCTGCCTGTGCAGAGTCATCTTCGGTTCACTGCCCCAGGCGATGCAGGAGCTGAATCGACAAAGATCTGGACTTCGATTCTCGATGGGACAGAACTGAAGGGCGGCTTCAGCCCGTCCAGCCCCTTGCTGCAGCGGCGTGGCACAGCCACGTTTCGGCTCAGGATTCAGATGGGGCCGGCCAAAAGATCCATTCCCATGAAGGGCAACCGCAGCCAGGACAACGAAAAAGAAAGGGACCCCACTGTGAAAGTGGAGTCCCAGGACATCAGCTCATCCGATGGTGAGCGGCTGAAGCGCCTCAGGCTAAGGTGGCGAGGTTGATGCGCTTGCGAAGGCGACGGCTGAAGCCGAAGGCGGCTGCGGCGCCAAGAATCGGCAGGGGGCCGGGAACGGAGTTATCGCCCGTGATCTCCCTGACAATCTTCTTCTGAACAGCTACATCAAAATCAGTGAAGCTGGATGCTGCCAGAGTGAAGCCGTCGGCTGTCTGGACATTGGCTGCGTAGTAAGCGTCGAGGTTCGGGAAATCAGACGTGATGATGGGCAGGCCATTGATTCTGATTCCAAGAGCCGCGGCTGCATTTCGAGCGGCAATGACGGCTCCAGGATTACTAAAGACGTTTTCTTCACCATCCCCAGAGACATCAATGACACTTTTGCCGACATAGGCGTTGCTTCCCAGTTCAGCCACAGCCGCATTGATGCCGCAAGACACGCAGGTGGAACCGGATGATTGCCGTCCCATGGCATTGATGGCAGCTGCGAAGGCATTGGCGCTAGCGGCATCTGTCAGCAGAGTCCAGCCAACGGCAAGCGGGGTATTGGCGGACGTGCTCCACTGCCCCAAAGCGACAGCGACGCCATTTTTCTTGCTGGCGATGGCAGCTTGCACGGCTGCATCTTGAAAGGCCGAGACATAACCTTGCTTTTGGAGGTTGAACTCGGTTGTATCAATGCTCCCGGAGACGTCCACGGAGAGGAACAGCTCAAGGTCGACGGGTGTCGGCGCCGCCGACGCCATGGAGGCGGACAGCAAGGTGGTGGTGGCCACCGCGGCAGAGGCCACGGCAGCTTTCATCCAAAGCGGACGGAGCGAAAAATTCATGGTGAAGCAGGAATTCTGGAGGACCCGCCCAACCCTAAATTCACCCAATCCTCATCCGGCCTAAGCTTAACATAGCTTACGCTTAATGTTGCAGGAATGCTGCATTTGTGCATCCACTGGTCCAAGGTCCTGTTGTGGACTCGCGTCTTGGGCTGGTGGCGTGGGGAGATCAACCATCAACCCAGCGACACCCAAAGGCCAAGGGCAGGTGCCGTCTGGGGCTCCCAGTCGTTGCCGGCTGCTGGCGTACTGAAGTCGAGAAGCCTGGGGTAAGGGCAAGATCGCCGTTGGGCTCCGTGGGGGTGGCTGGGGCCATGGCCGAGTGGAAGCCAATCCACCCAGACCCACACGTCTAGCCCCGCAGAACCTGTCGACAATCGACCCCCATTGCCCCACTGTCGAATGGGGCCAGGTGGTAGCTGGATGACGGCAAGGGCCTGGACAATGACCCATGGCCTCAGCGCCGCCAAACCGAAGGGTGGCCTAGGCCGCGTGGGGCGGCGTGGGCGACCCGCCGCCGCCCGCCTGGAAAGGAAGCACCAGGGTGGCCCAGTGGTCGGGCCGCTCGGGACGGCGGCGCCGGGCCCGGCGCACCCCGAAGGGCACCCGCACCACGTTGGTGCCGTCCACCCGCTGGCTGGCTTCCGGGAGGTCCGGGGACAGGGTCCCTGCTCCCGGCCCACCGCCTGAACTGTCGTTGCCGTTCATGAACCCCATGACAATGAAAGGCGGTTGCCATCGCCGAATGGTGATGGCACAGCAATGATGCGCCATCACGGGGAGGAAAGGTACCGCCGGAACACTCAGGCGGCCAGTTCAGCAATTGCCACTTCCTCGACGCTCGGACAGGTGCAGACGAGGTTCCGATCACCGAAGGCGTTATCGATGCGGGCGACCGCCGGCCAGAACTTGTCCTGCCGCTGACTCTCCCCGGCGGGGAAGGCGGCCTCGCTGCGGCTGTAGGCCCGATCCCAGTCGTCGGCGGTGACCGCCGCCAGGGTGTGGGGCGCCTGTTTGAGCGGGTTGTCGAGGGGGTCGGCGGCGCCGGTCTCAATGGCCCAGGCCTCGCGGCGGATCCCCTCCATCGCCGCGCAGAAGCGGTCGATCTCCCGCAGCGATTCGCTCTCGGTGGGCTCCACCATCACCGTGCCGGCCACGGGCCAGCTGACGGTGGGGGCATGGAAGCCGTAGTCCATCAGCCGCTTGGCCAGATCGTCCACCTCCAGGCCGCAGCTGCGCTTGAGGGGCCGCAGGTCAAGGATGCACTCATGGGCCACCCGGCCGCCCCGGCCCCGGTAGAGCACCGGGAAGTGGGGCTCGAGACGCTCGGCGATCAGGTTGGCCGCCAGCAGGGCCACCTGGCTGGCGGTGCGCAGCCCCGCCCCGCCCATCATGCGGATGTACATCCAGCTGATCGGCAGGATGCCGGCACTGCCCAGGGGCGCCGCCGACACTGGCCCGATGGCCTCATCCGCCGCCCCTGCGGCGCTCGCCGGGGCCAGGGGGTGGGAGGGCAGGAACGGCACCAGGTGGGCGGCCACCCCGATCGGCCCCACCCCGGGGCCACCGCCCCCGTGGGGGATGCAGAAGGTCTTGTGGAGGTTGAGGTGGCAGACGTCAGCGCCATAGAGACCGGGCTTGCAGAGGCCCACCTGGGCGTTGAGGTTGGCGCCGTCCAGGTACACCTGACCGCCGTGGTCATGGACCACCTGGCAGATGTGGCGGATGCCGGTCTCGAAGACTCCGTGGGTGGAGGGGTAGGTGACCATCAGGGCCGCCAGGTCGGCGGCGTGGGCGGCGGCCTTGGCCTCCAGGTCGGCGATGTCGATGTTGCCCTGGGCGTCGCAGGCCACCGCCACCACCCGCATCCCCGCCATCACGGCGCTGGCCGGATTGGTGCCGTGGGCGCTGGTGGGGATCAGGCACACCTGGCGATGGCCCTCGCCCCGGCTGCGGTGCCAGGCCCGAATCACCATCAGGCCGGCGTACTCGCCCTGGGAGCCGGCGTTCGGCTGCAGGGACACCCCGGCGAAGCCGGTGATCGCCCCCAGCCAGGCCTCCAGATCCGCCACCAGGGCGGCGTAGCCGGCGGTCTGGTCGGCGGGGGCGAAGGGATGGATCTGGGCGAAGGCCGGCCAGCTCACCGGCGCCAGTTCGGCGGCGGCATTGAGCTTCATGGTGCAGCTGCCCAGGGGAATCATCCCGTGGACCAGCGACAGGTCCTTGCTCACCAGGCGCTGGATGTAGCGCAACAGCTCCGTCTCGCTGCGATAGCGATGGAACACCTCCTGGCGCAGCCAGGGAGCATCCCTCAGGGGCACACCGTCGAGCAGCTCCGCCAGGGGGCTGGCCCCAAGAGTGGCCAGGCCGGCCCGCAGGGCCGCCTGGGCGGCGTCAGCGGCGGCGGGGTCGGGTGCCAGGGCCGTCAGCAGGGCGGCCAGCTCCTCGGGCGTGGAGAGTTCATCGAGGCTGATGGCCAGGGCGGCCTCGCCGTCGTCGCCACGGACCCCGCAGCGGAGGTTGAAGCCGGCGGCCACGGCCCGTTGGCGCAGGGCGGGAGCCGCGGCGGTGCGCACCACCACGGTGTCGAAGGCGGCGCCCGGATCGGCCGGCAGCCCCAGGGCGTCCAGGGCCAGCACCAGGCCCTGGCGCAGGACGAGCAGGCGACGGGCGATGGCCTCCAGGCCATCGGGGCCGTGGTGGACGGCATAGAAGCTCGCCATGACGGCCAGCAGCACCTGGGCGGTGCAGATGTTGCTGGTGGCCTTGTCGCGCCGGATGTGCTGCTCCCGGGTCTGGAGGGCCAGCCGCAGGGCCGGGTTCCCCTCCGCATCCTTCGACTGGCCCACCAGGCGGCCCGGGATCTGGCGCTTGAACTCCTCCCGGGTGGCGAAGAAGGCGGCGTGGGGCCCCCCGAACCCCATCGGCACGCCGTAGCGCTGCAGGCTGCCGACGGCGATGTCGGCACCGAGGCCACCCACCGGCGCCAGCAGCGCCTGGGCCAGGGGATCCACGGCCACCGTGCTGATCACGCCGCAGGAGCGGGCCGCCGCCAGCAGCGGAGCGGGATCCCAGAGCCGGCCCTCGACCCCCGGCAGCTGCAGCAGCAGGCCGAAGACGTCCTCGCCCAGCACCCCATCCGGGGCGGTGGTGGCGGCCTCGGCGTCGACGATCTCGATGCCGATCCCCAGGGGCTCGGCCCGGGTGTGGAGCACGGCGAGGGTCTGGGGCAGGACGGCCCGGTCGACCAGGAAGCGCCGGGCGCCGCGCCGTGTCGTGACCGCCGCCGCCATCGCCATCGCTTCGGCGGCGGCGGTGGCCTCATCCAGCAGGGAGGCGTTGGCGATCGGCAGCCCCGTCAGCTCGCTGACCAGGGTCTGGAAATTCAGCAGGGCCTCCAGCCGACCCTGGGCGATCTCCGCCTGGTACGGGGTGTAGGCGGTGTACCAGCAGGGGTTTTCCAGCACATGCCGCTGGATCAGGGCCGGCGTCGCCGTGCCGTGGTACCCGAGGCCGATGAGGCTGCGCAGCACCGAGTTGCGGGAGGCCAGCGCCCTGAGCTCGGCGAGGGCCTGGGCCTCGGGGCAGGGGAGCGGCAGGCCGATCTCGGCCTCCTCCGCCGTCAGCAGGATGTCGGCGGGAACGACCTCGGCCGCCAGCTGATCGAGGGAACCGAGACCGAGTTCCGCCAGCATCCGCTGCTGATCCTCGGGATCCGGACCCAGATGCCGGACCAGGAAGGAGGCGGACACGGGCATTCGGCGTGGAGGTGGCGGGATCCTAAGGACAATCAGCCCGCCTGCACCTTGGCCCCGTAGGTGGCGGCATCCATCAGATCGTCGAGCTCGCCCTGGGCCGCCAGCCGCACCAGCAGCAGCCAGCCCTCCCCGTAGGGATCGTTCTGGAGCTCCTCGGGGCTGGCCAGGACGGCCTCGTTGCGGGCCTCCACCGTGCCGCTCACGGGGGCCATCAGATCCTCCACCGCCTTGACCGATTCGACGCTGCCGAAGCTCGTGCCCCGGGCCAGGGCGGCCCCCACCGCCGGCAGCTCGACGAAGACGATGTCCCCCAGCTGATCGACGGCGAAGGAACTGATCCCGAGCCGCACCAGGTCCCCCTCCGGGCGCACGTATTCATGGCTCTCGGAGTAGCGGCAGTCGTCGGGGAAGGTGTGCGCCAAGGCCGTTGCGATGCGGAGGAGGCGGCCTCAGTCTGACCGAGCGGCGGCAGGCGGACCGGCCCCCAGCTCATCCAGGGCCGCCAGGGCCCGATCCAGGGCCAGGGCCACGTGGCCGTGGTGGGTGCCGCCCTGGGCATAGAGCACCCAGGGCTCCCGCAGAGGGGCGTCGGCGGAGAACTCGCTGGTGCTGCCGTCGATGAAGGTGCCGCCCGCCATCACCAGATCACTGGCGTAGCCGGGCATCGGGGCCGGCACCGGATCCAGGTAGGCCCCCACCGGCGAGCACTGCTGGAACGCCCGACACACGGCGATGAGCCGCTCGGGATCGCCGAGCCGCACCGCCTGGATCACATCGCTGCGGTCGGAGCCGGGGGCGGGATTCACGGGGTACCCCAGCGACCCGAACACCTCGGCCACCAGCTCGGCGCCGATCAGGGCCTCGGCCACCATCTGGGGCGCCAGGAACAACCCCTGGAACAGCAGGCGGTACTGGTCGAAACCGGTGCCCCCCTCACTGCCGATGCCTGGGGCGGTGAGGCGGCAGCAGGCCATCTCCACCAGGTCGCGGCGACCGGCCACGTAGCCGCCTGTGGGGGCGATGGTGCCGCCAAGGTTCTTGATCAGCGAGCCCGCGATCAGGTCGGCCCCCACGGCGGTGGGTTCCTGATCCTGCACCAGTTCCCCGTAGCAGTTGTCGACGAAGCAGACGCAGTCCGGCCGCAGCGCCTTGACCCGCTCGCAGAGGCGCCCGATCGTGGCCACCGAGAGGGAGGGGCGCCAGCTGTAGCCGCAGCTGCGCTGGATCAGCACCATCCGGGTGGGGACCGCCAGCGCCGCCTCCAGACCGGCCTCGTCCACCCCGCCGTCGGCGGTGAGGGGCAGCTCGTCGTAGGTGATGCCGAACTCGGCGAGGGATCCCTGGCCCGTGCCCCGCAGCCCGATCACCTCTTCGAGCGTGTCGTAGGGACGGCCGGTGAGGGCCAGCAGGCGGTCACCGGGCCGGAGAACACCGAACAGGGCAGCGGTGATGGCATGGGTGCCGCTGACGAACTGAAGCCGCACCGCGGCGGCCTCGGCCTGGAGCACGCGCGCGAACACCCGGTCCAGCACCTCCCGGCCCAGATCGCCGTGGCCGTAGCCACTGACCGAGGCGAAGTGATGCACCCCCAGTCGTTCGGCGGCGAAGGCTTCCAGCACCCGGCCCAGCCGGGGCCGCACGGCGGCGGTGCGGGCGGCCGCCACCGGGGCGAGCCGCTCGAGGGCGGCGGCCACAGCTGAGGCGGCGCTGGCAGCGGGGGAAGGGGAGAAAGCGATGGCCATCGGTCAAGGCGGTCAGGGGAGCTGGCCCAGGGAGCCGCTGGACCGGGACGCCGGGGCGATGGCTGGGAGAGGGGGGAGACGCCGCAGATTCTCCGAAACGCCCAGGCCGTGGATCGTGATGGGATGACAAAACCTCACATCTGACGCACATCTGACGCCCCGCAGACCCAAACCAGCAAACCCTCGCTATGGTCACTCAGCTAGCGTTAAGTTTGCAGAACGTGTCCGCTCACCGGATCCAGGGACTTGGCCACACGGGGGCACGACCTTCCGTAGCTTCAACCCCAGCCTTTATTCACCTGTTGGCGCCGGCCAGAGATGGCCCCGGACCGGCTGCCGACACTCGCCTGCACCAGGCGTCCCTTCCTGCACGCGTCGGCGCGAGGCGCGCGGCAGGACCCTTCCAGGCCAAGGCCACGCCCAACGACCTGCCCCCATCCCCTCCCTGACAGCCGCCATCGATGGCCCCAGGCCCCAGCTGAAGATTTTCTGACCACCCCGAACAGCCACCCCCCCTCTCCCCGCATTCCGCCGTCATGACCCAACCCACCGTCAGCTTCACCCTCGTCAGCCGCGGTCCCGCCGGAGACCAGTTCAGTTACATCGACCTGTCCAACTTCACCGGCAATCCCTACTATTCAGGGTTGGGTGTGGTCGACAGCTGGTGTGTCGATACGGCAACGCCTCTTGGCGCCGGCCCGACGAACTACACCGCCTCCATCTATTCCAGCTACGAGCTTGGCCTGCTCAAGGCGGCCAAGCCCAACATCGGCAACGCCACCTCCGGCGTGACGGCGCCCGTAAATCCAGCCGATCCACTCCAGAACATGGATCTGGTGAACTGGATTCTCAACAACATCACCGTGACGGCGACGCCCCCGCCGTCCTCCAATGGCAACACCGTGGGCGTTTTCAGCTACGGAGAAGTGCAGGCGGCCATCTGGACCCTGCTGGGCGATAGTTACAACCCGGCCGGTGGAGACCTGGACGATCAGGGGGCCCTCAATTCGGCAGATATCAATGCCATCGTCACTCTGGCGCGCGCCAACGGTGAAGGCTTCGTGCCGACCAGCAACCAGTTCATGGCGGTCGTTTTTGATCTGGGAGCCAATATTCAGCCTGTGATCGGCAAGATCAAGGCCGCGAGTCTGGGTGACTTCGTCTGGCGCGATTCGAACACCAACGGCCTTCAGGATGTAGGTGAAGCCAGTGTGGCTGGTGTCACCGTCAGGCTGGTGCGTGACATCAACAAGGACGGTGATTTCAGTGATCTCTACGAGCAAATCGCCACCACCACCACCAACAGCAACGGCTATTACGAATTCCTCGGACTGACCCCCGGCCTGGACTACCAGGTTCAGTTCGTTCTCCCCACCGGCTACGGCTTCACGCTGGCCAATGTGAATGCCAACGGCAACGACAGCAGCGATTCCGATGCGGATGTCGCCACCGGCCTCACCCAGGTGGTTCAGTTGAGCCCCGGTGAATTCAACCGCACCCTGGATGCCGGCCTGGTCAGGCCAGGCGATGGCCCCGGCGAGGCCAGCCTCGGTGACTACGTCTGGGCCGACAACAACCGCGACGGCATCCAGAACGACGGCCCCGCCAGCGGCATCAACGGCGTCACTGTGAATCTCCTGCGTCCGGATGGCACGTTCGTGGCCACCACGACCACGGCCAACGACGGTTCTGGCA
>CALRND020000009.1:0-137942 GCA_943369455.1 Synechococcus sp. UW140
GTGAAACGCAGCAGCGGCGACGATAGTTGGGGGGTAGCCCCCTGCGAAAATAGCTCGATGCCAGGTAAAACTTTCGTCCCTGCGAGGGGACGATGAGGAGAAGCCACCCGAGGAGGGTGGCTTTTCTGTTGGCATGTTGTGGGGCACGGTCCCTAGGCCCGGGGCTTGGGGCCCCGGGCAAGGGGGCCAGGGGACTGGGACAGGGCAGGATGCAGGGATGCAGCAGCCCCAAATCCTGTCGATGGTTCTGTCGTGACATGGCGTCGCCGCTTTCGTCCGTTCTGGAAGGCCTATTTGCTGTGGCTGCGGGCGGATTGCGTTGACCTGAGCGCCGCATTCGCGTACCACACCCTTCAATCGTTCTTTCCGGCCCTGCTGATTGCGCTGTCGGTGGCCTCGCGCCTTCTCGGCCGCGATGTGGAGCGCTTCGATCGACTGATCGTCCTCGTGGCTCAGGTGCTGCCCGCGTCCGCCCTGCCGGGCTTCGAAGCCACGCTCCGGCGCTTCACCAACCAGGGGTTCGGCGCCGGCATCCTCGGCCTGGTGCTTCTGGCCCTCAGTGCGAGCAACATCTATCTCACACTCCAACGCGGGGCCGATCGGCTCTGGTGGAATCGGCCCTTCGGCTTCGACCACCTGCGCTGGCAGGAGCACGTGCGTCGATTCCTGGCCCTGCGTCTGAAGGCCCTGGTGTTGCTGCTGTTCGTTGGCCTGTTGATCGTTGTCGACCAGCTGTTCAGCACGGTGCGCCTGTTCGGCTCCAGGGGCTTCCATACCCAGCTGCAGACCTTCCTGCCCGAGCCCCTCCTGTGGGTCAGCTCCCTGTCCTTCGGACTGGATCTGCTTGTCTCCCTGGTGATCGGCTTCGGCGCCACCCTGGTGTTCCTCTGGATGCTGCCGTCGCGCCGGATTCCCTTTCGCCCGCTCATCCCCGGAGCCCTGCTGGTGAGCGGCATCCTCACCCTCTCCAACCTGCTGCTGGGCAGGAGCCTGCTCGCCCTCGGGGTGCGCTTCCAGGCCTACGGGGTGGTGGGTGGCGTCCTGCTCCTGACGCTCTGGGTGTGGTTGGTGGGTGCCGTCCTCTATTTCGGCCAGTGCTTCAGTGTGGTGCTTTCCGGCGGTGCCGCTGGGGGGCCATCGACACCTCTGCCGCGCTGAGGATCGACCCGTTTCGGGTCAGGATGGACCCATCTCATTGGATTGACCCTTGGCCAAGCCTGCCCTCAGGATTCCGCCTCTGCCGGCCAGCCTGGCGCTGGTGTCCATGGCCGTGGGAGCGGTCGTGCTGATCGGTCTCACCACCCTGGCGCTGATTCCGCTGCTGGTCGGCCTTGGCCTGCTGGCGGCCTGGCTGGTGGCGGCCCTCCTGCTGGGCTGGGCCGGCCTTGAGGGCCTCGCGGCCCTGGAGCGCTGGATCGAGAACGATCCACGCTTCCAGCGCTGATGGAACGGCGCATTCCCTGGTTGTGGATCGGGGTGGCGGCGGCCCTGCTGCTGGTGCCCACCTCGGCCGGCCGTCTGTTGCTCGACGTCATCGGCGGACTCACCCTGACCCTGCTGCTCCTGCCGCTTCTGGCGGGAGCGGTGGCCCTGATCGGCTGGCAGCTGGTCCGGCGCCGCCTGCGCACCTGCCCGAGCTGTGGTTTCGCCAGCCTGGGCACCGACGTCTGCCCGGCCTGCGGCAGTCTCTTCACGTCCAGCGAGGCTCAGGGCTCGGCCCCCGGCGAACCCCCCGGCCCGATCTTCTGGGGAACCCCATCCGGCGGCGAGATCGACGCCCGCGACGTGACGATCAACGTCGATGCCGTGGATGTGGAGGCCACCACCAGCGGGGAAACGGGCGGTCGCGGCGGCGATGGCTCCTGAATCCGACAAGGGCTGAGCCTCATGCGCCCGGATCGGTTGCCTCCGGGCTGAGTCGGGCCAGCTCCAGTAGCCGCCGTTCGCGCAGATGCAGAAACAGCGGGGCCCCGAAGGCAAACGCGATCGTCACGCAGCTGAGCAGAACCCAGACGAGCCCGCGCATGCCGAGCCGGCGGCTCTCGCGCACCATCCAGATCGTGACGGCCGTTGCCCCGATCGCCAGATCGCGGGAGAGGGAGCTGGCGGCTGGATTGGCATTGGCCTGGCGGATGAACAGACCCAGATCGAAGGCCGACCCTTCGCTGCGGATGAAATCCAGATTGGCCAGCCAGGGGAGCACCCCACCTGCCACGGCCAGCAGCAGATAGACCCAGGCGATCCAGCTGATGCCCCAGGGACCGCTCCGGGTGGAGATGGCGTCGTCACTCATGGGGTGTAGGGCGTGGGGGCCAGCTCCGGCTGGCCGGGATCCCATTGCATCACCTGCTGCTCCACCTGGGCCAGCACAGCCTCGCAGCGTTCGGCATAGGCCAGGGCCCGGCGGTAGAGATCGGCCATGGACTCCACGTCCAGGTCCTGGTCCTGCAGCTGGGCCAGACAGAGCTCGAGGGCTGTCTGCGCTTCCCGGAAGCTGAGGTCCTGGGCCACGTCGTTCCCCTCGGCTGCGAAGTCCTGGCTGGCGAGGTCATCGGCGGGCTGGGCAGAGGCGCTGGATCGGGGGGAGGACTTGGGCATGGGAGCAACGGGGGACAGGAAGGACGTGGAGTCCGCGGCGGGCCTGGCGGATCCGATGGAGGGAACGTTCGGCGTTGGGCTTAGGGCGTTGGGCGCTGGCCCAGGCCGGAGCTTGGGGTCGGGGCTTGGTGAAGGGGCTCAGGGACCCGGGCCGTCCGGCTCGACCGCCTGCACCTGCAGGGCCACCCGACCATCCGCCAGCTCGGCGGTGATCCCTGCCCCTGGCCGCAGCTGGGCCACCGAACGCAGCAGGTGTCCGTCGCCATCCCGGAGCAGGCTGAATCCCCGGGCCAGCAGGTGCCGCAGCGAGAGCGCCTGCAGCAGCTCCCGTCGCTGGCCCAGCCACTGGCGCCGCTGGCTCAGCAGCCGGGCGGGGTGCAGCAGACGCAGCTGGTCCTGCCGGGCGCTCAGCCGTTGCCGGGCCGACGCGATCCGCAGCGTCAGCGTGCGTTGCAGATGGCCGCGTTCCTGCTCCAGGGCCCGGATCACCTGGCTGCGGTCCGGCAGCAGGGCCACCAGGGCCGCCGTGGGAGTGGCCGCCCGGTAGTCGGCCACCAGATCGGCGATGGTCACGTCATCCTCATGGCCGATGCCGCAGATCACGGGCCAGCGGCAGGCCGCCAGGCACCGGGCCAGGATCTCCCCGTCGAAGACGGCCAGATCCTCCCGGCTGCCTCCGCCGCGGGCCAGCACCAGGGCGTCGATGCCGAGGCGGTCGGCCTGTCCGCCGAGGTTTTCGATGGCGGCCACGATCTGGGCTTCCACGTTCCCCTGCACGGGGATCGGCACCACCAGCAGGTCGGTGGCGGGCCAGCGTTCCCGGGCGGTGCGCAGCATGTCGGCCAGGGCGGCGCTGGGCACGCTGGTGAGCAGGGCGATGCGACGGGGCCAGCGGGGCAGCGGTCGCTTCCGCTCCGGCTCGAACAGGCCCTCCGGCTCCAGCCGGCTGCGCACCTGCTCGAACTGGCGCAGGACGGTGGTCAGGCTGGGGCGCACATCCAGCACCTGCACCGTGAGGTTGGCCCGCGCCGCCCAGAAGTTGAGCTTGCCGACCACCACTACCCCATCCCCCTCCTGGGGCACGAAGCTGAGCTTCTGCAGCTGGGACGACCAGATCACCCCCTGGATGCTGGCCTGGCCGTCGACGAGGGTCAGCCAGAGATGGCCCTTCTTCTGCTGGGGGCGCCCCACGGTGGCCTCAAGCAGGAAACGGGGGGCGAAGCCCCGCTCCAGCAGGGAACCGATGGCCTGGTTGAGTTCGGCGACCGTGAACCGGGGGATGCCGTCGTGCTGGCGGGGGGACGCGCTGCTGCCAGGGACCGTGAGCATGGAATCAGTGCGTGAGCTGGCGATAGCAGAGCCACCAGTAGAGACTCAGCAAACCAGCCACCAGGGCCACCACACGGCCCACCGGATGGTCGATCCGGACCAGGCCCGCGCCGGCGATCACCAGGGCACTGCTCAGCAGCCTGGCGCCGTCGCGCCGGTTGCCGACATAGAAGCGGGGAGCGGCGGCGGAAGGGGCCATCGGGGGGCGCAGCCTGGGGGCGATTCAACCTAGGACCGCCCTGGAAAGCCGCCGGGCCCACGAAAAAGCCGCCGGCTGGGCCGGCGGCCTTGCCCTGGCGAGGGCTTCAAGGGTGCTTGTGGTGTCGGGGGAGACGGCCGGGCTTCAGCCGAGGCCGACCTGGGCCAGAATGCCTTGGCCGGTGAGAATTTCGGTCGCCAGACCGATCACGAAGCCCATCATGGCCAGGCGGCCGTTCCAGGTTTCGGCGAAGTTGACGAAACCGAAGCGGGGCTGGGAAGCGTCAGACATGGAAGGGACCCTCGGTGGAGCCCACACTGTAACGAAACATGGAGTGGTCTTGACAGTGGCAGGGGCTACCGCGGCGGGTGTGGGTTGCACGGTTGACAGCCGTGCCTGGCCATGGCACTGAGGCCTCCTCTGGTGCCGGCCCCCGGCGGCGGCCCATGGCCGGGCCCCGGCGCCGCCACCGTCTGGGGGCCCGGCCTGGAGGATCGACGGCGGGCGCCCCGGGCCCGCCTCCAGCGCCAGCTGGCGGCGCCCCTGCCCTGCGAGACCGATCTGGTGCTGGTCACCGACCTCGACGGGACCCTGCTGGAGGGGAGCGTTCCGACCCGCCGCCGGGTCTACCGCTGGCTGGCCTCCCAGCGTCACCGGGTGCTGCAGGTGTTCAGCACCGGCAGGGATCTGCGCTCCGTCGCCCGGCTGCTGGCCGAGGAGGCCGCCCATGGGCTCCATCCCCCCCATCTGGTGATCGGAGATGTGGGTTGCACCGTGGCCTGTGGCGCCAGCCTCGCCCCCCTGGCCCTGGCCCTGGACCCGATCGAGGCCCTCTGGCGGGGACGGGCGGAGAAGGTGCTGCCCCTGCTGGCCCTGGTGCCGGGCCTGTCCTCCGAGCCCCTCAGCAGCGACCGGCGCCTGGCCTACGGCATCGACCCCCTCCGGCTCGACACCAGCCGGCTGGCGGCCATCGAGGCCCATGGGGTGGATTGCCTGGTCTCCGGCGACAAGTATCTCGACGTGCTGCCGCCGGGCGTCAACAAGGGCAGCACCCTGCTGGGCCTGCTGGAGTGGCTGGAGCTCGAGCCCTCCCGGGTGGTCACCGCGGGGGATTCCCTCAACGATCTGGCCATGTTCGAGACCGGCCTGCAGAGCGTCATGGTGGGCAACGCCGAGCCCGGCCTGGTGCGGGCCCTGCCGGGGCTGGTCCGCACCTACCGCGCCCGCGCCCATGGCTGCATGGGCATCCTGGAGGGATTGCGCCACTTCGGCTTCGGCCATCTGCTCGACGGCCTGCCCTAGCGCAGGCCCGCTCAGCGACTCTCCCCGCGTGCCTCCCTGGCCAGGGCCGCCTTGGTGCGGGCGCTGGCGACGCCCTGGCGGGGATCCTCGGGCCAGGGGTGGCGGGGGTAACGGCCGCGCAGCTCCCGGCGCACCTCGGCGTAGCCCTGGTTCCAGAAGCCGGCCAGGTCGCTGGTCACCGCCGCCGGGCGTCCCGCCGGCGACAGCAGCTCCACCCGCACCGCCAGCCGGCCGTCCAGCACCGACGGCCCTTCCAGGCAGCCGAACATCTCCTGCAGTTTCACGGCCAGCACCGGCGTGCCGCTGCCGTAGGCCAGCGGCACCCGGCGCCCGGACGGCACCGGCTGGCTGAGGGGCAGCAGCCGATCCAGCTCCCTGCGCAGGGACCAGTCCAGATCGCCCCAGAGGATCTCCACCAGGTCGAGCTGCTGCAGATCCTGGAGGCTGCGCAGGCCGCCGAGGTGGGGGCCCAGCCAGGCCCCGGGGTCCTGCCGCAGCCGCTCCGGTGAGCGGTCGGGCCAGGGCGCCCCCAGGTGCCGGTGGGCCAGCATCAGGCGCTGCTGCAGCTGGCGGCTGGCGTGGCTCCAGGGGAGCACCTCCAGGCCGAGCCGTTCGAGACCCTCCAGCAGGGCCCGTTCCACCAGCTCCCCGCTGGCGTCCGGCCAGGGGCGGCGATCCAGCACCAGGGCCCCGCTCCGCCGCAGCCGCTCGCACCGCACCCGCTGGTCGTTTCCATCCCAGCGGGCTTCGGTTGCCTCCTCGATCGCCTCCGCCACCAGTTCCTCCAGGCCGCTGCGGGAGAGGGCCACCGCCAGCCGCACCCGGGCCTCCTGACCCTGGCCGTCGACGCTCGCGATCGCCAGGGCTTCGGCGGCGCCGAGGGGATCCCCAGGGGGCAGCACGGCGCCGCGACCGCTGCGCATCAGGAAGCGCCCATCGCCCCGGCCCCGGCCTAGGGCCAGCCGCTCCGGGTAGGCCCAGGCCAGCAGCTGGGCGGCACGGACGTCGTCAGTGTCACTGCAGGAGCCACCACCGGCGTCGCCGGCGGGGGCGATCGCTGCGGGGGCCGCTACCGGGGTCGCCGCCGTCCGGCCCTCCCGGAGCTGGCGCAGCAACTGGGACTGGAGGTTGGTCCAGGGGGCCCGGCCCGCGGCGCGTCCGCCGCCCTCCGCGCCCGGGCTGCGCCGCAGCCAGTCGAGGCGCCGCATCAGATCGCTGCCGGCCTCGCGGCGATCGAGGGGATCGCGCTCGCTCAGCAGCACGGCCATGGCCGTGGCGAGGGACTCCCAGCCCCTTTCCCTGGCCCGCAGCAGCATATGGGCCAGGCGCGGATGCAGCCCAAGCCGGGCCATGGCCCGCCCGTGGCTGGTGATGCGCCCCTGGCCCTCGACGGCCCCGAGCTGCAGCAGCAGGTCGCGGGCCTCTTCGAGGGGCCGGCGGGGGGGCGCGGTGAGCCAGGGCAGGCTGTCGTCCTCCGTGCCGCCCCATTCCGCCAGTTGCAAAGCGATCGGCAGGGGATCGACCTCGAGCAGTTCCGGCGGATCGAAGGCGGCTCGCCGCTGCTGCTCCGCCGGGGACCAGAGCCGCAGGCATCGCCCCGGCCCCAGCCGCCCGGCCCGGCCGCTCCGCTGCTCGGCGCTGGCCTGGCTGGCGGGCTGGGTGACGAGGCCGTCCATGCCCGTGGCCGGGTCGAAGCGGCTGCGCCGGCTCAGGCCGCTGTCGACCACCACGGTCACCGCCGCGATCGTGAGCGAGCTTTCCGCCACCGAGGTGGCCAGCACCACCTTGCCCGCCGCCCCCTGGGGAGCCGCAATGGCCCGACCCTGGGCCGCCAGCGGCAGCTGGCCGTGCAGGAGGGCCAGTTCCAGTTCCTCGCCCCACGGGGTGGCCTCGATGGCCCGCCGTGCCGTCTCCAGCTCCCCCAGGCCCGGCAGGAACACCAACGCCGTGCCCCGTGGTTCGGGTTCGGCCAGCCAGTGGCCTTCGAGGGCCCGCAGCACCTGGCGCTCCAGCCGCTCCTCCGGCCGCGGCGGCTGGTAGGTCACCGCCACCGGGTGGCTGCGGCCTTCGCAGCTGATCACGGCGGCCCCATCCAGCTCGTTGGCCAGGGGCGCCAGATCGAGGGTGGCGGACATCACCAGCAGGCGCAGGTCGGGACGCAGCAGGCTGCGGGCCTGGCGGACCAGGGCCAGGGCCAGATCCGCCTCGGCCTGGCGCTCATGGAATTCGTCGAAGATCACGCAGGCCACCCCGTCCAGGGCGGGATCGGCCTGGAGCCGGCGCAGGAACAGCCCCGCCGTGACCACCTCCAGCCGGGTGGCCGCCGATGTTCGCGACTCCAGCCTCACGCTGTAGCCCACGCGCCCGCCGACGGGTTCACCGAGGCCGGCGGCGAGGCGCTGGGCGGCAGTGCGGGCCGCCAGTCGCCTCGGCTCCAGCAGCAGCAGGCGGCCCTCAGCGCCGAGGCTCTCGAGCAGGGCGAGGGGAACCCGGGTGGTCTTGCCGGCGCCGGGTTCGGCCTGGAGCAGGAGGGTGGACCCGGGCCCGAGGGCGGCGGTGATCGCCGCAAGGCGACCGTCGATGGGCAGGGGCTGGTTCAGCGCACGTGGCGGAGGCCATCCACCGGGTGGTAGGCCTCTCCGGTGGTTTCCTCGTAGACGATCGCGGGAAGACCGGTCTCGAACATGGTCTGGAGGGCCTCCTTCAGGTAGGGGTTCCAGCCGCCGGTGGTCACCTTGCCGTGGCGCACGGTCCAGTCCCAGGTTCCCTGGAGGTCACGGGGGATGCGCCCCTCCCGGTCGCGCCGGGCCACCAGATCCTGGGATTCGACGATGCCGACCAGGATCGGATCCTTGCCGTAGGACGGCGTCAGGCTGAGCTCAAGCCGGATCGGATCGTCCTTCACCATCTTGAGTCGAAACCGTGGCGGCAGCTTCAGTGCTCCGAGCACGGCCGCGACGATTCGCGTTCTCTGATCCACCATCGATCTCCGCCGGTTGGCGCATTCACCTCAGGGAGCCTATTCAGCGGCCGGCCGGCCTCGCTCAGTTCGGATCGGCGGGGAAGGCGGGCTGCTCGTTGTCGCCACTGAAACGGACCGTCAGGAGGTCCTCCTGGGTCAGCTGGCCGTCCGCGTCCAGAAGCTCCGGGTGGATGGTGAGACGGCCTGTGCGATCACCGGCGGGGCCGGCAGGATCGGTGGCGGCGGCTCCGGGATCACCGGGACGGGGAATGGCGCGGAAGCCCTGCCCCATGACCCGGAACGCCTGCCACAGCAGAACGATGAAACAGGCCCCGTAGACGATCGGGAAGATCTGCGAGAGGAGGGAGGTCATGGCGCGATGGGAACCCCGCAGTCCGCGGACTCTCCCCCATCATCACCCGTCCGACGGAGCGGTGGTGGTGGCCAGCATCCAGGCCCAGAGGGAGGTGCAGGCGGCTCCGAAGGCAAGAAAGGCCAGCAGAAGGCGGCTTGTGTCCATGACCCGATAAAAAACTTTACAAAGCATAGCCGGTCAGGCCGGTTTGCCTCCCCTTTCTCCTTCCCGGGGACTTCCCTACGGTTTTTCCATCTGAGCTTCTTCACGATGCGTTCCTCCCGCGTTCTTGCCGCGGCCGCCGCCGGGCTGGCCACGGTCACGGCGGCGGCCACCGCCACGGTCACGGCCACCACGGCCCTCGTCAGCCCGACCCTCACCTCCCCCGGCCTGGCCCAGCCGGCCGCGGCCGTTCTCGGGCGCCAATCCTTCGTGGCGGCGGCGATCCGCCGGGCGGGCCCGGCCGTGGTCACCATCGACACCGAGCGCACCGTGCAGTCGGCCGCCACCGGCGGCCTGCCCCCGGGCCTGCTGAACGACCCCCTGTTCCGTCAGTTCTTCGGCATTCCCCAGCAGGGGGCCCCCTCGCGGCGCACCGAACGGGGCCAGGGCAGCGGGGTGATCCTCCAGGCCGACGGGCTGGTGCTCACCAACGCCCACGTGGTGGACCAGATCGACCGGGTGACCGTGGGTCTCGAGAACGGCCAGCGCGTCGAGGGGCGGGTCGTGGGTCTCGACAAGCTCACCGACCTGGCGGTGGTGCGGCTGGTGGGGGCGGGCCCCTGGCCCGTGGCGCCCCTGGGTAACTCCGATGCCCTCCAGGTGGGTGACTGGGCGATCGCCGTGGGCAATCCCTTCGGCCTCGACAACACCGTCACCCTGGGGATCATCAGCAGCCTCAACCGCAACGCCAGCAAGCTCGGCATCACCGACAAGCGGCTGGATCTGATCCAGACCGACGCCGCCATCAACCCGGGCAACTCCGGGGGACCGCTGCTGAACGCCGACGGTGAAGTGGTCGGAATCAACACCCTGGTCCGCTCGGGGCCGGGGGCCGGACTGGGCTTCGCCATTCCGATCAACCGCGCCCGCAGCATCGTCAATCAACTGGTGGCGACCGGACGGGCCACCCACCCCATGATCGGCGTGGGACTGGATGAGGTTCGGGCGGGAAGTGGTTCCGGGGTTTCCCAGGGTGCGGTCGTGGTTTCTGTTCAACCGAACGGACCGGCGGCCCGGGGCGGGCTCAGGACCGGTGATGTGATCGTCGCGGCCCAGGGGGCCGCGGTGAGGGATCCGTCCCAGGTGATCAACGCCGTGGAGCGGGCGGGGGTGGGGGGAACCCTCAACCTGACGGTGAACCGTCAGGGGGCAACGCTGAACCTGCGGCTCATCCCTGGCGACATGGCCCTGCTGCGCCAGGGATGAGGAGGAGGCCCGAGTTCGCTGCCTAGGGGAGGCGTGAGCTCGGCTCTCAGAGGACGTCCATGCCCCCCTTGCTGTTGTCGGGGCGAAGGGCGTCGAGCAGGCCGGCGTCCATGGTGAGCTCGGCGCCGAAACGGGCGGGGGCGCCCAGCTGCTGGCGCATGACCCACTGGGTAGCCGCCTTCTGGCTTTGCCAGGCCTGCAGCAGTTGCTTGGCCAGACCCCGCAGGACCTGCGGATCGCCCGTGGCGTCGATCGCCCGGGTCATGCGCTCCAGCTCAAATTTCTGACCGAGGCTGAGGGCGAGGGGTTCGGACATGGTGGGCTGTGCGATGGGGCGTTTCTGACCGGCCCAAAGCTACGAACTGTTTCAAGATGCCACGTAGCGGCTGTTACAGGGCCTAAGCCCCGGTCAGGAAATCCGCTCAACCCTTGCCTCTGGCCCGTTTCCCCTTGCCGCCGGCCCTGAGCGGCGGTATGGGAAGGGGCCTGTCCAGGCGGCCCGGCCCTGTCCCGTCACGGCCAAGCCCCCGTCCCCGGCCCCGTCTCCGTCAGTGGCGCCGTCTCCGTCACCGGCGCCCGCGTGAATTCAATGGCGCTCGCGCAGTTCTTCCACGCAGCGGGTGACGCACTCGCCGTCCTCCAGGGAACAGGTGGTGATGCATTCGAAGTACACCTCCATCGCATCGCTGGTGCCGGTAGCCTCCTCGCGGTCCACGGTCCAACCGTCGGTGACGACGTTCTGGATGGTCATCGCTGCTCCTGGATGGGTGACCCTGTCAGCCTATGCACACAGAACCGCCCACACCAGAGAAATGAGTCTTCCTGCCTAGGCAACGATGAAGTTGTATTTTGCGCCGCGCCCCTGACGGCGCCGCCTCAGCTGTCGGCCGTGCCCGCGGTTTTCCCCTTGGACGTGCCGCCGGCCTTCTGGGCGGCTTTGGCCTTCTGCTTCTGCCGCTGTTCCTCGCGTCTGGCGGCGAGGCGGCGCTCCTGCTCCAGCCGCTCGCTTTCTTCGGCCTCCTCCCGTTTTTTCTCCTGGTAGTAGGCGTAATCGCCGCGGTAGAGCACCAGCTCGCCGTCACGCACCTCGACGATCCGGTTGGCCACCCGGCCGATGAAGAAGCGGTCGTGGGAGACCAGCAGGGCGGCGCCCTCGTAGGCCATCAGAGCCTCCTCGAGCATCTGCTTGGCGGGAATGTCGAGGTGGTTGGTGGGCTCGTCGAGCACCAGCAGATTGCAGGGGGTGAGCAGCATCAGGGCCAGGGCCAGCCGGGCCTTCTCGCCGCCGCTGAGCTTGGCCACCGGCTTGAACACCGTGTCGTTGCTGAAGCCGAAGCTGCCCAGCAGGGAGCGCACCTGGGTCTGGGTCCAGTCGGGAACGGCCTCAAACAGCGTGTCGATCACCGTCTTGGCCAGATCCAGGGCTTCGGCCTGGTTCTGCTCGAAGTAACCGGCCACCACATGGTGTTCCCCCAGGCCGGCCTGGCCTTCGAGCGGGACCTCATAGCCCATCACCAGCCGCAGCAGGGTGGACTTGCCCGCACCGTTCGGGCCGACGAAGGCGATCCGATCGCCCCGCTCCACCTCCAGGTTCGCCCCCAGGAACAGGATCTGGTCGTCGTAGCCGTGGGTGAGGTTCTCGATCGCCGCCACCACCCGGCCCGATCGCGGGGCGGGGGGAAAGGCGAAGCGCGGACCGCTCACCGACTCCAGGGGTGCCTCGATCCGTTCCACCTTCTCCAGCAGCTTCTCGCGGCTCTTGGCCTGGGTGCTGCGCGTCGCACTGGCCCGGAAGCGGTCGATGTAGGCCTGCTGGCTGCTCAGTTCCTTCTGCTGGCGCTCGAAGGCCGCCTGGCCTGCCTCCCGCTCCAGGGCCTTCTGTTCAAGGTGCTGGCTGTAATTGCCCAGGTAGGTCCGCGAGACGCCACGCTCCGTCTCGACGATCTGGTTGCAGACCCGGTCGAGGAAGGCCCGGTCGTGGCTGATCACCACCAGGGGAACCGTCTGATCCACCAGGTAGCTCTCCAGCCACTGGATCGTTTCGACGTCGAGGTGGTTGGTCGGTTCGTCGAGCAGCAGCAGATCCGGCTCCTGCAGCAGGATCTTGCCCAGGGCGATGCGCATCTGCCAGCCGCCGGAGTAGTCCCCCACGACCCGCTCGGCGGTCTCCTGGGTGAAGCCGATGCTGGGCAGCAGCTTGTCGATGCGGGCATCGAGTTCGTACCCATGCAGGGCCTCGAACCGGCTCTGCAGCTGGCCGAGCTCGTCGATCAGCCGGTCGAGCAGGTCCGGATCGGCGGCGGCCTCCTCACTGCCCATCGCCTCCTCCACCTGCCGCTGGCGGTTGAGCACCTCGGCCGCCTCACCAAAGGCCTGGAACAGCTCCTGGCGCACGCTGCGGGCGAGGTCGACATCGAACTCCTGCTGCAGGTAGGCGATGCGGGGATCCCCCTGCCGCACCACCTGGCCGCTGGTCGGCTCCTCCAGCCCGGCGATGATGCGCATCTGGGTGGATTTGCCAGCCCCGTTGACCCCCACCAGGCCGATCCGGTCCCCCGCCTTCACCTCCCAGGTGATGTCCTTGAGCACCTCACCGGTGGGATAGATCTTGCCGATGCGTTCGAGGCGCAGCACGGAGCGGAAGGCGGTCGCGGTGTGCGCATCATCCCCTGCGGGGCGTCCTGCAGACTGTCAGACCGTTCGGGTCTGTCGCCAGAATGATCAAGCGCCTTGAGCAGATCGCCGCCCTGGTGGTGGCGGCGGGCCTGGCGCTGACGAGCTACTGGCTGTTCTTCAGCTGGGCCCAGGGCGGGGGATCCCAGCGACGGGAACAACCCCGCCGGCCCCAGCCGGAGGTCCACCGGTCACCGGCCTCAGAGTCCGCCCCGGGCCTTGATCAGCCATTGCTTGGTGGCGCCGTCATCGAGGCCGGCCAGATGGGCCTTCACTTCCTCCGGGCTGACCGGCAGGCCCTCCTGCTCGCCGAGGGCGACGATCCTGCGCAGGGCGCCGCTGGGGTCCTGAAGGGCCTGGCGGAACAGTGACTGGGTGAGCTCGGCGTCGTTGCTGATGCGTCCGTAGAGCTCTGCGGCGTTGCCGGTGGCGTTGCTGGTGGTCATCCTGGCCGGGATTCTTTCCTGACCTTATGGGCTGGGAGGCCGTGGGCGCAGCCCCTGCGGGTGGTTCGTGAGGGAGGCCTCAGGCGGCGCGCGGACTGGTGGTGTCCTCCTCGGCGCCGCTGGCGGAGGCGTCCTCCATGCTGCGGGCATCGAGGCAGAGCACCTTGCGCAGTTGGGCGTAGTTGGCGGCCAGGGACTGGCGCCCCTCCTGCTGGGCGCCGAACTCGGCCCGCTGCAGCACATGGTGCAGGTGGGTGAGCAGGTAGGTGCTGATCACGGCCGAGACCAGCACATCACTGCGTTCCGCCGTGCTGCGCCGCCGGCTCTGGCGGGTCTTGGGCTGCAGGGGGGTCTCGGAACCGGTCGGACGGGACTGGGTGGTGCGGGCCATGGCGGAAGCGGCCGGTGGGCCGTCGGAGAGGACGGGGGTGGGGTCTGGTGGGCTAGGGCCTGGTTCTGGGCTGGTTTTGGACCGGGTTGTGGCCCTTGTTATGGCCCTGGAGAAGGGGATCCCGAGGGGGCGGGAAGGTCCACAACCCTACTTTTGGATACTACCCATGACGGCCACTGTACACTTTTTCCTATCCCGCCGGATCCCAGCGGCACCCTCTCGTCGGCCCCCACCCAGAGGCACCGTGCCCACCCGTCAGACTTCCTCCAGCGGCAAGCCCAAATCGCCGCGGATCCAGGTCGTCCTGCCGGAGGAGCTCTGCGCCCGGCTGGCCGCCCTGGCGGAGAGCGAGTCGCGCACGGTCAGCAACATGGCCAAGGTGCTCATCCAGCAGGGGGTGGAACGGCTGGAGCGCCAGCGTCCCCCCGAGCCGACCGCGGCGCCCTATCCGCTCGGGCCCGCCGTCGCCGCCGACCGCTTCCGCCGCGAGCTCGAGCAGCAGGAGCAGGCCGGCACCCGCCGGCTGCGGGGAGCGCCCCGCCGGCTGCGCCTGCGCCAGCCCCCCTCAACCCCCTGACGGGGGCGGCAGGGCCATCACCCCCAGCACGGCGGCCCGCCGGGCCCCGGTCACCGAGGGCAGCGAGCCCGGATGGCCGCGGTGCCGCCACCAGGCCAGCAGGGCGAAGGCCAGGGCCTCCCGCTGGTCATCGGCGATGCCCTGGCTGGCCAGCGGCAGCACCGCCGTGCCGCGGCAGCGCCGCTGCAGCTGCTCCATCAGGAAGCCGTTGCGGCAGCCTCCGCCGGCCACCAGCAGCTCCAGCGGCCGGGGGCGTTGGGGGCGAGCCAGGTCCTGGCCCACCACCGCCGCGCTGAAGGCCGTCAGGGTGGCGAGGGCATCGGCCGGCTCCACATCGGCGCCGAGCTCCGCCAGGCGCCGATCGAGATCGGCGGCCCCGAACAGCTCCCGGCCGGTGGACTTGGGCGGCGCGGCCTGGAGGTAGGGCTCCCGCAGCCACTGCTGCAGCCGCGCTTCGTCGATGCGGCCCTGCCGTGCCCAGGCTCCGTCGGCATCGAAGCTCAGCCGACCGTCGCTGAAGCGGGCCACCGCCAGATCCAGGAGCGTGTTGGCGGGGCCGCAGTCCCAGCCCAGCACCGGCGCCTTGCGGTCGGGACCGGCGGGGGGAGGCAGCAGGGTGAGATTGGCGATGCCCCCCAGGTTGAGCAGGGCCCGCCAGCCGCCGATCCGGCCCAGCAGGGCGGCGTCGGTGGCCGGCACCAGGGGGGCGCCATGGCCGCCGAGGGCCAGATCGATGCTGCGGAAGTCGAACACCACCGGCGTCCCCAGCAGCTCCGCCAGCAGCGGCCCCTGCAGCAGCTGCCAGCTGGCCCCGCGGCGCTCCCCCTCCGGCGGGCGGTGCCAGAGGGTCTGGCCGTGGCAACCCACCAGCTCGGCCCGGCCGTCCGGGTCGCAGGCGCGGGCAGCCAGGGCCTGGTGCTCGGTGAGCTCCTCGGCCAAATGCAGCAGGGCCTCGGCGTCCAGAGGCACCCCCTGACCGACGGCCACGAGCCGCTCGCGCAGGTCCGCCGGGTAGGGGGTGTGGGCACTGGCGAGGAGGCGCCAGCGCGGCCGGGCCGGGCGACCCTTCAGGCTCACCAGCACCGCATCGATGCCGTCGGCGCTGGTGCCGCTCATCAGCCCCAGCACCCGCATGGCTGTCCTTCGCAAGGGAATCAGTGGGAAGGCAGGGCCTCGAGGGCTTCGCTGCTGCCCATCACCACCAGCAGCTCGGAGGCGTTGAGCACATGGGAGGCGGGCGGGTTGACCGTGAGCTGGTTGGCGGGGCCCGCCGCCAGCACGCTGACGTTGTAGTTCTTGCGCAGGTTCAGATCCCGCAGCGACTGACCGACGAAGGAGCCGGGAACCTTGATCTCCTCGATGCTGTTGCGGTCGTCGAGGCGCAGGCGCTCCAGCAGGTTGGGGCGGACCAGCTCCATGCCCAGGCGGGTCCCCTGCATCTTCGAGGGGAAGACCACCTTGTCGGCGCCGACGCGCCGCAGCATCTTCTCGTGCAGATCGCTGGTGGCCCTGGCGATCACCTGCTGGACCCGGCTGCCCTCGCCGTCCTTGACGATCAGGGTGGCCGTGATGCTGGCCCCGATCGGTTCGCTGATCGCCACCACCACCGTGCCCACGTCGAGGGCGCCGGCGGCCCTCAGGGCCTCCTCGTCGGTGCAGTCCACCACGCGGGCCTCGATGGCCGGATCCATCTGGCGCAGCTCATCGATGGCCCGCTGACTGTTATCGATCGCCAGCACCTCGGCCCCGTGGCGCAGGAGCTCCTTGCACACGGCACTGCCGAAGCGGCCGACGCCGATCACGGCGTAGCTGTTGGAGGTGTCGGACTCGCTGCCCTGCCACTGCCACCACTGGTTCATGAGGACGACGTTTTCATGAGGACGACGTTGCAAGGGGCATGGGGCGCTGATCGAAGGGGATCGGGCTCAGATGTAGAGCTCCTCGCGGGGGAAACCCACCCGATTCTGGGGCCGGCTGCCGTACACGGCATTGAGCAGAAGGAGAATACCGATCCGGCCCACGAACATCCCCACCATCAGCACCAGCTGGCCCCAGCGGTTGAGCTGACTGGTGACCCCGACGTCCAGGCCCACGGTGCCGAAGGCGGAGACACAGGTGAACAACTTCTCCAGGAAGGTGAAGGCCTCGCTTCCCGGAGTTCCGGCGGTGGTGTTGCCGAGCCCCAGCACCAGGGCCATCAGCAGGATGAACAGGCCCGAGCCGAGGGTGACACCCACCGCCTTGAGAATCACCTTGGCGGGGATCTCCCGGTTGCGCACCACCACCTCGTCGTGGCCCCGGAGGGTGGAGCGGGTGGCGGCGAGCAGGGCGGCGAAGGTGGTGGTCTTGATGCCGCCACCGGTGCCGCCGGGGCTGGCACCGATGAACATCAGCATGATCATCAGCAGGATGCCGGCGTCGGAGATCGTCTCCAGGGTCAGGGGCACGGTGTTGAAGCCGGCGGTGCGGGTGGTGATCGACTGGAAGATCGTCACCTGCAGTTTGTCCCAGAGACTCAGCTGCTCCACCATTCCTTCGGTGGCGAAGTGCTCGGTGAACAGCAGGCCCACCGCCCCCACCACGATCAGCACGATCGTGGTGCGGATGACGAGGCGGGTGTGCAGGCTGAGGCGGCGAATGCGGGCCAGCCGGAAGCGGTTCATCCAGATGTCGTTGGTGACCCGCCAGCCGATGCCGCCCATGACGATCAGCAGGCCGATCACCGCATTGACGACGGGCTGGCTGCGGTAACCCACCAGATTGTCGCGCCACAGTCCGAAACCGGCGTTGTTGTAGGCGCTGATGCAGTGGAACAGGGAGGCCCAGAGCCGTTGCCCCCGGTCCGGGATGTCGGTGAAGCCGAAGTTGTAGAGCGTCAGCGTGCCGATGCCGATGACGATGCCGGCGATCAGGAGGATCTGGTTGAGGGTGGGCCCGATGCCGCCCACGCCGAATTCATCCAGGGCACGGCCCTTGTCGAGGCGCTGGCGCAGGCCGGAACGCCCCTGGACGAAGCCCTGCAGGAAGGTGGTGATCGCCATCAGACCCAGACCACCGGTGAGGATCAGCCCGGCCAGGACCACCTGGCCGGGAAAGGTGAGTTCGGCCCCCACGTCGATGATCGACAGGCCGGTGACGGTGATCGCCGAGGTGACGGTGAAGAGGGCCTCCCAGAGGCCCACCTCATCACTGGAGCAGAGCGGACTGGCCAGCAGCAGAGTGCCGAAGGTGATCACCAGCAGGCCGGTGACCACCGTGAACTGCGGCACCGACAACCGGTGCCGCCAACTCTGCCGTCGATTCATTTGTTGGGCTGGGGAGTCATCCGCAGGTAGGGGCGGATCTCGGTGACGCCCTTGGGAAACTTCGCCCGGGCCTCGTCGGTGGGGATCGAGGGCACCACGACGCAGTCCTCGCCCTCCTTCCAGTTCACCGGCGTCGCCACCTGGTGGTGGTCGGTGAGCTGCAGGGAATCGATCACCCGCAGGATCTCATCGAAGTTTCGGCCCGTGCTGGCGGGGTAGGTGATCTGCAGGCGCAGCTTCTTCTTGGGGTCGATGATAAACACCGAGCGCACCGTGAGGTTGGTGAGGGAATTGGGGTGAATCATGCCGTAGAGGCTGCTCACCTTCTTGTCGCTGTCCGCGAGGATCGGATAGTCGACCGTGGTGTTCTGGGTCTCGTTGATGTCGCCGATCCAGCCCTTGTGGCTCTCGGCGGAATCCACGCTCAGGGCGATGGTCTTGACATTCCGCTTCTCCCATTCGGCCCGCAGCCGCGAGACCTCACCCAGTTCGGTCGTGCAGACGGGGGTGAAGTCGGCGGGATGGGAGAAGAGCACCACCCAGCTGTCGCCGGCGAAGTCGTAGAGGTTGATCGGGCCGAGCTGGGACTCCTGAGTGAAATCAGGAACGGTGTCGCCCAGTTGCAGGGTCATGGGAGAGAAATTGGCGCCGGCCGATGCTGGCACAGCAGCGGGGGCTGCTGATGTGGTCGTGGGAAGCCAGGTCTGCAGCTCCTGGCACAGGTGCTGCAGACCCAGGTCGGCGGTGGCCGAGATGAACAGCATGCCCGGCTCCAGGGCCCTGGCCCGCTCCAGCTCACCGCTGGCGCAGCGGTCGATCTGGTTGCCGATCACCCGCCTGGGGATGGTGGCGTTGAGGGAATCGAGGATGGTCTGGACGGTGGCGAGCTGCTCGGGCCAGGCCGGATCCGCCAGGTCCACCACGATCAGCAGCCCGTCGGCGTCGAGCGCTTCCTCGAAGGTGGAACGGAACGCTTCCATCAGCTGGGGCGGCAGCTCCCGGATGAATCCCACCGTGTCGGTGACCAGCAGCGGGTCGCCGCCGGCCGCCCCCCGCCCGATCCGGCGGGTGGTGGGATCGAGGGTGGCGAAGAGCTTGTCCTCGGCCAGCACCGCCTGCTGGCCGCTGGCCCCGGTGAGGGCGTTGAGCAGGGAGCTCTTGCCCGCATTGGTGTAGCCCACCAGGGCCACCTTCGGCAGGTCGCGCCGGCCCTGGCGCAGCCGGGCCCGGTGGTCCCCCAGCCGCTGCACCTCCCGCTGCAGCCGTTCGATGCGGCGGGCGATGGCGCGCCGGTCCTTCTCCAGCTGGGTCTCGCCCGGGCCCCGGGTGCCGATGCCGCCCCCCTGCCGCGACAGGCTCAGGCCCCGACCGGTGAGCCGCGGCAGGCGGTAGCGCAGCTGGGCCAGCTCCACCTGCAGCCGTCCGGCCCCGCTGGCGGCCCGCTGGGCAAAGATGTCGAGGATCAGCTCGCTGCGGTCGCTCACCGACAGATCGAGCAGGTTCTCCATGTCCCGGGCCTGGGCCGGTGTGAGTTCCCGGTCGGCCACCACCAGGCTGGCGCCGACGCGGCGGGCCTCGAGGGCCGCCTCCCGCAGCTTGCCCTCCCCCCAGGGATTCCGGGTGGCCGGGCCCTGACGGCGCTGCTCCACCCGTCCCACCGGCACGGCGCCGGCACTGCGCACCAGACCCTCCAGTTCGGCGATGCGTCGATCACTAAGGGCCCGATCGCCGCTGGTCTGCACCAGCAGCAGCACCCGCTCGGGGCCGTCCGGGGTCGGGGCCGGGGCCGCGGCGGCCGGCCCCTCCTCGCTGACGAGGGCGGCGGGATCCTGGTCGCAGAGATCGGCCAGATCCCCCTCCAGGACGCCCTGCCAGGCGCGGTCGCCGCTGGCGGCGGGGGTGTGGATGGCCGCCGGCCAGCGTCCGCCGGCCTCCGGTTGCTGGCCGAAGCGCAGCCACAGGTCCGGGGCCAGGTCCATCCCCACCACGGCCTCCTGGGGGGAGGGCTGCAGCTGGGCCTGGCGTCCGGCCCCGGCGCAGGTGAGCAGGCGCAGGTTGTGGCCCTGGCGCCGGGAGGGGCCGGGAAGTTTCTCCAGCAGGCGAGCGGCGTGGTCCAGTTCCCCCACCCACAGCAGCCGGCACAGCCCGCGCCCATCCACCACCAGGGTCAGGGGCAGCTCCAGGCCCCGACCCTCGACCGCCAGGCGCTGCAGGGTGAGCAGGTCGGCTACCGCATCGGCGGGGTGGCGCCGGTGACAGATCTGCTCCAGCCGCCGGCGCTCGGCGGGCCGCAGGCCCGCCGTCCTGCCGGCCAGCACCCCCTGTCTCAAGGACGCCGCACCAGCAGACAGCGCACCCCGGCGGCGCGGGCCCCGGCCCCATCCTCCGGGCTGTCGCCCACATGCCAGACCTGGGCGGCGCTCAGCCCGAGGGACTCCAGCGCGATCCGGAAGGGCTGGGGGGATGGCTTGGCGGCCCCGGCGCTGCTGGAGACCACCACCACCTCGAACAGATCGGCCAGGCCCAGGGCCTCGAGCAGCGGTTGCAGGCGACGGTCGAAGTTGCTGACCACCGCCAGCCGCAGCCCCGCCCCGTGCCAGCGGCGCAGCACCGCCGGCACGTCGGGGTAGACGCGCCACAGGGAGGGGTCGGCGAAGCGATCGAACAGGGCGTGGTGCATGGCTGCGGGGGCAGCGGTGCCCAGCACGGCGTCGATGCGCTCCCCCCACCAGCGGCGCTCGGCCTCCAGCAGGCGGTCGCCCTCGAGGCCGGGGAAGGCCAGGGGAGGGGCCTGCCGCAGCACCCCCGGGAAGGCTCGGTCGATGGCCGCGGGGGCCACGTCGATGCCGTGCTCGGCGGCCACGGCGGCATAGGTGGCCCCGACCGGGGAGCGCAGGCCGATCAGGGTGCCCATGGCATCGAGCAGCAGACCGCGGGGCCGGGGCCAGGGGGGCGCCGCAGCGGGCGTCGCCGTCATGGTGTCCAGTCGGCCAGCCAGCCGGCGGCCACCCGCAGCTGATGGGACCGGCCCGGCAGCCGGGTCAGGTAGGCCAGGCGACGCAGCTGGTAGGCGGCCGGCCCGGCCAGGGTGACGCCGGAGCCGGTGAGGCTGGCGTCACCGACGCCGAGGCTCATCATCTCCCCCAGATCCTTCCAGTGGAAGGGTTCCAGCGGTTCGCCCGCCAGGGAGCGGATCAGGTTGGCGGCCAGCACCGGGGCCTGCTGGAAGGCCACCTGGGCTGAGGCGGGGGTGGCGGGGCCAGGGCCCTCGCTGGCCGCTTGCTCCGGCTCCACGGGGGCGGCCAGGTCACCGGCCACGAAGAGATCCGCGTGGTCCCGCAGTCGCAGATCGGGGCCGCAGACCAGGCGGCCGCGGTTGTCGCAGGCGGGAGCGGGGTCGATCCGGGGGGCACGGAAGCTGAGGCCGGCGGTCCAGACGACCGCACGCACGGCGAGGGTTTCGGCATGGGCAGGGCTGTCCCCGTCCGGATGGCATCGCAGCGTGATCGCTTCGGCCTCGACCGCCTCCACCTGGGTGCGGGTGCGCAGCCGCACGTCACGGCGCTGCAGGGCCAGGGCGGCCTGTTCCCGGTTGAAGGCCCTGGCCTGGGGCAGCAGCTGCGGACCCTGCTCGATCAGTTCGATCACGGCACTGCCTTCGGCCATGTCGGCGAGCTTGCAGGCCAGTTCCACCCCGGTCGGACCGGCCCCCACCACGGCGATGCGCTGCAGGGGCCTGCGCTGCTGCTTCAGTTCCGCGACGAGTCGCTGGAGGCGCTCCACATCGGCCAGGCTGCGGAAGCCCAGGCTGTGGCGATCGGCCCCCGGCACCGCGAAGGTGTTGCTCTCGGCCCCCGTGGCGAGGACGAGGCGGCCGTAGGGGATGGTGCGGCCCCCGGCGGTGTGGAGCTGATGGCCGCCGGTGTCGATCCGCTCCACCCGGTCCTGCAGCCAGGCCAGGCCGCGGCCGGCCAGCAGGCCGTCGTAGCGCGGGGCGATTTCCCAGCCACGCAGCTCGCCGCTCAGCAGCTCGTAGAGGAGGGGCAGGAAGAGGAAGCGATCGTTCGGCTCGATGAGCAGGACGGGGGGGTGGTGCTTCCGCTGGGCCAGGGCGAGGGCGGTGTACAGACCGCCGAAGCCACCCCCGACGATGACAACGTTGTTCTGGACCGGTTTGTGGGCCGGATTCGGGTGCCCTTGCATGGCGTCACCCTAACCACAGCGACGGGACCGCCGAAGGGCGATGATGGTCCCATGGTGTCCTTCCCTGTCACGTCGTCCACCAGCCCTGCGGGCGCTGCGGCGGATCTGAAGGCGGCTCTCCAGGCGCTTCCCCGCGATCGCCATGGCTCCGCCATCGATCTCGATGTCGCCCGGGCTGGCCTGGATCCCCTCGATGCGATCGGGCGGATGCGCTGGGCCCAGGAAACGTTCGCCGGCCACTTCGCCGTCACCACCAGCTTCGGCATCCAGTCGGCCGTGATGCTGCACATGGTCAGCGCGCTCGACGGCTCCGGCGCCTGGCCGGCGATCCCGGTGCTCTGGGTCGACACCGGCTACCTGCCGCCCGAGACCTACCGCTACGCAGACGAGCTCTGCGATCGCCTCAAGCTGGATCTGCGCGTTCTGCAGGCCGACATGAGCCCGGCGCGGATGGAGGCCCTGCACGGCCGGCTCTGGGAGACGGGGACCCCCGAAGACATGCGCACCTATAACAACATCCGCAAGGTTGAACCCCTCGACCGGGGGCTGCAGCAGCTGCAGGTGCACTGCTGGGCCAGCGGGGTGCGGGCCCGCCAGACCGACCACCGCGGCGCCATGCAGTGCCTGGATCCGGTGCGGCAGCGCTGGTCACTGCGGCCCCTGCTCACCTGGAGCCGGCGCGACGTCTTCTATTACATGCAGGAGCACGACCTGCCCCAGCACCCGCTGTTCGAGCAGGGCTATTCCACCGTCGGCGACTGGCACACCAGCGCCCCCGACGACGGCACCACGACCGGTCGGGCCACCCGATTCGGCGGGCTCCAGCAGGAGTGCGGCATTCACCTCCCCGGCCTGATGGGCGAGGGCATCTGAGGTGCCGGGGCGCCAGCCCCGCTGGCTGCTGATCGGCAACAGCCGCTGGCACTGGGCCCTGGCCGACGGAGACGGCGGAGGCAGCGGGTCTTCTGAGGTGGGGCTGCAATTCGTTCACCTGCCGCCGCCGGATTCGGCGGTGGAGCCGCCCCTGGCCTGGGCGGCGGTGGGTGCGGTGCCTCCGGAGGCTGCCCTGCCCGCCGCGACACGCCTGGAGCTCGATGCGGTGCCCCTGGCCGGATCACCCCCCTGGCTCGGCATCGACCGGGCCCTGGCGGGCTGGTGGGCGGCCCGGCTGAGCGGCGGCCCGGTGCTGGTGGCGGATGCGGGCACGGTGCTGAGCCTCACCCGGGTGGACGGGCAGGGCCGCTTCGCCGGCGGCCGGCTGATGGCGGGGGCGGCGCTGCAGCTGGCGGCCATGGGGTCGGGCACCGCGGGACTGCCCACCCTGGAGGGGAACCTGGCGGCAGGCGCAGAGGCGTGGCCGCTCGCCACGGCGGCGGCGATGCGACGGGGGGTGACGGAGGGGCTGGCCGCCGCGGTACGGGAGGCGGGGCGCCAGGCCCGTGAGCACGAGCCGCGCTGCCGGATCGTGCTCACCGGCGGTGACGGGCCGACCTTGCTGCCGCTGCTGCGGCGGTGGCCGGAGCTGGGGGAGCACGGCCTGGTGCACCACCCCGAGCTCTGTCTGGAGGCGCTGGTGGCCCTGCGTCCGGTTGCGCCTGAGGGGCCGGATCAGGCCAGGCCCAGATCCTCGAGGATCTGATCGGCCATCTCCTCGGCCTTCACCTTGAGGTAGATGCGCTCCAGCTTGCCGTCGGCGTCGACGACGAAGGTGTGCCGCATCATGCCCATGTACTCCTTGCCCATGAACTTCTTGAGCCCGTAGCTGCCGTAGGCCTCGGCCACGGGACAGGGCTCGGCGTCGGTCAGCAGGGTGAAGGGCAGGTCGTACTTGGCGACGAACTTGCCGTGGCTGGTCGCGCCGTCCTTGCTGATCCCCAGCACCCGGATGCCGTGGGTTTCGAAGGCACTCCAGCGGTCCCGGAAGTTGCAGGCCTCCTTCGTGCAGCCCGGCGTGTCGTCCTTTGGATAGAAGTAGATCACCACCCGCTGGCCCTTCAGCGCGGCGAGGGACACCGCCTCACCGCTCTGATCGGGGAGGGTGAAGTCGGGGGCTGGATCTCCCACCTGCAGGGCCATGGGTCGAACCTTGGAGCGAATGACTGCCACTTCACCCTAGGGGCATGCTCCTGGATCGGGCCCCCCGAAGGGTCCCGCCCCCGGGTCCAGTCCGGGGAGCCTGGTCCCACATCCCAGGGCCCCGGCGGGGGGAGTCTCATTCCGTTGTGTGTGGGGAGGCAAAGAAACTGCCCACACGATGTAGGCAGAATCACCTTCAATGCTTAGGTTGATAGCGAAGTCAACATCACCTCCCGTGTTCAAGAGAATTCTCGCCGGTCTCTTTGTGGGAACGGCCATCACCGCCTCCGTGCTTCCCGCCTCCGCGGCAGTGGACAACGACCTGCCCGTCCGCTGGAACACCGGCGGCGCCGTGTGGTCCACCAACCAGGCGGCCTTCGACACCTTCCTGGGTTCCGGTGACATCACCGACCGTGGCCTGGAAGGCGGTCTGGCCCGCTCCGGCTGGACCTCCGACGAAGTCAAGTCCGGCATGACCAAGACCTACTCGGTCAACCTGGTTGGGGTGTCCCGCTTCCTCTACTCCGATGCGGGTGTGAAGTTCCTGAAGAACGCCACCAACAGCTACTTCCCGTACTACAGCATGAACACCTATGCGGTTCAGGCTCTGCGGTCGGCAATCATCTCCGATGCCAAGGACGGCTCGATCTCCTCGGCCGGCATCATGAAGGCCCTGCCCACCGACTTCCGTCTTGCTGATTTCTGCAACACCTACTCCGGTGCGCAGAACATCTGTGCCGAAGGTCGCTGCCAGCCCGGCACCGCCCAGTGCACCTCCCTGCTCTCCTGGTACGTCTTCCTGCCCGCCTGCATCCAGGCCAACCAGCTCGCCGATCCTGTGGCTCAGGTCCGGGAGACCACCCCTGCTCCCGCTCCCGTGATGGATCAGCCCGTCCGCGGCCTCTGGTGAGCCACCGGGGGAGACCTTCTCCCCCCCCCCACGCTTTTCGCCCCGGCTTTGCCGGGGCTTTTTTCATGGTCCCCTCTTTATGGCCCGGTGCTGCGCCGGGCCAGCAGCAGGGTGTGCCCCAGGGGCTGGGGTAGCGCCACCCCGCGCCGTTCCCGGAACAGGGCTTCGAGGGTCTTGCGGCCGGCGGCAGCCAGCGCCGGGGTCAGCTGCTTCCGGTAGCTGGCCTCCTTGCCGAACCAGCGCTCCAGCAGGGCGTCGCTGAGGGGAAGCTCGAGGGCCTCCTCCCAGAAGCATCGCTGCACGCTCCAGCCGAGGGATTCCAGGCCCTCCTGCACGCGATCGGCCTGATCGGCGTCGGCTGCCAGCCACTCCCGTTCCAGGTCGGCCGCCGTCTCGAGCACAGCCGGCGTTGTGCCGGTGGCGCTGCGGCCCACGAGGGCGCGCAGGCTCCCCGCCGGCCCGAGCAGGGGATGGGTGAACAGCAGCCGGGCCCGGGCGCCTGGGGCCGCCAGGGCCGTGAGCAGTTCCAGCCAGGCCCGCCGCTGCTCCGCCGTGCAGCCCCGCCACGGCTGGCGCGCCGCGATCCATTCGAAGCGGCCCTCCTCCTGGGGCCATGGCGCCAGCTGGGCCTGGAGCGGTTCGGGCTCCTCCGGCGCCGCGGCCAGCAGGCGTGGGCGCCGCAGCTGATCAAGCAGCTGCAGCTGGGCCTGCAGGCGATCGAGCACGGCCGCTGATGGCGTGGCCAGCACCACCTCTCCCTCGCTGGCCGCCTCCAGCGGATCGAGGGCCCACAGGAGGGAGTGGGCCTCCAGCACCAGCACCCGGTCGAGCCGTCCGATGGCGGCCTCCTCCCAGAAGCGCCGACGCAGGCGGTCGAGCCGTTCGCCTTCCGCCCCGGCCTGGCGCTGCAGCCAGCGGTTGAGCAGGGGGTCGTCCGGGCTGCTGCTGAGCAGGTCACCGCGGTCGTCGGCCGCGGTTTCGGCCGCGGCGGCCAGCTGGGCGGCCCGGCGCTGCTGCAGCCGTTTCCGCAGTCCCCCTTCCCAGCCCAGGGACCCCGGCTGCCAGAACACCTCCCCCTGCAACGCCTGGGGCAGGTACTGCTGGGCCACCCAGTGGTCGGCATAGGCGTGGGGGTAGCGGTACCCCACCCCATCGCCGAAGGCCTGGCCGTCCCGGTTGGCGTCGCGCAGATGGGCGGGCACCTGCTGGCGCCGGGCTTCGCGCACCGCCTTGACCGCATCGAAGAAGCCGAGGCTGCTGTTGCTCTTCTCGGTGCCGGCCAGATAGAGGGTGGCGTGGGCCAGGGGGTAGAGCCCCTCCGGCAGTCCCACCCGATCGAAGGCGGCGGCGCAGGCCTCCACCACCACCATCGCCTGGGGATCGGCCAGACCGATGTCCTCCCCGGCGGAGATCAGCAGGCGCCGCAGGATGAAGCGCGGGTTCTCGCCGGCCTCCACCATCCGCGCCAGCCAGAACAGGGCCGCATCGGGGTCGGAGCCCCGGATCGACTTGATGAAGGCGCTGATGGTGTCGAAGTGGGCGTCGCCCTGCTTGTCGTAGAGCACCGCCCGCTGCTGGATCGACTCCTCGGCGATGGCCAGGTCGATGCGGATCACGCCGTCTGCGTCGGTGTCGGTGGTTTCCACCGCCAGTTCCAGGGCATTGAGCAGGCTGCGGGCATCGCCCCCCGCCACGTCCAGCAGGTGGGCGCCCGCCTCATCGGAGAGCTCGACGCGGCGCTGGCCGTAGCCGTGCTCGGGATCGGCCAGGGCCCGCTCCAGCAGCAGGCGCAGGTCTTCGGGCTCCAGGGGCTGGAGGCGGAACAGTCGGGAGCGACTGACCAGGGCCTTGTTGACTTCGAAGTAGGGGTTTTCGGTGGTGGCGCCGATCAGGGTGACGGTGCCGTTCTCCACCCAGGGCAGCAGGGCGTCCTGCTGGGCGCTGTTGAAGCGGTGCACCTCATCGATGAACAGGATCGTGCGCAGGCCGTGGTGCTCCAGCCGCTGTTTGGCGGCGTCCACCTCGGCGCGCAGGTCCTTGACGCCGGCCAGCACGGCGTTGAGGCTGCTGAAGTGGGCCCGGGTGCTGCCGGCGATGATCCGCGCCAGGGTGGTCTTGCCGGTGCCGGGGGGGCCGTGCAGGATCAGGTTGCCGACCCGGTCGGCGGCGATGGCGCGACGCAGCAGGCGCCCCGGACCCAGGATCGCCGCCTGGCCCACGAAGTCGTCGAGGCGGCGCGGCCGCAGCCGATCCGCCAGCGGGGCGATCCTGCGCCTGGCCTGCTCGCCCTGATGCCTGAACAGATCACTCACCGCCCCATCATCTCGCCGACAGAGCCTCCGGAGCGGTACGGTCTGCCGGAAGCCTTGTCCGTCGCTGAACCCGTGATCGGCCATCCGAGCAGGCCGCCTCTTCCCGGGGCCACCACGGGGCGCCTGGGACGCTCCGACACCACCCTCCGGGCTGCTGCCGCCTTGCTGGGCGCCGCCCTGCTGGGGGCCTGCCAGGCGGAAGCCCCCCCGGGCCGGCCACCGCTGTCGGTGCGTGCCGAGCCGGCCACCCTGGCCCCCTTCACCGACAACGTCGACACCGTCAGCACCCTCGAAGCCATCGAAGAGGTGCGGCTGGCGGCCCAGGCGGGCGGACGGATCGAGCGGCTGCTGGTGGGCCAGGGCGACAAGGTGGCCGCCGGCCAGGTCCTGCTGGTGCTGGATCAGGCCCAGGCCCGCGCCGATGTGGCCCGTCTGGACGCGGAGGTCCAGACCAACAAGCTCAACTACGAACGCTACGAATACCTGGTGCGGCAGGGGGCCGCCAGCGCCTTCCAGCGGGACGAGTTCCGCCAGCGCTACCTCTCCTCGCGACAGGACCTGGTGGCGCGCCGTGCCGACCTCGCCTTCCGCGATCTCAAGGCGCCCATCGCCGGGATCGTCGGCGACGTGCAGGTGAAGCTGGGGGATGTGATCGCCGCCGGCGATCCCTTCACCACGATCATTCGCAACGACCGGCTGATGGCCCGGGTGGATGTGCCGGCGGTGTTCTCCAGCCGCCTGCGGGTCGGACAGACGGTGATCCTCATGGATCCGGCCACCAACAAGCCGATGGCCCAGGGGGTGGTCGGCTCCCTCGATCCGGGCGTGGTGGCCGGGACCCAGTCCCTGCTGGCCAAGGCGGAGTTCGCCAATCCGGGTGGGGGCCTGCGCACCGGGTTGCGTACCCGCACCCGCCTGATCCTCGACAGCCGCCAGGAGCTCTCGGTTCCGTTCGCGGCCGTCACCCAGGTCTCGGGCCAGAGCTTCGTCTACGAGGTGGGCAGCCTGGCCGATCTGGAGCGGCGCCCCGGCCGCACCGACCTTGCCGTAGCCCGCAAGCTCCCCGCCGGCACCAGCTTCGCCCTGCAGACGCCGGTGCAGCTGGGTCCCCTGCAGAACAACCGCTATCCGGTGCTCAGGGGCCTCCAGCCCGGCACCCGGGTGATCACCACCAACCTCATCAACCTCCGCAACGGCGCGCCCGTCAAGGTCAACTGAGCCCAGCCTGATGTCTCCTTCGAACACGTTCATCCTCAGGCCGGTGCTCACCACGGTGTGCAGCCTGTTGATCGTGATCGCCGGCCTGATCGCGATTCCGTTGCTGCCGATCGAGAGCCTGCCGGACATCGCCCCGCCCACGGTGCGGGTTACCTCCCGCTACGTGGGGGCTGATGCGGTCAGCGTCGAGCAGGGCGTCACCAGCGTGCTCGAGCAGCAGATCAACGGGGTGCAGAACATGGAGTTCATCACCTCCACCAGTGCGGCCGATGGCACCAGCTCGATCTCCGTCACCTTCGCCAGCGGCAGCGACGGTGACATCAACCAGGTGAACGTCCAGAACCGGGTCTCCCTGGCCCAGCCGAGCCTGCCGGAGGAGGTGCGCCAATCCGGCATCACGGTGAACAAGGCCTCGAACTCGATCCTGCTCGTCTACAACTTCACCAGCGAAGATCCAAAGAACCAATACAGCCTCGAGACCATCAGCGGCCTGCTGGATCAGAACCTCACCGATGCGGTGCGGCGGGTGCCCGGTGTCGGTGAACTCACCTACTTCGGCAACCGGCAGCTGGCCTTCCGCCTCTGGCTCGATCCTGATCGACTGGCCGCCAACAAGCTCTCCGCCGCCGACGTGGTGGCGGCCCTGCGCAGCCAGAACCGGCTGGTGCCGGTGGGCCGCATCGGCGGTGCGCCCTCCCCCGAGGGCCAGCAGTTCACCCTCACGGTGCAGCTGCAGGGGCGGCTGCGCAATACCGAGGAATTCGGGTCGATGATCCTGCGCTCCACGGCCGACGGTGGCCTGGTGCGTCTGCGGGATGTGGGTCGGGTGACGCTCGGTGGTGAATCCTTCGACATCGAGGCCACCGACCTGCGGGGTGTCCCTTCGGTGGGCATGGCGATCTACCAGCTCACCGGCAGCAACGCCCTCGACGTTTCGAGTGGTGTGGAGGAGGTGATCAAGGAATTCAGCGAAACCATGCCGGTGGGCATGACGATCCAGAAGATCTACGACAACACCGAATTCGTCGAGGCCTCGATCGACGGTGTCACCACTGCCCTGCGGGAGGCGGTGGTGCTGGTGGTGCTGATCCTGTTCCTGTTCCTGCAGAACTGGAAGGCCACCCTTGTGCCGGCCATCGCCATTCCGGTGGCCCTGGTGGGCACCTTCATGTTCGTGAAGGCCTTCGGTTTCACCCTCAACCAGCTCACCCTGTTCGGCCTGGTGCTGGCCACGGGGCTGGTGGTGGATGACGCCATCACCGTGATCGAGGACACCTCCACCAAGAAGGCTTCTGGCCTCACGGCCCTGGAGAGCGCCAAGTCCACCATGGACGAGCTGTTCGCTGCGGTGATCGCCACCTCCCTGGTGCTGTTCGCGGTGTTCGTGCCGGTGCTGTTCTTCCCCGGGGCGACCGGAACGATCTACAAGCAGTTCGCCGCGACGATCATCTTCTCGATCCTGATCTCCACCTTCAACGCCCTCACCTTCTCGCCGATGCTCTCGGCCCTGTTACTGGCCCGGGACAGTGAGCCGCCCAGCCGCCGCACCTACGCAATTTCCGGTGTGTTCATCGGTTTCGTCTACGGGCTGCTGGCCAGCGGCGGCGGCATCTTGGTGGCCCTCGGCGTTCTGGCGCTGGCCACGGCGGTCGGCTACGCCCTGCATCTGCTGACGCGACTGCCCCTGCGGCTGCCCTTCGCCATCGGCGGTGCCGTCGCGGCCGTGATGCTGGGGCAGCTGAACAGCCCACTGGAGGTGCTGATCTACACGCTGATCGGCGGGGTGCTCGGCTGGGGTGCCCCGTTCATCTTCCGCCGCTTCAACGTCATCTATGCGGGCGTCGAGCGGCGCTACCACTCCGGGCTGGCCTGGGTGCTGGGCAAGCGCCGGCTGATCATGGCCCTGCTGGCCGGCGGCATCGTGCTCACCGGCTTCGCCTTCACCTCGATCCCGACGGGCTTCGTTCCCGTCGAAGACCAGGGCTACGCCATCGGCATCGTCCAGGCACCCGACGGGGCCTCCCTGGAGACCACGCGCCGCATCAACCAACGGGTTGCCGAGATCCTGCGCAGTGAGAAGGACATCAGCACGGCGGCGGTGTTCAGCGGCGCCAGCCTCGATGGCAACGCCCCCAACAGGGGGCTCTTCTTCTTCGGCACCCGCAACTGGGACGATCGGACCTCGGATGAGCAGTCGGTGGCGGCGATCACCCGGAGGCTGAACCGCAAGCTCTCCGTGATTCAGGAGGCCCGCATCATCGTCATCGAACCCCCCGCCATCCCCGGGTACGGGACCGGGGCCGGCTTCGAGATGCAGATGCTCAACCGCAGCGGTGGTGCCCTGTCGCCCGCCGATTTCTTCGCGGCGGCCACCCAGCTGGTCGGCAAGGCCAACCAGAGCGGCCTCTTTGATCGGGTGTTCACCCAGTTCTCCCCGGAGGCCCCCCAGCTGCAGATCTCCGTCGATCGGGACCGCATGGCGGCCCTCGGGGTCGACTACGGCACGGCCATGCAGACCTTCAGCTTCAACATCGGCTCCTTCTATGTCAACGACACCTTCGATGCCGGCCGGGTGCGCCGCATCTTCGTCCAGGCCGATGAGCGCTACCGCGCCAATCCGGAGCAGCTGAAGTCCCTCTATGTGCCCAATGCCAGCGGCGACCAGATCCCCCTGTCGGAGTTCATCACGGTCGAATCGACCACGGGGCCGTCGGTGATTCCCCGCTTCAACCTGTTCCGCTCCATCAAGGTGGAGGGGTCCGCCCTGCCGGGCCGCAGCTCCGGGCAGGCGATCAAGGACATCCAGGACCTCTTCAACAACCTCTCCACCACCGGCGTCGGTTACGACTGGACCGGCATCTCCCGGGAGGAGGTGGCGGCAGGGGCCCTGGCGATCGTGATCTTCGCCCTCGGCATCCTGGCCGTCTACCTGGTGCTCTCGGCCCAGTACGAGAGCTACAGCGACCCCTTGATCATCCTGATGACCGTGCCGACGGCCATGCTCGGGGCCCTGGCCTTCCTGGCCCTGCGGGGAGAGGTGCTCAACATCTATGCCCAGGTGGGCCTGGTGATGCTGATCGGCCTGGCGGCCAAGAACGGCATCCTGATCGTCGATCTCGCCAACCAGCGCATGCAGGAGGGTGAATCCGCTCTGGAAGCTGCGCGGGGCTCGGCCCAGTCCCGCTTCCGGCCGATCCTGATGACCGCCATCTCCTCCCTGTTCGGCTTCCTCCCCCTGGTGCTGGCCAGCGGTGCCGGCGCCCGCAGTCAGGCTTCCCTGGGTACGGTGGTGTTCGGGGGCCTGGCCGTGGCCACCGTGCTGTCCCTGTTCGTGGTGCCGGTGTTCTACGTCGTCATCAAGCAGCTCACCGCCGGACCTGCGCCCGCCGAGGCCGAAGCCTCCCCCGGCATGGGGTCCTGATGCCGGCCCCCTGCCCACCGCTGAGCGGCCGGCGGGTGCTCTGCGCCGGGATGCTCACCGGTGTGGTGGGGCTGGCCATCGCCCAGTTCCTGCGGGCCATCGTGGCCAACACCCCCCTGAGGATCACCCCCCAGGCCCTCTTCTGGAGCACCGTGGTGCTGGGTGCCTTCGGTGTGCTGGCCGGCATGGCGGTGGAGGCGGTGCGCCAGCTGCAGGAATCCAACCCGGAGCCGGAGTACCACCGGCGCCATGGCCGGGGCGGTGGGTCAGGCCCGCGCCGCTGAGGGGCCGCATGGCGCTCCGGCCCAGTGGGGCGGATCGGCCTTTTCCGGTACGTTGCGGTGGTATGAACCCGGTCCGGTGCGCTGGCAGGCTCTCCCTTCTCTCCTCCCCCTGACGTGGCTGCTGGCCGCCTGCGGTTCCGCCGCCCCTGAGGCCAGGCCGCCCCTGGTGGTGCAGACGCTGACGGTGGGGGAGTTCCGCTTCACCCCGGGCATCGAGACGATCAGCACCATCGAGTCCACCTCCAACGTGGTGATGCGGCCCCAGTCGGATGGCCGGGTGGTGCGGATCCTGGCCAGGGAGGGCCAGCAGGTCAAGGCGGGCCAGCCGATCCTGGTGCTCGACAACGTGCAGGAGTCGGCCACCCTCGATTCCGACCGGGCCGAGGCGATCAAGGATCGCGTCAACGCCGAGCGCTATGTCTTCCTCAACGAGCAGGGGGCCGTCTCGACCAAGGACCGGGATTACTACATCACCCAGGCGATCCAGAGCCGCGACCAGGCCCGCTCCAGCGCCGCCACCCTTGGGTACAAGTTCGTCACCGCGCCGATCGACGGAGAGATCGGCAACCTCGATTCGGTGAAGCTGGGGGATTACGTGCGCCAGGGCCAGGCGATCACGGGAATCGTCAACAACTCCTCCCTCTGGACCCTGATGGATGTGCCGGCCACCCAGTCCAGCCAGGTGAAGATCGGCCAGCCGGTACAGGTGGAGAGCCAGGGGAATCCACCGGTGAAGGGCGTGGGCCGGGTGGTGTTCGTCTCCCCCTACTTCGCCAATGCCACCCAGTCCTCGGGCCAGCCCAACACGGTGCTGGTGAAGGCGGAGTTCCCCAATCTCACGGGGGTGCTGAAGACCGGGCAGTACGTGCGCAATCGCATCATCACCGGCACCAGTGACCAGCTGGCGGTGCCGGTGGAGGCGGTGATGATGCAGGCCCAGCAGCCGTTCGTGTATCGGGTGTTGCCCCTCTCCACGGTCCTGCCCCAGATCAAGGCCTCCGATCAGCTGCTGCCCGCCCAGAAGCAGAAACTGGAGAAGCTGCCCGGCACCACGCCGGTGGTGGTCCAGACGGCGGTGAAGCTGGGCAAGCTGCAGAACAACGCCTATCCGGTGCTCTCCGGCCTGACCAAGGGTGATGAGGTGGTGGTGAGCAACACGGCCCTGCTCCGCTCCGGCATGCCGGTGCGGCGGGCCCCGGCCTCTGGCCCTGCCCCGGCGGCGAGCTGAACTCCGATGTCGTTCTCCGATAACTTCATCAAGCGGCCGGTTCTGACCACCGTCTGCAGCATCCTGATCGTGCTGGTTGGCCTGATCGCCATCCCTACGCTGTCGATCGAGAACCTCCCGAACATTGCCCCACCTCTGATCCAGGTGACCTCCAACTACGGAGGTGCCAATTCCCTGGTCACCGAGCAGGCGGTGACCAACCCGATTGAGCAGCAGATCAACGGCGTTCCGGGCGCGAATTATATCTCCTCCACCAGCAACATGTCTGGTACGAGTACGATTCAGGTCTATTTCAACGAAGGCACCGATATCAACATCGACCAGGTGAACGTGCAGAACCGCGTCTCCCTGGCAATGCCCCAGCTGCCGCAGCAGGTGCAGGCCACCGGGGTTTCGGTGATGCAGAGCACCCCGTCGATTCTGCTGGCCTATCAGGTCACCTCGACGGAAGGGCAGTTTGACGCCTCCTACCTCAACGGCCTCATTTATCAGAATCTTTACTTCCAGCTGGAGCGGGTGCCCGGCGTGGCCACCGTCAACCTGCTGGGTGGCAGCAATCCGGCCTTCTGGTTGTTTGTCGATGCCACCAAGCTCTCCGCCAACAACCTCACCGCCGATCAGGTGGTCAATGCGGTGGCCAGCCAGAACACCGTGGCGATCGGAGGTCTGGTGGGCGGGCCGCCGGCCTCGGGCAACCAGAAGTTCGCCTATCCGATCCTGGTGGAGAACAACGGCAACCTGGTGTCCGTCGAGGAGCTCAACAACCTGATCGTCGGTCGCACCTCCACCGGCAACCTGCTGCGCCTCAAGGATGTCGGCGAAGCCACCTACGGCACCAACACCTTCGCCCAGCAGGCGGTGAGCATCGAAGGCCACCCCTCGATCACGGTCGCCGTCTTCCAGACCCCCGAGAGCAACGCCCTCGACGTCTCGAATCAGGTGGTGCAGGTGATGAACCAGTTCACCCAGAGCGTCCCCCCCGGCGTCAAGGTGTTCGAGATCTACAACATCGGCCAGTTCATCGAGTCGGCCGTGGAGGGGGTGGTGGATGCCCTCGGGCTGGCCATTGTGCTGGTGCTGCTGATCCTGTTCCTGTTCCTGCAGGACTGGCGGGCCACGGTGGTGCCGAGTCTGGCGATTCCGATCTCCCTGATCGGCACCTTTGCCTTCGTGAAGATCTTCGGTTTCTCGATCAACCAGCTCACCCTGCTGGGCCTGGTGCTGGCCACCGGTCTGGTGGTGGATGACGCCATCGTGGTGATCGAGGCGGTGGAGAAGAACCTGGAGAAGGGGATGCGTCCCCGCCAGGCCGCCATGGAATGCATGGGGGAGCTGTTCGGTGCCCTGGTGGCCACGGCCCTGGTGCTGATGGCGGTGTTCGTGCCGGTGGCCTTCTACCCGGGTGGCATCGGCATCATCTACCGCCAGTTCGCCCTCACCATCGCCTTCTCGATCGCGATCTCCGCCTTCAACGCGCTCACCTTCTCGCCCATGCTCTCGGCCCTGCTGCTGAGGAGCCAGAAATCAGCGCCCCCGGGCCGGCTTGTGGGGATCATCGGCGGAGTGGTGGTGGGCCTGGCCTTCGGCCGCTTCAGCGCCGCCTCCTTCGGCAGCATCACCTACGTGATCGGCGTGGTCGGCGGTGTGCTCGCCGGCGCCAATCTGGTCTGGATCTTCACCCGCTTCAACGCCTTCTTCACGCGCCTCGAGGGTGGCTACGCCGCGATGGTGGGGGCCCTGATCGCCCGTCGCCGCTGGATCCTGGTGGGTCTGGGCGGGGGCATCGCCCTCACCCTGTTCGCCTTCACCGCCCTCCCCTCCGCCTTCATCCCCGAGGAGGACCAGGGCTACGGCATGGGCATCTTCCAGCTCCAGAACGGTGCCTCCCTCAGCCAGACCCAGGGCACCGCCCTGGAGGTGGCCAAGGTGCTCAATGCCGAAGAGGAGATCATCGCCGGTTCGGTGGTGAGCGGCTATGGCTTCAACGGCGCCAGCCCCGATCAGGGGGTGTTCTTCTTCGGCTTCAAGCCCCTGGAGGAGCGCAGTGGCACCGACCAGAAGGCCCCGGCGATCATCAACCGGCTCAACGCCAAGCTCAGCCAGATCAGCTCCGGCATGGCGGTGGCGGCCCAGCCGCCGGCGATTCCGGGCTTCTCGGCCCAGGGGGGCTTCTACTTCCAGTTCAACGACCTCAGCAACGGGGCCTTCACCTTCAACCAGCTCGATGATCAGGCCAAGCAGCTGATCCAGGCGGGCACGGCCAGCGGCGGCTTCTCCACCCTTTACACGCAGTTCATCCCCAGTGCTCCTGCGTTCGGCCTGAAGATCGACCGCTCGATCGTGGGGGCCCTCAACATCGACTTCCAGCAGGCGATGCAGACCATCGCCGTGCTGGCGGGCAGCAACTATTCGGGCCTCACCTACGAGAGCGGCCAGGTCAGGAACATCTATGTGCAGGCGGCGGCCGAGAACCGCAAATCCCTGGAGGATGTCCTCAGCTTCTACGTGCGCAGCAGGGACGACAAGCTGGTCCAGGTGTCGGAATTCGCCAGCGCGGAGCTCACCAGCGCGCCGCCGGTGATCAGCCACTTCAACCTCTATCGCACCATCCTGATCCAGGGGGCCGAGGCGGTCGGCAAGAGTTCCGGCCAGGCCCTGACGCTGATCCAGGACCTGTTCCACGCCCAGGAGTTCAACAACATCGGCTATGCCTTCACCGGTCTGGCCGCCCTGCAGCTGTCGGCCGGCAACGCCAGTGTGCTGGTGTTCGGCCTGGGGATCCTGGTGGTCTACCTGGTGCTCTCGGCCCAGTACGAGAGCTACGTGACGCCGGTGATCATCCTGATGACCGTGCCCCTGGCCATGCTCGGCGCCCTGGTGTTCCTGGCGCTGCGTTCGATCGACCTCAACATCTATGCCCAGGTGGGTCTGGTGACCCTGATCGGGCTGGCGGCCAAGAACGGGATCCTGATCGTCGAGGTGGCCGAGCAGCACATGAAGGAGGGCATGACCGCCGCCGAGGCCGCCATCGCCTCGGCCGAGTCCCGGCTGCGGCCGATCCTGATGACGGCCATCGCCGCCCTGGCCGGCTTCCTGCCCCTGGTGGTGGCCACCACGGCGGGGGCCAACAGCCAGCAGTCCCTCGGGACGGTGATCTTCGGCGGTCTGCTGGTCGCCACCGTGCTGTCACTGGGGGTGGTGCCCCCCTTCTATGTGGTGGTCAAGGCGTTGGAGGCCCGCTGGTTCGGGGAGTCCGACGCCGATGGGGAGGATCTGGCCGCCGCCCGGGACCAGCCCAGCGGCTCGTTGTGACGAATCATGGATGGCACCGGCGGGCCCATTGCGGTGGCCGGGCCAGACCGTGAGGATCGTTACAGGAGATTGAGGAACGATTCGATGCTGCCCACGCTTGCCGAACGGCTGCGGGAGCAGCAGGCGAAGATCAGGGGCCGTCGGTCCTCTCGCCCGCCCTGGCCGGTGCCCGGCGAGCCGCCCACGGCCCTGCTGTTTCAGGTCCGTCCCGAGCTGGCGAGCCCCGTGCCTGTCCGGTCCGCTGTGATGGCCGTGCCCGTCGTGTCGGCGATGGCTGAACCCGCCCCGCTGCCCCCGGTGAGCGAGGTCGCCGTCACGGTGATCGCCACGCCGGAGCTGCTGGAGCCGGAGGTCGCGGAGCCTCAGAGGGGGTTGCCGGAGCTCACGGAGCCTGCGCTGGCGCTAACGCTGCCCCTGGAGCCAGTCGTTTCTGTGGTGCCGGTGCTGTCCAAGGAGCCGCCGGCGCCCGTGCCACCCCGCCCGGTCCCGGAGCGGACAGCCCTGGCGGAGCTGCTGCTGTTGCTCGTCTGGGCCGTGCTGGTGGTGATCGACGGTGCCCTGGCCCTGGCCTCCTTGATCGGTGGCCCCGCAGGCCGGCAGGGGCTGCCGCAGGCGAGCGCGGCGGGCGCCCCGCCGTCGGCGTCGCCGCCCTTCCTGATGGCTGCGGCGGCGCCTTGAAGTCCTGCGGTTGAGGGGCCGCTGATCAGCGGGACGTCGTCGGGCTTTTCTATGCCTGCTTGATGACATGTTGCGACGTTGCGTTCAACGGTCGGGGCCACGATCTGCAGGGTCGCGAATGTGCTGACTCTGGGATGGTGTCCGCTTCTGGTAGCTTTCTTGTGCAGGAAGTGAGGGAATCATGGGTCGACAGGCAACGGCGACCGGGGCTGTTCTTGCCGCCCTTTTTCTCTCCTTCAGCGGCCTTGGCTTCAGCCCCGTGGCCTTCAGCCAGGGGCCCCCGCCGGCCCGCAGCGTGAAGGTCGTCCAGGGCGACACGCTGGAGGCCATCGCCGCCCGCTATGGGGTGAGCGTGCAGGAGTTGATGCGTCTGAACAGGATCACCAAGCCCGAGGAGCTGCAGATCGGCCAGCAGCTGAAACTGCCGCCTTCGAAGGGGCTCGTGCAGGTGCGTGCCGGGGACACCCTGGCTCTCCTGGCGGCCCGCCACCACACCACCGTGGCGGATGTTCAGAAGGCCAACCCCGGGCTCAATCCCGACCAGCTCAAGGTGGGTGCCTGGCTGAAGCTGCCCCCGGCCACTGCGGCGGCCACGGCCAAACCCACCGCGAAGCCCCCCTCAACCGCGAAGCCCCCCTCAACCGCCAAACCAACGACCACCGCCAAGCCCACCACCACGACCAAGCCAACGCCCACCGCGAAGCCAACGCCCACCGCGAAGCCGGCGGCCCCCGCCACGCCGTCGCCTGCGGCCACCGCCTCACCGGCCCCGACCACACCCCCGGCCGTGACGGCTCCGGCCCCCACCGCGCCCCCTTCGCCCCTGTCGCCGAAGCCGGGCGAGGCCGTCCGCTGGCGCTTCTACGGCAACACCCTCGTCGACTGGGGCGGCTGGAAGCTCCATCCGGGCGGGGTGCGGGTCACCCTGGTGCAGCCCACCCAGGCGGACGTGGGGCCGACCCGGGCCCAGGCGACGGCGGTGGCGGTGCACTGCAGCAGCCTTCGCCAGGCCTGGTTGGTCAACGGGGCCTGGGAGGCCTGGACCGTGCCGCTGGGGCGGTCGCTGGGTCAGCAGATCGTCCTGGACGTCTGCGCCAACGTCACCGACCCGACCGGTCCGGCGGTGGCCCCACCTGCGGCCCCCTGAGGGCCGGGTGGTGTGGGGTTCCGGTGTCTTCCCCGCCCTCACTCAGGACCTGTGGGCTAGCCTCAGCGGCGTGCATCGGCGGCCAACAAAGGTGACGTACTGCATCGGCTACTGGCTGGAGAAGGGCCTGGTCATGGCCTCCGATTCCCGCACGAATGCAGGGGTTGATTATATTTCGAGCTACAGCAAGATGTATGTCTTCCAGCCGGCGTCCGATCGGCTGTTCGTGCTGCTTGCCGCCGGCAATCTGGCCACCACCCAGGCCGTGGTCAGCTGGATCCGGCGTGATCTCGACCGGCCCGCCGAGGACTCTGCCAGCGGGACGGGGGATCTGCGTTCCTGCGATTATCTGTTCGAAGCGGCCGCCTACATCGGCCGGGTGAGCGTGGCGGTGCAGCAGGAGAACGGCCCGGCCCTGCAGCAGGCCGGGTCCAGTGCCGGGGCCTCGTTCCTGCTGGGCGGCCAGATCGCCGGGGAGCCCCACGGCCTCTATCTGGTGTATCCCCAGGGCAACGCCATCATGGCCACCCGCGAAACGCCCTATCTGCAGATCGGCGAGACGAAATACGGCAAACCACCCCTCGATAACGTGGGCCACACCAACCTCTCCCTGGAGGACGCGGCCCGGCTCTGCCTGATCTCGGAGGTGCTCACCCAGCGCTCCAATCTCACCGTGGGTCCCCCGTTCGAGCTGGCCATCCTTCCCGCCGACGCCCTGACGATCGCCCACCGGCTGACCTTCGCTGCCGACGCGCCGGAACTGGCCGCCATGGTCGAGACGTGGAGCGACGCCCAGCGGGAGGCGCTGCATCGCCTGCCGAGCTTCCCCTGGGAGCAGGCTTCGCCAACCTGAACCCGCTTCCCGCCATGTGGTCCGTGTCCGAATGGGTGTCCAACGGTCACCTGCCCACCGCCGAGGTGGTGCAGGAGCTGGTGGCGGAGGCCCATCGCCGCTTCGCGCCGGTCGGCGAGGGCCAGGTGGCCGACTACATCCCCGCCCTGGCGGCGGCGGCTCCCGACCATTTCGGCCTCTGCGTCTCCAGCAGCGGCGGGGCCCTGTTCGAGGCGGGCGAGGCCCGGGTGGCCTTCAGCATCCAGAGCATCTCCAAGCCGTTCCTGTTCGCCCTGATCTGCCAGGCGATCGGCGAGGAGGAAGCCCGCGAGAAGCTCGGCGTCAACAGCACCGGCCTGCCCTTCAATTCCGTGCTGGCGGTGGAGCGCAGCGGCGACGGCCTCTCCAATCCGATGGTGAATGCCGGGGCGATCGCGGCCACCAGCCTGGCGCCCGGCGCCAGCAGCGAGGCGAAGTGGGCCTTCATCCAGGACGGCTTCTCCCGCTTCGCCGGCCGGCGGCTGGAGATCGATGCCGAGGTCTGCGCCTCGGAGCTGGCCACCAATCGGCGCAACGCCGGCCTGGCGACGTTGCTCAGCGACCATGACCGCATCTGGTGGGATCCCGACGAGGCCACCGAGCTCTACACCCGCCAGTGTTCTCTCAGCGTCACCGCCGCCGACCTGGCGGTGATGGCCGCCACCCTGGCCAACGGCGGTCGCCAGCCCGTCACCGGGGAGCAGGTGATCGATGCCATCCACTGCCAGCACGTGCTGGCGGTGATGGTGACGGCCGGGCTGTACGAAACCTCCGGCGACTGGCTCTACGCCACCGGCCTGCCCGGCAAGAGCGGCGTGGCCGGCGGCATGATCACGGTGGCGCCCGGGAAGGGGGGGCTGGCCACCTATTCACCCCCCTTGGATGAGGCGGGCAACAGTGTGCGCGGCCAGCTCACGGCACGGTTTCTCTCCGAGCGGCTGGGCCTGAATCTGTTCGCGTCCAGGCCCGAGGGGAGCCCCTGATCGCCCCTGGGCTCCGTGGCCTGGCGCAGGCTCGTGCGTACGCCATGCTTGAACGTCGGCCGCTGCCCCCCGTGCCCATGGTGTTCCTTCGTTCCGCCGTCGTCCCCGCCGCTGTCGCCCTGGCCGCCACGATGGCCACCAGCGTTCCTGCCGCCCAGGCCAGCTGTCGCTTTCTGATGCCCCTGGGGGGCGGCGGCAATCCGGTGGTCTCGAAGCGGATCGGGCCGGATCGGCTGGTGGGCCGCACCAACTGGAACACCGACTTCGTCGTGGATCGAGATTTCCGCAGTTATCGCTTCTTCTTCACATCGGCCTCCACCGAGCGGGCCAGTTTCCCGGTGTCGGGCTTCATGGTCTTCACCGACGGCAGCAGCCTGCAGGTGGTCAACGAAACCCCGACGTTCGAACCCGGCACGGGCCGGATGTTCGGTCCCTTCCAGGCCGTTCCCGGCAAGCGCACCCGGTTGATGAACTTCCGGGTGGGCTCCTCCACCACACCGGCGGCCCTTGGCTTCAGCTATCGGATCTCCGTTCAGGGCTGTACCTGAAGCCCTTCCACTGATCACCCCAAGCCATGCAGTTCGAGAGCTTCGCGACCTTCAACATTGCCATCGTGGTGCTGGCGATCGGTCGCTGGCTGAACCGCAAGGTGGCCTTTCTGCGGGACTTCAACATTCCTGAGCCGGTCACCAGTGGGCTGCTCGTCTGTCTTCTGCTGGCCCTGATCCATGCCATCAACGGTACGGAGATCGGTTTCAACCTGCAGACGCGGGATTTTCTGCTGCTCTATTTCTTTGCGGCCATCGGCCTCAATGCCGACATCAAGACCCTGCTATCGGGTGGCTGGCCCCTGCTGATCCTGGTGGGCACCACGGTGGGTTACATGATCCTGCAGAACCTCACCGGGATCGGCATGGCGGCACTGCTGGGGCTGAATCCCCTGGTGGGCCTGCTGGGGGGGTCGGTGTCCCTGCTGGGGGGCCACGGCACGGCGATCGCCTGGGCGCCGCGCTTCGCCGAGAGCCACGGCATCAGCAATGCCCTCGAGATCGGCATCGCCTGCGCGACGTTCGGTCTGGTGCTGGCCTCGCTGATGGGCGGGCCGATCGCCCGGATCCTCATCCGCCGCCACCGGCTCAAGACGCCGCAGGCCGCTGCCGCCGCCTCTTCGGCCTCCTCCTCTGCCGTGGAGGGCGACGGCCCGGACGGGGCCATGGAGCCGGTGACCTACTTCAGCCTGCTGGGCACCCTCTTCTGGCTCAACGTCAGCCTGGGCCTCGGTGAGCTGCTGCATGAGGCGCTGAAGGCCGCCGGCAGCGACCTGCCCCTGTTCGTCTGCTGCCTGTTCGCGGCGATCTTCCTCACCAACACCGTGCCGCGGCTGCTGCCGATCCGCTGCCTGGCCGCCCCCCGCTCCCTGGCCATCGTCTCGGACATCGCCCTGGGCATCTTCCTGACGATGTCCCTGATGAGCCTGCAGCTCTGGACCATCGCCTCCCTGGCGGGCCCCATCCTGGCCATCCTCGCCGCCCAGTTCGTGGTGTCCTTCCTGTTCGCCCTGTTCGTGGTGTTCAAGGTGATGGGCCGCGATTACGAGGCCGCCGTGATCTGCGCCGGCTTCGGGGGCATCTCCCTGGGGGCCACCCCCACGGCCATGGCCAACATGTCGGCGGTGGCCCAGACCTACGGTCCCGCCCGCCGGGCCTTCATCATCGTGCCGCTGGTGTCGGGCTTCTTCGTGGACATCAGCAACGCCGTGGTGATCCAGCGCTTCCTCAACTGGTTCGGTTGACACGGCGGGCCCCGTCGGACGGCCGCGGCGGGCTCAGAAGCGCAGCGTCGTGCGGATCAGCCCGGCCCAAACTCCCAGGCTGCTTTCTCCGGAGGCCGGGGGAAACGGCAGGGCCTGCGACAGATCCGGGCTGCCGGTGAGGGCGCCGCGGGGCCGGCTCAGCCAGAACACCGCCGGTGTCAGGGAGAGATCGTCGCTGATCTGGATCCGGTAGTAGAGCTCCATGGCCAGACCCCGGTCGTCGATGCCCACCGGCACCGGCGTCTGGATCGCGCCCACGTGGGCCGGCGAGCCGACGGCAAAGCCCAGGCTGTTGCCCACCCCCAGCACATCGCTCCAGACCAGGCCGGTGTACCAGGAGCGGCTGCGCACCCCCGACAGGCCCGCCACCGGGTAGGAGCCGAAGCGGAACGTGTCCTGCCCCCAGCCGGCGCTGATCGAGGGCAGCCAGCCGGAGCGGCGGGGCTGCCAGTAGCCCGCCAGCGACCAGGAGCTGAGGCTCCCTTCAGCGGCCCCGGCCGCCAGCTGGCTGGCCAGGGGGGTGCCCCTCAGCCGCACCTGGGGGCCGCTGAGGCTCCATGCCCCGGTGATGTTCCATTGGGGCCGGCTCAGGGCCAGCTGCACGGTGCTGGTCTGGGAAGAGGAGCCGGAGAACAGGCCGCCGCCCTGCTCGCTGCCCCCGGCCCGGCCGGCCACGTAGGCGTAGCCCAGGCTCAGCCCCCGCAGGTCGCCCCTGGGCTGCCACCAGACCCCGAAGCCGCCCCCGAGCCGCTTGCTGTAGGTGCCCGGTGATCCGGCGTACTGGAACAGATCGAGGATGGGCGACTGGTTGTAGACGCTGGGCCAGACGGGGAGCATGTCGAGCTGCATGATCCGGGGCCCGACGCTGAGCCGGATCTCGGGGCTGAGGGGCAGTTGCAGGTAGGCCCGGTTGATGCTCACCAGCTGGCCGGAGCACCCCTCCTCACCGGCACCACAGGCCGGCTCCTGGAAGGCCACATCGAGGCGGCTCAGGGGGGTGGGCGGGTTGGAGAAGAAGCCGGAGGGGGAGAAGTCGCCGCTGCGCAGGCGGATCCGGAACAGGTCCTGGCCCGTGAAGCTGGTGTCGATGGTGAGGCGGGCCTCGTGGTTGAGGCTGACCCCGTTCAGCAGCGGCGCCCCGGCGGCACTGTTGCCGGCCTGCTCCACTTCACTGCCGCCGTACTGCACGGCGCCCAGAACGCCGTTGATCTGCAGGTTCACGGTGGTGGTGGGGGCGAAGCGGGTGGCCTCCAGCGCCTCAATGCCGGCCTGGGACGCCGGCTCCGGCAGCGCCTGGGCCCGCATGGGGCCGGCGGCACCGCAGACCCAGGCCGTCATCAGCCAGGGAAGGGTGGCGCCGCAGGGCCTCATGGAGCCTGGCCGCTCAGGTGATCACGGTGGGGCGATCCATGCCGGTGCGCACCCGGATCTCGGCCAGGGCGTCGATGGCATCGATCAGATCCTTCAGGGCCAGCTGGGGGTCGAGGTCAAGGGCACCGCTGGGGGGCACATAGCTTTCCAGGTACACCCGCAGGGTGGCGCCCTTGGTGCCGGTGCCCGAGAGCCGCAGCACCACACGGCTGCCGTCGTCGAGGAGCACCCGCAGGCCCTGGCCCTTGCTGATCGAGCCGTCCACCGGGTCGGTGTAGCCGAAGTCGTCGGCGGCCCGGATCGTGCGGCCGGCGAAACCCTGGCCCGGCAGGGCGGTGAGCATCCCGGAGATGCGGTCGTAGAGGCCGTGGGCGGCTTCGCTGGCCACGGCCTCGTAGTCGTGGCGCGAGTAGTAGTGGCGGCCGAAGCGGCCCCAGTGGCCCGCCATCACCTCCGCCACCGAGCAGCCGCGCACCGCCAGGATCTGCAGCCAGAACAGCACCGCCCAGAGACCGTCCTTCTCGCGGATGTGGTTGCTGCCGGTGCCGAAGCTCTCCTCGCCGCAGAGGGTGATCCGGCCGGCATCGAGCAGGTTGCCGAAGAACTTCCAGCCCGTGGGCGTCTCGAAGCAGGGGATGCCCAGCTCGGCGGCCACCACGTCCGCGGCGGCGCTGGTGGGCATCGAGCGGGCCACGCCGGCCAGGCCGTCCGCGTAGCCGGGGGCCAGGGTGGCGTTGGCGGTGAGCACGGCCAGGCTGTCGCTGGGATTCACGAAGCAGTGCCGCCCCAGGATCATGTTGCGGTCGCCGTCCCCGTCGCAGGCGGCGCCGAAGTCGTAGGCACCGCCGGCCAGCAGCAGGTCGGCCAGCTCGTGGGCGTAGGTGAGGTTGGGGTCGGGGTGGCCGCCGCCGAAGTCCGCCAGGGGCACGCCGTTGCGCACCGTGCCGGCCGGGGCCCCCAGCAGCCCCTCGAACAGGCGGCTGGCGTAGGGGCCGGTGACCGCATGCATGGCATCGAAGGCGACGCGGAAGTCGCCCCGCAGCAGGGCGGCGATGCGGTCGAAGTCGAACAGCTTCTGCATCAGCGCCACGTAGTCGTCGACGCCGTCGATCACCTCCACCGCCATGGCGCCGATGGTCGCCGTTCCGGGGACCTCCAGGTTCAGGGCGTCGGCGTCGAGGATGCGGTAGCCCTCCAGGCTGAGGGTGGCGGCATGGATGGCGTCGGTGACCGACTCCGGCGCCGGACCGCCATTGGCGCCGTTGATCTTGACGCCGAAGTCGCCGTCGAGGCCGCCCGGGTTGTGGCTGGCCGAAAGGATGATCCCGGCCACGGCGCCGTGGCTGCGGATCAGGTGGGAGGCGGCCGGGGTGGAGAGGATGCCGCCGGTGGTGGTGATCAGGCGGCTGACGCCATGGGCCGCGGCCATGCGGGCGATGACGCTGATCGCCGCGAGGTTGCCGTAGCGGCCGTCGCCGCCGACCACCAGGGTGCCGCCGGCGATGCCGGGCACCACCCGCAGGGAGGCCTCGATGAAGCTCTCCAGGTAGTGGGGGGTCTGGAACTGACGGGTGCTCTTGCGCAGGCCGGAGGTGCCGGGCTTCTGGTCGTCGAAGGGTCGCTCCAGCGCCACCTGACGCAGCTCGGTCGTCATCGCCATGGCCGGCGTCCTGGTGCTCGGGGGAGCCCCAAGCTACCTCCGCCGATTCGGGCGGTCCTGCTGCTGCTGGGGGTCCAGGCGTTTCTGGCGGTCCAGACGTTGCTGGTGGCTGGGACAGGTCTGGCTAGCGTGGATGGAACTGCCACCCCACCCATGGCGCCACGGTCGCTTCCCACCGCCCTGCCCATGGCCACCGCCCTGCGCATGGCCGTGGCCAGCTGCGCAGTCGTCGCCGCCACCGCCGGCGCGGTGGTGCTCCACCCGATCTCGGCGCGGGGGGCGGTCATGGGTGCCCCGAAGGCCCTCCCCTATCCCGAAGCGGTGAGCCGCACCCACACCGCCGCCGAGGCGGTGCTGGCCGGGGCGGGTAAGGAAACCTGTCTGCGGGGCAAGCTCACCAATGCCCTGCTCGGGCTCTCGAGCAGCTGTGAGGCCAAGGGTGAGCGCAACCCCCTCTGCCAGCTGGCCGACAAGGCCGCCGTCGTCACCCCCATGAGCCTGGCCTTCATGCGGGAGACGGCGACCCGGCTGCTGACCCTGATCGATGGCGGTCCCCCACCGGCGGCTGCCTCCGGGAGCCCGGAGCCGGCCCAGCCCCAGCCCTGACCCAGCCCCACCATGGAAGTTCAGCACCCCTTGGATGACGGCCCCCTGTCTCCCCAGCAGGCCCAGCTGCTGGAGCAGTTCCGCCAGCGCGTGGACGCGAGGATCAGCAGCCATGGCCTCACCAGCACCGATGTGGCGGATCTGGTGAAGGAGCTGCGCGAGCATCCCGATGTGAGCCGCCAGATGATGGCGGAGCTGACCCAGGAGCTGCAGCAACTGCTGCCCGGTCAGCGCTTCAGTTTTGATTGGGATTGATCAGGTTGATGCCCCCCTGCCTTGGGGCGGCATTTTCCGCCGGCTTGGCCACCGGCAGTTGCAGGCGGCAGACGGCCGTGAGGCTGCGGGCGGCGCGGTCGATCGGTTCGCGTCGTTCGAAGCTGTTGCTGGTGGCCACCACCGACCGCTGACGGATGGTCCAGAGCACGTCCTTGCAGCTGGCCGGCAGACGCGGATGGTCCAGCAGGGGGTTGGCCAGGCTGCGGGCCTTGTCGCAGGATTCGGCCGTGTTCTCGCGGCTGCAGGCCTGCGTGATCAGCTGCAGGGAGCGGAACTCGGAGGAAGGGGGAAAGGGGGGCGGCTCCGGGGCGGCCCGCAGCGGTGACGCCCCCGCCAGGGGCAGGCTCGCCAGCAGGGCCAGGTGCGGCAGGGCCGCTCCGAGGCGGCGCGGGGCCGGGGAGGTGGCGTGAGGGGACCGGTCCATGGGGGGCGGGGAGGTCACCCAATCATGGCCGCCGCCCCGGGATCCTTGGCGATCGCCGCGATGCCGTCGCGCAGCGGCTGCTGGGAGGCCAGCCAGCGGCGGGCCAGCAACGGGCCGCTCCAGCGGGCGGTGCGGGCCAGGAGGCCCCGCAGGCGGTGCCGGCGGCGCAGCAGCTCGGCCCGCCGGGCCTCCTGCTCCTGCAGCGCCTGGATCCGCCGGATCTCCGGTTGCCGTTCGGCGACGACCGCCGCCGCCGCCGCATCGATGGCCCCGGGCTCCCCTTCCAGCAGGGCGGGGCCCAGGTGCCGTGCGGCCACCAGGGCATCGCGCAGGGCCATGTTGATCCCCTGGGCCCGCAGCGGGCTCATCGGGTGGGCGGCATCACCGAGCAGCAGCAGGCCGGGCCGCTGCCAGCGGGGGCAGAACCCCACCCGTACCGGCAGCCGCACCGGTCCCTGGACGGCCGTCGCCGGCAGCGCCCTCAGACGCCGGGCCAGGTCCTCGGGGGCGTCGCCGGCCCAGAGCTCCACCCAGGCGCCGGGGCCGGCCGGCGTGGGCGCCGGCGGCGGCTCCGGCGCGATCGCCCAGCCCAGTTGGACACCGCCGCGGGCCGAGGGGAACAGGGCATAGCTGCCCGAGGCGCCCACCACCGTCACGAAGCGGCCGGCCAGCCACTCCAGCACCCCCTCGGCCCCCGGGGCCTCCAGCCGGAACCAGAGCACGTCGAGGGGGCTGGGGGCGCTCTCCAGTTCCAGGCCGCCCTTGCGGCGCAGCAGCGAATCCCGGCCGTCGCAGGCCACCACCAGCGCCGCCTCCAGGGAAGCGCCGTCCGCCAGGCGCACGCCGGCGACGCGGCCGTCCCGCAGCAGCAGATCGCCAGCGGCCTGGCCCGGGTGGAAGCGGAAGCCCGGCTGGCGGCCTGCCTGCTCGAGCAGTTCGGTGAGCAGGGAGTCCTGGTCGATCAGGGTGCAGGGGGCGGCGCTGCCCATGGGCTCGGCCGCCTCGAACAGGGCCTGGCCGTCGAGGAAGAAGCTCCAGGCCGTCAGGGGCCGCTGCCGCACCGCCGACGGCAACGGCTCGAGGCCCATGGCGGCCAGGGCGGCCAGACCGCTGGGCATCAGCCCCTCGCCGCGGAACGGCCGGCCGCCACGGCCGGTGGCATCGATCAGGTCGACCGGCAGGCCGCGGCGGGCCAGGAGCAGGGCCAGGCTGGCGCCGGCGGGGCCGGCCCCCACCACCAGCACCCGGCCGCCAGGGGCTCTGGGCGGGGCGCTCAGGTGAAGGAGTTGTAGTTGAGGCCTTCCTCGGGGCTGGCGGTGTCCGCCCCCTGCAGGGAGTTCTTCTTGCTGAGCAGGTAGTCGACCAGTTCCTGCTGCAGGGTCAGCAGCTCACTGGTGCAGCCCCGGAAGGCGGCCCGGTGGCGGATCTCGTCGTGGCGGGTGTGCAGGTCCCGCAGCATCAGGTTGATGGCGTCCAGGCGCGGGGTGACCTCCCGGGAGCTGGCGGTGGAGACGGGGCTGGGGGTGGCGACGGAGGTGGACACCGGGTCCATGAATCTTGTGCTATGCGTTACCGAATCGTAGACGGCGTCGCCATCGCCGCCCCACCGGGAGCAGAGGGCCGTTCCCGTCCGCTGCCGCAGCTGCGCCGCCGCTGCTCCATGCGGCGGGCGAGCCGACCGCCGATGCCCAGTTCGGCCCCGCGCCAGAGGCGGTCCACCTCCACCTCGAAGTGACGGGCCAGCAGGGGAGAGCGGATCAGCAGCAGGGTCTCGTCGTTCTGGAAGGCGGCGCTTGGGCTCCAGTTGAAGCTGCCGGTGATCACGGCCCTGCCGTCGATCACGGCGAACTTGTGGTGCAGCTTGTCGCCGGCCGCCAGCCGGGGTGTGCCCACCCCTTCGAGGGGCGCGCTCCAGGCCCGGTTGTCCGCTTCGATGCGGCAGTCCTGGTCGGGAAGGGTCACGCCCAGCAGGTCGAGGGTCTCGCTGAAGGCCCGGTTGGCGAAGCCCGGATCCGCCAGCAGGCGCAGCTTCACGCCCCGCCCATGCAGCTCCTGGAGCCGGTCGGCGAGGTTCTGGCCCGAGAAGACGAACAGGGCCAGATCGAGGCGCCGGCCGGCGCCGGCCAGCCGGCTCTCCAGCCAGGCCAGGCCGTGGTTGGGGTCGCTCCGGCGGTGGGGGGAGAAGAGCACCTCCACCGGCGTGCCCGCCACATCGACCACCTGGGCGCCGCCGCCCTGCTTGGCGATGCCGAAGCGGCTGTCGGGCCGGCCGCCGGGGCCATCGCCCCAGAGCCGGGCGAATTCGGCGGCGAACACCCCGGCCAGGGCGGGGCTGTCGAAGCGCAGCAGGTGGTTGACGTTGCCGCGGGTGCTGGGTGCGCCCGCATCACCATGGATGCAGGAGGGGCTGAAGTTGGCCGAGCCGGTCACCACCGCCCGGCCGTCGACGACAAGGAACTTGTGGTGCATCAGGCCGCTGCCGCGGCTGCCGTCGGCGGTGTCGTCGAGCAGGGGCACCCCCGCCCGCTGCAGCACGGCGACGGCGTCCCCCTGGCCGAGGGCGGCCAGCTGCTGCTGGCGCTGGCGCTGGTGGGGCGGCAGATCGACGGGATGCTGCTGGCTCCAGGGGGTGCTGTAGAGGTTCTCCAGCACCACCCGCACCCGCACCCCGCGGCGGTGCCGTTCCGCCAGGGCTTCGGCCACCGCCGGCAGGGAGAGCTCCTGCACCGCCACCAGGATCTCGACGCGGGCCTCGCGGATGCTCTCCAGCAGCAGGGCCTCCAGGTCATCCCCCTGGCGCCACTGGCCGCTGATTGGGCTGCGGTAGCGGCTGTCGCCGCGGTGGTTGAAGGCCACCCGGATGCCCGGCGGCAGGGGCAGGGCCCGGGGGGCGCCGCCGCTCAGGGCCGCAGGTGCGGGGCCGCAGCCCCCGAGCAGGCCGGCCATGGCCAGGGCGAGCAGGGGCCGCTGGGCCGGCCGGAGGCGGGAAAGGAGCGCGAGTGGGTCCACGGGCGGGAGGGGGCGGTGGGTTCCGCTCCTTCAGCCTTCCCGGCGGGGGACAGGGCCATCCAGCTGGAAAAAAGCCTGCTGGTGCCTCGCTCCGGGTGTGCCCAATGCGCGGCGCGGACCCAGCGGGCCTTCCGGACCTCAGTGGTGGCCGGGCATCTCCGAGGTGCGCAACATGACGGCGAACCAGAGGCTGCCGATCACCACCGCGGCGATCACACCGGCCGAGATGCTGACCCGCAGCATCAGGATCGGCACCACCAGCGGGAACAGGATCGAGCCGGCCAGGGGGGTGAAGGCCACGACCGCCTTGAGCAGGCCGCGGTTGGAGCCGGTGGCGGTGTTCTCCATCAGAACCACTCGGCGACGGCCTGGCTGGCGGGGTTGCTGTTGTCTTCGGGGGTGGAGCGGCGGAACTCCATGGTGATGCTGCGCTTCTGCTCGCCATCGGCCGCCAGGGCCTCGATCGGGTAGAGCTGCTGGCCGTCGCGGAAGGGCACCTGCACCCGGAAGGTGCCGTCGGCCGAGAGGGGCACCTCCTCACCGCCGATGCTGAGGCGGGCCGCCGGATCGGTGGCGCCGTAGACGATCAGCTCGGCATCGGCCACCAGCCAGAAGGAGCGCTGGCGGGGGGCCACCCCACCGATGCCGGAGGCGCTGCGGCCCGAGGCCCAGGGGCCGGCGCCGGAGGCGGAGAACGCACCACCGCCCTCGAGGCCGGCGGCGGAATCGATCTCGTGGAAGGCCTCCGACCCGCGGCCCAGACGGCGCCACTGGCTGGTCGCGCTCTGGTAGAGCCGCTCGTGCAGACCCGAATCCACCGCTTCGGCGGGGGTGGGCAGGCTGGCGGAGGCGGAGGGGAAGGTGTCGAGGGAGAAGGGGACGAACTGGTCGAGGATCTGCTCGGAGGGATGCAGCGAGGGCACCCGGGCGACGGAGGAGAAGGCCAGGGAGATCCAGCCGCCGCCACCGCCCTTGCGGTAGCCGAGCTCGACCCGGTAGTCGCGGTCGGAGAGGGGAACGGGCAGGTACCACTCGGTGGCATGGCTGTCGACCACCACCTCCTGGAGGGTGTGGGGATGGGCGGAGCCGCCGGCCAGGCCGGTGACGTCGGCGACGCGCAGGCAGAGCTGGGAGGCGCCGGCATGGAGGGCGCCTGTGCGGTCGTCCTCCGAGATGTCCCAGAAGACGTAGGCCCACTGGGGATCGCGGGGCAGGAAGACGACGCGGGTCTCGGCGGCCGGCCGCGGCGCCGGGGCCATCTCGGCCTCGATGCGCTCGAGGCTGCGCCCCTCGCCCTCCTCCACCTGGCGGGTGCTGATGGCCTCCACCAGCTCCTCCTTCGACTTGCGGCTGTAGAGCGACACGCCGAGGTCACTGGCGATCTGCCGCAGCTGGCGCAGCGTCATCATCGCCAGGGAGGTCAGCGTCTTCTGGCTCACAACATCAGAATTCGTTTGGGATCAGTCTGGAGGACCATCCCGGCTTTGGGCGAAAGCGGTCGCCCGGGGTCAGCATCCACTGACGGCCAGGGGCGCGCCCGATCCCCGTCGCCCCAGACGGGGACACGAAAAAGCCCTGCAGCTGGGAAGCTGCAGGGCGAGGGGGTGATCAGGGGGAGGTGCCGGTTGGGCACCTGACCCGGGAGGGCCGGATTCAGCGGCCGATGCTGCGGTAGGGAACTTTGGAGAGGTAGTCCATGCCGGTGTTGCCGGCGGCGGCGCTGCCGACACCGCGCAGGGCGGGCAGGGTGCGGACCCAGGGGAGGTAGTCCTGCGGGAAGCCACCGCGGCGCTGCTGGGCACGCTCGGGGAAGCTGCGGGACTGGCCGGTGTAGACGATCTGGGGGAAGCCCAGGATGCCCCGGTAGTAGGACTCGTAGCGGGGGGAGGTGATGTTGAAGGGGGTTTCGCCCACTTCGCGGGAGCCCACCACCCGGTTGCGGTGGTAGGGGACGGTGTCGTAGCCGAAGGCCTCCAGGTACTCCTGGGAGTCGAGGATGGCGTCCACCGCGCCCTTGACCCCTTTGGTCATGATCACGGCGGACCAGGCGATCTCCTCGGCCTTGCCGTAGACCGGCCGGCCCAGCAGCTTCTCGACCAGGTGGCGGGCCACACGGTAGTTGCTGTTGAGGTTGTAGAAGCTGCGGTTGAAGGTGTCCGACAGGCACAGGGAGCGGATGAAGTCCCGCACCGTGATCTGGCCGTCCCGCAGCTGGCATTCCAGGGTGCGGTCACGGTCGACCTTGAAGGCATGAAAGAAGATCTGGCGGTAGGCCGCTTCGATCACGAAATTCTGATCTTCCCGGTCCATGGCCTTGTCCATGGACACGGCCTTGGGGTCCTCGTCGGAACCCACCCGGAACGGCGCGACGCGCGAGTTCTGGGAGGTGGGGGCGTACTTGAGGAGTGGAAGAGCCACGCGTGGTCCGGCATCCGTCGTTGGGGATCGTAGAAGTAGGGCCCCGGCGGCCCCGGGCCCGGGAGGGCAGGGCTCACAGTCCGTAACGTTGGCGACACAACACCAACGCGGGCCCCGTCACCAGCCCAGGGCCGACAGGCAGGCGGTTTCGGGGCTCGCCGGGGCGTCGGCCTGGGAGCCCGTTGCGTCGGCGCTGGCGCCGGTCGCGCTGGCCGCCCCGTCGACGATGCGGGTCTCGACGCAGAACGAGGCGGTGTTGGAGAGCCCCTCGACGGTGCTGGTGCGCAGGCGCACGTCGGGCCCGGCGAAGCTGAAGCGCTCCAGGCTGTTCATCGTCTCGTAGCTGGTGGTGAGCAGCAGGCCGTCCCGGTCGTCCATGGCGAAGTGGCCGGCCACCGGCGCCGTCTCGGCGTAGCCGCGGTCGCGCAGCAGCAGGCCACTGCGGCCCCGTTCATCGGTGGGGATCAGGCCGAAGACGCTTTCGCCCTCGTGGGCCTCGCCGGCCTTGTCCCAGGCCATCGAGCCGCTCCAGCGCACCCGGCAGCCGCCCACCAGGCCGGCGGGATCCTGGCTGTGCAGGACGGCGATCGCCTCCAGGCGCGGATCGGCCGCCTCCAGTTCCACCACTTCAATGAAGGAGCCGCCCGCCTCGGCGCGCCGGTGCAGCAGGTGGTGGCTGCTGCGCTGGGAGCGCCAGCGGCCGCAGCTGAGCCGGAAGAAGCTGATGGCGTCGGCGATGGATCCACTCACGGGGGCCTCGGGCGATGGGCGCGATCAGGCGATGATCGCAACTCCCCCACCCTCCCGCGGCCCCTTGTCCGCCGCCCCCGTCGCCGCCGCCCTGGCGGCCGCTTTCTGCTGGGCCTTCTCCAGCCTGCTCTGGCGCCGGCTGCCCACCTCCCTCTCGGCCGCCCGGCTGAACCTGCTCAAGAACCTGCTGGCGGTGGCCCTGCTGCTGCCGCTGGCCCTTGTGCTGCCCTGGCAGATGGCGCCGCGCTCGCTGCTGCTGCTGGCCCTCAGCGGCGTGCTGGGGATCGCCCTGGGGGACACGCTGTTCTTTGCGGCCCTGCGGCGGCTGGGCACCCGGCGCACCCTCACCATCGACGCCGGCGGTCCGGCGGTCACCAGCCTGGCGGGGGTGGCGCTGCTCGGAGAGGTGCCCCGGCCGGCCCAGTGGCTGGGGATCGCGCTGATCACCCTGGCGGTGCTGCTGGTGGTGCACCAGCGCGCCCCCCGGCAGGACGGGCCCGAGGGTGTCCTGCCCGCGGGCCGTGATGGTGCGAGCAAGGACGCGGCCGCTGACAGGCTGGGGGTGGCCCTGGCCCTCGGGGCCCTGGCCTGCGGCAGCGGCGGGGCTCTGCTGGCGCGGGCGGGGCTGCTGGCCGGGGGGCCACAGCCGCTGCAGGCCGCCACCCTGCGGCTGGCGGCGGCGGCGCTGGTGATGCTGCCGTTGCTGGCGGGGCTGCCGTGGGCCGCCCAGGGGCCCCAGCCGGCCGGGCGCCGCTGGCCCCTGGCCCTGGCGGCCACCCTGCTGGGCACCAGCGCCGGCATCGCCCTGCAGCAGACCGCCCTGGCGGGGCTGCCGGGGGGCCTCGCCGTCGCCCTGCTGTCGACGGCGCCGGTGATGGCCCTGCCCCTGGCGGCCCTGGAGGGGGACCGGCCCGGCTGGCGGGGGGTGCTGGCCGCCGCCGCCGCCCTGGCCGGGGTCAGCCTGGTGGCGGGACTGGCGGGGCTGCCGGGGGCCTGAGGCGCCGGTCGGCCTCGCCGGTGGCCCAGTGGATCAGGTCGGCCAGGTCGAGGGCGAGGGGGGCGCGGCCGGCGGCGGTGGCGATGGCCGCCAGCTGGGCGGCCACGTGGCCCATCTGGGTGAGGAAGGCCTCCTCGAAGCCGGCATCGGCGGCGATCAGGGGCTGGGAGGCGGCCCAGGCCGCCACGGCCCCATCTGGCGGGAGCTCACCGCTGCACTGTCCGGCGATGGCCTGCAGGGTGCGCAGGCCGTGGGCCAGGAGCCGCAGGTGGTGGCGCTCCAGGGTGGGCAGCAGGGTGGCCTCCAGCTCCTGCAGCTCGTCGGGGCTGAGCACGGCTCAGGGGGCCGGGGTGGGGCCGGCGGCCACGGGGCTGGAGGCGACGGGCGCGATGCGGAAGCCGCAGCTGTGGCCCCCCTCCAGCCGCCAGTGGACGCGCTCGACGGCGCAGTCGGGGAAGGTGTGGCGGATCAGGCGCAGCTCCTGGTCGCAGACCACCGGGTACTGCTCAGCGATGCGCATCACCGAGCAGTGGAATTCGCTGATCACCCAGGCGGGGCCGTCGTCGTCTGCGGTGGCGGGGCCGTCGTCGCGGCGGCATTCGGCCACGTAGCCCTCCTTGCGGCGCAGCTCCACCAGGCGCTCGATCCGCCGGCCGAGGGGGCCGCTGCCGATCTGGCGTCGGTACTCGGCCGCCTTCTCCTCGGCCTGCTGGCGCAGCACCAGCTCCAGGGTGTCCGCCGGCAGGCTTTCGGTGAGGGTGTGGAGCAGGCCGAGGGCGAAGGTCTCACTGCCGTCGGGGAAGCGGCCCTGGCCCAGGGCGGTGAGGTGCCAGACGTTGCTGGGACGGCCGGGGCCTTCGTGGGGGGCGCTGGCCTCCACCAGGCCGTCGTCCTCAAGGCTGCGCAGGTGGCGGCGCATCACCTGGACCGACACCCCGAGGGCGGCGGCCAGCTGGCCGGCCGTCGCCTCACCTTCCCGCAGCAGCACCGAGAGAGCCGCTTCCCGGGTGGGATGGCTTCCCTCGGCGGGAACGGCCGGGAGGCCGCGGGACTGGGCGGGGGCGCTCATGACGGGCGTCTGACCAAAACGACGGGCGTCTGACCAAAACACCATGCCACGCGCATCGGGGGAATGGGGGCCGGGCGGTGGTGCCCGCCGGGGCGTCACAATGACCTTTCCACGCCGTCAACGGACCTCGCCTGTGCCTTAGGCTCCCGCAGTAACGAAACCAAAGTGTTTCGTTATTCGATCCACCGGTGCGCGCAACCCGACGCTCTGCCCATGACCGACGCCTCCACCACGACGACCCCTGCAGCCGGTGCCGAAAGCCTGGAGGTGATCCGCCGTTTCGCGGAAACCTACGCCCAGCGCACCGGCACCTACTTCTGCAGCGATCCGGGGGTCACCGCGGTGGTGCTCGAGGGCCTGGCCCGCCACAAGGATGAGCTGGGCGGTGCCCTCTGCCCCTGCAGGCACTACGAGGACAAGGAAGCGGAAGTGGCCCAGGCCTTCTGGAACTGCCCCTGCGTGCCGATGCGGGAGCGCAAGGAGTGCCACTGCATGCTGTTCCTCACCGAAGACAACCCCTTCCGGGGTGAGCAGCAGACCATCAGTCTCGAAGACGTCCAGTCCCTCACCGCCGGCTGAACCGGCCCCTTATCCCCATGGCGAGCAGCGCAACCGTCGGCGATCTGGTGAGCCAGCCGTACAAGTACGGCTTCGTCACCGACATCGAAACCGAGAAGATCGCCAAGGGGCTCAGTGAAGACGTGGTGCGGCTGATCTCCGCCAAGAAGAACGAACCCGCCTTCCTGCTCGACTTCCGCCTGCGCTCGTACCGCCAGTGGCTGCAGATGGAGGAGCCCGACTGGGCCACCCTGGGCCATCCGCCGATCGACTACCAGGAGATCATCTATTACGCGGCCCCCAAGCAGCAGGAGAAGAAGGCCAGCCTCGATGAGGTGGACCCGAAGCTGCTGGAAACCTTCGACAAGCTCGGCATCCCCCTGAGCGAGCAGAAGCGCCTCTCCAACGTGGCCGTGGATGCGGTGTTCGACAGCGTCTCGATTGCCACCACCTACCGGGAGAAGCTGGCGGAGCACGGCGTGATCTTCTGCTCGATCAGCGAGGCGGTGAAGGACCACCCCGACCTGATCGAGAAGTACCTCGGCACGGTGGTGCCCGGCAACGACAACTACTTCGCCGCCCTCAATTCGGCGGTGTTCAGCGACGGCTCCTTCGTGTTCATCCCGAAGGGCGTGGCATGCCCGATGGAGCTCTCCACCTACTTCCGCATCAACTCCGGCGACACCGGCCAGTTCGAGCGCACCTTGATCGTGGCCGAGGAAGGGGCTTCGGTGAGCTACCTGGAGGGCTGCACGGCGCCGATGTTCGACACCAACCAGCTGCATGCGGCGGTGGTGGAACTCGTGGCCCTCGATGACGCCTCGATCAAGTACTCCACCGTCCAGAACTGGTATGCGGGGGATGAGAACGGCAAGGGCGGCATCTACAACTTCGTCACCAAGCGCGGCCAGTGCCGCGGCGACCGCAGCCATATCAGCTGGACCCAGGTGGAAACGGGCTCGGCGATCACCTGGAAGTACCCCAGCTGCGTGCTGCAGGGGGCCGATTCGGTGGGCGAGTTCTACTCGGTGGCCCTCACCAACAACCGCCAGCAGGCCGACACCGGCACCAAGATGATCCATGTGGGCCCCCGCACCCGTTCCACGATCGTGAGCAAGGGAATCAGCGCCGGCCACTCCTCCAACAGCTACCGGGGGCTGGTGCAGCTGGGCCCCAAGGCCGTGGGCGCCCGCAACTACAGCCAGTGCGATTCGATGCTGATCGGCGACCAGGCCGCCGCCAACACCTACCCCTACATCCGCTCCCAGCAGCCGGATGCCCGCATCGAGCACGAGGCCAGCACCTGCCGCATCTCGGCCGACCAGCTCTTCTACCTGCAGAGCCGGGGGATCGCCTTCGAGGAGGCGGTGTCGATGATGGTGAGCGGCTTCTGCCGCGATGTGTTCAACCAGCTGCCGATGGAGTTCGCCGCCGAAGCCGACAAGCTCCTGGCCCTCAAGCTCGAGGGTTCGGTCGGCTGATCCCGGCCCACGGCCACCCCGGCCGCCCCAACGCTTCTTCCCCAGTCCCTTCCCTGCCCTTTTCTCCCCCGCCGTGATCCGCCCCGACGCTCCCGTACTGCTCGAGATCCGTGATCTCACGGCCCGCGTGGAGGACCAGCCGATCCTCAAGGGGGTGTCCCTGACGATCCGCGCCGGGGAGATCCATGCGGTGATGGGCCGCAACGGCAGCGGCAAGAGCACCCTCTCCAAGGTGCTGGCGGGCCACCCGGCCTACACCGTCACCGGCGGCACGGTGCGCTACATGGGCGACGACCTGCTGACCCTCGAACCGGAGCTGCGGGCCCGGGCCGGCCTGTTCCTCGGCTTCCAGTACCCGGTGGAGATCCCCGGGGTGAGCAACCTGGAGTTCCTGCGGGTGGCCACCAACGCCCGCCGCGCCGGCAAGGGGGAGGAGGAGCTCGACACCTTCGCCTTCGAGGACCTGGTGCGCGAACGGCTGCAGGTGGTGCAGATGGATCCGGCCTTTCTCGAGCGCAGCGTCAACGAGGGCTTTTCCGGCGGCGAGAAGAAGCGCAACGAGATCCTGCAGATGGCCCTGCTCGAACCCCTGGTGGCGGTGCTCGACGAGACCGACTCCGGCCTCGACATCGATGCCCTGCGCATCGTGGCCGGCGGTGTGAACCACCTGGCCGGTCCCGACAACGCCACCCTGCTGATCACCCACTACCAGCGGCTGCTGGATGTGATCACCCCCGACTACGTGCACGTGATGGCGGCGGGCCGGATCCTGCGCACCGGCGGCAAGGAGCTGGCCCTGGAGCTGGAGGAGCGCGGCTACGACTGGGTCGACGCTGAGCTGGCGGTCCTGGAGCGCACGCCGGCGGAGGTGGGCTGAGATGGTGGCCGCTTCGCTCTCCACCCCCACCGCCGCTGCCGGAGCCGCTCCCGGTGGCTGGATCTCAGCCCTGCTGGCGAACGCCGCCGGTGTCGCCTCCGCTGGCGCCGATCCCCTGGCGGCCAGCCGCGGGCGGGCGGCCCAGGCCCTGGCGCAGACCCCGCTGCCATCACGGCGCGTGGAGGCCTGGCGCTTCACCGACCTGGCGCCCCTCACCGCCCTGAGCCCCACCCTGCTCAGCCCCGCCCCGGCGGCCCAGCCCGAGGTGGCCGCCGGCAGCCTGCGGCTGAACCTGGATGGCCACAGCGACCCCCTGGCCGGGATCAGCCTGCCGGCGGGCCTGGAGCCCATCGGCGGCGAGGAACTGAACGAAACCCTGGGCCAGGTGCTGGCCGCCACCGGCAGCGCCGAGCAGTGGCCGGTGCTGCTCAACGGCGCCACGGCGCGCCACGTGCTGGCCCTGCGGGTGCGCGGCACGGTTGCCACCACTCTTGAGCTGGCGAGCGACGCCGGCGCCGGCGAAGGGATCCTGCCCCTGCGGCTGCTGCTGGTGCTGGAACCCGAGGCCTCCATTGAGGTGCTGCAGGTGCACCGCAGCAGCGGCGCCAACCTCACCAGCGTGGTGCTGGAGGCCCACCTGGGCGAGGGCGCCGAGCTGCGCCACGGCCTGCTGGCGCCTGGCGCCGAAGCGGGCTGCCTGCTGGCCACCGTGGCGGTGGAGCAGGCCACGGGCAGCCGCTACAGCGGCGTGAGCGCCCATGGGGGCTGGGCCCTGGGGCGGCTGGAGCCGCGGCTGGTGCAGCGCGAGGGGGCGGCCCACAGTGCCCTCAAGGCGCTGCAGCTGGCGGATGGCCGCCAGATCAGCGACACCCACAGCCAGCTGGTGTTCGGAGGTCCGGACGGGCGGCTGGACCAGCTGCACAAGGCGGTGGCCGACGGCCAGGGCCGCAGCGTGTTCAACGGGGCCGTGCAGGTGCCGCGGCTGGCCCAGCGCACCGATGCCGCCCAGCTGAGCCGCAACCTGCTGCTCTCCGACCGGGCCCGCATCGACACCAAGCCCGAGCTGGAGATCGTCGCCGACGACGTGCGCTGCGCCCATGGCGCCACCGTGAGCCGGCTGGAGCAGGACGAGCTCTTCTACCTGCAGAGCCGCGGCATCGCCGCCGACCAGGCGGCCCGGCTGCTGTTGCGGGGCTTCTGCGAGGAGGTGCTTCAGGAACTCCCCGAGGCCGCCCGGCCGTGGCAGCCTCTGGCCAGCTTGCTGGGGGAGCAGGGACGATGACACCAACCTCCACCAACTCCCCGATGGTCGCGGCGGCGCCGTTGGCGGCAACGCCGGTGGTGGCCGACCTGGCGGTGCAGACGCGCCCCGATTTCCCCCTGCTGGCCCAGACGGCCTGCCTGGGGCAGCCGCTGATCTACCTGGATTACGCCGCCACCAGCCAGAAGCCGCGCCAGGTGCTGGAGGCGCTGCAGCAGTACTACAGCCTCGACAACGCCAATGTGCACCGCGGCGCCCACCAGCTGAGCGCCCGCGCCACCGACCATTTCGAGGCGGCCCGGGGCAAGGTGGCCAGCTTCATCGGTGCCGCCAGCGCCCGGGAGATCGTGTTCACCCGCAACGCCAGCGAGGCGATCAACCTGGTGGCCCGCACCTGGGGTGACGCCAACCTGCGGGAGGGCGATGAGGTGCTGCTGTCGGTGATGGAGCACCACAGCAACCTGGTGCCCTGGCAGCTGCTGGCGGCCCGGACGGGGTGCGTGCTGCGCCATGCGGGCGTCACCGAGAACGGCGAGCTGGATCTTGAGGACCTCAAGGCCAAGCTCAGCGAGCGCACCAAGCTGGTGAGCCTGGTGCACGTGAGCAACACCCTGGGCTGCCTCAACCCGATCGAGGCGGTGGCTGAGCTGGCCCACGGGGCCGGCGCCCTGCTGCTGGTGGATGCCTGCCAGAGCCTGCCCCACAAGCCGGTGGACGTGGCCGCCCTGGGGGCCGATTTCCTGGTGGGTTCCTCCCACAAGCTGTGCGGGCCCACGGGCATGGGCTTCCTCTGGGCCCACGAGGCGCTGCTGGAGGCGATGCCCCCGTTCCTGGGGGGCGGCGAGATGATCCACGACGTCTACCTGGACCACAGCACCTGGGCCGACCTGCCCCACAAGTTCGAAGCCGGCACCCCGGCCATCGGTGAGGCGATCGGCATGGGCGCCGCCCTCGATTACCTCCAGAACCTGGGCATGGAGCGCATCCACGCCTGGGAGCAGCAGCTCACCCGGCGCCTGTTCGAGCGGCTGCAGGCCATCGACGGGGTGCGCATCCTGGGGCCCACCCCGGACCAGCAACCCGACCGGGCCGCGTTGGCGGCCTTCAGCGTGGAGGGCCTGCACGCCAACGACATCGCCGCCCTGCTCGATTCGGCCGGCATCTGCATCCGCAGCGGCCACCACTGCACCCAGCCCCTGCACCGCCACTACGGCCTGGCCAGTTCCGCCCGCGCCAGCCTGGGCTTCACCACCACCCCGGAAGAGATCGACCGCTTCGCCGAGGAGCTGGAAGGCACGATCGGGTTCCTGAGGGAGCACAGCTGAGGGAAGGGCGTGAGCCTCGCCCTGCTGGTTGGCCAAGGCCAGCCTGAGAAGTTAAAATCCCCTGAATTTTATCTTTTTGGCGGCACTGATTAGATGATTCGTGGCGGAAGCTGGCCTGGCGTTGGGCGCATGGCGATTGGATGTCTGGTGCTCTCCCTGTTGGGAGAAGGTCCAAAGGCTGTCGCTCAGGATCGTGGAAATTTGATTCAGAATGGGGGCTTGAAACCCAGGTACCTGCCCTCCCTATCCCGCCGGATCCTCCGGGTCCGCCGACCGGGTCCTACTTCAGGCAGATTGATGCTTCACAAGTTCCCCCTTGGAGCACATCCGCTTCGGATAACAAGATAGAGCTCTGGTCCTCAGGCTTCAGTGCTTCATCTGGCGGACCAGTCTTTACCATCGCGCCAGCCCAGGCGACTGCCGCAGGCGATGTGTTTTTCCCCGTTGGCGGCGGTAACTTCTTCGCCGAGCTTAATGCCACGCGTCCAAGTACCCTTTCTCAAACAGTGACGTTGGGGAGGACAGGAGTGTTGTCCTATTCCTTCTGGCATCGTGGACGGGCCGGAACGGATACCATGAAATTAGATGTGCAAGTCTTTAGGGATGGCGTATGGACGACCGTGCGTTCTGATACCTATCAGACCGGCCAGGCCTGGACGAACTACGTGCAGAAAAACATTCTGATTGGTGAGGCTGGTCAGCAATTTCGCTTTGCCTACACCGCCGAGTCTACGGCAACTGGAAATCTCAGTATTGGCAACTTCATTGATAACGCAGCCTTTGGCTTGCTGGAGTTTCCCCAGCCTGAGCCGGAGTTGCCTGATCCCTTTGCGCCTCCTATCCCCGGGGAGTTGACGCCGGAGGCAGTCGTCGAGGGCGTGTCAGGCGAGTTAACGCCGGAGGCGGTCGTCGAGGACTTGTCAAATTCATTCGCCGCCACTCTTTCCCCTCAAGCCATCGTTTCGGGCTTCTTCCCCCGCAACACCGATGCGGCTCCGGCGGGCATTCAGAAGATGCTCAACGATTCTGCCATGGCTGTGCTGAACAGTTCATTGGATGTGGAGCCTCTTCAAATCCCACTGTGTAAAGGCTCAGAGCCCAATCCACAGCGATATGTGGATTCTGAGAAAGCCATGGCTCAAGCCAAGGCTGAATGCTTAAAACAACCGGGCCCAAAGTCTGTCAACGCCGCTGACAAGCGTTTCACATTTGCCGATCAACCTAACGACTTCTACGGAGACCGCAGAAGGCTCAGGGCCTGGGTACGCGGTTTCAGCACATCCATCACGAACATCGACAACCCAGGCCTGGGAAACTGGGTCAATCGTGCTGACAGCCGTGGTGGTGCATCACTTTTTGGTCTAGAAACGTCACTGTCTCCCAGCACGCAACTGGGTGTCTATGGTTCGGTTGGATCGTTGTCCGTCATTCAGACGGGAAATGGAGGAGGTAACTGGTCTCCCACGGCCTATGGCGTCGGCCTTTATGGCCGGTGGTCACCGGGCCCCTACTTCATCGGTGCTTTAGCCGGCTACGGCACGTTCAGTGGCAGCCAGACGCGAGGCATTCAACTGGACAGCTCTGCACTCTCGGCATCCGGTCAAAAATCAGCGGAAAGCTTTACAGCTGCCTTAGTCACAGGGAGACGAATCAACCTGAGCCGCAACACGCTGCTGACGCCTTCTCTCAATCTGAGCTGGAGTGGGATTAACGAGCACGCCTTTGTAGAAAGTGGTGGCGAGCTCAGTGGCGGCAACACGAATATCAACGTCTTCAATTTAAACTATCTTCCCAACAATACAAGTTGGACCAATCTTGATCTGGGTGTCTCCATTGCGCAAACCGTCCGTCAAGGTACAACTTTAATTGTTCCCAGCGCACGGCTGAGTTGGTTTGGGACATGGAAGACAGGTGGCAATGACCAGGTGGTGGACTACCCCTTTTCTTCCCGACAAGTGCAAGTCCCTGGGGCGTGGCTCAATCGCAGTGGTTTGAGAGTTGCGTTGGGCCTGAATGTGGCCACCCGCAACAACCTGGCCATTTACCTCCGAGGCGTGGCCGATTTCGGCTACGACAGTCGTCAGAATGGCGCCTTGGCTGATTACGGGATCAATGGGGGTCTGACCATCCCATTCTGAAGGGCTGGATCGATTGGGCCCGCGAGGCGATGCTGGAGGCGATGCCGCCGTTCCTTTACCCCAGAAGCGATCGACCGCTTCGCCGAGGAGCTGGATGGCACGATCGGGTTTCTGAGGGAGCACAGCTGAGGTGAGAGGCCGGGGAGGTTGCCGGACTGTTGAAGAACACGTCTGCAGGGTTTGATCTGCGGTCTTGATGAGCATTGCTTTGGCTCTTCGTTGTGCGTCGGGCAGGACCCTGGAATGGGATCTGTATCGGGCTGAACATGTGGAGATCGGACCCGTGACCCAGGGCTATCGTTGGTGGACCAGGAGCCGGTAACTCCTGCACTGCAATGATTCTGGTGGAAGTCCGGTCGAAGCCCAGGCGTGGTTCACGGAAGGATAGGGCCGCCATTGGGTGGTTATCGCAAGCCGTCGAGTTGGCGTTAGGCATCACAAAACGAGCACCGCACGAAGGACCTACGCCACTGCTGAGCCACCGATGATCGACACCAAGTTCTGCCAATTGATGGCCGAGTACAACGCTTGGATGAATGGCAAGATCTATGCCGCATGTTCGAGGCTGCCCAACGCAGTGCTCGTCGAAGACCGTGGAGCCTTCTTCAAGTCGATATACCTCACACTAAATCACATCGCGTACTCGGACATGGCATTTCTATCGCGGTTTACAGGAGACCCATCCGAGGTGCCGCCGCTCGACCAAGACCTCTTCGGGGGCTTTGACGCACTACGGGAAGAGCGAGTCCGATTGGACAACAGGCTACTGGGCTGGGCCTCAACACTCTCGGCTGAGTGGCTCAATCGATCCCTCACGTACTCCAGCAAGGTAGATGGGCGGAACCGAACAGTCCCGCAGTGGGTGCTGGTTTCTCACATCTTCAACCACCAAACCCATCATCGAGGTCAGGTCACAACGCTTTTATCGCAGCTAAACGTTGACGTGGGCCCAACCGACATGCCCTTCATGGCTCAGTTCAGTGACGCCTAACGTGCCGATGAGCGGCACGTTAGGCGGCAAGACCACAAAGGAGGCAATCAAGTGATCATCGGCCCCATTCAAGAGCATGAGAGAGAGGAATTGCTTGGCTTAGCAGTGAGCACCGGACGATTCACGGCCGAGGAAGCAGAAGGCCTTTTGGGTGGAGTTCTTGATTCCCTGGCTGCTGGGGAGCTGCCTGAGGGGCATCATGCCGTGGCTTGTCGCGAGTCTCACGACGGCCCTGCCATTGGGTGGTCGTACTATGCGCCAGATCCCTATGCCGAGGGGGTGTGGAACGTTTGGTGGATTGGCGTAAGTCCCAGCCATCATGGCGACGGTGTCGGCCAAGCCATTCTTTCGGACATCGAGCGAGACGCGGCAGCATTGGGTGCGCGCGTTATTGTTATTGAGACAAGCGACCAGGAAGAGTTGGCGCGAGCTCGAAACTTTTACCTGAAGCGCGGCTATGAAGAACGAGGACGTATCCCCGATTTCTATGCTGAAGGAGACTCAAAGGTGATTTTTTCACGATCACTCGCCAGCGCAGCTTGACAACGGCTGGCCAGCCGTTCTTGCTATAACGGCCCAAACCCCGTTCCTTCGAGTCCATAATGATCCCGAAGCGCTTGTTTAAGGTCACAGATTTTCTCCAACCAGCAGACGGTGAGCCCATTCGCTCAGTCATCAGCGAGTCGGCTGACGCAGCCGTTGTTGCTTGGTATGTCAAGCCCGGACAGCGTATCTCGGCTCATGTGCATCCTAATGGTCAAGATACATGGACCATCCTTTCCGGTTGCGGCGAGTACCGCGTCAGTGCTAACGGGGAGTCGATTGGCATAGCCAAGGGAGATGTGCTGGTGGCCCATCGCCGAGAAGTTCACGGTGTCCGAAACACCGGGCAAGAACCACTTGTCTTCGTTTCAGTCGTATCCCCAGCAGCATCAGGCTTCGAGCCGGTGTAGTTCATCATGGGCGAGATGCCTCTCATCAAGATCTAGCGGCCGGGCCCAGAGATGCCTGATAAGCTGAATTGGCTACTGCCCGCCGCTGATCTTGGGCGTTGGCCGGGCCGTAGCTCAACGAGCAGCTAAAGTTGATCGCTGACATAACTTCGTGAAGCGCAACCTCTTTCGGAAGTCACTGATCGCCTCCCTGGCCGGTATCAGCTGCTTCAGTGGCGTGCAGGCCAAGCAACCTGCAGCCTCTGATGTCCAACAGACAAGGCTTGGGGTTCTTCAACTGGAGAACGGCTACCCCAGCAAGGCCACCGCTGCCAGGCTCTACGACGAGCTTGACTTCCAGCGCGCCACCCAGGCCTACCTCTGGGCCCTGCCGGCCGTGGGCTTCAAGGCGCTCTACGACGCCCAGGCCAAAACCTTCGGTGCCCGCAACGGCGATGTGGTGCTCTACCAGACCCTGAAGGACAAGGCGGGGATGCTCACCCCCAACATCACCACCCTCTACGCCTTCAGCTTCTGGGACCTGGCCAAGCAGGGCCCATTGGTGATCGAGGTGCCCGCCGGACTCACCGCCGGCGGAGTGCTGGACATCTGGCAGCAGCCGATCACCGACATGGGCCAGACCGGACCCGACAAGGGCGCCGGTGGCAGGTTTCTGATCCTTCCCCCCGGCAGTTCCGAGCCGGTGGCCCCCGGCTACTTCATCGTCCGCTCCCCCAGCAATCAGATCTGGTTCGCCACCCGAGGCCTTGATCCCGACAAGGCCGTGGCGGAAGCCACCGTGCGCCGCCACCGCCTCTACGGCTGGAACCAGCGGGACAACCCGCCCACGAACGCCTATGTGCCGGTGGCTGGTCGCCCCTGGCAGTCGGCCCAGCCCGCCGACCTGAACTACTGGCGCCTGCTGAGCGAGCTCTACGCCAACGAGCCGGTGGCCCCCCGCGACCGCATGCTGTTCGGGATGCTCTCTCCTCTGGGGATCACCCCTGGCCAGCCCTTCCAACCGGATGCCCGCCAGGCCAAGGTGCTGGGCGAGGCCGCCCGGGTGGGCGATCTGATGGCCCGCACCATCGCCTACGACAAGCGTCTGCCGGGAGCGACGGTCTACCCCGGCAAGCACTGGGAGTACGCGGTGCTGTTCGACCTCAACCAGGAAACCCCCGACCGACGCCGGGTGCAGTTCGACGAGCGCACCTCCTGGTTCTACGAGGCGATTGGCATGACGGCGGGGATGCAGGGGCGCATCGTGGGCTTTGGCCAGGCGTACCTGGAGGCCTCCAAAGACAAGGGAGGCCGTTGGCTGGATGGCGGCCGCACCTACCGGATGCGGGTGCCGGCGGGCGCGCCGGTGAAGCAGTTCTGGTCGATCACCCTCTACGACAACCTCAGCCGTGGCCCGCTGATCACCGACCAGGGCGCCGCTGACCTCAGCTCCCGCAAGCCGGATCTGGTCACCAACGCCGATGGCTCGGTGGATGTGTCCTTTGGCCCGGTGCGGCCGGACGGCGCCGCCAACTGGATCAAGACCACCCCGGGCAAAGGCTGGTTCGCCTACTTCCGCTTCTACGGCCCCACCGAGGCCTACTTCAGCAAGGCCTGGCAGCTGAACGACATCGAAGCGCTCAAGCCCTGAGGCAACCTTTCGCCTGACAGTCGCCTTCCGTACCCACAGCGTTCCCAGCCAACACGATGGTCCCGACCCCCAGCCGGCCAGCGGTCGCCTTGATCGCCGCCCTCATCGCGGCCCTACCGCTGACTCCCCTGGGTTCCCTGGCCGCGACACCGGCTTCGCCACATGTCGCCAGCTCACCGAGCCAGGCCAAAGCGCCCAGCCCCGCAGAAGCCCGCGCCATCGCCAAGGAGGCCTGGCTTTACGCCTATGCCCCCCTGCAGGGCTACCAGACCCTCTGGAACCAGACCCAGAACAAGGCGTTCCCTGGCTACGTGGGCGGCTTCGACCGCTTTCGCCACTACAGCCGCTCCGCCACCCCGGCCGACAAGGACATCGTCACCCCCAACAACGACACGCCCTATTCCTGGGCCTGGCTGGATCTGCGCACCGAGCCGATCGTGCTGTCCCTGCCCGCAGTGCCGGCACCGCGCTACTACGTCAACCAGTGGTTTGATCTCTACACCCACAACTTCGCCTACACCGGCGTGCGCTCCACCGGCCGCGGGGCCGGCACCTATCTGTTCGCCGGACCCCACTGGAAGGGCACGGTGCCAAAGGGCATCACCAGGGTGTTCCGCGCCGAAACCGACTTCGTCGGCACCCTCACCCGCACCCAGTTGAACGGGCCCGATGACATCCCAGCCCTGAAGGCGATCCAGGGCCAATACGTCCTCACGCCCCTGTCGCGCTTCACAGGCCAACCGGCGCCACCAGCCGTCCCTGCAGTGGCCTGGCCCGCCTGGGACGCCAGCAAAGCCGAGGGGATCGGCTTCATCACCTACCTCAACGCCCTGTTGCCGTTCATGCCCGCCGTGCCATCGGAGCGGGCGATGCGGGCCCGGTTCGCCCGCATCGGCATCGGCCCAGGCCTGCCCTTTGATCCGGCCCGGCTGGATCCGAAGCTCCGCACCGCCCTGGAGGAAGGGGTGGCCGAGGCCAGCCAGGAGCTCAAGGCCAAGGCCCAACAACAGACCAGCTCCCAGGGATTCTTCGGCAGCCGACAGCAGCTGGGGTCCGATTACCTCACGTTCCGCTCGATGGGAGCGATGCTGGGGATCTATGGCAACAGCAGTGAAGAGGCCTTCTATGCCACCCAGCAGACCGGGCCCGACGGCCAGGTGCTTGATGGGCGCAGGCGATGGGTGCTTCGATTCGAACCGGGCCAGCTGCCACCGGTGACGGAGTTCTGGTCGGTGACGATGTACACGTTGCCGGAACGCCTGCTTGTGGAGAATCCCATTCAACGCTATTCGATCGGTGATCGCACATCCGGCCTGAAGCTGGGTGCCGATGGCTCCTTGGAGATCTATATCCAGAGCGAGAATCCAGGAGCAGACAAAGTCTCGAATTGGTTGCCTGCGCCAGCTGGTCCCTTCTTCTTCGTGGCGCGTTTGTATGGCCCTAAGGATCCAGTCCTGAAGGGAACGTGGAAGCTGCCACGCTTGACAGAAGTAAAGTGAAGCAAGTCTGTGAACAGCTGAATCGCTTGAATGATCTTTGCAGCTGAGTGGGGGCGTTAGTCTGCGATTGCCCACTGATTGCGACCGTTATCTTTGGCCTTGTATAATCCTTTGTCTGCTCTTGATAGCAGGTTGATGCACTTTGGGTCTGGCGGGACAAATGGGCTGATGCCAATGCTCACCGTGCTGCGAATAGATTCTCCAGAAGTTAGTTCGATGGTGGCATCAGCCACATTCTCTCGAATCCTTTCGGCGACAGTGCACGCCTCTGGCAGGGGTGTGTTCGGCAGAAGGACGACAAACTCTTCGCCGCCGAAGCGTGCAATGACATCATAGGGGCGGAGGGTGGATTCACAGACTTGAGCAATCTTCTTAAGGACGATATCTCCATTGATGTGCCCATGGCAGTCGTTGACTGACTTAAAATTATCAACATCAAGAATTAACAGTGCCATGGGCTCGTTAGAGCGCAGAGTTCTTTCTGGCTCAATCTCGAGACAGTCCAAAAGATAACGGCGACTGTACACCTTCGTTAGGGGGTCGCGGTTGACCATCTCTAGGAGCTGGGTTTGCAGATCCTCCAGCTCAAGCAGGAGCTTGACAACGAAGCTGCTCGCTAAAGGCGCAACGATTCCGGGAACAATGGCGCCAATCAGTAATGACTTTAGAAGGACATCTCGTCCCTCCCACCAAAACACGGTCATGATGACTCCCGTAATCATGACTGACATCAGAACAGAGAACAAGGTGATGGCGAGAACGGAGCGATAACGCCCCATGTCGAAGATTGCATTTCGCCAGGTCTTTGCTGTTTGAGTGCTAGGGGCGGCCGTTGTCATGGCCAAGGATAAGTTGGCCAATGAAAGGAGGCGGCGAAAAAGACTGGCGTCATGTAACCCTGAGTGCGATCGCTCCATCATAAATCATTGGGCCGGAGAATGCTGCGATGTTTTGGTTGGAGTTGCTGGTGATCGTTGGCGGCTCCATTCAGCCGTTTTGCCTCTGTCGCAACCGTGACATCCATCGACTTCGACAGCTCCCTGCGTTCTCAGGCCCTTCTGCAACAGCAATGGCTCAGGTTATGGTGTCGGCCTGGATAGACTCCAAAGAGGACGTACAGTTGGCACGTGAAGGAAGCCTCCGGGTTGGCAGCCGAACCCTTGCCTATCTGGAAACCGGCGACAACTCTGGAGCCCTTGTCCTCCATAACCACGGTGGGCCCTCCAGCCGCCTGGAGGCGAATCTCTTGGCTACGTCTGCAAGGGCCCGAGGCCTGAGGCTGGTCTGTGTGGATCGGCCTGGCATCGGTGGGTCCCATCCTCAGCCGGGCCGCAGCTTCGCGTCGTGGGCCAACGATCTCCTGGCCTTGGCCGATTCCTTGGGTGCCCAGCATTTCGCGGTGACGGGCTGGTCTGAAGGCGGCCCGTGGGCGCTTGCCGCCGCCGCCTACCTCGACCCAGCTCGTCTGGCCCATGTCAGTTGCATCGCGGGTGCCAGCTACGGAACGTTCGGTGCCAACTGGGCCGCGCCATACCAAAGCAGCGTTGATGCGCTTGGGGGGCGCCTGGCGTTGCATTTCCACCCTGGCTTCAGGCTCATGTATGAACTGCTGGAGTTGAGTGCCACGCGCTTTGAGGCCAGCTATCTGCAGGCGCTGAAGAAGTCGATCGGTGTCTCTGATCAGGAGGTGCTCTCAGATGAGCAGGTCTGTCAATCCTTTCTGGAGGCCTCACGCGAATGTTTTCGGCAAGGCGCAGACGGACTGGTCGCTGATGCCACGATGCTCTACGCGGCCTGGCCCTTCGACATGACCGCAGTGACGCGTCCGGTGCACTTCTGGCAGGGAACGGATGACAAACTGGTGCCTGAACCCATCAACAGGGTGGTGGCGGACAAAACCCCGGGAGCCATCTGGCATTCGATCAGTGGCGGCGGCCACTTCATCGCCCTCAGCCATGCGGACGAGATCCTGGCTCAGGCGGCCAGCGATCTCGATGGCCATCGGTATGGATAGGCCCTCCATGACGCCTCGAGGACCCACCATCCCAACAGCACCGAGATCCATTCAGAAGGGCACGCCGCTGAAGCTCCTGCTGGGCCGGGAGGCCATCGAGTGTCTGGCGCAGAATATTCAGTATGTAGATCCGGGCTTTCCGACTGGCCGATTCTGTGAATCTGCATGGACAGGGATTGAGCCCCTATCCCTCATGCAGCGAGGCCTGCACATCGCCAGGGAGCTGCATGCTTTCCTGCCTGGGAACTACCAGGAGGCCGTTCAGATCCTCATGGCGACGTTGACGCCGGAGAAACAAGATACAGAAGACCTGGGGACGGCTGGTTGCTTCTATCTTCCACATGGCTTCTTCGTTTCTGTGTACGGCCAGGATGAACAACACAACGGCGGTAACGACCCCTTTGCGGCCTCGATGCTGGCGTTGCATGCCCTCACCAAGCGGTTCACCTCGGAATTCGCCATCCGCACGTTTCTGATCGAGCAGCAGGAGCGCACGCTGGAGCAGGTTGATCAATGGCTTACTGACCCTAACCCGCATGTGCGGCGGCTCTGCAGCGAGGGAACGCGCCCAAGGCTGCCCTGGGGCCAACGCATTGCCTCTTTTGTGGCCGATCCAAGGCCAACACTGCCCATCCTTGAGGCTCTGAAGAACGATCCATCCCTGTACGTCCGCCGCAGTGTTGCCAACCACCTGGGGGATATCGCCAAAGACCATCCGGAACGCGTCTTTGCCACCTGTGAGCGTTGGCTGCAGGACGGTGCCTCCACAGATCTGCAGTGGCTGATCCGCCATGCGGTGCGTTATCCCGCCAAGCAGGGAGATGCACGTGCCCGGAAGATTCGTGCAGCAGCTTGCTAGCATCCAGTGAGTCCTCGGCGTCGAATGAAGAACGACTGTTTTGATTGGCGTTCCAACCAAGCCCTTGATGGGTGGTCGGTGTCAACTCAGATCGTCCGATTCGCGTTCCTTGCGATGGCTGTCGTCGCTGCAGGCGGTTCCGCTCCTGTCCATGCAGGGCAAGGTGCGGCCAGCTTTGGGCCGGCGTGGCAATCCGTTGACTGCAAGACCTTCGACGTGCCCCCCGCCATCGCCGCCCAGTCGGATTGCGGCTACGTCACCGTCCCCGAGCAGCATGCCAAGCCCCGGGGACGCACCATCCAGCTCGGCGTGGTCCGCACCCGCAGCACAGGGACAACCCCTGCGGCTGATCCCCTGTTCGTGGAGCAGGGTGGCCCCGGGGATTCCACCATCGGCGACATTGCCAATGGAGCCCTGCCGAAGTATCCCGAACTGCCGGCCTTGCTGCAGGGCCGTGATCTGATCTTCGTGGAGGAGCGGGGTACCAGGTTTGCCAAGCCGTTCCTGTTCTGCCCTGAGCTGAATACCCACAACATTGCGGTGGCGCAGGGGACGCAGCGCTACACCGACCCGAGCTGGATCAGGGCCTGTAATGTTCGCCTGAGGGCCCAGGGGATCAATCCCAGCGCCTTCAATACCCGCGAGAATGCGGCTGATATCTACGCCGTCGCTGCAGCACTGGGCTACCCGGTCTTCAACTACTACGGCGTGTCCTATGGCACGTTGTTGGGCCAGTACGTCATCGCCCAGGCCGACAAGCACAGGCCGAAACTCCGCAGCGTGATCCTCGATGGCGTCGTACGGCCGGATCTTGATTTCAACCTGGCTTCGAGTCATACGATCAGCTATGCCCTGAGGAATGTGTTTCGGGCCTGCGCGCAGGATCAACCGTGCAACACGGCCTATCCCAATCTCGAGTCGACGTTTCTGGCGATCGTTGATCGGCTGAACAAGAAGCCCATCCCCCTGACCCTCACCATTCCTTCGAGCAAAGAGACCTTCACCACCCAGCTCGACGGCACGGCCTTCGTCTCAGGCGTTGTGGCCTATCTCGCCCGGCCCTATTCCGGTGAATCGTCCCGTGGCAGTTCCCTGCCCCGGTACATCCACGCCGCCAGTCAGGGTAACTTCGGCTGGATCGCCGAATCCCTGTCGGATCTCGAACCGCGCGGGGCCAGGGAGATGTATCACACGGTCGTCTGTGCCCGGGGGCGATCGGTACGGGTCCAGCCCGGCCAGGTGCTGCCGCCGCCCTATCCACAACTCCTCCCCCTGGGCCTGCGTGAAGCCGAGGCGGTGAACAACGCCTGCGACGTTCTCCAGGTGGAGCAGAAGCCTTCTTTCGTCTACAGAAATCCGCAGATTCCCACCCTGGTATTGAACGGCAGCTACGACCCGATCACGCCGGCCCCCTACGGAGAAGCTGTGGCCAGGAACCAGACCACCGCCTACGTGGTCACCTTCCCCGGTGTCGGCCATGGGGCACTCTTCGCGCCGCAGGGGATGCCCGCGGCCGCCTGCGTGACACAGATCGCTGCTGACTTTCTGGCCAACCCGAAGCAAACACCCGACAGCCGTTGCCTGGCCCAGGTCAAGCCGGCATTTGTTGTTGAGTGAGCGCTGCCAGGCTGGTGACGCCAGGGCCAACTGATGCCGCAGACGCTCCTTGCCACCCTCTCCCGTGGTGAACGGCTGTCGATCGCCGGCACCTACTCCCTGACGCTGCTGGAGAACCTCTGCATGCTCGCCTACCCGGCCATCACCGGCTGGGCGGTCGACGGGTTGCTGAAGGGCAGTTACCGGGGGCTTTCGGCGCTGATCGCCGTGTGGCTCGTGCACCTGGTCACGGCCTTCGTGCGGCAGCGGTTCGACACCCGGGTCTTCATGGGTCTCTATGCCCGCCTCGCCGTGCGCACCGTCGCCGACCAGAAGCGCCTCGGCCACGGCACCAGCATCGTGTCGGCGCGGGTGGAGATGATGCGCGACATGGTCGGCTTCTTCGAGGCCGACGTGCCGGCGATGTTCTCCCAGGTGGTGACCGTGGTGGGCTCGCTGGTGATGCTGTTCACCTACGACCTCCAGGCCGGACTCATCGCCATGGCGGTGCTGCTGCCGATGGGGCTCGTCAATGCCTGGTACTGGCGGCGCGCCCTGCGCCTGCATCGCGGCCTCAACGACCAGATCGAGCGCGAGATCGAGGACATCGAGGCGGCGCGCCCGCTGCGCCTGCGGCGCCACTTCGGCCGCGTGCGTCGCTGGCATGTGCAGCTCTCCGACAGTGAGTCGTGGACCTGGACCGTGACGGAACTCGCCACGATCGTGGCGCTGGTGGTGTTGCTGATCGACTTCACCCGTTCGGCGTCCTTCAGCGCCGGCGCCATCTATGCCGTGCTCGCCTACGTGTTCGACTATCTCGAGGGCCTCGACAGCGCTCCGGCGCTGGTCAACAACGTTGCCCGGCTCAGGGATATCCGGGCGCGGCTGGGCATCGCAGAGGCGGCCGATTGAGGGGAGCGGGCAGCTCATGGAGCGGACCGGGCACCGCGCTTAGCGTCAAGCTCCTGCCCCTCCGGCCCTGGCGCGATGGCCACCAACCTGCGAGCCCTGCTGGCGGCCCTGTTGCTTTCGGCGTCCGGCGCCGCTTCGGCCGGAGAGTTTCCCGTGCAGGGTGGCTACGGCTTCGACGCGCTCAAGCCGACGACCACCACCTGCCATCGCATCTCGCCGCAGGAGGCGGCGAGATTCAGCCGCTGTGAGTTTTCGCCGGCTGGCTATGCCTTCGGGCTCGCCTCCCAGTACCACAAGTGCGACGCCTTGCCCCGGGGTGAGGTGTTCATCTACCAGTCTCCGAAACAGTGTCAGGCTGCCCTGGAAACGATGCAGTCCAACGGGCCCTGATCCATGGTTGTCGTCTCTGAGATCGCCCCCGACCTGTTCCGGCTCTCGATCCATGTGCCGGACTTCGATCTGCAGTTCAACCACTTCCTGGTGCGCGACGAGGAGCCGCTGCTGTTTCACGCCGGGCTCAAGGCCATGTTTCCAGCTCTGCGCGACGCCGTGGCCACGCTGATCGATCCCACCCAGCTGCGCCACATCGCCTGGAGCCATTTCGAAGCCGATGAGATCGGCGGCCTAAACCACTGGCTGGAGCAGGCCCCCCAGGCCCAGCCGGTGTGCACCCTCGTCGGCAAGTTGGTGAGTGTGGATGATTTCGCCCTCCGTCCCGCCCGTGGCATGGCGGAGGGCGAGGTGCTCAGCACCGGCCAGTACCGCTTCCGCTTCCACCGCACCCCCCACCTCCCCCATGGCTGGGACGCCGGCCTGCTGTTCGAGGAGAGCCGCCGCACCCTGTTCTGCTCCGATCTCTTCCACCAGTTCGGCGATGTCGCCGCCGTCACCTCTTCCGATCTGATCGGTCCGGCGCGCCAGGCGATGCAGCAGATGCAGAGCGGTCCCCTGGCCGATTACATGCCCTACACCAGCCAGTCGGCCGGCCTGTTGCAGGGGCTGGCCGCGCTACAGCCGCAGACGCTGGCCGTCATGCACGGCTCCTCGTTCACCGGCAGCAGCGAGCAGATGCTGATCGATCTGGCGGGGGTGATCCAGGAGGGGTTTGAGGGGGGCTAGGGAGTCGCTGGGGTGAGCACCGCCAGGGCTTCGGCCCGGTGGTCGCCCTGCCAGAGCCACTGCCACGTCCAGCCACAGGCTTCGGCGGTGTCGCGGATGGCGTCGCGATCCGGGGGGACGTCGAACTGGCTGAGGTGCTCGATCACCGGCTGCTGCTGCTCGGGCGCCAGCACGCCCCAGCCGGTGCGGATCCGGTCCACGTAGCGCGCCACATAGGCCGGGCGGTCTTCCCCGGGCGGGCGGAACACGTCGGCCCAGAGGAACAGGCCATTCGGGGCCAGATGGCGGCGGCAGAGCCGCAGGAAGCGGGCCTTGTCGTCGTCGCTGAGGTGGTGAATGGCGAAGGCGGAATGGAGCAGGTCGACCGGTTCGGGCCCCGGCTCGGCCTCGGCCCAGGCCAGCAGATCCTGCTCCCGCCACTGGCAGGGATAGGGCACCGGGCCCAGGGCGGCCGCCGCCCGGGGCAGCACCGGGCCGGAAAGGTCCACGCCCAGGTACGAGCCCAGCGGCAGGCCTCGCAGCAGGGGGGCCATCACGGCCAGGTCGCCGCAGCCGAGATCCACCATCCGGGGCGGTGTTGAGCCGGGGGGCCGTGCCGCCAGCCAGGCCTCCAGCGCCTGGCCCAGGGCCGCCGTCAGGGCCCGGTGCTGCATCAGGTCGTGGTCCACCACCGCCCGGTAGGTGGACCACTGGCGATCGAAGAAGTCCATCCGGTGGTGTTTGTGGGCGTCAGCCTCCACCGTGAGGATGGCAGCCTTTGGCCCCCGGCACCGCCAGCCAGTCAGCTTTCTGAGGCCATCGCTATGGTCTGCGCCACTTCGGCGCGGCGGCGCGAGTTATTCAGTGACGGAACGGCGGATGCATCTGGTGCGCTGGGCGCTCACCACCGGCTGGCTGCTGATCATCCTTTCCCTGCTCTACGACCCGTTCACGCCCCGCTTCACCGAGCCCGACCACCCCTGGAGCCCCCTGCGGCTGCCGGAGGCCTGCGTGACGGTGCAGGGCCTCTGCCTGAGCGAGACGCCCTATCCCCTGGGCACCACCCTGTTCTGGGGCCTGGTGGTGCCCTCGGGGATCTTCATCCTGCTGGTGTTCGGCCATGAGTTGTGGCGGCGCATCTGCCCGCTCTCCTTCCTCTCCCAGATCCCCCGCGCCCTGGGGCTGCAGCGCCAGATCGCCAAGGTGAACCCCAAAACCGGCGAGAAGCGCCTGCAGCTGGCCAAGGTGCCGGCCGATTCCTGGCTGGGCAAGCACTACTCCCGGCTGCAGTTCGGCTGGCTGTTCGTGGGCCTCTGCGGCCGCATCCTCTTCTTCAATGCCGATCGCCTGGTGCTGTTCGCCTGGCTCAGCTTCACCATCGTCTGTGCCATCGCCGTGGGCTGGCTGTATGGCGGCAAGAGCTGGTGCCAGTACTTCTGCCCGATGGCACCGGTCCAGAGCGTCTTCTCCACCCCCACCGGCCTGCTGGGCAGCCGCGCCCACATGGCCAGCACGCCGATCACCCAGTCGATGTGCCGCACCGTCCAGCCCGACGGCAGTGAGCAGAGCGCCTGCGTGGCCTGCCAGCAGCCCTGCATCGACATCGACGCCGAGCGCCTCTACTGGGCCAAGCTCCCCTCCCCCGCCTTCGCCTTCGAGCGCTACGGCTACGTGGGCCTGGTGTTCGGCTACTTCGTCTACTACTACGTCTACGCCGGCAACTGGGACTACTACTTCTCCGGCGTCTGGCTGCGCCAGGAGGACCAGCTGGCCCAGCTGCTGCGGCCGGGCTTCTTCCTGTTCGGCCAGCCGATCGATGTGCCCAAGCTGGTGGCGGTGCCCCTGTTCCTGGGGCTGTGCACCTGGCTGGGGACGGTCGCCGGCCGGGCGATCGAGTCGGTCCTGCGGACCCGGGTGCGGCGTGGTGGCGCCGAGCCCGACCGCGAGCGGATCCGCCACCGGGTGTTCGTGGTGGCCACCTTCCTGGTCTTCAACTTCTTCTTCCTGTTCGCCGGCCGCCCCCTGCTGCTGCTGGCGCCGGCCTGGCTCCAGTACCTGTTCGACGTGACCCTGGTGGCCGTCAGCACCCTCTGGCTCTACCGGGCCTGGAACCGCTCCCCCGATCTCTACGGCCGCGAGAACCTGGCCGAGCGCTTCCGCAAGCAGCTCACCCGCATGGATCTCGATGTGGGCCGCTACCTCGACGGCCGCTCCCTCGCCGATCTGGGCACCGAGGAGGTTTATGTGCTGGCCAAGGTGCTGCCGGGCTTCACCGGCCAGAAGCGGCTCGAGGCCTACAAGGGCGTGGTGCGGGAGGCCCTGGAGGAGGGCTTCGTCAATGCCGCCAGCAGCCTGGAGGTGCTCAAGCAGATGCGCCTCTCCCTCGGTATCAGCGACGGCGAGCACCGGCTGGTGCTCGATGAGCTCGGCGTGGAGGATCCCGGCCTGCTGGATCCCGACAGCCGCCGCAGCCTGGAGGACCAGGTCCGCCTCAGCGGCTACCGCAAGTCGCTGGAGCGGCTGATGCTGGTGCAGCGCCTCGGCAGCGGCCCGGTGGCGGGCGGCCCCGATGGCGCCTCCCTGCAGGCCCTGCGGCGCGAGTACGGCATCTCATCCCGCGAGGAGGAGCGGGTGCTCGACGACCTCTCCCCCGCCGCGGCGGCGATCCACAAGGTGGAGCGGCTGCTGGAGCGCCTGCCGGCTCTCACCGACGGCTACCGGGCCCTGCACCAGAGCGCCCTGCGCCACCAGTCCGCCGTGCTGGCCCTGCTCGACGACCGGCTGCAGCTGCGCAAGGAGCTGACCCTGCGGGCGATCCTCGACGGCCTGGTCACCCTCCAGGACGATCCGGCGGTGCCGGCCCTGGTGCAGCGCCTCCAGGCCATCGCGCCCTTGGCGCTGCCGGAACTGCTGCACCGCGAGGGCTGGGCGCGGCGCCTGCCGGCGGCCGTCGCCGAGGCGCTGTCCCACCCCGGCGGGGAGGCCCCCTCCTGTTCCCTGGAGGTGCCCGTCGACGAGACCCTCAGCTTCCTGGCCACCCTGGCCGCCGATTCCAGCCCCACCCTGGCCTCCGCCGGCCTGTTCCTGACGGCCTGTCTCGATGGCGGCCGGGCCCGGTCGATGGCGCCCGCGCTGGGCGTGCCGGGGGCCCCGCCCCTGCTGCGCCAGACCGCCCGGGCGGTCGAGGCCCTCGACGGCCCCCCGGACCTGCGCGGGTTCCCGGAGCTGGAGAAGCGGGTGTTCCTGGCCACCAGCGATTTCTTCCGCCGCTCCGACTCCGACACCCTCGATGCCCTGGCCTCCCAGGCCGATGTGCGCGCCTTCGCCAAGGGCGAGCTGATCACCGAGGCGGGGGACACCTGCCGGGAGCTGCTGCTGCTGATCGAGGGCCGGGCCCGGGTCCTGCACCGGGACGGTGAACGCACCTGGGTGGAGGACCTCCAGCCCGGCCGGGTGCTCGACGAGCTCCAGGTGCTCACCCACAGCGCCTCCGAGAGCACGATCGTGGCCGAGGCCGACGGCACCCGCCTGCTGGCGGTGCCGGTGGATTCCTTCGATGCGGTGCTGGAGCGGGACCCGGACTTCGCCCGCCGGGTGCTGGAACTGGAGAGCGGCCAGCTGCAGCGGCTGATGCGGGCCGGTGGCGCCTGAGGCCGGCCGCTGTCGCCTCGCTTAAGTTCCCAGCACCCCCATCCGATCCTCCCGGAGGTGCCCTTGGCGTTCACCGGCCCCGCGTCCGAGCTTCGCTTCGATTCCCCTGGCTCCGGCTTCTGGGAGCTCGATCCGGTTCACTTCCCCCGGCCGGCCACCCGCTACTGGAGCGCCATTCACCCGCCGGCCTTCCAGCGCGGCACCGGCGAGTTCGCCCGCTCCTACGGGATGCTGATCGACTCGCTCGAGATGGCGTACGTCAACGGCTTCGCCTACAAGCGGGTGACGCCGCTCGATCCGGCCGAGGTCCCGGGGCGCTTCGCCCGGGCCGAGGTGGTGTTCGCCGAGAAGTATTGGCGGGAGCAGCTGCGCGACTGGAACGAGACCTTCAAGCCGGCGGCGATCCAGGCCCACCGCGCCATCCAGGCCATCGACCCGGAGGCCCTCGCCGATGACGCCCTGGAGGCCCACCTGGGCCGTTGCCGCGACCACCACGCCGAGATGCTCTACCAGCACATGCGGTTCACGGCGGCCGCGATCGTGCCCACCGGCGACTTCCTGGCCCATGTGGGCGACTGGACGGGCCTGCCGGCGGCCCAGCTGCTCGGCCTGATGCGGGGCAGTTCGCCGGTGTCGGCGGGGGCATCGAGCGAGCTCGGCGCCCTGATCGCCGCCATCCGTGGGGATGCCAAGGCGCGGGAGCTGCTGGAGGCCCCCGGGGAGGCCGGTGCGCTGCTCGCCAGGCTGCGGGGCCTGGAGGGGGGCACCGGTGAGGCGGTCGGTGCCTATCTCGATCTGGTGGGCTACCGGCTGCTGGATGGCTTCGACATCTCCAACCCTTTTGCCCTTGAGCTGCCCGATGCCCTGCTGCGCGCCATCCGGGCCGCCGTGGCCGAGCAGGCCGCCCCCTCCGACCTGCAGGACCGCATCGCCACCGTGCGGGCCGCGGTGCCGGAGGCGCACCGCAGCCAGTTCGATGAGCTGCTCGAGGAGGCCAGGCTCACCTACCCGATCCGCGATGAACGGGGGGTGTTCAGCGACATCTGGGCGTCGGGGCTGATGCGGCGGGCAGCCCTCGCCGCCGGCCGCCGCCTGGCGGACCGCGGCCGCCTCCACGATCCGCTCCATGGCCTCGACGCCGACCTCGACGAGCTGGCCGCCCTGCTGGGCGGCGGCGCCGAGCCGGGCGCCGATGCCCTGGCCGCCCGCGCCGCCTACCGCGCCGCCCACAGCGCCAAGGAGGCACCGGCCACCATCGGCACCCCGCCACCGCCGCCGGACCTGGCCGGCCTGCCCGCCGCCGCCGCCCGCATGATGCGGGCCACCGGCCTCGCCCTCGAGGCCCTGTTCGGCAGTTCGGCCGCCCCCCACGAAGCCGACCGACTGCGGGGTCTGGCCGCCAGCCAGGGGACCGTTGAGGGGCCCGCCCGTCTGGTCTCCCACCCTTCGGAGTTCGACCGGATCCAGCGCGGCGACATCCTGGTGACCGTCTCGACCACCGAAGCCTTCAACATCCTGCTGCCCCTGCTGGGCGGGATCGTCACCGACAGCGGCGGCCTGCTCTCCCATGCGGCGATCGTGGCCCGGGAGTACGGCATACCTGGGGTGGTGGGCACCCGCGAGGCCACCCAGCGCATCGCCGACGGCCAGCGCCTGCGGGTGGACGTCAGCGCCGGTGAGGTGACGGTGCTGGCATGAGCCGGGTCGTTCCCCTCGAAGCGGCCGAAGAGCTCGCGCGCTTCGGTGCCAAGGCCGTGGGCCTGGGCCAGGCCCTGCGCGACGGCCTGCCGGTGCCGAGCGGCTTCGCCCTCGCCGCCGAACTGGTGGAGGCGGTGGCCGGCGGCGACGATGACGCCATCGCCGAAGTGCTGGCGGCGGTGGGCGACCTGACCGGTCCGCTGGCGGTGCGTTCCTCCGCCATCGACGAGGACGGCGCCGCCGCCAGCTTCGCCGGCCAGCATCTGACCCTGCTCAACGTGCCCTCCCTGGAGGCCCTGGCCGCGGCGTTGCGGGACGTGTGGTGGTCGGCCAACTCCGATTCCGCCATCAGCTACCGCAAGCGGGTGGGCCTGTTCAGCCGCCCCAGCGTCGGCGTCGTCGTCCAGACGCTGCTCTCCCCCGTCAGCGCCGGGGTGATGTTCACCCGCAACCCCGTCACCGGTGTCGACGAGCGGGTGATTGAGGCGAGCTGGGGCCTGGGGGAAGCGGTGGTGGCGGGCCTGGTGATCCCCGACCACATCTGCCTCGATCGGGCCGGGCAGGTGCGGGAGTGCCGGCCGGGCTACAAGACCGTGGCGATCCGGCCCCTGGCCGGTGGCGGTACCCGGGAGGAAACGCTGCCGAGCGAGCTGGTGGAGCGGCTCTGCCTCGATGACGCCCAGCTCCAGGCCTTGAACAGCCTCGCCCTGCGCTGCGAGGAGGTCTACGGCCCCGGCCGTGATCTGGAGTGGGCGTTTGCCGATGACGGGCTGGTTCTGCTTCAGTGCCGGGCAATCACCAAGGCCGGACCCTGATGCGCGGCGCTCCCGTCGAAGTGCTGCAGCGCGTGCCGCTGTTCGCCGATCTCAGCCCGGAGGAACTCCAGCAGGTCGCCCTGCTGTTCAAGGAACGGGATTTCGAGGCCGGCGAAACCATCATCCAGGAGGGCTCCGGCGGCTCCGCCTTCTATGTGATCGAGGCCGGTGAGGCGACGGTGACGATCCAGGGGACCGTGCGCTCCCGGCTCGGCGCCGGGGACTTCTTCGGTGAGATCGCCCTGATCGATGACGGCACCCGCATGGCCACCATCACCGCCGCCAGCCGCCTCGATTGCTACGGCCTCACCTACTGGGACTTTCGCCCCCTGGTGGAGTCCAACGGCGTGATCGGCTGGAAACTGCTGCAGCGCATGGCGATGATGCTGCGCGATGCCCGGCGGAGCTGAGCCGGCGCCATGGACGCGGCCGTCCGAGCTCACTGGTGGGCGTTCTCGATCGCCTTGTTGCGCTGATCCTGGGCGGCATTGACCTGATCCACGGCCTGCCTGGCCTTGGTCATCGGAGCCAGCAGCGGCGATTCCGCCGGAGCAGGCGCCACGACCTTCGCCGGTGGAGCGGAACCGCAGGCGCCCAGGAGGCCGAACAGAAGGCTGATCCCAACAAGGGCAGGCCCTGACTTCACCGTCGGCGCGCAAAGAACTGGGTTCAACCTATGGCCCTGGTTCGGCCGTTCCCCGCCGGCAGGGATGATCGGAACCATCTGATGGCTTCTTCCACGACCATGAACATCGACGGCAGGCCCTGGCGCACCATCTGGCTGGAGGACGGCGGCCGCTCGGTCGGCGTGATCGACCAGACCCTGCTGCCGCACCGCTTCGTGACCCGTTCGCTCACCAGCGTCGAGGAGGCGGCCGAGGCCATCGTCACCATGGTGGTGCGGGGGGCTCCCCTGATCGGCGTCACCGGGGCCTACGGGCTGATGCTGGCCCTGCAGGCCGATCCCTCCGACGCCTCCCTGGCCGCGGCCTTCGAGCGCCTCGACGCCACCCGCCCCACCGCCATCAACCTGCGCTGGGCCCTGGAGCGGGTGCGGGCCAAGGTGCTGCCCCTGGCAGCGGAGCAGCGCGCCGAGGCGGCCAAGGCCGAGGCGGCCGCCATCGCCGAGGAGGACGTGGCCATGTGTGAGGCGATCGGCGACCACGGCCTGCGCCTGTTCCAGGAGATCGCCGCCCGCCGCCCCGAGGAGCGCCGGGGCCAACCCCTGAACGTGCTCACCCACTGCAATGCCGGCTGGCTGGCCACGGTCGACTGGGGCACGGCCCTGGCGCCGATCTACAAGGCGCACCGCTCCGGCCTGCCGATCCACGTCTGGGTCGACGAGACCCGGCCCCGCAACCAGGGGGCCAGCCTGACGGCCTTCGAGCTGGGGCGGGAGGGGGTGCCCCACACGGTGATCGTCGACAACGCCGGCGGGCACCTGATGCAGCACGGCCAGGTGGATGCGGTCATCGTCGGCACCGACCGCACCACCCGCTGCGGCGATGTCTGCAACAAGATCGGCACCTACCTCAAGGCCCTGGCCGCCCACGACAACGGCGTGCCCTTCTACGTGGCCCTGCCCGCCTCCACCATCGACTGGTCGATCGCCGACGGGGTGGCGGAGATCCCGATCGAGGCCCGCTCCCCCCTGGAGGTGACCCGCATCGCCGGCAAGCCCGCGGCCGGGGAGCCCACCAGCGTGCAGCTGGTGCCCGACGGCAGCGACGGCTTCAACCCCGCCTTCGATGTCACCCCCGCCCGGCTGGTGACGGCCCTGATCACCGAGCGGGGCGTGGCGCCGGCCAGCGAGGCGGGCCTCCAATCCCTCTATGCCGCCCCGGTGGCCGCCGGCTGAGCCCGCTTCAGAGCGAGCTCCCCAGCAGGTTGATGGGTTCGCCGGGGCCATCCGGCCGGAGCGTCAGGGTGGAGTAGGTCCAGGTGCCGGCCTTCTGGCGGGCCTCCACGTAGAGGGTGCCGCTGCCTCTGGACCCCTGCAGGGGAATGGCCAGCTGGGCCTCGCCCGTGCCACCGGAGAGGTTGACGCTGCCGGAGACGAGGAAGCCCCCCTCAATCGGCGTGCCCAGCCGGCCGATCACCACCGGATCCCGCTGGGCCTTGGCCAGGGCCCGCTTGTAGGGCGTGGTCGACTTGAGCAGCCCGAACACGAGGCTGACGAGCAGGGCGATGGAGCCGGCAACGCCGGCCAGGCCGGTGAGGCAGCCGGCCGGCACCAGCCATTTCCAGTGGCGGGCCCACCAGCTGGGGGCCGGCTTGCTGTCCATGGGGTGACGCGGGTCCGTGACCCCTCAGAGCCCTTCGAAGCGGACGTTGAGGTTGAGCTGGTTGGGGCCGATGGCGGTGGCCTGCAGCACCAGGGCGGCGGTCTTGCCGTCGGCGGTGCCGTCCACCTTGGTGCCGGACGGGGGATCCAGCACCAGGTTGAAGCCCCAGGGGCCCACCACGGTGTTGATCTTGCGCTCGCTGTAGCCCTGCTTGGCCAGGGACGCCTTCACCTTGGCGAGCAGCTCGTCCGGCTTGCCGGGCAGCTGGGTGTTGAGACTGGTCTGGCCGATGGCGTTGGCGGCGAACAGGCTGGCCGCCGGTTTGGGCAGCGGCAGCGCCAGGCCCTTGAGCAGGGATCCGGCCGGGGTGGCCAGGGCGGCCCCGCCGACCAGGGCGCCGGCTCCCACCAGCAGGGAGGTGGAGAGGGCCAGCAGACGGGAACGCCAGCGCATGGTTGGGTCGCGGGGTTGCAGGAAAGGTAGCCCGGTACACCGGGGAACGCCCCACTGTTGCCAGGACCACCATCAGCGCCGCCTGCCGCTCTTCTAAGATCGGTTCATCGATCACCTTTGCGTTCAATGCCTTTCTCCAAGCTCCGCCTCCCCCGGCGTCTGGTGGTTTCTGTCGCGCTTGGAGCCGCCACCGCCATCACCACCGCCACCACGCTGGGCATCGGCAACTCCCCCACCACCCAGGCCCTGGCCGCCGCTCCTGCCCAGGCCAGCGCCGGAGTCACCACCCTGGCCGCGGGGGGCACCAACTTCCAGGTGCTCTCCCCTGAGCAGGCGGCGGCTGCCGCCAGCTCGGGACGCTGGAAGGTGCTCGATGTGCGCCCGGTGCCTCCGCTCTCTTACATCGGTGGTCACGTGCCCGGCGCCGTGCACATCTCTGAACAGGCTTTCCGTGGCCCCAACGGCCGTCTGCCCTTCCAGATCTGGAATCCCACCAAGCTCGCCAGCCTGCTGAGCCAGGCGGGCATCTCCAACCGGGATTCGGTTCTCGTCTATTCCGACGGCAACGACGTGCTCGGTACCGCCCTCGTCTCCTACATCCTCGAGAAGAGCGGCGTGCGCCAGGTCGCGATCGTCGATGGCGGCCTTAGCGGCTACAAGGCGGCCGGCCAGAGCACCACCAAGGCGTTCCCCACCTTCCAGACCGGCAGCTTCCGGCCCACCACGGTCAAGGGACTGGCCATCACCCTCAATGAGCTGCAACCCCTGATCGGCCGCAGCAACGTGGTGATCATCGACCCGCGTCCCAAGGCCCAGTTCGAGGGCACCGACCAGACCTTCATCCGCAACGGCCACATCCCCGGGGCCAAGAACATCCCCTGGCAGGCCTTCACCGAAGCGAACAACTCCGATGAATCCAAGAAGAACGCCCACAAGCTGAAGTCCGCCGAAGAGCTCCGGGCCCTTCTCGTCAGCCGCGGCATCACCCCCGACAAGGAGATCATCGTCTCCTGCAGCACCGGCCGTGAGGCGAGCCTCCAGTTCCTCACCCTCCGGCACGTCCTCAAGTACCCCAACGTGCGTATCTACGAAGGCTCCTGGACCGAATACAGTGCCTCCAAATTGCCGATCGCCGTTGGGCCGGAAGGCAGTCCGGCCCTGGTGAGCAGCCGCTGATCCCCCGTCCAGTCCCACCCCGTTTCACCATGGCCATGCCCCTCCTTCGCCCGGCCGCCCGGCTCTTCGGCCTCGCCGGTGTGCTTCTGGTGCTGCTGCTTCCACCGGCCGCAGCCCTGGCCTGTGACACCGGCAGCGAGACCCCATCCCCCGCCAAAGCGAAGAAGCGTTGAGGCGTTTCCCACCCGCCTTCCTCGCCGTGGCCCCCGCCGTGGCGGTGGCCGCGGCCCTGGCGGTACGGCAACCCAGTTCGGCCCTCGTCTGGGGGCTGGGGTGTGGCCTTGGCCATGCCCTGGTCCGCTCCGGGTTCGGTTTCGCCTCCGGCTATCGCCGGCTGATCGAGCGGCGGGATCCCCACCCCCTCTACGCCCAGCTGCTGCTGGTGGCGCTCCTGGTGATCGCCATGGCTCTGGTGCTCACCCTTGAGCCCTTCACCGGCCTGCAGCCGAAGCTGCTGGCCACGCCCCTTTCCCTGCCCTTCCTGGCCGGTGCCTTCCTGTTCGGCATCGGCATGGAGCGGGCCCGGGCCTGCGGCTGCGGCACCCTGGCGGCCACCTCCCGCGGTGGCGGCGGCGTGCTGGCCGCCCTCATCGGCCTGATCATCGGCGCCTTCCTGGGCACCCTGCACGCCCCGAAACTGGCGGCCCTGCCCCTGCCGCGTCTGCCGTCCCCGGTCGGTCTTGAGCTGTTCGGTCTGCCCGGGGCCCTGACCCTGCAGCTCGCGTTCATCGCCCTGATCAGCGTGCTGCTGGCGCGCTGGAGCGGTCAGCTGCCGTGGCGCTCCCCCAGCCGCCGGCTGTACGGCGGCGCCATCGCCATCGCCCTGCTGGCCACGGGCCTGCTGGTGGTGACGGCCGAGCCCTGGAGGGTGCTCTGGGGCCTGGCCCTCAGTGGCGCCCACGCGGCCCAGACCCTGGGCTGGGATCCCGGCAGCAGCCTGTTCTGGTCGAGTCCCCGGGGCCAGGCCCTGCTGGCGGGGCCGGAGGCCTGGCTGTTCAACGACGCCGTGCTCGTTGATCTCGGTTTGCTCTACGGCGCCCTCGCTACCGCCATCGGCGAAGGCCGCTTCCGCTGGCGCGGCGAGCGCTCCGAACCCCTGCCGGACCTGGCCCAGCGCGGCCTCGGCGGCCTGCTGATGGGCTACGGCGGGCTGCTGGCGTCGGGCTGCAACGTCAACGCCTTCCTGGGCGGGGTGATGAGCTTCAGCCTGCATGGCTGGATCTGGCTGGCGGTGGCCCTGGCGGGTTTCGCCGCCTCGCTGCGGTTGCGACCGGCGCCGGGGACCGCACCGCGTCCAGACTGAGGCGCCGGCCCGGCCCGGCCCGGCGGACGATCCTCCGCACCACGCTGTGCCTGACAGCAACACCCACAGCATCTCCGGCAGCAACGCCTTCGTGGCCAGCTTCACGGTGCCGCCCACCGGCTCCGGCCCCCTCGACGGGCTGAGCTTCGCCGTCAAGGATGTGATCGATGTCGCCGGCTGGACGACGGGCTGCGGTAACCCCACCTGGCGGGAGTCCCATCCGCCCGCGGCCGTCCATGCCGTCTGCGTCGAGCAGCTGCTGGGGGCCGGCGCTTGCTGCCTGGGCAAGACCGTCTCCGATGAACTGGCCTTCAGCCTGGTCGGCAGTAACCACTTCGAGGGCACGCCCCTGAATCCCCGGGCGCCCGACCGGGTGCCCGGAGGATCCTCGAGCGGATCGGCGTCCGCGGTGGCCTGCGGCCAGGTGGATGTGGCCCTCGGCACGGACACCGGCGGATCGGTGCGGGTGCCGGCGAGCAACTGCGGTCTGTTCGGTTTCCGGCCCAGCCATGGTGTTGTCTCGCTGGCCGGGGTGAATCCCCTGGCCCCCAGCTTCGACACCGTGGGTCTCTTCGCTCCGACGGCGGACCTGCTGGCCCGGGTGGCCCGGGTGCTGCTCGCCGATGACGGCGCGCCTCCCAGGCAACCGAGCGCCATCCATGTCGTCCGCGAGGCCTTCGCCCTGGCGGATCCGGAGGTGGCGGAGGGCCTGCGGACCTCCCTGGAGGGGCTGCGGCAGCGCTTCGGCGATCGGGTGCGGGAGATCGCGCTTGCCGAGCTGGCCGGCGACGGCGCCATGGCCAGCTTCTCCGCCTGGTGCGACACCTACTGCGTGCTGCAGTGGGCCGAGATCCGCAGCTGCCTGGGGGGCTGGATCGACGCCGCCAGCCCCGTGCTCGGCCCCTCCACCGCCGCCAGCCTCGCCCTCACCCGCCAGCTCGATCGCCGGCGCATCGGCGCGGCCGTGGAGCGCCGCGAGCGGATCCACCGGCACCTGCGCCGCTTTCTGGGGCCCCATGACCTGCTCTGCCTGCCCACCACCCCCGCGCTCGCCCCACGGGTGGCGGAGGCGGACCCGGCCCGTGCGCTCCAGGGGGGCGGCGGCGGCAGCACCTACTACCCCCGCACCCTCTCGCTCACCTCCGTGGCCGGCCTGGGCCGGCTGCCCCAGGTGTCGCTGCCGATGGCCGAGGTCTGCGGGGTGCCGCTGGGGCTGTCGCTGCTGGCCGCCCACGGGCAGGACGGGTTCCTGCTGGACGTCGTCATCAGGAGCCTGGCCTGAGGGAGGGGGCCTGAGGGGTCCTGAGGGGCCCGGCGGTTTCTGGGGCGGGGCGGGGAGAATGGGGCTCGCGGAACCGTTCCGCGACCCCTCCCCCTTGGCTCTCGTCCATGGCCCAGGCCCAGCCCGCCGCTACGGCCCCGACCGCCGCCGCCCCGCCCCCCAATTGGGTGGCCTCGCGCCATCCCCTCGGCTGGCTGATCGACCGGCTGCTGGCCGTCGAGCCCCTGCGCCGGTTGCTGTTCCTGCAGGCCCGCCAGCTGATCATCCGCACCGCCGAGCGCCGCGGCATCGCCTGGCGGGCCCGGCGCGAGGAGCTCGTACGGCAGGCCGAGCCGCTGCTGGCCAGCAGCACCGATGCGGCCACCCAGGTGCCGCCCTACTACCGGGCCCGCTTCCACGCCTACCAGGAGGGCAACCTCTGCTGGCAGGCGGCCGGCGAGGCGGAGCAGGCCACCGACGCCATGGCCCTGCGGGTGTGGCCGGGGGAAACCCTGGAGCCCGAGGACGCCCAGCGGCGGCTGCGGGACGCGATCTTCGCCGCGATCGAGCCCAGCCTCACCGGCCCGGTGCGCAGCGCCCTCGACATCGGCTGCTCGGTGGGGGTCGGCACCCTGGCCCTCAAGGACTGGCTGGAGCGGTGTGAGGGCACTGGTGTCGCCGTCGACGGCCTCGACCTCTCCCCCCAGATGCTGGCGGTGGCCAGGGTCCGCGATCCCGGCGGGCGGATCCGCCGCTGGCACCATGCCGCCGCCGAAGCCACCGGCCTGCCGGCGGCCAGCGTCGATCTGATCACCCTCCAGTTCGTCTGCCACGAGCTGCCCGCCGAAGCCACCCGGGCGGTGCTGCGGGAGGCGGCCCGGCTGCTGCGGCCCGGCGGGGTGGTGGCCCTGGTGGATCAGGACCCCGATTCGGCCGTGATCCGCCGCCTGCCGGCGCCGATCGCCACCCTGCTCAAGAGCACCGAGCCCTACCTGGAGGACTACTTCAGCCTCGATCTGCCCAGGGCCCTGGAGCAGGCCGGCTTCCGTGATGGGCGCCGGGAGGCCTGCGATCCCCGCCACCGGGTGCTGGTGGCCGTGCGTTGAGACGCGGCCTCAGCCCCAGCCCACCAGCGCGATCTTGCCGATCGTGCTCCCGGAGGCCAGCTGGGCGTGGGCGATCTCCAGGTTGGCGGCGTTGATGGGGCTGAGGGTGCGGCCCAGGGTGGGGCGCAGCTCGCCGGCCTCGAACAGCGTGGCGAGCCGGTCGAGAATCTCCCCCTGCCGCCCCATGTCGGCGGTCTGGAACTGGGAGCGGCTGAACATGAACTCCCAGGCGAACGTCACGCTCTTGGCCTTGAGCCGATTGAGGTCGAGGGGGTGGCGGTTGCCCACGATCGCCACGATCGAGCCCAGCGGTGCGATCAGTTCGGCCATCACCTCCCAGTAGGCGTCGGTGTCGCTGAAGTTGGCGATCCGATCCACCGCCTTGAAGCCCAGGGCGGCCAACTGGGGGGCCAGGGGCCGGCGGTGGTCGACGACGTGGTCGGCCCCCAGCTCCCGCACCCAGGCGGCGCTCTCGGGGCGCGAGGCGCTGGCGATCACCACGGCCCCGGCCCGGCGGGCCAGCTGGATGGCGATCGAGCCCACCCCGCCGGCGCCGCCGAGGATCAGCAGGCTGGCGCCCTTCCCGCCCCCGCCCGCACCAGCGTCCGGATCGAGCCCTAGCCGCTCGAACAGGGATTCCCAGGCCGTCAGCCCCGTCAGCGGCACGCTGGCCGCCTCGGCCCAGGAGAGAGACGCCGGTTGACGGCCCACCAACCGCTCGTCCACCAGCACGGCCTCGGCGTTGCAGCCGGCCCGTCCCGCATCGCCGGCGAACATCACCGCATCCCCCACCCGGAAGCGGCCCACCCGCTCCCCGGTCGCCGCCACCACCCCGGCGGCGTCCCAGCCCAGCTGCCGGGGCGGATCCCCTTCGCGTACGGCGGCCCGCAGCTTGGTGTCGATCGGGTTCACCGCCACCGCCTCGATCCGCACCAGCAGGTCGTGGGGGCCAGGAGCGGGCACCGGCTGCTCCGTGTCCACCAGCTCAGGGGTGGCGAGGATCGCTCTCATGGCGGGCGGGGTCAGTAGCGGCAGTACCCCACCTCCCCTTTCAGGGGTGGTTTGCAGGGGAAGCGCAACGGCACGAAGATCCGGTTGCCGTTGGCCTCGTTGGTGAGGGTGATGTTGCCCTGGACGTACAGCTCCCGGCGCCAGATCCCCCCCAGCCGGTCGCGCAGCAGGTCGCTGCCGCTCGCGTCCTTGCCCTTGCCGGACACCGCCCGGTAGGTCATCGACTGGCCGTCCTTCCAGCGGATCTTCAGGCCGCCGGGGACCTGCTCATCGACGCAGGCCAGGGGCTTGTCGTTGTATTCGCAGTCCTTCCAGCCATCGCGGGGGATCTGGGGCGGCACCGGCTGCTCGGCCCGGGCGGGGGCCGCCACCCCAACCCCCACCGTCACCCCAACGGCCAGCAGCAGGGGCAGCACCAGCGGCGACAGCGCCAGGGAGGCCCGCGGCTTCAAGACCTCGCGGCGGCAGCGGCGGCGGCAGCGGATGGACACGGGCAGCCCCTGGAGGATCGCTCCCCGTAGTCTCCCCCAGAGTCCCCGTTTTGCCCCATGGCCGTGCAACATCGCTGGTCGGATGCCGCCGCCCGCGAGGCGATCGCCCGCTACGGCGACCAGGGTGTGGGCGAAGACCTGGCCCTGCGCACCTACTCGGCCCGGCTGCTGGGGGCCGACCCCGAGCTGGTGCTGCACGGCGGCGGCAACACCTCGGTGAAGACCACCGTGCACGGGCTGCTGGGCGAGCCGATCCGGGTGCTGTGCGTCAAGGGATCGGGCTGGGACCTGGGCACGATCGAGCCGCCCGGCCATCCGGCGGTGCGGCTGGAGCCCCTGCAGGCCCTGCGGGCCCTCGACGCCCTCAGCGATGAGGCGATGGTGGCGGCCCAGCGCCAGAACCTGATCGATCCGGCCGCCCCCAACCCCTCGGTGGAGGCGCTGCTGCACGCCTTCCTGCCCCACACCTTCGTCGACCACACCCACTCGATCGCCCTGCTGGCCCTGGCCGACCAGCCCGATGCGGCCGAGGTGTGCCGGGAGGTCTACGGCGATCGGGTGGCCCTGGTCCCCTACGTGATGCCCGGTTTCGCCCTGGCCAAGGCGGCGGCCCTGGCCTATGAGGCCGCGGCGGCCGGCGGCAGCGAACCGGAGGGCATGGTGCTGCTGCAGCACGGCCTCTTCTCCTTCGGCGCCACGGCCGAGCAGAGCTACGACCGGATGATCGACCTGGTGCGGCGGGCCGAGGAGCGCCTGGCCCGGGGCGAGCGCTCGCTCCATGCCGTGGCCGTGCCGGAGCGCCCCGCTGCCGCGGCGGCGGTGCTGCCGGTGCTGCGGGGCGCCCTGGGCCGGGCCGCCGTCGCCGCCGGCGTCCGTCCCCACTGGATCCTGGCGCTGCGCGACACCCCCCTGGCCCGCGCCGTCAGCGACGACGCCCGCCTGCCGGACTGGGCCGGCCGTGGCGTCGCCACCCCCGACCACGTGATCCGCACCAAGGCCCGGCCCCTGGTGCTGCCGCCGCTGCCCTCCGGCGGCGACGGCCCGGCCCTGGCCGCCTGGGGCCGCTCCCTCGAGCAGGCCCTGGAGGCCTACGCGGCCGACTACCGCGCCTACTTCCAGCGCCAGAACGCGGCCGCCAGGGGCGTCAAGAAGGCGCTCGATCCCCTGCCGCGGGTGGCGGCAATCCCCGGCCTGGGGCTGGTGGGGATCGGCAAGTCGGCCGCCGAGGCGGCCACCGTGGCCGACATCGCCGAGGCCTGGGCCCAGACCCTGCTGGCGGCCGAGGCCATCGGCCGCTTCGCGCCCGTGGGCGAGGCCGACACCTTCGCCATGGAGTACTGGAGCCTGGAGCAGGCCAAGCTCGGCAAGGCGGCCGAGAAGCCCCTGGCCCGCCAGGTGGTGCTGGTGACAGGGGGCGCCGGTGCCATCGGTGCCGCCACCGCCCGGGCCTTCGCCGCCGCCGGGGCCGAGGTGGCCGTGCTCGATCTCGACCGGGAGGCGGCCGAAGCGGTGGCGGCCTCCTGCGGCAAGCGGGCCCTCGCCGCGGCCTGCGACGTCACCGACCCGGCGGCGGTGCAGGCCGCCGTCGCGGCGGTGGCGGCCCACTTCGGCGGGCTCGACATCGTCGTGAGCAATGCCGGCGCCGCCTGGACCGGTCCGATGGCCACCCTGGCCGACGCCGACCTGCGGGCCAGCTTCGAGCTCAACTTCTTCGCCCACCAGAGCGTGGCCCAGGCGGCCCTGGCGGTGTTCCGCGCCCAGGACCGCCCCGAGGGCGGCGGCCGCCCGGTGCTGGGGGGCCAGCTGCTGTTCAACGTCAGCAAGCAGGCCCTCAACCCGGGTCCCAACTTCGGCGCCTACGGCATCAGCAAGGCGGCCCTGCTGGCCCTGGTGCGCCAGTACGCCCTGGAGGAAGGCGAGGCGGCCGTGCGGGTGAACGCCATCAACGCCGACCGCATCCGCTCCGGCCTGCTCGACGACACCATGATCAAGGAGCGCTCCGCGGCCCGTGGCCTGAGCGAGGAGCTCTACATGGCCGGCAACCTGCTGGGGGCCGAAGTGCGCGCCAGCGACGTGGCCGACGCCTTCGTGGCCCTGGCCCTGATGCCGCGCACCACCGGCGCCGTGCTCACCGTCGATGGCGGCAATGTGGCGGCCATGGTGAGGTGAGCGCGCCTCCCGGCGCGACGGTCAGGTGAGCGCGCCTCGCGGCGCGACGGTCCGCTAGGCGCGCCTATCGGTGGGATCAGGGGCGCGGGGGAGCGGCCGGGAGCAGGTCGTTGGCCCCCAGGAAGCGCCGCAGATCGGTGAGCAGGTGCAGGGCCCCCAGCCGGCTGAAGTGATTGGAATCCACATACAGCGACCGATCACCAAGGAAGACCGGGCAGGTCATTCCGTCACGGCACAGCCAGGGCAGAGGGTCGTAAAGGTGGACATTGTCATGTCTGCGGCTGACCGCTTCGAGGGTGGCACTGATCGCGCCGGTGCGCTCCAGAATCGCCGCCTTGGCTGTGCCGAATTGATCACCCCGGCAGTGCCGGCCGGCGAAGGGTGTGAACCACTGTCGGTTGCAACGGGCTGAGGTTTCTTCTCGCCTGGCGGCATAGAACTCGTGGTCCGGTTTGGGGCCGATGATCACCACCGTGCCGTTCACCCCCTGGAGCCTGGCGGCCAGGCGGTCCAGGGCCCTGGCGTAATCCGCCAGATTGCGATCCACGCTGCTGGCATCGCCGTCAGGGTGGGCCAGGAACTGGCGACGCATGTGACCCTGGTGGCCGAAGTGTCCCTGCAGAAAGGACTCGGCGATCACCACCCCACCGCCGCGCCTGCGGAACTGATCGATCAGAAAGGCGGCCGTTTCCTCCATCTGAGCAGAGCAGCCCGGGTTGGCCTCCCCCTGTCCGGGGAAGACACAGCCCAGGCGGGCGGTGAAGAAGACGCTGCGGCCCTCCCTGGCCAGGCTGTCCGCGATCGGGAAGGCGGCCTCCGCGTGGCTGTCGCCCACGAGCGCCACCAGAGGCCCTGGGCCGTCGGCGTTGAACAGACAGCTCCGGGCGAAGGTGTCCGCCCAGGTCTCCCGGGACGGGAGCTGGGTGGAGAAGCTGCAGGCGGCCAGGCGTCGGCTCTCGGCCGCCGTGGCAGCGCTCAGCGTTGGCTTGAGATGGCGGGCGATGCGATCATCCCCCGCATCCCTCGTGCCCGTGAACAGGAACCGGCTCCACTGCCAGCGGTTCAGCGGCCAGAGCAGCAGGGCCGCTCCGGTGGCGGCAGCGAGGCCGTAGGCGATGGTGCGACGGTCCGCCGCCGACCACGCCCTGCTCCGCAAGGGCGACTCCACGAAGCGGTGGGAGCCCCAGGCCAGCAGCACCATGAGCGCCGTCTGGAACGGGAATGACCACCAGTGCAGGCCGATGGTCTGGCGACTGATCACCAGCACGGCCCAGTGCCACAGATACAGGGAATAGGAGATCAGGCCGATCCCGACCAGCGTCGGATGGGAAAAGCCGCGACGGATGGGCGAGTCCGTCCGCATCTGGACGATCCAGGCCGTCGTGATCAGCACCATCAGGATCGTCGCCGCCCGGCCGAGCGCCAACGGCAGGAACAGGGTGGCCACCAGGGCTGCGCTCAGCAGCAGCGGCGACCCCCGCCGGGCCGGGGCCCCAGGGCCAGCTCTGGACTGGCAGAGAACGATCAGGCAGCCGGCGCCGATTTCCCAGAACCGTGTCGGCATCAGGAAGTAGGCCGCCGCCTGCTGGCGGGTGTACAGGGCGACGAAGGCCACCAGGGACAGGGCACTCAGAACCGCTAGCCAGGTGACCAGCTTCCGGCGGCTGCCGGGGGATTTCCCGGCCCAGCCGCTGGCCCAGACCATCACGGGGAAGACCACATAGAACTGTTCCTCGACACCCAGGGACCAGGTGTGGGTGAAGGCATTCAGCTGGGTCGCCTCGCCGAAGTAGTCGGTGGACTGCAGCCACAGATAGATGTTGGAAAGGCCGAACAGTGAGGCGATGCCTGTGTTGATCGACAGGGCTGGATAGGGATCGAACAGGCAGACGAGAAGGCTGGTGATCAGAACGAAGATCAGCAGAACCGGCAGCAGTCGCTTGATGCGACGGACATAGAAACCACCGAGCAGATCGCCCAGTCCCGTGCTGGTGCGGTTGCCCAGCGAGGCGGTGATCACATAGCCGGAAATCACGAAGAAGATATCGACGCCCAGATAGCCGCTCGGCAGCAGCCTGGTATCGAAGTGATTGAGGATCACCGCGACCACGGCCAGGGCCCGCAGCCCGTCGATTTCCGCGCGATAGGACGTGGAACGCGACATCGTTGCCCTGGGCTCGCCGAACGGGGGATCGGGGGATCCGGGGCGAATCATCTCAGCGCTGGCCGCCGTGATGGCCGACCCGTGGGGGCCGATCGGAGTTTCCCCATCGCCGCCTTCAGAACGGAACCGGCTGGCGGCTCAGGTCGCCGCCTTCGCCCGCGCCGCCAGCCACAGGCCCAGCCCGCTCCAGAGCACCACCAGGGCCAGGCAGAGGCCGGTCCACGCCGGCAGCCCCCAGCCGTCCACCACCAGCGGGGCCACCACGGTGATCACGCCCCCGGCCAGCAGGGGTTGAAGCAGCAGTTGCTTGATCGAAAAGGCCGTCACCGCCTGGCTGCGGTCGCCCGGGTCGGCCATGCGCAGCAGCAGCAGGCCGCTGGCGGCCACCCCCGTGGCCTGGCCGAATTCGATGATCGCCCGCTCGAACCAGTCGCTCGGCAGGATCCGCGGGGCCAGCAGCAGGATCACCCCCAGGTTCCAGAGCAGGCCCACCACCGCCAGCACCGTCAGGGGGATCCAGTCGTGGGCCAGCAGGCTCAGGTCCAGGCAGGCGGTGGCGGCGGTGATCAGCAGATCAGCGGAGATCGTGCCGGTCCGTCCCTGGATGGCGGTCGAGACCCACTGGGTCTGGCCGCTCTTCTCCAGGATCAGGCGCACCAGCAGGGAGCCCACCAGGGCCAGGGGGAAGACGGGCAGGGCATCGATCACCAGGGCGAAGACCCCGCCGCTGGCGTCGGCGACGACCCGCAGGGCCGCCAGGGCCCCGCAGCCGAACAGCACCGCCACCCCCGCCAGGCCCAGGTTCACGGCCCAGTCGGCGAGCTGCCGCCACAGCGCCGGCACCTCCACGGTGCCCTCCTCCAGGGGCAGATCCATCGACACCTCCTGGAGCGGCGGGGTCTCCCCTTCGACGATCGCCATCGCCTCCTCGATCGGCAGCGCGTCGGGGAACTTGAGCCAGCGCCGGGCCCGACCCAGCACCACCAGCAGGCCGCCCACCACCGTCGACACCAGCAGCCCGACGGTGGCCATGGCCAGCCCCAGGGCCTGGGCCCCCTCCAGCCCCAGCCGCTCGTAGGTGGGACCCATGGCGGCGGCCGAGCCGTGACCACCCTCGTAGGCCACCTCGATCAGGCAGGCCATCACCGGACTCACCCCCAGCCAGGGCTGCAGCACCAGCAGCACCGCCAGCCCCCCCACCAGGAACTGGCCGAAGGCCAGGGTCAGGGCCAGCAGCACCTGGGCCGAGAGCGGGCGCCACAGCCCCCCCAGCTTCGGCAGCGGCTTGCCCAGCAGCAGGGTGGCGAAGACCAGGGTCAGCAGCGGCAGGGGCAGCTGGTCCCAGAGGTCGATCACCCGCTGGGGCAGCAGGGGCAGCAGCCCGGCCGGGGCCACCACCAGCCCCAGCCCTCCGGCCAGCAGGGCCTCCGGCAGTCCCCAGCGCTTCATGCCGAGCAGCCCGCCGATGCCCGCGCCGATCAAAAGCAGCACGGTGAGGGCGGCCAGAGCCAGGGCCAGCCACTCCAACCGATCCACCACCCCCGGCACCAGCGATGCGATCACAGGTGGAACTGGCGGCGGAAGAAGGCTTCGGTGGCTTCGAGCACCGCGGTGCGCACACCGCGCTCACGGAAGCCGTGGCCCTCTCCGGGAATCAGGTGCAGTTCCGTCTCCAGTCCGCGTCGTTGCAGGGCATCCACCATCCGCTCACTCTGGCTCGCCGGCACCACCCGGTCGTCCTGGCCATGGAAGAACACCACCGGCACCGTGATCCTCTCCGCATGCCGCAGGGGCGAGCGTGCCTCGTAGAGGGCCCGGGCCCCGGGCCAGGGCCCGATCAGGGTCTCGGTGTAGCGGGCCTCGAAGCGATGCTCCACGGCCAGCAGGGCCTCCGGATCGGTCACCGGGTAGCGGACGGCGCCGGCCGTGAACACGTCGGTGAAGCACAGGGCCGCCAGCACGGTGAAGCCCCCGGCACTGCCCCCCTCGAAGGCCACCCGGGCCGGGTCGGCGCGGCCCGCGGTCACCACGGCCCTGGCAGCGGCGGCGCAGTCGGCCACGTCCACCACGCCCCACTGGCCGTCGAGCCGCTGCCGGTAGGCCCGCCCGAAGCCGGTGGAGCCCCCGTAGTTCACGTCCACCACGCCCCAGCCGCGGCTGGTCCAGAACTGGATGGTCAGGTTGAGCCCCGTGCCGGCCATGGCGGTGGGGCCGCTGTGGCCCTTCATCAGCAGGGGGGCATCGGCGCGGCTGCCGCCCCGGGGCGGGTAGTACCAGGCCTGGGTGGGAGCCCCGCCATGGCCGTCGAACCAGAGGGGTTCGGGGAGGCTGATCGCCCCGGCCGCCAGCGGCGCCGGCGTGGCGGGCGTGTGCTGCCAGGTGCGGCTGGCCGTGTCCAGCTCCAGCAGCCCCTGGCCGATGGCGGGGGCGGCGGCCACCGCCACCAGCCGGCCCGCCTCGGCGCCCAGGGCCGACAGGTCGCTGAAGGGCAGGGGGATCGGCTCCCAGGGGCCGCCATCGAGGCCCAGCCGGCCCAGTTCCCAGCGCCCCTGGCGGCAGATCGCCGCCAGCAGCCGCGTGCCGTCCCAGGCCAGGGTGCGCAGGCCATACACCCACTGCGGCGTGCCGAACTCCGCCTCCATGGGACACAGCGGCTGCCAGCGGGGCGGGGTGTCCGGCCCCAGGGCGGCCACGTCCGCCAGCCGTTCCAGATTCCACCAGCCGCTGCGGTCGTTGGCCACCACCAGGGAGCCGTCGTCGAGCCAGTGGGGCTGGAACACCGAGATCCCCTCGGGATCCCCGGCCGCCGAGCCGGCGATGGGCCGGGCCTGCCGCAACTGCCCGGCCGCATCGATGGCGGCGAGCCAGAGCTGGCTGCGCTCCCAGGGCATGAACGGCTGCTCCCAGCTCACCCAGGCCAGGTGGCCGCCGTCCGGCGCCAGCACGGCGTAACCGCAGAAGTCGGCCGGCTGGTGCAGCAGCTCCGGCTCACCCCCCGCCAGGGGCACGGCCACCAGCCGGTCGAGGCCGTCCTGCTCCATCACCCCGATCCAGCGACCGTGCCGCCGGTCGATCAGGCCATCGGCGAAGGCCCGCGGCCGCTCCGGGTCGGGCGGGGCGGTGAGCCGCCGGGGTGCGCCTAAGGCCGTGGGGGTTTTGGGGCCGCCCAGGTCGAGCCGCCAGAGGCAGCGGTCGCCGTCGTCGACGAACACGACCTGATCGCCCGCCACCGCATAGGCGCCGCCGCCGTATTCGTGCACCCGGGTGCGCAGGTTCCAGCTCCCCGGGGTCAGCTCCACGGCCGCGTCGCTGGCCCCGCCTCGCCCCATCAGGGTGGTGCGGCCCCGCTCGTCGGGTCGTTGCTCCAGCCAGAACAGGCGCCCCCCGTCCAGCCGCGGTTCGGCCACGCCGGCCGTCCGGCCGACCGCCAGCTCGGCGGGCAAGGGCTCCGTGTCCCGCCATGGCTGCGCCCCCACCGAGTCCTCCGCAGGCTGCTCCTAGAATCAGCCCATCGTTTCAGGTGACGACTTGGCCCGCAGCTTCGCCCAGATGGCACGGTCGGCCGAACAGGGCGGCAACTCCGTGCTGGTGCCGAAGGTGCCGGTGGAGCGGCCACCCCTGGAGATCCACAAGCTGGGCTCGAAGGAGCTGCGGGCCCCGGCCCGGCGCATCAGCAAGGTGGATGCCTCGATCCGGGATCTGGCCCGCGACATGCTGCGCAGCATGTACACCGCCAAGGGCATCGGCCTGGCGGCCCCCCAGGTGGGCGTGCATCGCCAGCTGCTGGTGATCGATCTGGATCTGGAGGAGGCCGCCACCCCGCCGCTGGTCCTGATCAACCCGGAGATCACCGCCGCCGGGGCCTCCTTCAACACCTACGAGGAGGGCTGTCTCAGCATCCCCGGGGTCTACCTCGATGTGGTGCGTCCGTCGGTGGTGGAGGTGAGCTTCCGCGACGAGACGGGCCGCCCCCGCCGTCTCAAGGCCGACGGCCTGCTGGCCCGCTGCATCCAGCACGAGATGGACCATCTCAACGGCGTGCTGTTCGTCGATCGGGTCACCGACGAGCTCAGCCTCAACGAGGGCCTGCAGCAGCAGGGCTTCCGCCGCTCCGACGTCCAGTCGATCCGCTGATTGCCATGCCGATGAAACCCCTGGCCGGCCTCTTCCTTGGCCTGGCCTGCCTGCTCGGCATCGCCGCCACCGGATCGATCTTCGAGCTCTCCTACGGCGACCCCGACCTGGGCGTCCAGGCCACCCGCTGGATCCTGGCCGGCAGCCTGCCGGGCACGGTGCTGGCGCTGCTGGTGGCGATCCGGATCAACAAGCCCGCCTGAGCGCGCAGCGGTTCTGCTGCGACCCCGCTGCGAGCCCTCGGCCGGCCCGACAACCGGCCGGCCGATTGGGACACATGGGCTGGTTTCCGGTGGTTGCCGTTCATACGATTCAGGCCGCTTCGATGAACGCCGTGACCTTCCCCGTGCTTCCCCGCGCAGGCCTGGCGGCCCTGACGGTGCTGGCGACCACCCTGACCACCGCCGTCCCCGCGCCGGTCCGCGCTTCGGCCCTGTTCGCCGCCGCTGAGGTGGACCAGCAGAACTTCCTGATGGTGGCGGCCCCCATCGGCACCCGCGGCGAGAAGGCCCAGCTCAACATCTACGAGCAGCTCAAGCCGGTGCGCCCCTGTTTCGAGGTCAGCGAGGGCCTGCCCTCCCCGGTGAACCCCCTGCTGGCCACCTTCGATTTCACCGGCATCTGCAACCGCTACATCGACGCCAACGGCTACTCGGTGCGGGTGGGCGGCCAGGACCTGGCCACCTCCTACCGGCTGATGGTCAGCCGCAGTGGCGGCGACATGCTGCTGCTGGCCTTCCCCACCAAGGCCGGGGCCGGCCCTGAAATGGTGGTGGCCCGCACCCGGGGCAGTGCGCCCGGTTTCCTCAAGCTCCACCTGGAGCCGGGCTGGCGGCTGATGCGGCGCCAGTTCGGCGGCCGCAACCTTGGCCACCTGTACGTCTATGCCGACAGCTGGCCGGGATCGGCGGCCACCGCCGCCCAGCCGGCCCCGATGGATCCCGCCCAGCCGACCCAGCCCGCCGCCGCCCCTGGCACGACGGCCCCTGCCGCCGCCACCCCGACCAGGTCGCCTGCCGCGTCAGTCCCCAGCAGCCGGCCCGCCGCCGCCGGGCGCCGGGTGCTTCCGTCGACGACCCGCCCCACGGCCGTCGCCCCTGCGACGGAGTCGGCTCCCGCCGCCGCCCAGCAGCCCGTGGCTCCGCCGGCGATCCCCGCCACCAAGCTCTGAGGCGGGGGCCCGAAGCCCCGCTTGCTAGGGTGCAACGCTGCGAACGTCTCAGCAGTACTTCATGACCCAGGTCACCGTCGGCGAAAACGAAGGCATCGAATCGGCCCTGCGCCGCTTCAAGCGCCAGGTGTCCAAGGCGGGCATCTTTGCCGATCTGAAGCGGCTGCGCCACCACGAAACCCCCACCGAGAAGTACAAGCGCAAGGCCCAGCAGCGCCGCCGTCGCCGCTGAGTCTGGCCTCGGGGGGCACCATTTCAGGTGCTTCTACCTGTTGCCCTGACCTCCCTCCGCCTCCAGGCTGGAGGGGCCATCGCAGCAGGGTCCATGGGCCATCCGGTCGCCTCCACCGCAGGCCACGCACGGTCTGCCACAGCGCTTGAGCGTTTCGGCCACTGGTTGGCCGACACCATCAACCACGCCTGGGGGAACCCCGGTGAGGAGGCCCAGCACCGGCCGCCCCTGATCGGCGTGCAGCCCTACAGCGACAGCCCGCCGCGGCGCCGGCGTCGCTGAGGGCAGCCTTGCCTGACGTGCGCCGTGCCTCGGCCGAGCCACTCACCCAGTCGATCCGGTCCTTCAGTCGGTCCGGTCAAACGAGCGGTAGCTGAGGGCCTCGGCGATCGCACCGCTGGCCACCCGCTCCTCGCCGGCCAGATCGGCGATGGTGCGGGCCACCCGCAGCACCCGCTCCGCCCCCCGGGCGGAGAGGCGCCTCTGGCTGATGGCGCGCTCCCACAGCGCCAGGGCCTCCGGCGCCGGATCGACCACGGCGGCCAGGGAGGGCCCATCCAGCTGGCCGTTGGCCGCCCCCTGCGGGTTGCGCGCGCCCATCCGCCGGCGCGCCGCCGCCACCCGTTGCGCCACCACCGCACTCGACTCTGCGGCGGAGCGCGGCCCACCCGGCCCCCCGCGGTAGGCCCCGCCCAGGTCGTGGGCCTCGGGGCGGCGCATCACCACCTGCAGGTCGATCCGGTCGAGGAGGGGCCCGGAGAGGCGCCCCCAGTGACGCCGCCGCTGGGCCTCACCGCAGCGGCAGCTCTGGCTGGGGTCGCCATACCAGCCGCAGGGGCAGGGGTTGGTGGCCGCCACCAGCAGCACGCGGCTGGGGAAGCGGCAGCGCAGCCGGGCGCGGCTGATCCACAGCTCCCCCTCCTCCAGGGGCTGGCGCAGCTGGTCGAGCACCTCACGGCGGAACTCCGCCAGCTCATCGAGAAACAGAACACCGTGGTGGGCCAGGCTCAGCTCCCCCGGCCGGGGCACGGCGCCGCCACCGATTAGGGCGGCGGCGGAGCAGCCGTGGTGGGGGCTGCGGAAGGGGCGCTGGCGCCGCAGGCCGGCCCCCTCCCCCAGCAGCCCGGCCAGGGAGTGGAGCTGGGTGACCTCCAGGGCCTCCTGGTGCGCCAGGGGGGGCAGCAGTGCCGGCAGCCGCCGGGCCAGCATCGTCTTGCCGCTGCCGGGCGCCCCCACCAGCAGCAGGTGGTGGCCGCCGGCCGCAGCGATCTCCAGGGCCCGCCGGCCATGGGCCTGGCCCCGCACCTCGGCCAGGTCGGGGGCGTCCAGGGGCGGCTCCGGCGGGACCGCTGCCACGGGCGCCGCTGCGCGCTCCGGATCCCGCAGCAGGGCCACCACTGCCCCCAGATGGTCGGCTCCCCAAACGGGCAGCCCCTCCACCAGGGCGGCCTCGGTGGCATTGGCGGCCGGCACCACCAGGGCCCGGGCCCCGTGCCGCCGCGCCGCCAGGGCCAGGGCCAACACCCCCCGGATCGGCCGCAGCCGGCCGTCGAGACCCAGCTCCCCCGCACTCCAGATCCCCTCCACCTGGGCGGCCGCCAGCTGCTGGCTGGCCACCAGCAGCCCCAGGGCGATGGGCAGATCGAAGCCGGGGCCGGCCTTGGGCAGGTCGGCGGGGGCCAGGTTCACCACCACCCGGGTGAGGGGCACCCGCAGGCCGCCGTTGCGCAGCGCCCCCCGCACCCGCTCCCGGGACTCCTGGGCCGCCGCATCCGCCAGGCCCACGACGCGCAGCCCCGGCAGCCCTGGGGCGATGTCCACCTCCACCGTCACCGGCAGGGCCTCCACGCCCCGCAGAGCTCCGCTGCTGCACCGTGCCAACATCCCTTCGGAGCCCACTGCCCGTTCAGTGCCACCCCCCGACCACTCCCCGGCGTCCCATGGCCAGCAGCGACACCATCTTCGGCCGCATCCTGCGCGGCGAGATTCCCTGCCAGGAGGTCTATGCCGACGACCTCTGCCTAGCCTTCCGGGATGTGAACCCCCAGGCGCCGGTGCACGTGCTGGTGATTCCCCGCGAGCCGATCGCCCAGCTGGGGGAGGCCACCGAAGCGCACCAGGCCCTGCTGGGCCACCTGCTGCTGGTGGCGGCCAAGGTGGCCCGGCTCGAGGGGCTCGAGAGCTGGCGCACGGTGATCAACAGCGGTGCCGAAGCCGGCCAGACCGTGTTCCACCTGCACCTGCACGTGATCGGCGGCCGCCCGCTGGCCTGGCCGCCGGGCTGATGACCGGCTGCACACCCCGCCCCCGGCCGGGTCGGGCCGGCGGTGAGAATGGCGCGATCCGCCCACGCCCATGACCCCCCTGAAGGCCCTTCGCGAGCAGCTGGGCAAGCTGCAGCGCCTGGCCCAGCCCTACTTCCTGCCCCTGGACGAAGGCGGCGGTGGCAGCGGCCAGTTCCTGCTCCTGGTGGTGGCCCTGCTGGCGGTGGTGGTGGGTTTCACCCTGCTGCTGCTCACCGGCGTGGTGGCCGCGGCCGGGGCCTGGATCCCCGAGCTGCGCAACCGCTTCCTGCCCGGGGTGCCCGAGCAGGTGGCCGCGGTCTGGAAAGGGCCGATCGGCATCGTGATCATGGTGCTGTTCGCCGCCGGCCTGGGCGCCTTCATCAGCCTGCGGGCCAAGCTGCGCCAGGGGCGCTGGCTGCCCTGGCTGCTGCTGGGCATCATCGCCCTGCTGATCCTGGTGATCAACGGCATCAACGTCGGCATCAGCTTCATCGCCCGGAACATTGAGAACGCCCTGGTGGCGTACAAGGCGGAGGAGTTCTGGAAGATCGTCGCGATCTACGCCTTCTGCCTGGTTCTGGCCCTGCCGATCCGCGCCATCCAGAGCTACCTGATTCCCAAGCTGGGCCTGCTGTGGCGGGAGTGGCTCAGCGGCCGCATGCTGGGCCGCTATCTCACCAACCGGGCCTACTACGTCCTCAACCCCAACGATGAATCCGTTGAGGAGATCGATAACCCGGACCAGCGGATCTCCCAGGATGCGGCCAGTTTCACCGCCACCAGCCTGAGCGTGACGGTGGAGATCATCTCTGCCCTGCTCACCTTCTTCAGCTTCATCATCGTTCTCTGGAGCATCAACCAGACCCTGGCCCTGTGGCTGCTGGCTTATTCGGTGGGCGGTACGGCCCTGATCGTGTTTGCCAGTCGCAAGCTGGTGAACCTCAACTATCAGCAGCTGAAGCTGGAGGCCGACTTCCGCTACGGCCTGGTCCACATCCGCGACAACGCCGAATCGATCGCCTTCTACCGGGGTGAGCGCCAGGAGCAGAAGGAGGGCGAACGGCGCCTGGACGGGGTGATCGTCAACTACAACCGGCTGATCATCTGGGAGGCGCTGATCAGCGTCATCCAGCGCTCCTACGATTACTTCTCCCGTTTCCTGCCCTGGCTGGTGATCGCGCCGATCTACTTCGCCAAGCAGGTCGACTTCGGCGTCTTCGGACAGGCCAGCATCGCCTTCTCCCAGGTGCTGTTCTCCGTCAGCTACATCGTCAACAACATCGACCGGCTGGCGGCCTTCTCCGCCTCCATCAGCCGTCTCGAGGGTTTCCAGGGCAAGGTGGAATCGATCAGCGCCGAGATGGCCGAGTTCGTCGCCGCCGAGCAGGCCTCCGCCGGTGGCGCCATGGGGGCCGGGGCCGGTGCCGTGCGTCCCGATTCGATCCTGGTGAGCCATGTGGATCTGGTGCCGCCCCGCACCAACCGCCTGCTGGTGCAGGACCTCAGCCTGGAGGTGACCGCCAACCAGCGGCTGCTGGTGGTGGGCCCGTCGGGCTGCGGCAAGACCTCCTTCCTGCGGCTGGTGAGCGGCCTCTGGCCGCCTTCGGCCGGCAGCGTGCAGCGGCCGCCGGTGGGGGAGCTGATGTTCATCCCCCAGAAGCCCTACATGCTGCTGGGCAGCCTGCGGGAGCAGCTCTGCTACCCCCAGCCCACCGACCGCTTCAGCGACGAGCAGCTCCGCCATGTGCTCGAGGAGGTGCGTCTGCCCGAGCTGGTGCACCGCTATCCCGACCTCGACATCAAGCAGGACTGGCCGCGGCTGCTCTCCCTTGGCGAGCAGCAGCGCCTGGCCTTCGCCCGCCTGCTGCTCAACTCGCCCCGGTTCGTGGTGCTCGACGAGGCCACCAGCGCCCTCGACGTGGCCACGGAGAAGGCGCTCTATGAACTGCTGGTGCAGCGGGAGATGGCCTTCGTGAGCGTCGGCCACCGGCCCACCCTCACTGCGTACCACGACACGGTGCTCGAGCTCGATGGCTCGGCCGGCTGGCGCCTGCTTCCGGCGGCCGGCTATACCTTTGGCCGCGAGGACTGATCCGATGAGCGACCCTTCCGCCACCCCATCAGCCGACGCCCCCCCGGCCGCCGCCATTCCGCCCGCCACCAGCGCCACCACCTCCGAGGTGCCCGCCTTCGGCTGGAGCGGCTACGCCGAGCGGGTCAACGGCCGTTTCGCCATGCTCGGTTTCGTTGCCGTTCTGCTGATCGAGGCCCTCAGCCACGACACCTTCCTGCACTGGGCGGGCCTGGTGCCCTGATCAGGGCACGGCGATCAGATCCACCTGCCATTGGCCCTGGCGGCTCACCTCCACCGCCAGCTCCCGGCCGTCGGCCCGCAGGGACACCCGCCGGGGCACACCGGGGGGCTGGAGCGGCACGGGCTGCAGGGCCATCAGATTGCGGCGGTAGAGCACCAGCTCGGTGCGCCCCTCCAGCTGGCGCACCAGGGCCAGCCGCTCGCCGCGGCCATCCACCGCCACGCTCAGGGGCTGGGCGTCGGGGCGCTCCAGGCCCGGCAGCGGCACCGGCTGCTGGCGCTGCAGGTCCACCAGCTGCACCCGGTCGCGGCCGTCACGGTTGACGATCAGGGCCAGCCAGTCGCCGGCCAGGGAGGGGGCCCGGGCGGGGCCGGCCGCCTCGAGGCGCTGGTTCAGCCCCACCAGGGGCTGGGGCAGGGGGCCCATGCAGCCCGCCAGCAGCGGCGGCAGGGCCGCCAGGATCGCCACCGCCGCCGCACGCATCAGCCTGCCGGCCCCCGCCGTCATGGGACCTCACCCGGCGCGCCCCGCACGGGCAGACCGGCGGGCAGGTCCGGCTCCAGAAGGGCGGTGAGGTCGTACAGCTGCACCCGGGAGCGGCCGTCCCCCTCGGTGGCGATGGCGATGCGTCGGCCGTCGGGGGCCAGGCTGAGGCTTTCGGCCACCAGGCTGCCCGGCAGCGGCAGGCGGTGCAGCCGTCCGGTGGCCCGATCCTCGATGACCACCCGCCGCTGGGGGCCCTCCTGCACCAGCAGGGCCAGATAGCGGCCGTTCCAGCTCAGGGACGGGGAGCGGTGGGGCTGTAGCCGGCCTAAATGCCGCAGCGGCAGCACCGTGCCGGAGGGCTGCTCCTGCAGCAGCACCGTGTCGCGGCCGTCCCGGCGCACCACGCTGGCCAGCACACGCCCATTGCCACTCAGGGCCGGATCCTGGCGATCAGCACTGCCCCAGCCCACCGGACCGGCACTGCGGCGGCCCCAGCTCCAGCTGCCGCAGCCGGAGAGCAGCAGGGCCAGGAGCGCCACGGCCAGCAGCGGCAGGTGACCGCCAGCGGGGCGCCGCCGCCGGCAGGGGGACGGTTCAGTCGTCGAAACGGGAGCTGTTGTCCCTGGTGGTGGAGGGACGGGCGGGCGGCTCTGCCGCCGGCGGTCGGGTGTCCGGGGCCGGGGGCCGGGGCCGGCCGCTGGCCATCGGCGAGAAGTCGGCATCACTGACGTCATCGGCGGCGCCGCCGCGGGAACTGGGGCGGATCGGGGTGCCCATCGGTGTTCCCGGGGGACCGGCGGCCGCGGGGCCGGGCTCACGGCCCGTCGGGGCGGTGCCCCGGCGGGTGGAGCGGGGCGCCGAATCGGCAGCCGCCACCGGACGGGAGCCGCGGCGGGGTTCAGGGGCACTGTCGCGCTCACGGCGGCGGGCGCCGAAATCACTGGTGGCGGAGCGGCCCTGGCCAGCGGCGCCGTAGCGGCCGGCGATCCGGTCGGTCCGATCGTCGAGGGGGGGGCGTTCGGGACGGCCCGAAGGGCGCTCGCCCCTCGGGTTGTCCCAGGCGTCAGGCTCGTCGCGGCGGCTGGCGGCCCGCTCGGGGATGGCGGCCCGGCTGGGGCGGCGCGGCCGGTAGAAGTCGTCTTCGGGTTCTTCCCGGGAGGGGATGCGGCGCCGCAGCGGCTCGGGCTCATCGAAGCGGTCCGGCTCGTCGTCCCAGCTGCGACCGCCGCCGAGGCCACCACGGGGCCGGAAGGGGGCGGCGGGCTCCTCGTCGTCGAAGTAGGAGGAGCGGCGGGCCTGCTCGGTGGTCACCCCCCGCAGGCGCACGCTCTCGTAGGCGAAGAAGACCGTGGTGCCGGCCAGCAGGAACTGGCCGAACTGCAGGATCGGATCCAGGCGCCAGCCCTGGAAGAAGAGGATGCCACCGCAGAGCAGGCCGATGGCGGCGAAGAACACGTCGTAGTCCCGGGCCAGGGCCGGCTTGAAGCTCCTCATGAAGTAGAGGAAGGCTCCACCGACCGCCAGGACGATGCCGACGATGCTGGCCCAGTTGAGGCTGGCGTTGACCACGGCGGTTCACCCGGGCGACGGGTCCCACTCTAAGGACCGCGCCTGCCGTGTCATCGGCAGGCGCAGGGGGCCCGTCAGATTCAGAGGCGCCGGTCGAGCTGGTCGTTCTGGCTGATCAGCACCAGGGCGATGGAGATGGGGATCACCACGATGACCGCGCCCCAACCGAGGCTGCTGAGGAAGTTGGCGAGGGAAGGGGTCATGGCAGGGGTTCGCTCCGGACAGCTCGGCGGATCCTAGGCAGGGAGGGTCGCTTCCTACGATCGGGCTTCCGACGCTTAGAGCTTTGTGACGGCTCCGGCCCTTTCCGCACCGGCCCTCCTGCCCCTGCTGCACCTGGCCCTGGGGCTGGTCCTGGCGGGCTGGACGCTGCTGTTCCTGTTCCGCATCGTCCTCACCTGGTACCCCGGCGTGGACCTCACCAAGGGGGTGATGTGGGTGGTGGGCGCGCCCACCGAGCCCGTTCTGGCCCTCACCCGCCGCCTGATCCAGCCCATCGGCGGTGTCGATGTGACCCCGGTGGTCTGGGTGGGGCTGGTCAGCCTGCTGCGGGAGCTGCTGGTGGGTCAGCAGGGGCTGGTCACCCTGGCCCTGCTGCGCAGCCAGGCCGTCGGCTGAGCTGGGGCCCGGAGGCTGGGCTGGGGCCCGCTCAGCGGTTCAGCATCTCCTCTTCGACGAACTTGGTCCAGACCTCACCGCGCTGGAACTCCTTGCGATCCAGCAGGGCCAGGTGGAATTCGATGGTGGTGGGGATCCCGGTGACGGCACATTCCGACAGGGCCCGGCGCATGCGCCGGATGGCGTGGTCGCGGTCGACCCCCCAGACGATCAACTTGCCGATCAGGGAGTCGTAGAAGGGCGGAATCTCATAGCCCGTGTAGACGTGGCTGTCGATGCGCACCCCCGGTCCGCCGGGGGGGAGCCAGCCGGTGATCTTGCCCGGGGCGGGCCGGAAGTTGTGGCGCGGGTCCTCGGCGTTGATGCGGCACTCGATGGCGTGGCCGGTGATGTGGATCTGGTCCTGGCGGACGGAGATCGGCTCGCCGCCGGCGATGCGCAGCTGCTCGGCAATCAGGTCGATGCCTGTCACCATCTCGGTGACGGGATGCTCCACCTGGATGCGGGTGTTCATCTCCATGAAGTAGAAGGCGCCGCTCTTGTCCACCAGGAATTCGACGGTGCCGGCCCCCTCGTAGTTGATGCTGCGGGCCGCCGCCACCGCCGCCTCGCCCATGCGGCGGCGCAGCTCAGGATCGAGCCCCGGGCTCGGGGCCTCCTCCAGCAGCTTCTGGTGGCGTCGCTGGATCGAGCAGTCGCGCTCCCCCAGGTGCACCACGTTGCCGTGGCGGTCGGCCAGCACCTGCACCTCGACGTGCCGGGGCCGGTCGATGAATTTCTCCATGTAGAGGCCCGGGTTGCCGAAGGCGGCCTCCGCCTCCCCCTGGGCGGCCCGGAACAGGGTCTCGAGCTGGCTGGCCTCCGGCACCAGGCGCATGCCCCGGCCGCCGCCCCCGGCGGTGGCCTTGATCATCACCGGGTAGCCCATGGCCGCTGCGAGGGTGGCGGCTTCGGTGGGATCCTCCAGCAGTCCCTCGCTGCCGGGGATCGTGGGGACACCCACCCGCTGCATGGTGATCTTGGCCGTCGACTTGTCGCCCATGGCCAGGATCGAGGCCGGCGAGGGGCCCACGAAGATGAGGCCGTGGTCGAGGCACTTCTCGGCGAAGTCGGCGTTCTCCGCCAGGAAGCCGTAGCCGGGGTGGATGGCGTCGGCACCGCGGGAGGTGGCGGCCGCCAGGATGTTGGGAACGTTGAGGTAGCTGCGGCTGCTGGGGGCCTCGCCCACACAGACGGCCTCATCGGCCAACTGCACGTGCAGGGCGTTCTTGTCCACGGTGCTGTAGACGGCCACCGTGGCGATGCCGAGCTCCCGGCAACTGCGCAGGATGCGGAGGGCGATTTCGCCGCGGTTGGCGATCAGCAGCTTGCCGATGGGCATCCGTGCAGGTCCGGGCGAAGGGGCTGGCGGGGGTGCGGCCGTGCCGGGGCGGACTGTATCAGTGCTCACCGGCGCCACCCCTGTCCCAGGGTCGCCGGGGGTGGGGAAGCCTGTGCGTATATTGCTCAGTCGGTGAGGGCCACGGCCCGCTCCGACCACGCGGATGTGGTGGAATTGGTAGACACGCACGTTTGAGGGGCGTGTGGCTTCGGCCTTGCGAGTTCAAGTCTCGCCATCCGCATTTTTCTTTTCCCGCCCCGTCCCCCGGAACCTGCGGTTCTCTTGACCCAGCCGTTGTCGGTCTCCGCTCCAGCCGCCGCGAGCGCGATCGTTCTGGTCAGCAACGGCCCCGGGGAGCTGAGCACCTGGGTGCGGCCGCTGGCGGAGCAGCTCCATCGGCTCCAGCCCCTGCGGCCCCGGGATCCGGACGCCGCCTGCAGCCTGCGGCTCGTGCTGGTCCAGTGCCCCAACGCCACCGGGGCGGAGCATCGGGTCGCCGAGGGCTGGGGCCTGTTCGAGCGGGTGCTGCCGGCGTCCCGGTTCTGGTGGCTGCTGCTGCGGCCCCGCCGCCACGGCCCCTGGCCCGAGAAGGGCGTGGTGGTGTTCCTCGGCGGCGACCAGTTCTGGACCGTGCTGCTCTCCGCCCGGCTGGGCTACCGCCACCTCACCTACGCCGAGTGGGTGGCCCGCTGGCCCCGCTGGAACGACCGCATCGCCGTGATGGGCCCCACCGCCGCCGGCCGCCTGGCCCCCCGCTGGCGGCAGCGGGCCACGGTGGTGGGTGACCTGATGGCCGATCTCTCAACCCTGGCCCGCCAGGACGATCCCCTCCCGCCCGGCGACTGGGTGGCCCTGCTGCCCGGCTCGAAGCGGGCCAAGCTTCTGGTGGGGGTGCCCTTCCTGCTCGAGACCGCCGACCGGCTGGCGGTCCTGCGGCCAGGCTGCCGCTTCCTGTTGCCGGTGGCCCCCACCACCTCGGTGCGGGAACTGCTGGCCTACGGCGGCCCCTCCAACCCGCTGAACCGCCACCAGGGAGCCGGTGAGCCCCAGCTACAGGGCGACGAGATCGTCACGGCGGCCGGCACCCGCATCCTGCTGCTGGAGCGCCATCCCGCCCATGCCGCCCTGAGTCAGTGCGCCCTGGCGCTCACCACCGTGGGGGCCAACACCGCCGAGCTGGGGGCCCTGGCGGTGCCGATGATCGTGCTGGTGCCCACCCAGCACCTGGCGGTGATGCAGGCCTGGGACGGCTGGATGGGGCTGGTGGCCCGGCTGCCCCTGCTGCGGCGTCTGGTGGGGGTGGCCCTCACCGCCTGGCGGATGCGCCACCGCGGCTTCCTGGCCTGGCCCAACATCTCCGCCGGCCGCGCCGTGGTGCCGGAGCGGGTGGGGCCGATCGAACCGGCCCAGATCGCCGCCGAGGCCGCCGACTGGCTGGAGCATCCCGAGCGCCTGGCGGCCATGGCCGACGACCTGCGCAGCCTGCGGGGCCAGCCCGGCGCCGTGGCGGCGGTGGCAGCGATGGTGCGGGGCCTGCTGCCGCCGCCGGAGCGCTCCGGGGAGCCGGTGCGATCTGGATAGGATTCAGCTCACCAAGGTCCCATGCGGGGTTCGCCACCATGCAGCCGAGCGATTCCACCACCCCATCCAGCACCGTCCCCGCAGACGCTGACTGGCGCGCGAAGCTGACACCCGAGCAGTACCGGGTGGCCCGTGAGGGGGGCACCGAGCGGGCCTTCACCGGCGCCTACTGGAACAACAAGGCCACCGGGATGTACCACTGCGTCTGCTGCGGCAGCGAGCTGTTCAGTTCCGCCAGCAAGTTCGATTCCGGCACCGGCTGGCCCAGCTTCTGGCAGGGGGTGAGCGACGGAGCGATCACCACCCACACCGACCGCTCCCATGGCATGGAGCGCACCGAAATCCGCTGCGCCACCTGCGACGCCCACCTCGGCCACGTCTTCAACGACGGGCCCACCCCCAGCGGCCTGCGCTACTGCGTCAACTCGGCGTCGCTGCAGTTCAACGAGGGCTGAGGCTGGCCGGCCGCCCGCTCACCAGGGATCGTCGAGGATCTCGGGCTCCACATCCACCGGCTCCTTGGCACGGGGGGCTTCCCGGGGCGGGGCTTCGGCCGGGGAGGCGTAGGGATCCTGCTGGGGCTCCCGTGCCCGGGGCGGCTCGGGGCGATCCCGCTCCGGCTCGTAACCGCGCTCGGGCCGGTAGCGCTCCTCGGGGTAACGGTCTTCTGGGTAGCGATCTTCTGGGTAGCGCTCTGCGCTGTAGCGATCTTTGGGATAGCGGTCGTCGTTGAAGCGATCCTCAGCGGAGCGCCCCTCGGGGTAGCGCTGGGCCGGGTTGCGATCGGGCGTGCGGTCTGGACTGCGGTCGTTGAAGCGGTCCGGCGCCACCCGCTCCCGCCGCTCGGGCTCACGCCCATAGGCCTCGGCCGGTCGGGCTTCGGGGCGCTGGCGCGGTTCCGGCAGGTCGTCGTCGAGGTAGCGGCGCTGGCGCAGGGGCTCCCGCTCGCGGCGTTCCTCCAGTTCCACGTACTCCAGCTCCTCGGCGGGCTGGAAGCTGCGGCTGGCGGCCGGCTGGATCCGGCGCTGCTCCTGCACGGTGGGCTGGCCCGCGGGCAACTGGTTCTCGGCCGGAACGGCCCCGGTGCGGAAGCGGTCCCGCTCCTCCTGCTCCCAGCTGGCGCCGCCGATGCCGAGCTTCTCCAGCAGGCCGGTGCCGAGCTGCTTGAGCTTCTCCTCGGCCCCCTCGTAAACAATGATCCGGTCCGGGCCGCTGCTGACCACCTCACCCACCGGCATCTCCCAGGTGCTGAGCACCCCTTCCCCCAGCAGGGGAACGCCGAGGGCACCGATCACCAGGGTGGTGAGTTCGCCGGTCTCGATGTCGAAGCTGAAGCCGAGCACGCGGCCGAGCTGTTCGCCGGACTCGGTGATCACCTGGCAGTTGATGACCTTGCTGTAGCGCTCGGGGTTGAACCCCTCGGCCAGGGAGTCGGCCGAATCCACCAGGATCACGTCACCCACCTGGCGGATGCGATCCAGGGGCATCCAGCGCGGCAGGCCCGGCAGGAAACGGGTGAGGGGGTTGTCCCGCAGGCCGAGGGCGATCACTTCGCGCCGGTCAATGTCGACCACCACCTCACCGACGACGCCCAGGCGGCGGCCGGTGTCCCGGGTGATGACCTGGGTGCCCATCAGTTCGGAGCGCAGCCAGAGGCGGTCGCTGGGGGCGGCGGGCTCGGTGGAGGGGGGAATCGGGGAGGTCAAATCCGGAGATCGGGGCTGGACGGCAGGGGGAACGGGAGCGACTTCACGGCCTGGAACAGCCTTGTCGGCCCATTGTGGCCCACGCGGTCGGCTCAGGCCGCCGGCGGCAAACCGACCACCTGGGTATGGGAGCCGCGGGCCTGGGTGACGCCGATGGTGCGGGTGGCCGCGGCGATCATCGGCCGGCGGTGACTGACGACCATGAACTGGGCCTGGTGCGCCTGGGCGGCGATCAGGGCCGCCAGGCGCTCGACGTTCACCCCGTCCAGGAAGCTGTCGACTTCGTCGAGGGCATAGAAGGGCGAGGGACGGAAGCGCTGCAGGGCGAACAGGAAGCTGAGGGCGGTCAGGGATTTCTCCCCACCTGACATCGAGGCCAGCCGCCGCACCGCCTTGCCCTTGGGGTGGGCCACCAGCGTCAGGCCGCCTTCGAGGGGCTGGTCGGGGTTCTCCAGCTGCAGGTGGCCCTCGCCGTCGGAAAGGCCGGCGAAGATCGTCTGGAAATGGCCGTCGACGGCCCGGAAGGCCTCCATGAAGGCCTCCTGGCGCAGGGTGGCCACCGTTTCGATCCGCAGCAGCAGTTCCTCCCGCTCCTTGCTGAGCACCTCCAGCCGGTCGTCCAGGTCGGCCAAGCGATGCTCCAGCTGCTCCAGCTCCTCGAGGGCGAGCATGTTGACCGGCTCGAGGGCCTCCATGCGCTGCTGCAGCTGGCGCAGGTTCTGCTGCAGCGCCTCCAGGCCGGCCTCGCGCACCTCCTCGGGCAGTCCGGGGCGGGGATCGGGCAGCTCCCGTTCCATCTGGGCCAGCCGCAGGCCATGGCTGCGCTGCTCCTCGGCCAGGGCCAGCCGCTCCTCCTGGCGCCGCTGCAGCTCCCACTGGCGCTGCTGCAGGGCCTGGCGCCGGCCGGCCAGGTGGGCTTCGGCCCCGTCGCGGGCGCGGCGCCGTTCGCCGAAGCGGGTCTGCAGCTCGCTCTGCTGCCGCTCCAGCAGGGTGCGCCGCTCCTGCTCCTCCTGCTGGCGTTCCTTCCAGCGCTGGCGCTCGGCCACCAGGGCCTGCACCGCCTCCACCAGCCGCCGTTCCTCCCCGGCGAGGGCCTCCAGCTGGCTGCCCAGCCGCTCCGCCCCCAGGGCCCGGTCACGCCGTTCCGCCTCCAGCTCGTCCCGCTGGCGCCGGGCCTCCCCGAGGGCGCGGTCGGCCCGCTCCAGCTCACCCTGGAGCCCCTGCCAGCGGGCACTGTCGTCGTTGCCGCTGGCGGCGCGCTCGGCCTCCTCCAGTTCCGCCAGGGCCTGGCGCAGGGGCGGCAGGGTCTGCTCGAGCACCTCCATCCGGCCCCGGTCGCTCTGGTGGGCCTCCTGCAGTTGCCGCCGCCGGCCGGCCACCTGGTCGCGGCGCTGCAGCCGCGGGGCCAGGGTGCGCTCGGCGGCGCCGTGTTCCGCCTGGAGGGCGGCCTGGCGCTGCTGCAGCTCCAGCAGGGCCGGCCGGGCCTCCTCCAGGCTCCGGCCCAGCTCGGCTTCGCGGCGGCGGCAGGCCAGCAGGCTCTCCCCCAGCTCCAGCAGCCGCTGGCGCAGCGGTTCGGCCTCATCGCCGTCGCCGCTGCGGCCGAACCCCAGCTGGCCCGAACGCTGCTGCAGGCTGCCGCCGGTCATGGCGCCGCTCTTCTCCAGCAGTTCCCCTTCGAGCGTCACGGCCCGGCAGCGTCCCAGTTCCCGGCGGGCGTCGGCGAGGGTGGCGAACACCAGCGTGTCACCGAAGACGTAGCGGAAGACATCGGCATAGACGGGCTCGTGGCGGATCAGATCCACCGCCCGCCCCACCAGCCCGCCGGCCCCGACACCGCCACTGCCGCCGGCGCTGCCCCGCTGCAGGGCCGCCCCCCCCGAGCCACCGCTGCCGCCCCGGATGCGGTTGAGGGGCAGGAAGGTGAGGCGGCCGGCGCGGCGGCTCTTGAGCAGCTCGATCGCCCGGGCGGCGATGCGGTCGTCCTCCACCACCACCTGGGCCAGGCGCCCCCCCGCCGCCACCTCCAGGGCCACCCGCAGCCGCTCCTCCACGTCACCCAGCTGGGCCACCGAGCCGTGGATCCCCTCCAGCCCCGCCTCCAGCAGCAGGCGCAGGGCGCCGGTGCCGCGGCTCTCCTGCAGGGTCTCGCGGCGGCTGTCGAGGCGGGCGATCTCCCGCTCCAGGCTGGTCTGCTCCTGCTCCAGCCGTACGCGGGTGCGCTGCTGCAGCGCCACGGCCTCGGCCAGTTCCCGTGCCCGCTCCTGGCGTTCCTCCAGGGCCGCCCGCAGGCTGCGCTCCTGCTCCGCCAGGGCCGCCAGGGTGGCGGCGGCCTCCCCATGGGCCGCGTCCTCCTGGAGCTCCTCACCGCCCAGCTCTTCGAGCCGTTCGCCCGCCTGCCGCAGCCGCTCCTCCAGCTGCTGGCGTTCGGCCAGCAGGGGGGCGAGCCGCTCCTGCAGCTCCTGGCGCCGGCGGCTGCGTTCCTGCTGCTCTTCCAGCCAGCTGCCGGAACGTCCGGCCACCTCCCCGAGGCGGCGCCGGGAGAGCTCCACCGCCGCTTCGGCGTCACGGCAGAGGGCCTCGGCGCGGTCGATGGCGCCGTCGTCGGCCCGCTCACCGAGGGCCTGCTGCTGCCGTCGCAGCTCCGCCTGGTTCTGCTGCAGCTGCTGGCGGCGGCGCTGCAGCTCCTCGGCCTGCTGGCCATGGAGCTCCGCCTGGCGGGCCAGCTCACGGCCGCTGGTCTCGAGGCCGGCCAGTTCGGCCTGCACCGCCAGCAGCTGGTCTTCGCCCAGGGTCTTCACCTCCGCCTGCAGTTGCTCGAGGGCGGCGGCGGCGGCGACCACCTCAGCTTCGCCGGCGACGATCGCCTCCCGCTCCTGCTCCTGCCGGCGGTCGAGGTTTTCGAGGCGGCCGGCCAGGGCCAGGCCGTGGGTGCGGGCCTCCTCCCAGGCCAGCACCTGCTCGTGCAAGCGCCCCTGGTGCAGGCGCTCCCGCAGCTCCTGGTAGGTGCGCGCCTTGGCGCAGTCGCGTTCGAGCTTCTGGCGGGCCGCCAGCAGTTCCTGCTCGACGATGCGGCAGCGCTCCTGCCGTTCGACCACCTCGTCGAGCTTGCCCCGGCTCTGCTCGATGCGGGAGTCGAACAGGGCCACGCCGGCCAGCTCATCGATGATGCCGCGCCGGTCGCGGGCGCTCATCGAGACGATGCGGGTGACGTCGCCCTGCATGACGACGTTGCTGCCCTCCGGGTCGACCCGCAGGCGCCGCAGCTGGGTCTGCAGCTGCTGCAGGTTGCAGGGCACCCCATCGGCGCTGAAGCTGCTGCTGTAGGTGCCGCCCGGGGCCACCCGCAGCCGCCGGGTGACGCTCCATTCCCGCTGGCCCCGCTGCAGCCAGGGGCCCTGTTCGGGGACGTCCAGTCCCTCTTCGGCCGTATCCGGCTGCCAGTCGCCCAGGTCGAAGCGCACGGTGACGCTGGTTTCGGCGGCCTTCCCCTCCCGCAGCACGGCGCTGTTGATCAGGTCGGGGAGCCGCTCGGCCCGCATCCCGCGGCTGGTGGCCAGGCCGAGGCAGAAGAGCACCGCATCAAGGATGTTGCTCTTGCCGGAGCCGTTCGGGCCCGTCACCACCGTGAAACCCTCCTCCAGCGGGATGGTCATCGACCCGCCGAAGGACTTGAAGTGGGTGAGCTCGACCTGATTGATGTGAACCAACAGGCCCGTGCGCCGAGCAGGCCGAATTTAACCGAGGTGCTGACGATCACAAGCCCTTCTTCCTACGGTGATGCGGTGCAGCCGTCGCACGGAGCGCCCCATGGAAACGGACACCACCCCTGTCGAGTCCCCGGCGGCCCCCGCCCCGGGCCCGGCGCCCGCCGGCAGCGGCGAGGCCCAGCAGGTCCAGAACCAGTTCCGGGAACGCTTCGAGAGCCTGCTGCCCAGCATCCAGAAGGAATGGCCCGAGGTGGCCCGCCACACCCTGGAGGCCACCCGGGGCAGCTTCGACCACGTGGTGGAGGTGATCAGCCGCCAGAGCGGGCTCACCACCGCCGGCGTCAAGCAGCAGCTCCTCGATCTGGTCAACGTCACCGGCGAGCAGGCGGGCCACGTGGTGGATTCGCTGCGGCCCCTGGAGGAGCAGCTGGAGCACCTGCTCGACGAGCTCAACACCACCCTGCGGCCCCGGATCGAGAAGCCGGTGCGGGAGCGGCCCCTGATGGCACTGGGCATCGCCGCCGGCGTGGGGCTGCTGGTGGGGCTGCTGCTGTCGTCGGGCCGGCGTTCGGCATGACGGGTCCGAATTTCAGCCGGGTCACGGCCCTGATCAGTTCGGTGATGGACCTGCACGTCCGCATCGCCCTGCAGGAGGCGGATAAGGAAAGGCGGCGCCTGGTGGGCGGCGGGGTGATGCTGGGCCTGGGCCTCACCCTGATGACCCTGGCGCTGGTGGCGGCCGAACTGGTGCTGCTGCTCTGGATCCACGAGGCCTTTGGCCTCAGCTGGCTGAAGGCCGCGGCGGCCGTGGCCGCCATCGACCTGGTGCTGGCCGGGATCAGCCTGCGCATCGGCGGCCAGATGCTCAAGGGCCCCTACCTGCCGGAGACCACCGCCGGGCTGGTGCGCACCACCCGGGCCCTTACCGGCAAGTTCTGAGGCCCGGCGCCGGCGTCAGAGGGTCACCCCCATCGCCGCCAGGGCCGACTCCTCGACCCACACCGACACCGAGCCCCCCTGGCAGTGCCATTCCGCCCAGCCGTCGCCGTTGGTGGTGATCGGCATCTGGATGTGCCCGGTCAGGTCGCGGAAGGTGGTGTGGCGCTTGCCCACCTCCATCCATTTGTTGCCGGCGGGCCCGTCGCTCATCAGCACCGCCATGGCCCCGGGGTGGCCGGGGGTGCCCAGGCGGGTCCAGCCGATGGTGTTGTCGTGGTCGAGGTAGTCGTACTGGGGCCCGTAGGCGCAGTGGCCGCGGGCCAGCAGGAAACGGTCGATCAGGAAGCGGTGGCTGGGCAGCACGATCCGGTACTCCTGGCCATCTTTCCTGTCGGTGTACTCGGCGCCGTAGTAATCGGCATGGAAGATGCAGGGATAACCCTGGTCGCGCAGCAGGATCACGGCGTAGGCGAGGGGTTTGAACCAGGCCTCCACCACCGACTCCAGGGCCTGCAGCGGCTGGGTGTCGTGGTTGTCCACCAGGGTCACCGCCAGCAGCGGCAGCTGCTGCATCAGGGTGCCGTCGAGCAACCGGCGCATGTCGTAGTTGCCGCCGCTGCGGCTGGCCTGGTGGAAGTTCATGTGCAGCGGCGCATCGAACAGGCTCATGTGGCCGCCGGTGTTGGCCGCATACCAGTGCAGGCTCTCGATGTTGTAGGTCCAGTACTCGCCCACCACGAACAGATCACGCTGGGCATGGTTCTCCAGGTCGCTGATCCAGTCGAGGAAGAAATCGCTGGCGATGTGCTTGATCGCATCGAGCCGGAAGCCGTCCGCCCCCACGTGGTCGAGGCTCCAGCGGCCCCAGTGCTTGAGCTCACCGCGCACCTCCGGATGGCTCACGTTGAGGTCGCTGCCCATCAGGTAGTCGTAGTTGCCCTTCTCCAGGTCGACGTTGCCCTCGAAGCCGGCCCCCTGGGTGCGCCAGACGGCCCGGAATCCCGGATCGAGCGTGTTGTGATCCACCGCGTCGAAGTGGGTCCAGTGCCACTGCATCGACGAATAGCGGTCGCCGCGGCCGTCGAAGCGGAAGCGGGTCCAGGCGCTGATCGTGCGTTCCTCCCCCAGGGACCGGTTGCGGTCGGCGGGGTCGCAGGGCGTGGCCCGGTACTGCTCCTGCTCGTCGGCGTTCATCTTGTGGTTGAACACCACATCGGCGTACACCTGCATCCCGGCGGCGTGGCAGGCCTCGATCGCCTCCAGGTACTCCTGTTTGGTGCCGTACTTGGTGCGCACCGTGCCCTTCTGGTCGAATTCACCCAGGTCGAACAGGTCGTAGGTGCCGTAGCCCACGTCCCACACACTCCCCCCCTTGCCCGCCGGCGGCAGCCACAGGGCGGTGATGCCCGCCTGGGCCAGGGCCGGTGCCTCCTGGCGCAGCCGCCGCCAGTGGCCCCCGTCGCCGTCGCTGTACCAGTGGAACCATTGCATCAGCGTGCCGTTGAACTCCGTCGGCGCCGCCAGCTTGCGGGCGCTGATCTCCGGTTCGTGGCGGGCCAGCCACTCCCGCACCAGGGCCATCGTGGCCGGGCCGGTGTCGAGGGCCGGATCCCTCTGCACGGCCAGCACCTCCTGCTTGAGCGCTTCAAAGGGTGAGGCCATGGCTCTGGCGGCGGCGGAGGCAGGACCCACCGCTAGCAGCGATGCCCAAGGCTGGCTGCTGCGCCGCCAACCTGCTGCGGAACGACGGCTGCGCCGCCCCGGGGCCTGCCGTGCGCTTCAGCGGATGTCGTAGCGGAGCCAGCGGCAGTCGATGCCGCCGTTGCTCACCGGCACCCGGCGGCTGGCCTTCATCCGCAGGGCCCCCGTCAGGGCGGGGTTGCCGCTCAGCAGCCACAGGGTCCAGCCGCTGCAGCGCTCCTTCACCATCCGACCCAGATCGCCGTAGAGCGCCTCCAGGTCGTCGTCCGCTCCGAGCCGGTCGCCGTAGGGCGGGTTGCACACCAGCACCCCGGGGGGTTCCGGGGGCCGGAAATCGCGGCAGTCCCCCTCCTGAAGCCCAACCCAGTCGGCCACCCCGGCCGCCGCCGCGTTGCTGCGGGCCATGGCCAGCACCGCCGGATCCCGCTCCATGCCCACGACGGCCGCCAGGGGTTCACCATCGGGGAGGCTGTTGCGGGCCAGGTCCTGGGCGGCCTGCCGCTCCCGCTGCCAGAGGGCGGCATCGAAATCGGGCCAGCGCTCCAGGCTGAAGCGGCGCTCCAGGCCGGGGGCGCGGCCCAGGGCCCGGCAGGCGGCCTCGATCAGCAGGGTGCCGGAGCCGCAGAAGGGATCGGCCAGGGGCACGGTCCCGTCCCAGCCGGTGTGGGCGATCAGGCCGGCGGCCAGGTTCTCCTTGAGGGGGGCCAGGCCCATGGCGGCCCGGTAGCCGCGCCGGTGCAGGCTGGCGCCGCCGCCATCGAGGCTCAGCACCGCCTCGGGGCCGCGGCCGCCGGGCCGGCCGGGGCTGAGGTGCAGGTGCAGCACCAGGTCGGCATCGTCCAGGTCCACCGAGGAGCGCGAGCCCCACGCCTGGCGCTGGCGGTCGACCAGGGCGTTCTTGACCTGCAGGGCGCTGTAGTGGCTGTGGGTGAGGCCGGGCACGCTGCCGCTGGCCTCCACCCGGAAGCTCAGCTGGGGCGGCAGCCAACGCTCCCAGTCGGCGGCGTGCTGCACGCCGTCGTACAGCTCCTCGCGGCCGCGGCAGGGGAAGCGTGCCAGCTGGCGCAGGAAGCGGAACGGCAGCCGGGCCTGCAGGTGCAGGCGGTAGAAGGTGGCCGCATCGGCCCGCAGGCCCACGGCGCGCCGCAGGGGGCGCACCTCATGGGCGCCCAGGGCCGTCAGTTCCGCCGCCGCCGGCTCCTCCAGCCCCGGGGGCACCACGGCAATGACGTCGAAGCGGGAGGGGCTGGCCATCGCCCCATGCTGCTGGCTGGTGGTCCCCCTGTACGGGGATGCCCACCGCCTGTGGCCGCGGCTGCCCTGGCGGGGAGGTGGCAGGATGAACGGGCTCGTCTTCGGACGAACTAGGTGGTCCACACCAGTGTCTCGGACAGCGGTTCGATTCCGCTCAGCTCCATTCCCCCGACCCACCGCCCCGCAGGCGGTGCGTCATCCCGGGGCTGCAATGGTTTCGACGGGGCATGAGGAGGGTGACTGAAGCCTGCTCGGTAAGAGCGAACCCGTAACAGCGAACAACATCGTTCGTTTCTCCCGTCAAGCCGCCCCTGTGGCTGCCTGACACTCTTAACGGAGACGGGGTGAGGTCAGCCTTGTCACCCAAATGACCCATGGGGCCTGGAAGGGCCCTTCCCATCATCCGGAGGCTCCTCCCGGCGGCTCAGTCCTGGCGCGCTCCAGGATCAGCCGTGGGAACGGCAGGTCGATGCCCAGCGCCCGGAACCGCTCCATGGCCGCCGCGACGACGGCGCTGCAGATCCTCCGGTTGGCGAAGGGACTGTGGATCCAGAACTTCACCACGTAATCGCCGCCGCGGTCCCCCACCCCCTGCACATAGGCCTTCGGGGGCGGGTGGCTCTCCACGCCCGGCACGGCGGCGGCGATCTCCTCCAGCAGGGCCAGGATCGTGGCGGCGGGCTGGCCGGCATCGACGCAGATGGCGATCTGGGTGAGAAAGCGGGTGCGGCCGACGCTGAACTCCACCGTGCTGGTGTTGAAGAAGGTCTGGTTGGGGATCACCAGCTCGGCGTTGTCACGGTCGCGCCAGAGCCGGGTGGCCCGCAGGCCGAGACGGCGCACCTCGCAGAAGTCGCCGTCCAGGGCGATGATGTCGCCCGGCCGCAGGGAGCCTTCGAACAGCAGCCACAGGCCGCTGACGAAGTTGCCGAACACCTCCTTGACGCCGAAGCCGAGGCCCACCGACAACCCCCCGGCGATGGCCAGCAGGGCGGTGCTGTTGAAGCCGATCGTTTCCAGCACCGCCACGGTTCCGAGGCTGATCACCGCGTAGCGCACCATCAGGCCGATGGCGCGGGCGCTCACCCGCTCCAGGGCAAAGAACCGCTTCAGCAGCCAGGCCACCCCCAGCGAGGGCGGCCCTGAGGCGACGAGCAGCAGGTAGAGCACCACCACCAGGCGCGTCATGTCGCCCACATTCACATGGGCGCCCATCCAGCGGCCCAGGGGGATCAGGGCCAGCTCGGCGCGGGTGTCCAGCTGCTCGATCAGCGTCCACAGCAGTCCAGCGAGCAGGAACGGCCGGATCAGCAGATGGCGAAGCGGCTGGATCTGATCCTCGGGAAGCCAGCGCTCGGCCCGATGCAGCACCAGCTCCGAACCCTGCAGGCCCGCCACGACGGTGATCAGCAGGACGGCCAGGGCGGTGGGCTGGCGGGCGAGGCTAAGCAGCCCCCAGCCCAGGACGCCCACCACCCCCGTGGCGGCAAGTTCGAGCAGCCCTGCGCTGCCGGCCGGCCCGCAGCGGCGGCCCACCAGGCGGCTGCCCGCCACGGCCAGGGCCACCAGGGCGAGCTGGAGGAGGATCTGGGGCCGGCCCAGCATCGGCAGCCAGCCGACCATCTGGCCGAGCAGATCGTTCATGGTTTGGGAGCCAGGGCCCTGACCACGTCCCCGGTGGCCTCCGTCGCCGTGATCTCGCCAAAGGCCACGGCCGTCACCAGGCGCGTCAGCTCACGGTCGCGCGGATCGCCGGCGGGCAGCAGCCGGGCGATGGCGTCGCTGGCGTCGGCCTGCCGCACGGACCGCTGCATCGCCTTGAGCACGGGGGTGTGCAGCGCCGAGGGCGGCACGAAGCGATTGGTGGGCAGCATGTCCTGGTTGTCGGTGGTCAGGGTGCTCTGGATCCAGGGGTTCAGGGCAAACACCGCCAGGGCCTCCGCCACGCGCCGCTGGCGGGCGGTGGAGTCGGTGCCGAAGGCCAGCACCCGCAGCCGTGTGATCGGGGTGGGCGGCCCGTAGGGTCCGCCGGGCAGGTCGCTGACCCCGAGGGAGGCCCCAAGGGTCCGGCGCAGCCTGCTGAGGTTGCCGCTGTTGCAGGGAATCCAGTCCAGGCGCCGCTCCAGCAGACCCTGCACCAGCGCTTCCTGGTCGGGCTCGATGAAGACCTTCTGGTTGAAGTTGGCGGCCGAGAGCCACGCCAGCCACCGCTGCAACCCCTCCCGTTCGCCGGCCGCCAGGGGGCGCCCGGCGGCGGCGGCGATGATCGCCCGATCCGCCCCCAGGGGACCCGTGCTCCAGAAGAGGCTGCGCGACTCCACCGCCAGCCCCACCCGCAGCCCCCCGCGGGCCTGGCTGAGCAGCTCGTCGACGCTGGTCGGGCTGGTGGCCAGCCTGCTGCGGTTGTAGCAGGCGAGTTGCGGTCGCCTCAGGATCGGCAGGCCCGCCAGACCCCGGGGCGGGATCTCCAGCCGCTGCAGGGAATCGGGGTCCACCTGGCGGCGTGTGGCCTGGGGCAGCTGGAGGCTGCGGGCCAGATCCGCCTCCACCAGGGCGTGGGCGGTGGAGCCGGCCACCAGCATCAGATCGGGGCCGAAGCCCGCGGCCTGCCGGCGACGCACCTCCTCGATGAAGGCGCTCTCCCGCAGGAGGTTGGTTTCGATCGCCACGCGGGGGTGCAGCTGGCGAAAGGCCGCCACGATCGCCTGGGCCTGCAGGACCTCCTCCTGCTGGATCGCCTTGGTCAGCGGCTGGTCGCCTTCGACGCTGATGGCGAGATAGGCCGTTCCGCTGAGCTCGTCTCGAGCGAGGCCGCAGCCCGACAGCAGGCTGAGCGGCAACGTCAGCAGCAGGACCCGCAGGGCGCCGTTCATGGCCTGCAGGGCTGGGTTCATGGCCTGCCGGGACCGTGGCCCGGGGGACGCCGGCGCCGATCAGCTGTGCCGGTCACGGACGCGGGGCCCAAAGGACGACTCTAGGAGCCCCCATTGGCCCCACCCGTGCCTTCGGCGGCATGGCGCGCCGACCTTGCTAGGACGAGGGCTCCTGCGCATGACCGGCGATGAAACGCTGCCAGCTCCTCATCGTTCCGGCCGTCGCGGCGGTGGCCTTCGCCCTGGCCCTCCCCGGTGCCAGCCAGGCCCGGCCCAACCCGGGCGGGCTCGGCGGGCCGGCCTCCGGCGCGGGGGTGGCCCCCGGCGCCGGCTTCGGAGCGGCCGGTGCCGGCCTGGATCGGGAACCCGGCGTCGGTGCCGGCGGTGCGGGTGGGCCGGCGTCGGGCGCCGGGGTGCTGCCGGGGGCTGGATTCGGTGAGGCCGGAGCGGGCCTGGAGCGGGGGCCGGAGGGCAATCCCGGTGGTCTCGGCGGGCCCGCCTCCGGGGCCGGGGTTCGCCCCGGACTCGGCTACGGGGCGCCAGGCGCCGGGATGTATCGGCGCTGACGACACGGGCTGGCCAGGCCGGGAGCTCCAGTCGTGCAGCGCAATCTCCCTGGCGTTACGGCTGCCACCACGCTGAGCGTGCGCCACTTTCACCGTCATCCCCGCTCTGGGGTCGGCGAAGCTCTTCAACCCATCGTTGTGGTCCGTGGCCGCAAGGGTGAGCAGCGTCGGCTCCCCGACGACAACGGAGTGTCGGCCGGCATCACCGACTGGCTCCTGGCTTCTGAGGAAGCGGTGGAATTCGCCAGCACCGGCGTGGCGACCGTACCGAGGAGGAGGCTGGCGGCGAAGGCGTGGGGGCGCAGGTTCTTGGCTGCCTGGCGTCCAGTGACGGGACCACCGGATCGTCTGGAGCTCTCGGGTGTGGACGCCGCGGGCATGGATGACCGGATGGGACGGGCTTCCGCGGCAGTCATGACTGGACATGTCTCCGCCGCCAGTGGGCAGCGCCCAGGCCTCAGGGGTCCTCGGCCTTGATCAGCAGTCTCAGAAACGTCTTGGAGATGTCGAAACCCTCTTCAAACCTGAGCCCGGAGTAGTGGGCGCCCCTGAGTTGATTCATCCAGATCAGCTCGCCCCTGGCTTCGATGATCTCCTCGTCGGTGGGATCGTGAAAGCGGATCTGGGCCGGGGTTCCCATGGGAACCTGCTGGAAGCTGCGGATGCAGGCACCGGAACGGCTCACATCCCAGAGGTGGCCGGAATAGCAATCATCCTGAAAGAATAGCTCGACTTTAATGAGGATCTGAAAAAAGGGCGCTGAAAACTTGGGTTCTCGAACGGGAAGTCTTGACTCCTTCATGTCCCTGGGGAGAGGAGATTGGCTCCAGACGGGTTTCAGTGTTTTGCGGAAGTGGTTTACGGACTCTACCAAATTCACCCGCCCCGTCTACCTCGTGCCTCACCATCTGTGTGTCAGTGGACACGTGGTTTTCCGGGTGATTCGCTGCTCCGTTCCCGCCCTCAGGGGCTACCCGTTGAGGGCGTCCGGGTGAAGCCGCTCCAGCGCTTCAGCTCTTCCAGCGTCTGCACGCCCTCCACCCGGCTGGTCCCCAGGACCCAGGTGGGGTAGGCCTTGATGCCCGCCGCCTGGCAGCGTTCCCGGCCCTCGCTGGTCTTGTCGCACTCGACGTAGGGGAGCCGATCTCCCGCCTGCTGGCCGAAGAGGCTCTTCTGGCGGAAACAGGCCGGGCACCACCAGGCGCCGTAGAACAGGGCCCCGATCCGCCGCAGGTGCTCCGTCAGCTCCAGCTGCTCGACGCTGGACGGGGCCAGGGCTTCACCGAGGGTGGGGGTGGTGGAGCCGCCGGCCTGGCCGGCGTGGGCCGGGGCGCTGACGCTCAGCAGGCCCCCCGCCAGGGCGGACAGGCCGCCCAGCAGCAACAGCGCCGGGGCCGAAGGCCGCCGGGGCGACCGGGGTGGGGAAGGGGGGAGCATCGGCGGGTTGGCGAGGCCGGAAATCTAGGCCGCCCCCGCAGCTCCACCCAGCGGCCTTACCCCGCTGCCGTACGGGCTTCCGCCCTGCCGGGACCTGTGAATTCCACGGCAGGACTGGGAGAATCGCCGGGTTGGTCGGTGACGGGTGCCCTGGCGACATGAGCGTGACGAGATGAGCGTGAATGGGTACCGCGACTATTTCAAGGTTCTGGGTGTCGAGAGGGGCACCGATGCCGATGGCATCAAGCGCGCCTTCCGCAAGCTGGCCCGTCAGTACCACCCGGATGTGAATCCTGACGATGCCTCCGCCGAGGCCCGTTTCAAGGAGATCAGCGAAGCCTATGAAGTGCTTTCCGATCCCGAGAAGCGCCGTCGCTACGAGCAGTTCGGCCAGTACTGGAACCAGATGGGCGGTGGCGGTGGCGCTCCCGGGGTCGATGTCGACTTCGGCCGTTACGGCAACTTCGACGACTTCATCAACGACCTGCTGGGCCGTTTCGGTGGCGGCGCCGCGGCCGGTGCCCCCGGCGGCTTCGGCTTCGGCAGCGGTTTTCCCGGTGGTTTCCCCTCTGGATTCGGTGGCGGTGGTGCCGAACGGTCCACCCAGGTGCAGCTGGATGCGGAAGCCACGATCAGCCTGCCGGTGGCCGATGCCTTCCGCGGCTGCGAGCGCACCCTGGCCGTCAACGAGGAGCGGGTGCAGGTGCGCATCCCCGCCGGCGTGAAGGATGGCAGCCGTCTACGGCTCAAGGGCAAGGGCAATCTCCAGCCCGGGACCGGGCGCCGCGGCGACCTCTATCTCACCCTCAAGCTGCAGCCTCACCCCGTGTGGCGCCTCGATGGCGACCAGCTGCGGGCAGAACTCCCCCTGAGCCTCGACGAACTGGCCCTCGGCGGTGAGGTGCGGGTGGCCACCCCCGATGGGGAAGCCACCATCCAGGTGCCCCCCGGCATGACCCTCGGCCGCAGTCTGCGGCTCAAGGGCAAGGGCTGGCCGGTGAAGGACGGCCGGGGGGATCTGCTGTTCACCCCCACCCTCAGGCTTCCCGACAGCCTCAGCCCCCAGGAGCGGGATCTGCTGGAGCAGCTGCGCCAGGCCCGCAGCGTCGACCCTCGCAAGGACTGGATCAGCGCCGCCCTGCTCTGAACCCCCAACCTGGCCGGCCCGTCAAGCGCCGGAAAGGCTTTCCGTAGGATCCGGCCAGTCAGATCTGCCCCATGGAGCTCACCTATCGGCCCCGCCGGCTGCGTCGCACGCCGGCCCTGAGGGCCATGGTGCGGGAATTCCAGCTCAGCGCCGCCGACTTCATCTATCCCCTGTTCGTCCACGAGGGCGTGTCCAACGAACCGATCGGTGCCATGCCCGGTGCCCAGCGCTGGAGCCTGGAGGGCCTGGTGGCCGAGGTGGGCCGGGCCTGGGATCTGGGCATCCGCTGCGTGGTGCTGTTTCCCAAGGTGGCCGATGGTCTCAAGACCGAGGACGGCAGCGAGTGCTTCAACGAGGGTGGCCTGATCCCCCGGGCGATCCGGCGCCTCAAGGAGGTGCATCCGGCGATGGCGATCATGACGGATGTGGCCCTTGATCCCTATTCCTGCGACGGTCACGACGGCATCGTGAGTGCCGAGGGGGTGGTGCTCAACGATGAGACCATCAGCCAGCTCTGCCGCCAGGCGGTGGCCCAGGCCCGGGCGGGAGCGGATCTGATCGGCCCCAGCGACATGATGGATGGCCGGGTGGGGGCGATCCGCGAGGCTCTCGACGAGGAGGGTTTCGAGCACGTCGGGATCATCAGCTACACCGCCAAGTACGCCTCCGCCTACTACGGCCCCTTCCGCGAAGCGCTGGATTCCGCCCCCCGGGCCGTGAGCTCCAAGCCCATCCCCAAGGACAAGAGTACCTACCAGATGGATCCGGCCAACGGCCGCGAAGCCCTCACCGAAGCCCTGCTCGATGAGCAGGAGGGGGCCGACATCCTGATGGTGAAGCCCGGACTGGCCTACCTCGACGTGATCCATCGCCTGCGGGGCGAGAGCGAGCTGCCCATCGCCGCCTACAACGTCAGCGGTGAGTACGCCATGGTCAAGGCCGCCGCCGAGCGGGGCTGGATCGACGAGCGGGCCGTGGTGCTGGAAACCCTGCTCTGCTTCAAGCGGGCCGGCGCCGACCTGATCCTCACCTACCACGCCTGCGACGCTGCCCAGTGGCTGCGCGACGGCTGAGCCCCACCGCTTGAATGGTGCGATGAACCGTCGCTGCCCCCTCCCATGACGCGTCTCGGCCACGTGGCGGTGCGGGTCCAGGACATGGAGCGTGCCAAGCGCTTCTACGAGGGGCTGGGGCTGCGCCTCACCTGGGACGCCCAGGACTGGGCCTACATGCAGTCGCCTGCCAACGGCGACGGCATCGCCCTGCTCAGCCCCAGCTACACCGCCGCCGGCCCCCACTTCGCCTTCCACTTCAGCGACCGCGCCGAGGTGCAGACCGTTCATGACCGGCTCGAGGCGTCGGGCCACCGGGTGGGGCCGGTGCACGACCACCGCGACGGCACCGCCTCCTTCTACCTGCAGGATCCGGAGGGCAACTGGCTGGAGATGCTCTACGAGCCCGCCGCCGGCATCCCCTCCAACGTGGGAGCCGCCGCCATCCCTGCTTCCGCCCCCGTCGCACCGGCGGGGTGAGCGCAGCCCCTGTGAGCGAGATCCACCAGGACACCCTGGAGCTGCTGGAGTGGCCCCGGCTGGCCGAGCACCTGGCCGGTTTCGCCGGCACCGCCGCCGGCCGCCGCCACTGCGCCGGCCTCAGCCTGCCCGACCATCCGGCCGAAAGCCGCCGCCTGCTGCTGGAGACCACCGAGCTGCTGGCCCTCGACGGGCTCTGCGACGGGGGCCTGAGCCTGCAGGGGGCCGGGGACATCGCAACCACGGTGGCCCTCTGCGCCAAGGGCGGCTGCGCCGGCGGTGAGGAGCTGCTGGAGCTGGCCGCCACCCTGGCGACGGCGCGGCGGCTGCGGCGCCAGATCGAGGACCCGGAGCTGCGTCCCGTCACCACGGCCCTGGTGGCCGAACTGCGCACCCTGCCGGAACTGGAGCAGCGGCTCCACTTCTGCCTGGAGGAGGGTGGCCGGGTGGCGGATCGGGCCAGCGGCCCCCTGGAGGCGGTGCGGCGCCAGCTGCTGGCCCTGCGCGGCGAGCGGCGCGACCGGCTGCAGGAGCTGGTGCGCCGCTACGGCTCCCTGCTCCAGGACACGGTGGTGAGCGAGCGGAGCGGGCGGCCCGTGCTGGCGGTGAAGGCCGGGGCCGCTGCCCAGGTGGGCGGCCTGGTGCACGACAGTTCCGCCTCCGGCAGCACGGTGTACGTGGAACCCCAGGCGGTGATCCCCCTGGGCAACCGCATCCGCGATGCCGAGGGCCAGGAGCGGGAGCTGGAGCGCCAGGTGCGCAGCGAACTCAGCGCCCAGGTGGGCGAGCAGGCCGAACCCCTCGACCACCTCCAGCAGGTCCTGGTGCGGATCGATGCGGGCCTGGCCCGGGCCCGCTACGGCCAGTGGCTGGGGGCGGTGCGGCCCGAGCTGGCCGAGTCGGCCGACGCCCCCTTCGAGCTCATCGACCTGCGCCACCCCCTGCTGCTCTGGCAGGAACGGCGCGAGGGCGGCCGGCCGGTGGTGCCCGTGACCATCCGGGTTGGCCCGGAGCTGCGGGTGGTGGCGATCACGGGCCCCAACACCGGCGGCAAGACCGTGACCCTCAAGAGCCTCGGCCTGGCGGCCCTGATGGCCCGGGCCGGTCTGTTCCTGCCTTGCGCCGGCACCCCCCGGCTGCCCTGGTGCGGCCAGGTGCTCGCCGACATCGGCGACGAGCAGTCGCTGCAGCAGAACCTCTCCACCTTCAGCGGCCACATCCGCCGCATCGCCCGCATCCTGGCGGCTCTGCCGGCAGGGGCCGCCTTACCGGAAGGCGCGGCCCTGCCCCTGGGTCCGGCGTCCCTGGTGCTGCTCGACGAGGTGGGGGCCGGCACCGATCCCACCGAGGGCAGCGCCCTGGCCGCCGCCCTGCTGCGCCACCTCGCCGATCGCGCCCGCCTCACCGTCGCCACCACCCACTTCGGCGAACTCAAGGCGCTCAAGTACGCCGATCCCCGCTTCGAGAATGCGTCGGTGGCCTTCGACGTCGAGACCCTCTCGCCCACCTACCGGCTGCAGTGGGGCATCCCCGGCCGCAGCAACGCCCTGGCGATCGCCTCCCGCCTGGGACTCGACCCCGCCGTGCTGGCGGTGGCCGCCGCCCAGCTGGAGCCCGGCGGCGAAGGTGATGTGAATCGGGTGATCGAGGGGCTGGAGCAGGAGCGCCAGCGCCAGCAGGAGGCGGCCGAGGCGGCGGCGGCGCTGCTGGCCCGCACCGAGCTGCTGCACGAGGAGCTGCTGCAGCGCTGGTCGCAGCAGAAGGAGCAGTCGGCGGAACTGCAGGAGCAGCGCCGCCAGCGGCTGGAGCTGTCGATCCGGGAGGGGCAGGGGGAGGTGCGGCGGCTGATCCGGCGCCTGCGCTCGGTGGGCCAGGAGGTGCGCGTCGGCGGCCGGGTGGCCGGGGAGACGGCCCGCCAGGCCGGCCAGCGGCTGCGGCACCTCGAGCAGCAGCACCGGCCCCTGCCGGAGCGGCGCGACCACGGCGGCTGGCGGCCCAAGGCCGGCGACCGCATCCGGCTGCTGGCCCTGGGCAAGGCGGCCGAGGTGCTGGCGATCTCCGACGACGGCCGTGAGCTCAGCGTCCGCTGCGGCGTGCTGCGGCTGACGGTGGAACTGGCCGGCATCGAGGGGCTGCACGGCGAGAAGCCCGCGCCCCCCGAGTCGCCGCCCCAGGTGCGGATCCGCAGCCGCCGTTCCCCGGGCAGCCGTGGGCCCGAGGTGCGCACCGAGGGCAACACCGTGGACGTGCGCGGCCTGCGGGTGCACGAGGCCGAGGCGGCGGTGGAGGAGCGCCTGCGGGGCGCCAACGGGCCGGTGTGGGTGATCCACGGCATCGGCACCGGCAAGCTCAAGCGGGGCCTGCGGGAGTGGCTCTCCGGCCTGCCCTGGGTGGAGCGGGTCCGTGACGCCGAGCAGGGGGACGGGGGGCCCGGCTGCAGCGTGATCTGGGTGAAGTGAGGCCCTGCCGGCGGCTCAGTGGCGAGGCGCTCAGTGGCTGATGGCCGGCAGCTGGGGTTCCTGCCGCGGCGGCGGCTCGCTGGCCTCGGCCGGCAGCAGGGCCGCCCCGAGCCCGTCGAACAGGCGCCAGCCCGTGGGTTCGACGTCGAGATGCACGGTCTGGCCCACGGTGACGCTCTGGTCCGGGGTGGCCCGCACCAGCACCAGGTGGCTGCCCTCCAGCAGCCGGCAGGTGACCAGCTGCTCGTTGCCCAGGGCCTCGCAGTGGCTCACCTCCGCCGCCAGGTTGCGGTTGGTGGCGGGGGCCAGCCGCAGGTGCTCCGGCCGCAGGCCGCCGGTGATCCGGTGGCCGATCCAGTCGCCCAGAAGGTCGGCCATCGGACCCTCCACGGGAAAGCGGCGACCCCCCAGCAGCAGCTGGGCGGAGCCGGCCACCTCCACCGGCAGCAGGTTCATCGCCGGGCTGCCGATGAACTGGGCCACGAACAGGTTGGACGGCCACTGGTAGAGCTGCATCGGGGTGCCCAGCTGCTGCAGCCGGCCCTCGTTGAGCACGGCGATGCGGTGGCCCATGGTCATGGCCTCCACCTGGTCGTGGGTGACGTAGAGGGTGGTGGTGCCCAGGCGCCGCTGCAGCTCCACGATCTGGGTGCGGGTGCCGGTGCGCAGCTTGGCGTCCAGGTTGCTGAGGGGCTCATCCATCAGGAACACCGCCGGCTGGCGGGCGATGGCCCGGCCCAGCGCCACCCGCTGCTTCTGGCCGCCGGAGAGCTCCTTGGGCCGGCGCTCCAGCAGCGGCCCCAGCTCCAGGGTGGCGGCCACCTCGTCGATGCGCGCCGCGATGCGCCGTTCCCGCTCGGAGTCGATCCGCAGGGAGGCCGGCAGGCGGCGGGTGGCCCGGTGCAGGCTGTCCTGCAGCTGCTGGGGCAGGCTGCGGTGGCGGCTGCGCCGCAGGCCGAAGCCGATGTTGTCGGCCACGCTGAGGTGGGGATAGAGCGCATAGCTCTGGAACACCATCGCCACGTCGCGCTGGGCCGGCCGCAGCCGGCTCACGGGGCGTTCCCCCACGTAGATCTCGCCCTCGGTGGTGGCCTCCAGCCCGGCCAGCAGCCGCAGCAGGGTGCTCTTGCCGCAGCCCGAGGGGCCCACCAGCACGAGGAATTCACCGTCCTGGATGTGCAGGTCGAGCTGGCGCAGCACCTCCACCGGGCTGCCGCCGCGACGGGGCGGGTAGGTCTTGCCGACCTTCTCGAAGCGGACCTCGGCCAAACCAGGGGTGCAACCGGGGGATCCTAGGGTTGTTCCTCATCCGAGCCCCGGCCGAACCCCTTCCTTGCAGTTCATCGATCAGGCCCGCATCGCCGTGCGCGCCGGCCGCGGCGGCGACGGCATCGTGGCCTTCCGTCGTGAGAAGTACGTCCCCGCCGGCGGGCCCTCCGGTGGCGATGGTGGCCGCGGCGGTGACGTGCTCCTCGTCGCCGATGCCAACCTCCAGACCCTGCTGGACTTCAAGTACCGGCGCCTGTTCGCCGCCGACGACGGCCGCCGCGGCGGGCCGAATCGCTCCAGCGGGGCCAGTGCCACCACCCTGACGATCCGGGTGCCATGCGGCACGGAGGTGCGCGACTGCCGCACCGGCATCCTGCTGGGGGATCTCACCAACGCCGGCGAGGAGCTGCTGGTGGCGGCCGGTGGCCGGGGGGGCCTGGGCAACGCCCACTACCTCAGCAACCGCAACCGGGCCCCGGAGAAGTTCACTGAGGGCAAGGAGGGGGAGGAATGGCTGCTGCAGCTGGAGCTCAAGCTGCTGGCCGAGGTGGGGATCATCGGCCTGCCCAATGCCGGAAAGAGCACCCTGATCGCCGTGCTCTCGGCGGCCCGGCCCAAGATCGCCGACTACCCCTTCACCACCCTGGTGCCCAACCTGGGGGTGGTGCGGCGCCCGAGCGGCGACGGCACCGTCTTCGCCGACATCCCCGGCCTGATCGCGGGGGCGGCCCGCGGCGCCGGCCTGGGCCATGATTTCCTGCGCCACATTGAGCGCACCCGGCTGCTGCTGCATCTGGTCGATGCGGGCGCAGAGGATGTGATGGCGGATCTGCGGGTGGTGGAGGAGGAGCTGGCCGCCTATGGCCACGGTCTCAGCGAGCGCCCCCGCCTGGTGGTGCTCAACAAGATGGAGCTCCGTGACGCCGCCGAACTTCAGGAGCTGGTGGACGCCATCGGGGCCCACACCGGCGGGCCTCCCCTGGTGATCTCGGCGGCGGCCTCCCAGGGCCTGGATGCCCTGCTGGCCGCCGTTTGGACGCAGCTGGGCATCGCCTGAGGCCCCATCAGGCCCCCGCAAGGGAAGAGCCTGTCGGAGTGGGCCAACCAATCAGCCTGGACCGATCAGTCGTCGTAGACGCGGCACTCGGGAGCTTCGGGGTTGAGATCGCAGTAGACCTCCAGGGGGCTGGGGTCGTGACTGTCCTCGGGGTGGTGCTCCTTGTACTCGTTGAGGGCCTTGAGCTCCTCTTCGAGGTGGCGCACCTTGCCGAGATTGCCGTCGGCCTTGGCCGATTCGATCTCGACTTTGTCCTTCTCGATGTGATCGTCGATCGTCTTCATGCAAAAACCGGCCGTCACGGGTCGGAACTCACCGCAGACACCATACGGTCGTGGCCAGGGGATCGCCGTCTCCTGTGGGTCTCCTCACACCCCGGCCGCCCGCTTGACCATTGCAAACCCGGCGCCAGCGGCTGCGGTGAAGCGTCTTCCGTGGCTAGCAGCGGAATGGACAGTGCCCCGGTTGGCCCATGACACGCATCAGCAAGCGGCGGGAACGGCATTTCATCGACGAGCACGGCCGGCTCTTCTGGATCAACGGCCCCGAAACCCACTGCTACCTGTCGGAGCAGCGCCAGTGGCGCCGGGGCCTCGGCTTCGAGGAGGTGCTGATCTGGAAACAGTGCGCGCCCAGCGGCCTCGTCAGCCAGCGTTTCGCCAGCGTCCAGGCGGCCCTGGAGGCCTTCCAGGCCGACGCGGTGCAGTGGTACCAGGATCTCTACCTGCGCCGCATGGGTGACCAGATGGCGGCCCACCGCAGCGTCGACGACTACAAGCCCACGGCGATGCAGCAGGCCGAAACCCGGGGCGCCCGGGTGCAGCGCCAGCCCTGGCTGCTGCCGGAGCCCGCCGGGCCGGTCTGCGGCCTGCCCCCCCGGATCGCCGATGGGGCGGGGCTGCTGGAGGTGCCCCACCCGCACCGCCGCCGGCGCTCAGGCTGCCAGCTCGCTGAGCGTTAGCCAGCGCTCCTCGGCGGCGGCGATGCGCTCCACCAGGGCCGCCAGCTCGTGGGTCAGGGCTTCCAGCCGGGCGTAGTCCGGGCCGCTGGGGGCCGCCAGGTGCTGCTCCAGCTCCCGGCGGCGCTCCTCGAGCTCCGGCAGTTCGCTTTCGAGGCGCTCCAGTTCCCGGGCCTCCTTGAAACTGCGCCGCCGGGGTCCCGCGGCTGGCTTGCCCGCTGGCGTCGATCGCCCGGCGGCCTCCGGTGCGGCGGAAGCGCCGGCGGCAGGCCCGGATGTGGGGGCGGTGGCTGGGGTGGGAGCCTGGGCCCGCCGCTCCAGCCAGCTGCTGTAGTTGCCCTCGAAGCGCTCCAGCCGGCCCGCCTCGAAGTGGAACAGGCGGTCGACGGTGCGGTCCAGGAACCAGCGGTCGTGGGAGACCACCACCACACAGCCGCGGAAGTCGTCGAGGAAGTCCTCCAGCACGCTCAGGGTGTGGACATCGAGGTCGTTGGTGGGCTCGTCCAGCAGCAGCACGTTGGGGGCCTCGATCAGCAGCCGGCAGAGGTGCAGGCGCCGCCGCTCGCCCCCGGAGAGCTTGGCCACGGGCTGGTGCTGCTGGGCGGGGGGAAACAGGAAGCGCTCCAGCAGCTGGGAGGCCGTCAGCTCCACCCCGTCCACCTGCACCCGGCTGGCGGCCTCCTGCACCACCTCGATCACCTTGCGCTTGCCGTCCTTGGCCAGCAGTACGTCGCTGTGCTGGTCGAAGTAGGCCAGCTTCACCGTCCCCCCCAGCTCCAGCAGCCCCTCGCTGGGGGGGCGGCGGCCGGCGATCACCTCCAGCAGGCTGGATTTGCCGGCCCCGTTGGGCCCGATGATCCCCACCCGGTCCTCGGGGCTGAAGTCGTAGCTGAAGTCCCGCAGCAGGGTGCGCTCTCCCACGGCCACCGCCAGGCCTTCGGCGGTGATCGCCCGCTTGCCGATGCGCCGGGCGGTGGCCGCCATCGCCAGGCTGGCCCGCCCCTGGCGGGCGGGGGCCTCCAGCAGGGCATCGATGCGCTGCAGCCGGGCCTTCTGCTTGGTGCTACGGGCCTTGGGGCCCTGGCGCAGCCAGGCCAGTTCCCGCCGCAGGGTCCCCTTGAGCTTGGCGGCGGTGGAGGCTTCCGCCTCCTCCTCGGCCGCCTTCAGGGCCAGGTAGGTGCCGTAGTTGCCTTCGTAGGGGCGGGCCTCACCTCGATCCACCGCCACGATCCGCCGGGTGACCCGATCGAGCAGGTAGCGGTCGTGGGTGACGAGCACCAGGGCGCCGGCGAAGCGGTCCAGGTAGCTCTGCAGCCATTCCACCCCCTCGGCGTCGAGGTGGTTGGTGGGTTCGTCCAGCAGCAGCACCTCCGGTTCGGCCACCAGGGCCGCCGCCAGGGCGACACGGCGCCGGTTGCCGCCGGAGAGCTCGCCGATCGTCCGCTCCTGGTGGGCCGCGTCGATGCCCAGGCGCTCCAGCACCTCGCGGCAGCGGCGCTCGAGATCCCAGGCCTGGCAGCTGTCCATGCGGTGCTGCAGGGCGCTGAGGCGGGCCAGGAGCCGGTCGTCCTCCGGGTGAAGGGCCAGCCGGTGGCTCACCCCGGCGTGCTCGCGCAGCAGGGCCATGGCCTCCCCGTCCCCGGCGAAGACCTGCTCCAGCACGGTCAGGGCCGGATCCAGCCGGGGCTCCTGGTCGAGCAGCACCACCCGGGTGCGGGTGTGGCAGCGGCGCTCGCCGCGATCCAGAGGTTCGAGGCCCGCCAGCACCCGCAGCAGGGTGCTCTTGCCGGCGCCGTTGGGGCCGATCAGCCCCAGCCGGTCCCGCTCACCCACGTGGAGGTCGAGGTCGGCGAACAGGCTGCGCAGGCCGAAGTCCTTGGCGGCCCCCACCAGGCTGATCAGGCTCATGGGGCTTCGACAGGCCGGCTCAGCCCCAGGCGCTGCTGCTCGAGGTGGGCGAAGACGCTCTTGTCGCCCACATCAGCCGCCGCCGGCATCGGGAACTTGCGCAGGCAGAGCACCAGCAACAGCAGGGCTTCGGCGGCCAGCACGCTGGCGGTGGTGGCTGGGCTCAGCAGGCCGGCCAGACGGCCGAGCAGGGCCAGGGGCAGCAGCAGGGTGACGCCGATCGCCTCCGGGCGCTGGAAGCAGAAGAACTCCTTGAAGCCGATGCCGGCCAGGGCGGCGAAGAACGGCCCCACCGCCAGGATCCACAGGGGCTGGTCCACCAGGGCGGGGAGCATCCGCTCCGGCCCGGCCCGCAGGGCCAGCAGCACCCCGCCCAGGCAGCCCGCCAGCCAGAACAGCTGCAGGGCCCTGTGCAGGGGACGCAGGTAGATGTGGATCCAGCGCAGGGCCAGGCCCAGTCCGGCGGCCATCACCAACAGCCAGGGCCAGAGCAGGTCGGGGCCCAGCTGGCGCCACTGGGCCAGCAGGGCCAGCTGGCCCAGGGCCACGGCCGTGAGGGCCAGCCGGTAGCCGAGCACCTCGCGGCGGTCGTCGGCAGTGATCGTGAAGCGGCCGTACACCCCCTCGAAGACGGGGTCGGCGCCATCCGGGGTGGCCAGGGTGCTGCTCATCGGGTCGGGGCGCCGGGGGCGGCCGGGGGCGGGCTGCCTACCAGTGTGGCCAGGTCCGGTCCCGCCGGGACGATGCCGGAGGGGTGCAGGGGGAACAGGGCCCCGAAGTAGTCGGTCCGCCAGGCGGTCGGGAAGCAGGTGGCGGCGATCCCCTCGAGGCCGTGGAAGCGGCGCCGCCAGTCCCATAGCCGGGGCAGCTGCCAGAGGGGCTTGCGGCTGCAGCCGAACAGCGGGGCGTAGACCAGCTCCATGCGGATCAGGGTGGGGAACAGCACCACGTCCGCCAGGCTGGGGTGGGCTCCGCCGCAGAGCCAGCCGCCGCTCGCACAGCCAGCGGGCAGGGTCGCCTCGACGGCCTCCAGCGTGTCGAACAGGGCCCCTTCGGCCTCGTCGTAGGCCGCCTGGTTGCGGGCGAAGCCACAGCGGTACACCCCGTCGTTGACATTGCCCTGCAGGCGCTCCCGCCAGGCGGCTATCGCCGGGAGGTCGTCCGGCGGGGCCAGGTCCGGAGCCCCGGGCGCGGCGGGCCAGGCGTTGAGCAGCTCGATCAGGCGGGCGCTCTCGTTCACCAGGATCGTCCCCGTCCGCCGCGAATAGAGGGCCGGCACGGTGGCCCGGGCGCTGGGATCGGCGCCGCAGCGGCGGTAGAGCTCCAGCAGGGTGCCGCAGCCCTCGAAGCGCTCGCTGAACCGCCAGCGGCCGGCGTCCGGATCGGGAACCACCACCACCGTGTCGATCATCGGGGCCAGGCCCCGCAGGCTCCAGGTGATCCAGGCCCGGTGGGCCCAGGGGCAGCTGCGGCCCACGATCAACACGTGGCCGCCCGCCTCGGCGGCGTCCTCCGGCAGCGGCGGCAGGGCGGTGAAGGCCCCGGCCGGCCGGCGGTAGCGGCCCTGGCCATCGGCGGGTCCGAGCCCACCCATCAGCAGGCGCCACTGGCACTGCCAGATCTGCCGGGCGGTGCGCACCAGGGTGGCGGGCGGGGCCATCGAAATCAGCGCAGTCCAACCCTGACTCTGCGCCAGGCTGGGGCCCTGTGAGCGAGCAGGCGATGGTGGCGGGTCGGGTGATGGTGGTGGGCGGCACCCACGGCAACGAGCGCAATGGGCCCTGGCTGCTGGAGGCCTGGCGACGGCACCCGGCGCTGCTGCAGAGCCGTGGCCTCGCCCTGGAGCTGGTGCTGGGCAACCCCGCCGCCCACGCCGCCGGGGTGCGCTACCTGGACCAGGACCTCAACCGCAGCTTCGTGCCGGACCGCCTGGGCGCCCCCGGGCCGGGGGACCGGGAACTGGAGCGGGCCCGGGAGCTGCTGGCCCGCCACGGGCCCGGCGGCAGCGCCCCCTGCCTGGTGGCCCTCGACCTGCACAGCACCACCGCCGCCATGGGCAGCAGCCTGGTGGTCTACGGCCGGCGGCCCGCCGACCTGGCCCTGGCGGCGGGCGTGCAGCAGCGCCTGGGCCTGCCGATCTATCTGCATGAGCAGGACAGGGCCCAGACCGGCTACCTGGTGGAGCGCTGGCCCTGCGGGCTGGTGGTGGAGGTGGGTCCGGTGCCCCAGGGCGTGATCCAGGCGCCGATCTGCCGGCAGAGCCAGCTGGCCCTGGAGGCGGCCCTGGAGGTGCTGGCGGAGGCTCGCAGCGGAGCCCTGCGCCAGCCCGACCGGCTGGTGGTGCACCGGCACCTGGGCAGCCTCGATCTGCCGCGCCACGGCGACGGCACCCCGGCGGCGGTGGTCCATCCCCAGCGCCAGAACCGCGACTGGCAGCCAATCGCCGCCGGCGATCCCCTGTTCCTGACGGCCGAGGGCGCCACGATTCCCTTCCACCCGCGGGAAGACCAGGAGATCGGCCCCGTCTGGGCCGTGTTCATCAACGAGGCGGCCTACGGCGAGAAGGGCATCGCCCTCAGCCTCACCCGCCGGGAGATGTGGCCGGTGGAGCCGGGCTGGGGCCAGGCTCTGGGCGACCTGGCCCGGAACCTTCAGAGCCCGGGCTGAGCCTGGGGCTGGCCGGCGGGGACGGGCTGGGAGCGGAGCGGGCCGTTGTAAACGACGCTCACGACACTGCGACCATCCGGGGAGATCAGGATCTCGGTCTCCAGGGTCGGCGGCAGGCCGAGCTGGACCCAGCCGGGGACGCCGCCATAGAAGCGGAACAGGAAGCCGTCGGCATCGGCGCGCACCAGGCAGCTGCCGCCGCTGCGCTCGTACATGCAGGCGGCGGGCCGGTAGACCCCGAGGCCGCCGTTGATCACCTCGGCCCGCATCCGGGCCAGGTTGGCGGCGCGGCCGCGCTGGAAGGCCTGCTCCTGGGTCATCTGGGCCCGGGCCGGGGAGGCCCCCACCAGGGGGACGGCCATCAGCAGGGCCAGGCAGCCCAGCAGGGGCCGCAGGGAAGGGGAGGTCATGGTCATCCGCAGACGAGGGTGGTCTGTTCCTTGGTGCAGGGGAGGTCGGTCTTGCTGCCGTCGGCCCAGTAGATGCGCAGCCGGTCGTCCTCGGTGTCGGTGCGCAGGGTCAGCGACTTGACCACCCCGGCCGGGGGTTTGCCGGCCGGATCGGCGGTGTCGGGGCGCAGGTCGGCCTTGTTGAGCCGCTGCTCGAGCTGTTGGATCTTGAGTTCGAGCTGGTCGATGCGGCGGCTCTCGGCATTGGGCCAGCCCTGGCATCCGGCCACCAGCAGGGGGAGAAGCAGCAGGGCGGGCAGCGGCCCGCGCAGGCGCCGGCGCAGTGGCTGGTGAGGAAGCGACGAACGCGAGACCATCGGCGGCAGGGCGGGATGACCGGAGCACCTCACCTCCTAGCAGCGGCAGGGGGGCCAGGCCAGGCGGGAAGCTCATCTTTTCTTCATGAAGGCTCCCTCACACGCCGCAATGGTCTGTTACATTGACTCAAGGCGATCCGTCGCCCTTCCTTACGCCCACGGCCGGCGCGCTCGCGCTTCCGCCTGACGGCACACTTCTACGCACTCATGACCGCCACTCTCCAGCAGCGCTCCGGCGCTTCGGTGTGGAACCAGTTCTGTGAGTGGGTCACCTCCACCAACAACCGTCTCTACGTCGGTTGGTTCGGTGTGCTGATGATCCCCACCCTGCTGGCCGCCACCATCTGCTTCATCGTCGCCTTCATCGCGGCGCCCCCCGTCGACATCGACGGCATCCGTGAGCCCGTCGCCGGCTCCCTGATGTACGGCAACAACATCATCTCCGGCGCCGTTGTTCCTTCCAGCAACGCCATCGGCCTGCACTTCTACCCCATCTGGGAAGCCGCCAGCCTCGACGAGTGGCTGTACAACGGTGGTCCTTACCAGCTGGTGGTCTTCCACTTCCTGATCGGCGTCTTCGCCTACATGGGCCGCGAGTGGGAACTCTCCTACCGCCTCGGCATGCGCCCCTGGATCTGCGTCGCCTACTCCGCCCCCGTGGCGGCTGCCAGCGCCGTGTTCCTGATCTACCCCTTCGGTCAAGGTTCCTTCTCCGACGGCATGCCCCTCGGCATCAGCGGCACCTTCAACTACATGCTGGTGTTCCAGGCTGAGCACAACATCCTGATGCACCCCTTCCACATGCTGGGTGTGGCGGGTGTGTTCGGTGGCTCCCTGTTCTCCGCCAT
>CALRND020000010.1:0-100548 GCA_943369455.1 Synechococcus sp. UW140
GCCCCAGAGCAGCAGGAGGCTGTGCCCCATGGCATCAGCGGGGGTGCTGACGGCGGCGGTGAGGAAGTTGCACCCCTCCAGGTAGCTGCTGGCAATGCCGTGGGTGTACCAGGAGGTGGCGAAGGTGGTGCCGGTGAGCCAGCCGCCCAGGGCCAGATAGGCCGTGGGGAACAGCAGCAGACCGGACCACCCCACGAAAACGAAGCGGTCGCGCTTGAGCCAGTCGTCGAGGACGTCGAACCATCCACGCGTGGCCGGTGCACGCCCTAGGGCGATCGTCATGGGTGAAAGCGGTGCGGATGACCCGCAGGGCTGTGGGTTACCGGGGGATGGTAACAACGTTGATCCGCCTCCCGCGCCGGGCGACATGGGCTGAAACTGACGCCTCCGGCACGCTTCGCGGCAGGATGGCGGCCCATCGCCCCTTCTTCCCGCATGGCTTCGCCCGGCGTCGCTATCCCTTCGGCCGACGAGCAGGTGCTGGAGCAGCCGGTGCTCGGCTCCCGGCGTCTCTCCAACCTGCTGGTGGCCGCGGCCGTGACCATCGGTGGCATCGGCTTTGTGCTCACCAGCGCCTCCAGCCGGTTCGGCCGCGACCTGCTGCCCATCGGCCACCCGGCTGCCCTGGTCTGGGTGCCGCAGGGTCTGGTGATGGGGCTCTATGGGGTGGCGGCGCTGCTGCTGGCCACCTACCTCTGGCTGGTCATCAGCATTGATGTGGGCTCTGGCCTGAACCGTTTCGACCGCGGCTCCGGGGAAGCCCGCATCAGCCGCCGCGGCTTTCGCCAGCTGATCGAGGTGGTGATCCCCCTGCGGGAGATCCAGGCGGTGAAGGTGGAGGTGCGCGACGGCCTCAGCCCCCAGCGACGCCTGGCCCTGCGGGTGCAGGGCCGGCGGGACATGCCCCTGACCCGGGTGGGGGAGCCGATGCCCCTGGCGGATCTGGAGCTGGCCGGTGCCCGCCTGGCCCGTTTCCTGGGCGTCCCCCTGGAGGGCATCTGACGATGGGGTCCGCCACGAAAGCCGCCGGCCTCGGCTGGCGCCTGCTGCTCCTGGTGCTGCTGGGCCTGACGCCCCTCGGCCTGGCGGCCTGCGCCGCCGACACCGGCAGCCGACCCATGGGCTGCGAGGCGGCCACCACCCCCTGCCTCAAGGGCAAGGCCGTGGTGGCGATGGAAACGAGCAAGGGGGCCGTGGAACTGACCCTCGATGGGGCGGCGGCGCCGCTCACGGCTGGGAACTTCGTCGACCTCGTCCGCCGGGGGGTCTACAACGGCACGGTCTTCCACCGGGTGGTGAAGGAGCCGGTTCCGTTCGTCGTCCAGGGCGGTGACCCCAGCAGCGCCGATCCCAAGGTGCCCGCCAGCGACTACGGCTCGGGCGGCTTCGTCGACCCCGCCAGTGGCGAGTCCCGGCGCATTCCCCTGGAGCTCAAGCTCAGCGACGAAAAGGAACCCCGCTACGGGGATCAGATCACCTCCCCGACCGCCACCCGCCAGCTGGCCCTCAGCCACGAGCGCGGCGCCGTGGCCATGGCCCGCTCCAACGATCCCAATTCGGCCAGCGCCCAGTTCTACGTGGCCCTGCAGGCGTTGCCGGAGCTGGATGGTCGCTATGCGGTGTTCGGACGGGTCAGCAAGGGCATGGATGTGATCGACCGGATCCAGCAGGGGGACAAGCTGATCCGGGCCCGGGTGATCGAAGGCGGCACGCTGGTGCAGAACAAGAAGCCCTGAGGTGGCCTGCGGCGCCACCCTGACTGGCTTCAGGCCGGGACCCGCTTGTCGGAGACGGTGGCCTTGAGCAGCTCGGTGTTCACCCCGGAGGCCCGCTCCAGTGCCACCTTGCCCGTGCGGGCGATCTCCAGGATGCCGTAGGTCTCGAGCAGGCGCTCCAGGGCCACCAGCTTGCCCGGATCCCCCACCACCTCGAGGGTGAGGGCATCGTCGGCCACATCCACCACCTTGGCCCGGAACACCTGCACCAGATCGAAGATGGCGCCGCGGTTCTCGGCCGGTGCCGCCACTTTCAGCAACATCAGCTCCCGCTCCACGGCGGGAATGGTGGAGAGGTCGATGACACCGAGCACGTTGATCAGCTTGTTGAGCTGCTTGGTCATCTGCTCGAGGGTGCGGTCGTCCCCTTCGACCACCATCGTGAGCCGGGACATGCCGCGGTGCTCGGCCGGCCCCACCGCGAGGCTCTCGATATTGAAGCCACGCCGGGCGAACAGGCCGGAGATGCGGCTGAGGGCACCCGATTCGTCTTCCACCAGCACCGAGAGGGTGTGCTTCATGTCGGGGTCGGGAGCGGGGTGCTGCGGGGGACCGGAACGGCGACCGGATTGGTCCTCCCAAAACTACGCGCCGGGGTGGGCCCTGCCGTCAGCCGGTCCCCAGGCGTTCCAGCCAGGGGAGCACGGCGCCGTGGAAGGCGGCGGGGGTTTCGTCGTGGGGACAGTGGCCGCACTGCGCGATCACGTGCAGGACGAGGTCGCTGCGCAGGCCGAGGCACTGCCGGGCCACCTCCACCGGCACCAGCCGGTCCTGGCCCCCCCAGATCAACAGGGTGGGTCGCCCCGCCCGCTGCAGCAGCGAGACGGCCGTGGCCCGGTGCGGCCGCAGGGCCATGCCGATGCTCATCGCCCGCAGGGCCCGTACCGCGCCGGGCCGCCTGGCGGGGCGGGCGATCACCCGGCGCAGCTCCTGGTCACCGATCACCGGGTGGTGATAAGCCGACTGGATGCCCAGGTCGAGCAGGGGGGAGTGGGCCAGGAGAGGCACCGCCAGCTCCAGGGGAAGCAGCCGCAGCAGCAGCTGGATCCCCCGCCGCTTCAGCCGCCGCCGCCAGGGCCGGCGGCGGGGCTGGCGCCGCTGGGCCATCAGCAGGCTGGGGTCGGGGAGCGGGGCCGCCACCACGGCCCGCACCCAGCGAGGGAAGTACACGCTGCAGGTGAGGGCCACCAGACCGCCGAGGGAATGGCCCACCAGCACCGCCGGCCCGCCGACCACCTCCGCCAGGAACGCCTGCACCTGGCGAGCCCAGAGACGGTTGTCCAGGGCCTGATGGCGATCCATCCCCGGCTGGCTGGAGGCACCGAAGCCGATCAGGTCGATTGCGTAGACGCACCAGCCGGCCGCTTCCAGGGCACCGGCATTGCGGCGCCAGTGGCCACTTCCGGCCCCGAAACCGTGCAACAGCACCACGGCCGGCCGCGCGCTGTCCCCGAGGCGGCGCCAGTGGCACGCGTAGCCGTTCCATTGCCACAGGGCGTGTTCCCCCCAGTCGGCCCCCTCCGGCGACGGGGCCTCCCCGGAGGCAGGCTGGGGGTCGGCGGACGACACCGATGGCTGTGGCAAGGATCCGGACGTGAGCGGACCTGATCACTATTGCGAAGGGGCGGCCGTGCTGGAGACCGGTGACGGGTTCTTCCGGCCCGCCTCCCGTCCCGCCAGGGACTTCGGCGTGCTGCTGGTCCGGAGCCTGGCCGCCGGGGCGGCGGGCGGGCCCGTGCGGGTGCTCGACGGCATGGCGGGCTGCGGCATCCGGGCTCTCCGCTATGGCCTCGAAGGGGGCGCCACGGCGGTGTGGGCCAATGACGCCGACCCCGACCGGCTGCCCCTGCTGGAGCGGAATCTCGCCGGGCTGCCGGCGGCGGTGGAACGGCAGCTGGGCACCGCCACGGCCCAGCAGCTGCTGGCGGGCTGCCTGGTCGAGGGGCGCCGCTTCGAGCTGGTGGATCTGGACGCCTTCGGCTGTCCTGCGGCCCTGGTGCCCCTGGCCCTGGAGGCGGTGGCCTTCGGCGGGGTGCTCTACCTGGCCAGCACCGATGGACGCTCGGCCACGGGCCACGATCGCCGGGCCGCGCTGCGCCGGTTCGGTGCCGCCGCCCGGGCCCACCCCGCCAGCTGGGAGATCGCCCTGCGCCTGCAGCTGGGGCTGCTGGCCCGGAGCGCCTGGGCGATGGGTCGCGGCCTCACCCCCCTGCTGAGCTTCAGTGAAGGACGGGCCTTCCGCACCGCCCTGCGGCTGGAACGCCATCCCGCCCGCGGCGAGGAGGGGCATCTGGGCCTGGTGGCCCACTGCCACGGCTGCGGGGACCAGCAGGTGCAGAGCCTGGGACGGCTGGGGCGGTGGCGACCCTGCGGCTGCCCCGGGGCGCCCGCCGGTGAGGTCCCGCCCCTGGCGGTGAGCGGCCCCCTCTGGATCGGCCCCCTCCAGGATCCCGCCACGCTCACGACCATGCTCCAGGAGGCCGAGGCCGGTGGTGCCCACCTCGACCGCCCGGGCCGGCGGCTGCTGGAGCGGCTCCGGGCCGATCCGGCCACCACGCCGCGCTGCTGGCCCGTGGACGCCATCGCCCGCCGGCTGGGCCAGGGTCCCCCGCCGCTGGCCCAGCTGGTGGCGGCACTGACGGACCAGGGGTTCGCCACCGCCGCCAGCGGTGTGATGGCCGGTCAGCTGCGCAGCGAGGCCCCCTGGCCGGTGATCGTGGCCACCGCCCGGGGCCTGGTGGCCGCGACGGCTGCTAGATAGGTACCCCGTTCCCCCCTGTCCGGGCCATGGCCTCTGAAATCTTCGGCACCGCCGCCATCTTCTGGGTGCTGATCCCCGTCGGCCTGGCGGGCGGCGCCCTGCTGCTCAAGCTCCTGAACGACTGAAGCCCCGGATCGCGCCGGCGCCGGACGCACCACTAGGCTCAGCCCGCTTCCTTTGCTGGGGTCCATGAAGGTTCTTGTCATCGGCGGAACAGGAACCCTCGGTCGCCAGATCGCCCGTCGTGCCCTTGATGCGGGCCACGTTGTGCGCTGCGTGGTGCGATCACCCCGCAAAGCCTCCTTTCTCCAGGAATGGGGCTGCGACCTCACCCGCGGTGACCTGCTGGAGCCCGACAGCCTCGATTACGCCCTGGAGGGCCAGGAGGCGGTGATCGACGCTGCCACGGCCCGGGCCACCGATGGCGGCAGTGCCTACGACATCGACTGGGCCGGCAAGCAGAACCTGTTCGCGGCCTGTGGCCGTGCCGGTCTGCGCCGGCTGGTGTTCGTCTCCCTGCTCGATGCGGCCCGCCACCGCAGCGTGCCCCTCATGGACATCAAGGCCTGCACGGAGGAGTGGCTCGAGGCCTCCGACCTCGACTACACGATCCTGCGCTGCGTCGCCTTCATGCAGGGCCTGATCAGCCAGTTCGCCATCCCGGTGCTGGAAAGCCAGACCGTCTGGGTGAGCGGCGCCCCGACCCCGATCGCCTACATGAACACCCAGGACGTGGCGCGCTTCGCCGTGGCCGCCCTGGAGCGTCCGGACACGGTCCGTCAGGCGTTCCCCGTCGTCGGTCCCCGGGCCTGGACCACCGGGGAGATCACCCAGCTCTGCGAGCGCTACAGCGGTCGCGAGGCCAGGGTGTTCCGGGTGCCGCCCGTGCTGCTGCGCCTGATGCAGTCGATCACGGGCTTCTTCGAAGCCAGCCTGAACGTGGCTGAGCGTCTCGCCTTCGCCGAGGTGGTGGGGGGAGGCGAGGCCCTCACGGCGCCGATGGAGGCCAGCTACGCCGCCTTCGGCCTCGATGCGGCCGAGACCACCCGCCTGGAGGACTACCTCAAGGAGTACTACGACACGATCCTGCGGCGCCTGCGGGAGATGGAGTCGGACCTCGACAAGGAAGCCAAGAAGAAGCTGCCGTTCTGAGCGCCACGGCCCGCCAGTTCGTGTGTACTATTGCAGCGTTTGGCGGCGGCCATGGCGATTTCCCAGATCAAGAACCTGCAGCGGCGTCTGGCCAACCTGGAGGAGGAGGCGATCGCCGAGCTCACCCGCGCCTGCGGCCATGAGCTCTGGGCCTCCCTGGGCTTCGATGCCTTCGACACCCTCGAGGATCCCGACCGCCGTGCCCGGGCCAACTACTACTACGGCCAGCTGCAGACCGTCAGGGAGCTGAAGGACGCCCTGACGGTCTGAGCAGCGCCCCCAGCCGTTCCTGCTCCCCGGGGCTCACCTCCCGCCAGGCCCCAGGGGCCAGCCCGGCCAGATCCAGTGGCGGGCCCCCATCCATCAGGTCGATCGCGGTCCGCAGCAGGCGCAAGGTGGGCAGTCCCACCGCAGCGGTCATGCGCCGCACCTGCCGGTTGCGCCCTTCCCGCAGCTCCACCTCCAGCCACGCTGTCGGCACCCGCAGGCGGTGCCGGATCGGCGGATCCCTCTCCGGCAGAGCCGGGTCCGCCACCGCCCTGGCCCGGGCCGGCAGGGTGCGGCGTCCCTTCACCATCACCCCCCCACGGAGGCTGTCGAGGGCCGCCTCGGTGATGACGCCCTCCACCTGCACCAGATAGCGGCGCCAGTGGCCCCGGGCCGGATCCGTGAGCCTGGCCTGGAGGCGGCCATCGTCGGTGAGCAGCAGCAGTCCCTCGCTGTCCGCATCCAGGCGGCCGGCGGCGTAGACACCGGGACGGTCAATGTGGTCCGCCAGGGTCCCCCAGGCGCTGCCCGGTTCGGGCCGGAACTGGCTGAGCACCCCGTAGGGCTTGTGGAAGAGCAGGGTGGTGGTCAACGGCCCCCGCTGTCAGGAGCTTTCCCTGGCCCGCCAGAGGTTGACCACGCCGATCGAGATCAGCAGCAGGCCCAGATCCATCGCGATGGGGGGAAGGATCATGGGGTCCGGAGGCGGGAGGCGGGCCGACCCTATCGCTCTGCCCCCGCCGGCGTGTGGCGCGGGTCCACCCGGCGTCGGGGCTGGCGCGGGGAGGTGGGGCGCGCTAGGCGCCTAAGCTGGTGGACTCTTGTTGTCCACAGGCCATCCTTCCCGCATGATCGAAACGTCCGGTGTGATCGAAAAGGAGCAGGGCAACGGGTTCTACCTCGTCACCCTCGAGCAGCCTGCCGGTCACCAGTGCCTCTGCCGGGCGGCGGGCAAGCTCACCAAGTTCCGCATCAAGCTGCTCGCCGGCGACAAGGTGCTGGTCGAGATCAGCCCCTACGACCTGACCCGGGGCCGCATCACTTACCGGGAACGGAATGCCGGTGCCACCGGCCCCCGGCCCGGCGGCAACCGCCCGGGCGGTCCCCGGCGCCGCTGAGCCCGGCAGGGCCACCCAGATCCGGGGCCGTCAGAGCTCCGGAGCTATCAAATCTCCAGAGCGTTCAAATCTCGGGAGACCTCAGATCTCCAGCAGTCCGTCGGTTTCCGGACGGCGATCCAGGTGCAGGTCCCTCGGCACCATCAGCACGTTGGCCTGCAGCAGTTCGGGGTGGTCCTCGAGGGTGAGGAGCCACTCACGGAACTCCTCGTTGATGGCGTAGCTGTCCTCAAACAGCTCACGGCCATCCAGGGCAGCCCGCCGGGCCAGGGCCCAGCAGACGGCCACGGTCACGCGTCGATGGACGGCCGCATCCAGGGGAGTATCGGAAAAACCGTCGTGATCGCTGGCGTCGTCTCTTGGCCTGTCCATCGGGTTGATCTCGGTGGATGTCCTGTGGTGCCCACGTTGGCGGCTGGTGGGCGCAACGACGGTGTTGGTTGTCACATCGTTGCAGGAAAAGCGCCTGCAACAGGTCGAAAGAAGGGAATTTTAAGCCGATCTGCAGCGTCAGGCCGACCGGCGCCCGATGTTCGGAAGGACGGGGCCGCTGACGCTGATCATCCGCCCGGCGTCGTCTGCCAGGGCCTGCAGCGGCAGGTGCTCGCCGCTGCCGGGTGAGGTGCCCCCGGCGGCGGCCATCTCCGGCGGGCGTGGGCGGATCACGTAGGGCTCGCTCACGGTCCAGCCCCGGGCGTAGCCGATCAACAGGGGATCGGCCGGCGCAAACACATAAGAAGGCCGCCGTGGGATGGATTCCTGACCGGAGCGATCCCCGTCCATGCGCACGGCCCTGGTGATCGCCTGCACGAAGCGGCTGCGGGTGACCACGGTGGTGAGGTAGGCCACCACCCGCAGCCGCGGGGCGTCGAAGCCTTCCGCGCACATGTCGATGCTCACCAGCCAGTCGGCGTCTCCGGCCTGGAAGGCCGCGAGGTGGCGGGCGGCCTCCGGATCCTGGGAGTGCACCAGGTGCACCCGGTCCCCCTCCTGGGCCAGCAGGTCGGCGATGGCGCCGGCGTGGCCGATGTCGCGGGCCACCACAAGCCCACCGGCCCCCGGGTGCTCCAGCCGCACCCGCTCCAGGCGGCGGCGGGCCTGGAGCAGCAGCCGCAGGGCGATCCCGCCCCGATCCCCGGGCCGGATGGCCCGACGCAGGTTGCGGGCCCGCCAGCTCTCCCGCTGCTCCGCCGACAGGGGGGAGGTCTCGCGCTCGCGGCCGTCCTCGGGGCGGCCGTGTTCCACCCAGCCGTCCTGGAACCGGAACTCCAGGGGCCGCACGTCGCCGGCGGCGATCAGGGCCCGGGGCTCGACGCAGAGGTCCGGGATGATCCGCTCGGCCGGCCCGTCCTGGTCGTGCATCCGGATCCGGCGGGCGGCACAGAAGCCCAGGTTGTCGGCACGGAAGGGGGTGCCGGTCAGTCCCAGCCGCAGCCGGGCGCCGCCGCTGAGGCTGCTGAAGGCATGGCCCCAGGCCGTGGCCTCCGGCTCCAGGGGATCGAGGCCCAGGTGGTGGACCTCGTCGGCGATCGCCAGCCAGGGCCGCCCCGCCAGCAGGCCGTCCAGCTCCTGCTCCAGCCGCAGGCGGTGCAGGGCCGCCGCCTGGTAGCTGAGCAGCAGGCCCTGGCCGCCGGGCGGCGGGGGGGCTCCCCCCGGGGCGTCCCATTCCCGCAGATCCAGGCCGAGGCGGGCGGCGGCGTTGACCCACTGCCGGCCGATCGCGCTGCGATGGCAGAAGACCACGAACCGTTCCAGCCGCCCTTCCCGCTGCAGCTGCCGGAAGGCGAGCAGGGCCCCCAGGGTCTTGCCGGCACCGGGGCCGGCGTGGAGGAGCACGTCCTGGCCGCCGGAGCTTGCCGCCACCAGCCGGGCCCGGAGCAGCTGGATCAGGCGCCGCTGCCAGGCCCGCGGTTCGGGGCCGCCGGGGGCCGGCGAGGGACCGGGAGCCCCGGCCTGGCGGCGCAGACCCAGATCGAAGGACGGTGGCGCCATTCCACGATTCTGCTGGGCCGTCCAGGGCCGGGTGGGCGTGTCCGCACATTGGCGTCCGCTTGCTTGCCGTCACCGGCGGGTCTGTCTATCGCGGAAGAAGTGTGGGTGGCCTCGCGTTGGTCAAATTGCTGATTCCCAGGGAGACGGCTCCCGGTGAGCGGAGGGTCGCCGCGACCCCCGAGACGGTCAGGCGGCTGGTGGCCAAGGGGGCGACCCTGCAGGTGGAGCGGGGGGCGGGCCAGGCGGCCGGCTTCCTCGACGCCGACTACGCCGCCGTGGGCGCCGAGCTGTGGGACGGGGAGGCCAGGGACTGGGAGACGGCCGATGCCGTGCTCTGCGTCCAGCCCCCGCGTCCGGAGGCACTGGCCCGCCTCCAGGCCGGGGCCCTGCTGGTGGGGCTGCTGGCCCCCTACGGCGCCACGGCCCTGGTGGATACCCTCAACGACCGGCGGGCCTCCGCCATCGCCCTCGAGCTGCTGCCCCGGATCACCCGGGCCCAGTCGATGGATGTGCTCTCCTCCCAGGCCAACATCGCCGGATACAAGGCGGTGCTGCTGGCGGCGGCGGCCCTCGATCGCTACGTGCCGATGCTGATGACGGCGGCGGGCACGATCCAGCCCTCCCGGGTGCTGATCCTGGGGGCCGGCGTCGCCGGTCTGCAGGCCCTGGCCACCGCCCGCCGCCTGGGGGGCGTGGTCTACGTCTCGGACGTGCGGCCGGCGGTCAAGGAGCAGGTGGAATCCCTCGGTGGGCGCTTCATCGACCCACCCGAACTGGAGGAGGCCCCGGCCGAGGTGGGGGGCTACGCCCGCCAGGCCAGCGAGGCGTTCCTGGCGGCCCAGCGCCAGCAGCTGGCCGACCAGCTGGCCCTGGCCGACATGGTGATCTGCACGGCCCTGGTGCCCGGCCGGCCGGCGCCCCGCCTGATCAGCGAGGCCATGCTCGACGGCATGCGGCCCGGCGCCGTGGTGGTCGATCTGGCGGTGGCCCAGGGGGGCAACTGCTTCGGCACGATCCCCGGGGCGACGGTGGAGCGCCGGGGTGTGCTGCTGATCGGGGCCGATGGCCTGCCCAGCACCGTGCCCAACCACGCCAGCGCCCTCTACGCCCGCAACATCGCCGCCCTCATCGAGCATGTGCTAGGGGAGGACGGCTTCCGCCTGGATCCGGAGGATCCGATCCTCGACGGCTGCCTCTTCACCCACGCCGGTGTCTGCCGCCGGGACGACATCGTCCAGCCCGCCGGCCTGTCCCCCATCGGAGCCCGTTCATGAGCCTTCTGACGCAGTCCCTCTGGGTGCTCCTGCTGGGCAGCCTGCTGGGGCTGGAACTGATCGGCAAGGTGCCACCCACCCTGCACACCCCCCTGATGTCGGGGGCCAACGCCATCAGCGGCATCACCGTGCTGGCCTCCCTCACCCTCATCCAGCAGGCCGGGGACAACACGGCCCTGCTGGTGATCGGAGCCCTCTCCCTGGGCTTCGCCCTCTACAACGTGATCGGTGGCTTCCTCGTCACCGATCGCATGCTCGCCATGTTCCGCCGCAAGGGCGACAGCCGATGACTTTCTCCATGGATGCTTTCGCCGCCGGCATCGATCTGGCGGCCGTTCTCCTGCTCGCCCTCGGCATCAAGGGCCTCTCGAAGGTGAGCTCGGCCCGCGGGGCCAACGGCCTGGCCGCCCTGGCCATGGGGCTGGCCGTGGTCGGCCTGCTGATCCAGATCCGGCCCGATCCGATCGCCTGGCTCTGGATCGCCGTCGGCAGTGCCGTCGGCGGCCTGGCCGGCCTGGTCACCGCCCGCCGGGTGCCGATGACCGCCATGCCGGAAACGGTGGCCCTGTTCAACGGCTGCGGTGGCATGGCCTCCCTGCTGGTGGCCATGGGGGTGGCCATCTTCGACACGGGAGATGCCGACATCGTCGCCCTCGTCTCGATCGCCGTGTCGGTGTTCGTCGGCGCCATCACCTTCAGCGGCTCGATCGTGGCCATGGCCAAGCTCCAGGGCTGGCTGGACACCCCCGGCTGGACCCAGAGCCGCCTGCGCCACGGCGTCAACATCTCCCTGGCGGTGCTCTGCCTGGTGTCGGCCCTGCTGCTGCCCGGCGATCCCGGCGGCCTGCCCCTGTGGCTGCTGATCGGCGGCTCCACCCTGCTGGGCATCGGCGTCACCCTGCCCATCGGCGGGGCCGACATGCCGGTGGTCATCTCCCTGCTCAACTCCTATTCCGGGGTGGCGGCGGCGGCGGCCGGTTTCGTGGTGGGCAGCCAGCTGCTGATCGTGGCCGGCGCCATGGTGGGGGCGGCGGGCCTGATCCTCACCCAGGTGATGTGCACCGCCATGAACCGCTCCCTGGTGTCGGTGCTCTTCGGCGGTGCCCTCGGGGCCAGCGCCGGCGCCGTGGGCGGCGGCGGCAGCGAGGCGGGCTACACCCGCATCACCAGCTGCAGTGCCGAGGAATGCGCCATGGCGCTGGAGCAGGCCGAGCGGGTGGTGTTCGTGCCGGGCTACGGCCTGGCGGTGGCCCAGGCCCAGCATTCCCTGCGGGAGCTGGCCAAGCTGCTCGAGAGCCATGGCGTGGAGGTGAGCTACGCCATCCATCCGGTGGCGGGACGCATGCCCGGCCACATGAACGTGCTGCTGGCTGAGGCCGACGTGCCCTACGAGCAGCTGCTGGAGATGGACCTGGTCAACCCGGAGTTCCCGCGCACCGACGTGGTGATCGTGCTGGGGGCCAACGACGTGGTGAACCCCCAGGCCAAGAACGACCCCACCAGCCCCCTGTACGGCATGCCCGTGCTGGAGGTGGACCAGGCCCGCCAGGTGTTCGTGGTCAAGCGGAGCCTGGGGGCCGGCTACGCCGGCATCAACAACGCCCTGTTCGAGATGCCCCAGACCGCCATGGTGTTCGGGGATGCCAAGGCGGTGCTCAACGGCCTGCTCAGCGAGCTCCGCTCCATGGGCGTGGGCAAGGTGAAGGTGGCGGCCTGACGGTGGGGCCCCGGTCGTGTCCCAGCTGCCCGACCACCTTGGCCTGACCCCCTTCCGCCAGCGCTCTCCCTGGATCGGGGGGGATCTGCAGACCCTGCGGGACACCCTGCGTCCCCTGCGCTTCCCCCCCGATCGGGCCGAGCCGCTGACCATCCCCCTGGCGGATGGCGGTCAGCTGCTGGGGCTGCTGGACCGCCCCGCCGGCGCAGCGCCGGCCGGCCTGGTGCTGGTGCTGCACGGGCTGGGGGGCTCCAGTGACGGTCCAGGCCCGCGACGGCTGGCCCTGGCCCTGGCCGCCGAGGGATTCGCCGTGCTGCGACTCAATCTGCGGGGGGCCGGCCGGGGCCGGCCGCTCGCCCGGGGTACCTACTGCGCCTGCTGCAGCGAGGATCTGCGCCCCGCCGTGGCCCTGGCCCGGCAGCTGGCCGCCGACCGGCCCCTGTTCGGCGCCGGCATCTCCCTGGGCGGCACGGTGCTGCTCAACGGCAGCCTGGCCGGGCTGGGATTCGATGGCCTGGTCTGCGTCAGCAGCCCGCTGGAGCTCCATGTCTGCGCTGTCCAGTTCGAGCGCCGCCGCAACCGGGTGTACCAGCGCTGGCTGATGCAGCGCCTGCGGGAGCAGACCCTGGCCGATCCGGGCGGGCTGCAGGAGGCTGAACGCCGGGGGCTGGCGGGGCCTGGGCGGTCCCGCACGATCCGGGCCTTCGATGCGGCCATCACCGCCCCGCGCTGGGGTTTCGCTTCGGTGGCCGCCTACTACGACGCCGCCAGCCCCCTGGCGCCCCTGATCGCGGGCCGGCCCCTGCCTCCCACGTTGCTGCTCCATGCCGGCGACGACCCCTGGGTCCCGGTCGGACCGCTGCGCCAGCTGGCGGCCGCCAGCGCCGGCGGGGACGGATCGGCGCCCCGGGTGGCGCCCCGGATCGTGATCACGCCCCGGGGCGGCCACAACGGTTTTCACGCCCCCGGCGACGGGCCCGCCTGCTGGGCCGACCGGCTGGCGGTGGCCTGGCTGCGCCGCCTCAGCCGGGGGGAAGGGGACGGCTGAAGGGGGTGCGCCGCACGATCCATTCCTCGATCGGCACCCCGCCGATGACGTGCTCGTGGACGATGCGCTCGATCCGCTCGGGGGTGACGCCCCCGTAGGTGATCCCCTCCGGCCAGAGGAGCAGCACCGGGCCCTCGCAACAGACGCGCAGGCAGTCGGCCTTGGTGCGCAGCACCACCCCCTGGGGCCTGCCGGGGTCCTCGAGGCCCAGGTCCCGCACCAGCTGCTTAAGGCGGTTCCAACTGGCCGCACCGACGGCCGGATCGCCGCAGAGCGCCTTGGTGGGGGTGGCGCAGAGCAGCAGGTGGTGCTGGACCCCGTTCACGCCGGCAGGGCCGGCGCCGGATGGCTGCGGAGCGCGGCGGCGGCCTCGCGGGTGGCCTGGCGGGCCCAGGCGTCCACGGCCAGCACGTCGTCGAGGCAGGGGGTGCCGTGGTGATCGGCGCGGTGGCGGTCGCAGACCCGCTCGATCAGCTCGGGGATGGCCAGGAAGGGGATCGCCTCCTCCAGGAACAGGGCCACCGCCTGCTCGTTGGCGGCGTTGAGCACGGCGGGCATGGTGCCGCCGGCGCGGCCGGCGGCGTAGGCCAGTGCCATGCAGGGGTATTTCTCCCGGTCGGGGGCGCGGAAGGTGAGCTGGCCAACGGCGGTGAGATCGAGGCGGCGCCAGGGGGTCTCCAGCCGCTCCGGCCAGCTGAGGCAGTAGAGCAGGGGCAGCTTCATGTCGGGCCAGCCCAGCTGGGCCAGCACGGAGGAATCGGCCAGCTCCACCATCGAGTGGATGATGCTCTGGGGGTGGATGACGATCTCGATGTGGTCGTAGTCGAGGCCGAACAGGTAGTGGGCCTCGATCACCTCCAGCCCCTTGTTCATCAGGGTGGCGGAATCCACCGTGATCTTGCGCCCCATGCTCCAGTTGGGGTGGCTGGTGGCATCGGCCACGGTGGCCTTGGCCAGATCGGCGGCGGGCCAGTCGCGGAAGGCGCCGCCGGAGGCGGTGAGCTGGATCCGCCGCAGTCCCGGGGTGGGCACGCCGGTGGAGAGGCGGGCGGTGTCCGCCCAGGGGGTGCCCTGCAGGCACTGGAACAGGGCCGAATGCTCCGAGTCGGCGGGCAGCAGCCGACTGCCGCTGCGCTGCAGTTCGGGCAGCACCACAGGGCCGGCGGCGATCAGGGTTTCCTTGTTGGCCAGGGCCAGGTCCTTGCCGGCGCGGATCGCCGCCAGGGTGGGCAGCAGGCCGGCGCAGCCGACGATGCCGGTGACCACCAGGTCGGCGCTGGCCCAGGCGGCCGCGGCGCAGAGGCCGTCGGAGCCCCCCAGCAGCTCGGGCAGACGGGCGGGACGCCGGGCCGGTTCGAGGTCCGCCAGGCGCGTGGCCAGCTCGCCGAGCCGGCCGGCATCGGCCAGGGCCACCACTTCAGGTGCGTGGCGCAGGATCTGCTCCACCAGCAGATCGAGGTTGTTGCCGGCGGTGAGGGCCACCACCTTGAAGCGGTCGGGGAACTCCTCGGCGATCTCCAGGGTCTGGGTGCCGATCGATCCGGTGGAGCCCAGAACGCTGATGGCCTTCACGCGCGGCTCCCCCATCGGGCTCGTGGGCTCCCAGTGTCCCATCCCCGGCCGCCCTCCCCCGCTGGCTTAACTGGGGCCACACCGATCCCTTCCCATGTCGTGGCTGCAGCGCTGGAACTTCATCGAGCGGGCCCGGATCGAACGCCAGCTCTGGGAAGCCTTCGAGCGCCGTGAGGACCTGGAGGCGCTGGTGGAGGACTGCCGCCGGGCAGTGGCGGCGGGCGAGGGGGAGCGGGCCTTCCAGCTGGAGGTGTGGCAGACCACCCTGCAGCGGATCCGCAAGCTGGAGAAGCTGATGGCCGACAAACGGCCTGAGTGACGGCCGTGGGGCGCAGGGCGTCCAGGCGGTGTTCAGACGGTCGTTTCGGCGGTCTTCAGAAGGGCGTCCTGCCGGGGGCTCCTTTCCGGGCTTCGCTCCGCTGCCAGGCCTGCTGGACCAGGGGCCATACCGCGTCGGGCGGCAGGCCGTCCATGCAGGCGTGCCGCTCCAACGGGCAGGCGGGGTTCTCGAAGCGCACCTGGAGGCAGCCGCCGCAGCGCTGCCGGCTGCGGCTGACCCAGACGTGGTCGGCCCGGGGGGCCCAGAGATCCCGGGGGCTGGCACCGATGCCGTCGGCGTCGGTGCCGAACAGGGCCACCGTGGGGCAGCCGGCGGCGGCGGCCAGGTGCAGCGGGCCGGAATCCACGGCGATGCAGAGCCGGCTGCGGGCCAGGGCGCCCACCAGCGCCGGCAGGCTGAGGCGTCCGCGCAGATCCCGCACCCCGGTGCGGGCCAGCAGGGCCCGCTCGAGCCGGTCGCCCGGCCGGCGCGCTTCGGCGGGGGGAGGGCCGCCGATCAGGCCGATCGATCCGGCCGGCAGACCCATCTCCCGCTGCAGGCGCTCGAGCAGGACCAGCCAGTGCTCCAGGGGCCAGAGCTTGGCGGGCCGCTCGCCGTTCACGGCGATCAGCACCGGCGGCAGCCCTGGCGGAGCGGGCTCGGCGGGCAGCTCCACCCGCTCGAACGCCGTGTCCACCCAGGCGATGCGGCAGTGCAGTTCGCGGATGCTGTTGCTGCCGATCCAGCCGCGGTAGCGCTCCACCAGGGAGGGACTGGCCCAGTGGGGATCGAGGGCGAGGGCGTGGAGGGGGTGGTCGCCGGCGGGGATCGGCGCCGCTCCGACCACGAAGCGCGGCTCCAGGGCCTGGGCCCAGGCGGGGCTGTGGGTGGCGTGGCCGTCGGCGTTGATCACCAGATCCACCCCGTCGCCCCGTCCCTGCCCCGGCAGGGTGCGGCGCCACTGCCGCAGGGCCGGCAGGGCCGCCGGGCCCTGCTCCGCCAGGGGAAGGCTGGCGTCGATCCAGGGATTGAGCCGCTCCAGCTCCCGGGTGCGCTGGCTGCCCACGTAGGTGATCAGGGCGTCGGGATACTTGCGGCGCAGCCCCCGCAGCAGCGGCTGGAGCACCACATAGTTGCCCAGCTTGGCGGCGCCGAGCACCACGATCCGGGGCCGTGGGCCGAGATCCTCGTCCCGGAAGCGGCGCATCAGGCGGGGCAGGGTGTTCATGCCCGCCCCGCGCCGACAGGACCGACGGGTTCAGGCGCCGACGCAGGGGCCGCTTCGAGGTCCCACTGGCTCAGCCAGCGGCGCATCCAGGTGCCCCGGTGGGGCTGGTCGAGGCGTCGCCGGCTGTGGAGCCAGAGGCTGTTGAGCAGGAAGGTGGTGCGATTGCAGGCCTCCAGCCGGGCGTCGCTGGCGATGGTGGCGCTGGCGATGGGATTGGCCTGCTGCTGCAGCCGCTGCAGGGCCTCCGGGGCGATCCACTCGATGGCGCCGCAGGCGCGCAGGCGCTCGGCGTAGTCGAGGTCTTCGCAGTAGGCCGGGTGGAAGTTGGCATCGAACAGGCCGACCCGGTTCCAGGCGGCCGGCGTGAGGGCGAAGGCGGAGAACTCCTGGGGGGCCGGCAGCAGTGGCAGGAACTGGGGGCGGCAGGGGTCGACGCGCCCGACCACCTCCGCCAGCACGCCCGGGGCGAAGACCACGTCGTTGTTGACCAGCAGGGCGAAACCGGCTTCCGGAAAGGCGGTGAGGATCGCGTTCCAACTGGAGGCGACCCCCTGGTTGCCGAAGGGCCGGGCCACCCGCACCCGGGCGACGCCGGCGGGGGGCTGCCGCTCCAGCCGGGCCAGCAGCCGCTGCAGCGCGTCGCTGTCGGCCAGCCCGGAACCGATGCTGTTGTCGACGATGGCAAGGGTCTCGACGGGGTGGTCGAGGCTGTCCAGCAGGCGCTTGAGGAGATCGGGGCGGTTGAGGATCGGCACCCCCAGCAGCGGGATGGCGCCTGTTGTTCTGGTGTGGGGGGTGATGCCATCCAGCCGCCGCCAGTAGTCATCGACGGGGGAACGGTCCCCGCTGAGGGAGGCGTACTGGGCCAGGCAGCCCCAGAGGTCGGGATTGGTGAGATCGCGACGGCTGGGGGCGGCGGGCAGGTCGGAGAAGTAGGTCTTGCTCCAGAGAAGGAGCAGGGACCTGGCGGCGGCCAGGTCCCCCTTCTGCAGGCAGGTGACGTAGTTACGGGCGAAGCGGGCCTGTTCCAAGGTGACCACGGGTGGCTGGGGTCATCAGCCGAAGGTGATGGAGTCGCCCTTGGTGGAGATGAAGGCCGTCTGGCTGTCATTGAAGACGTATTCTTCGCCACCGATGATGAGCAGATCGCCATCGCCGGCCCCGAAGATCTGGGTGCCGCTGCCGATGTCCCCCTTGCTGATGAAGGAGACCTGATCAACGTTGGCATCGTTGCCGAGATCGATCCAGGTGTTCTGCACCCGGGCGGAGAAGTCCAGCACATCGGCGCCCTGGCCAAGCAGGACGGTGGAGTCGGAGACCTTGCCCCCGAAGATCAGGGTGTCGTCGCCTGCACCGGCACTGATTCTGACGGATTCGGCCTTGTCGGTGATGGTGAAACTGTCGGCGCCGCTGCCGGCGGTGAAAGTGGTGTTCTTCAGTGCTCCGGTGATGGCGGTGTTGTCACCACTGCCCAGGGAGATGGTGCCTCTGTTGATGTCAGTGGCGATCAGGGTGTCGTCACCAGCGCCTGTGCTGATGGACGTGTTTCGGGCGTTGCCGGTGAAGACAACGGTGTTGTCATCAGCATTTCCGGCGTAGGAGGTGTCCTTGGAAGCCCCCGAAAAAGTGGTGCGGGTGTCACCGGAGGCGGGCTCTCTGATGCCGACATCCTCAATGCTGCGGCCCTTGTTGGGGAAGACCCGCGAGTTGGTGACGTCACCGGTCTGACTGGTGAAGACCTTGGCGCCGCTGGTTGTGGTCTGGGTGAGCGTCGTGCCGGGATCCGGCACGAAGATCGAAAGGGTATCGGAGGAAGCCATTCGACAAAAGATGCCGTTTATTTGATCAGGACCCTAGGGGGCTGGTTTGGTAGTTATGTGTATCCCAGGCTTCGTTTTCCGTCATATTCCTTCAACAATTCACCACGAAAGGTTGAAACCTTAAAGCAGACTTTGTTATGTCTTTGTTGCATCGATGCTGTCTGCACCAAGGCCTTCAGGAGATACATTGTTGCCGCAGCCTGGTTACCGGTTCAGGATTCCTGTCATGTCAGTCCTTTCCGGTGATTTCGACCGCGGCCTGGTCCTTCAGGAAGCGGAGGCGGCTGAGCGTCGGCAGGAATGGTGTGAAGCCGCCTGCATCTATCAGGAGCTGGTCGGCTCCGCTGAGGCGCCGGCCCCGCTGCTGCTGCGGGCCGCCAATGCCCTGTGGCTCTCGGATCAGCCGGAGGAGGCCCTGGAGCTCTATCGGCGGGCGTCCCTGCTGCTTCCGGACAGTCCCGCCCCCTTCATGGGCCTGGGCAACAGCTTGCGGGATCTGAACCGCTTCGAGGCGGCCGATCGGGCCTTCCGGGCCAGCCGCCAGCGGGGGGACAGCCCGGCCCTGGCCTGTAACCATGCCGCCCTGCTGATCGGGCTGGAGTCCTACGGGGAGGCCTATGCCCTGGCCGAGCGCCGCTTCGAGCTGCCCGGCATCGGCCCCGGGCCGGAGGGGGGCGTGGCGGCGGTGGTGGCCAGCGCCCCGGTGCTGCATGTGCGCACCGAACAGGGCCTGGGCGATGGCCTCCAGTACCTGCGCTGGATTCCCCCGCTGCTGGAGCAGGCCACGGCCCGCGGCCAGTCGGTGGTGCTGGAGGTGGAGCCGTCGCTGGTGGCGTTGCTGCGCCAGGGTCTGGCCTGGCTGCCCCAGCCGCCGGAGGTGCGCCCCAGGCCGGGGCCGGCTGTCGATGGTCCGGCCAGCGACGGGCCGGGTCCGCCCCCGCCCCGGGACCTGGTGAGCCTCCTCTCGCTGCCGGCGGCCCTCGGCGGGGCCCCCTGCCCCCAGCCCCCGGGGCCGGATGGTCGGGGGACCTACCTGCGGGGGCTGGCCCCGGTCGAGTCCGCCGACGCCTGGGGCCGGCCGCCGCGGGTGGGTCTCACCTGGGCCAGCGGCCGCAAGCTCGCCGACGGCTTCACCCGGCGGGAGTACCGCAAGCGCACCCTGCCGGCGGCCGCCCTGGTGGGGCTGGTGGAGGGGCTGGTGGCGCAGGGGTGGGAGCCGGTGCTGCTGCAGCAGGGCGCGGACCGCGAGTTGGCGGAGCCCGTGGCCCCCCTGTTCGCCGATGCCATCGACCCCGACGGCGACTTTCTGGCCACGGCCGGGGTGCTGGCCAGCACCGATCTGCTGATCACGGTGGACACGGCCATGGCCCACCTGGCCGGCGCCATGGGGCACCCGGCCTGGGTGCTGCTCCCCTTCAGCGCCGATCCCCGCTGGCTGCGGCAGCGCCGGGACAGCCCCTGGTACCCGAGCCTGCGCCTGTTCCGCCAGGGCGAGGACCGGGACTGGCTCCCGGTGGTGGCGGCGGTGCTGCAGGAGGGGGCGGCGGCAGTGGCGGCGTTCAGGGCAGCAGCCGCAGGCTGAGGATCAGGGCCTCGAAGGCCTCGGCGGCCCGGTGCACCGCGTAGCGGGCGGCGACGGTGGCGCGGCCCGCTGCGGCCATCGCCGCGAAGGCGGGCGGATCGGCGAGCACGGCCAGCAACACCTCGGCCAGGCGGTCGGGTGCGTTGAAGGGCACCAGCAGCCCGTTGTGGCCGTGCTGGATCACCTCGTCCAGCGGTGGGTTGTCGGAGCCGACCACGAGGGCGCCGCAGGCCATCGCCTCCAGCACGCTCCAGGACAGGGCGTAGGGGTAGGTGAGGTGGACGTGGGCGGCGCTGATGCGGAACAGGGCCAGCAGCTCCCGGTGCGGCAGGGGCGGCAGGAAATGGACCCGGTCGAGGGGCAGCCGGTGGCCGAGCAGGGCCAGCAGTTCACCCTTGTGGCCCTCGGGATGGGACGAGGGCGCCCCGTAGCCGCTGTCGGTGCCCCCCACGATCACCGCCCGGGCGTCCGGCCGGGCGGCGAGCACGGCCGGGAGGGCCCGCAGGAGGCTGCGGAAACCGCGCAGGGGTTCCAGGTTGCGGCTGGCGAAGGTGATCACCGGATCCCCCTTGGTCAGGGTCGGGCCGCCCTCCAGCCGCAGGCTGATGGCCCCGGTGGCGGGGGCCGGCAGGGCGATGCCTTCGTGCAGCACCTGGAAGCGGCCCCGCAGGTGCGGGGGGAAGGTGTCGCGGGCGAAGCGGGTGGGCACGACGCAGGCGTCGGCGTCGGCCACCGCCGCCAGGCCCATTAGGTTGCCCCGGCGCCACTGGGCCCGCAGGGCGTGGGAGGGTTCGCCCAGGTCGGCATCGAAGCCGTAGCCGAGCAGCAGCGGGGTGGCGTAGAGCTCGGGGTAGGCGATCAGCACCGCCTCCGGCCAGATGTCGCGCAGGTAGAGCAGTTCCCCCCAGCCGCTGTGGCCGATCACGGCGTCGGGGCGGTAGCCCTGCTCCCGCAGCTGCAGGCAGCGCTCCTGGACACGCCCGGCCCGGCGCAGGTTGGCCTCCAGCAGCGGGTCGGCCAGCCCGGCGGGGAGGACCGGCGCCTGCCAGTCGTAGTGGAGCCGGGGGCCGCCGGTGCTGGCCGGGGTGGCCGGCACCCCGGGGGGAACGGCCCGCGCTGTGGCGCCCAGGCCGAGCACGCGATGGCCGCGGCGTTCGAGGGCAGGTGTCAGATCACGAAACTGGCCGGGATGGTTCTGATGGATCAGCAACAGTTCCATCTGACAACGCTATTACAATCCCGCTGCCTGTACCTGACCTGCGTCATGTCGCTCTGGAGCCGTTTGTTCGGACGCCGGGATACGGTGAGCTGGGGTGAAAGAAAGCCCGAGAAAGATGGTGGTCTTCTGGATACTCTGGTGAGTGATCCTGGCACCGTCCCGATGGAGATGGATCGCCGGCCCCAGATCACTCCGTGGTCGGCGGCGCGGTTGGGAACGATCTTCATGGATTTCGCCCATGAAGCCACCCCCACACGTCTGGCGGAGGCCCGGCTGGCCCGCCAGTGCCTGTCGAAGTTCTGGCTGAGTGCCCCGATCGATGCCCTGGAGCTTCTCTATGGCTCCGCGGTCGGTGACAGCTACCGCCAGATGATCAGTGGTGAGCTGGCCAGCCAACCGCTGCTGCGCGATGAGGAGGCCTGGAGAGACCATCTCTCCGAGCGCCTGTTCAGCGGCTTCGATCGCCCGGAGATGGCCAACATCCTTCTGGCGGTGATGCCCTATTTTCGCCGCGGCAAGATGACAGTGCGGAATTGCGAACAGAATCTGCCCCCCTGGCTTCTGGAGGATTACGCCAGCCTGTTCGAGCCGGAACTTCTGCCCCGGTTGCGCCAGCCCAGCCCCCTGGAGCGCAAGGCCCTGGCACCGGCGGGGGCGGTGCGGGCGGTGCCGGCAGCGGCAGCTGCCGCTGCGGTCGCTACGGAACCGGAGGCACCGCCGCTGCCCCAGCTCTCGTCGTACACCGGCGCCCAGGCCCTCCAGCTCACCGGCAGCGAGGAATTCCTCACCCGCCTCAACGGGCTGGTGAACCTGTTCGAGATCGACCCCGACGATGGCGCCATCCGCCAGGAACTGGGCAGCTTCCGGCGCCAGCTGGGTCAGATCTGGTTGGACACGCCCGAAGAGCGTCTGCAGCCCCTGTTCGAGAGCTCCTTCGGCGAGCTCTACCGCAAGTTCCTGCGTAGCGGCTATGCCGCCACCCCCCTGGCGGAGGAGGACCGGCAGCTGCGCTCCCAGCTCGCCCACTACGTGCGCAACATGACCCGCCCCAAGGCCACCCAGGTGGTGCTGGCGGTGTTGCCCTTCTACCCCCCCGGCAAGATCGGCTTCGCCGGCGGCGAGCAGTTCATGCCTCAGTGGTTGCTGGGGGCCCTGCCCAGCCTCTATGTGAAGAGCTGAGGGCGGCGGGCCCATGGCCCGCTGGCCCCATGGCCATGGCCAGCGGCCCTCATTCGTGGAATTCCTTCCACAGCAGCCAGTAGGTGAGGTAGCCGACCAGCGGCACCAGCACCACCGGGGCCAGGGCGAGCAGGGTCACCACCGGCGGCAGGTTCAGCAGCAGCCAGAGCAGCACGAGCCCGTAGGCCAGGAAGGAGATGGCGATGGCGAGCCAGCGCTGGCGCAGCCGCTCCTTCCAGCGCAGCCGCCAGGCCTTGAAGCGCCGGCGTCGGCGCTGCTCGGGTGGCACGAAGCGCCACCAGTCACCCTGGGGCCTGGTGCTCAATGGGATCGCAGGCGCTGGAGGTTGCGGCGCTGATCCTCGAACAGGCCGGTGAGCAGGCTGATCACGCGCCGTTCCCGCAGCTTGATGTCGGCGGTGAGGGCCATGCCGGCCTGGAGCGGCACGCTGCCCTTGTCGGGCAGGGGGATGGTCTGGCGTCGGAGCTGGAGGATGACGGGGAAGTGGAGGCCCTCCGCCTGGGTGCCGAGGACCTTGGTCTGCTCCTCGGGGGTGAGGGCATCGGAGCCGATGCGTTCCACCGTCGCCGGCACGTAGCCGAAGCTGTTGGCCGGGAAGGTCTCGATCGAGAGGTCGGCGCTCTGGCCCACCTGCACGAAGCCGATGGCCTTGTTGGGCAGGTAGACCCTGGCCCGCAGGGAGTCCTGGGGCACCACCTTCAGCAGCGGCGTGGTCTCGGTGGCGCCGACCACGCTGCCGGCGCTGGCCTCGATGTCGAACACCAGGCCATCGGTGGGAGCCGTCAGAACGCCGTACTGGATCTGCAGACGGGCCTGACGGATCTGGGCGTCGAGATCGCTGATCTGGCGCAGGTTGGTCTCGATCGTCGTGCGCAGCTCCACATCGGTGCCTGAGCCGGTGTTGACCAGCTGGGAGCGCAGCCGGGCGATCTCGCTCTCCTCCTCGGCCACGCTGGTCTGGAGGTCCTGCATGCGGTTGCGGGCCTCGAGCAGTTGCACCTCGCTCACGGCGCCGTCGCGGACCAGGGACTGGTAGCGGCGCTCGATGTCGCTGTAGATGCGCAGGGAATCGCGGTAGCCGGCCAGACGGGTGCTGCTCTTGGCCAGCTCTTCGCGGGCGGCCTCGAGGCGGCTGTTGAGTTCGCGGGTGCGATCCCGCAGCTGGCTGCGCTGGTTGGCGGTGAGGCCGGCGGTGGCGGCGTCCTCGCCGAGGGTGGCGCGGGCGACCAGGTTCTCGTTGAGCAGCCGCTCGCGGATGCTCTCGGCGGCGGCCAGCTTGCTGCGGGGCTCGCGCAGGTCGAAGCGGATCAGGGGCTGGCCCTTCTTCACCGACTGGCCCTCCTTCACCAGCACCGCCTCCACCACGCCGGGGACGGGCGTATCCACGTCCTTGACGGTGGTGGAGGGTTCGAGCTTGCCCGGGACCGCGACGGTTTCGGCGATCGGCGCGGTGACGCTCCACAGACCGAGGGCCACCACGCCCCCCACGCCCGCCCAGATCAGCAGGCTGGAGCTGCGGCGGCTTTTGCGAAGCACCACCGTCTCGCGGAACGACCATTCACGCGCTGCGTCGCCGTCGGCGGCCGCCAGGCCGGTGCCGAAGGGGTGGTCGGTCTCCGGGGCGGCAACGGGGCTCCCCTCGGCCGGGGCCCCGGGGGTGGTCGCGGCTGGTGGGGCCGTGGTGGGCGGGGCGTTCCGCCCCACCAGATCGACCCGCACCGGGATCACCGGGCGGCGGCTGGCCCGGGGGGAGCGCAGCCAGCCGACACAGTCCTCCATCAGGGCCACCAGGCGGGAGGCGGGATCGGCGGAGCGGGGTGGGGTGGCCATCAGCTGAGTCCCTCCTGGTTCTGGCTGCGGTAGAGGGCGTAGTACCAGCCGCGCAGCTGCATCAGCTGGCGGTGGCTGCCCTTCTCCATCACGGCGCCCCGGTCCATCAGCACGATCAGGTCGGCGGGCTGGACGGTGGAGAGGCGGTGGGTGATGAAGAAGACCGTGCGACCGCGGAAGGCCTCGAACAGGTTGATGCACACCTGGCGCTCCGTGGTGGCATCGAGGGCGCTGGTGGCCTCGTCGAGGATCAGCAGGCGGGGGTTCTGGAGCACGGCCCGGGCCAGGGCGAGGCGCTGGCGCTGGCCGCCGGAGAGGCCGGCGCCCCGTTCGCCGACGCTGGAGTTGTAGCCCTGGGGCATCTGCATGATGAAGTCGTGGGCGCAGGCGATGCGGGCGGCGCGCATCATCTCGGCGGCGGTGGCATCGGGCTTCACCATCAGCAGGTTCTCGCGGATGGTGCCGTCGAAGAGGAGCGAATCCTGGGGCACCACACCGATCTGGCGCCGCAGGGAATAGAGCTCCACCTTGCCGATGTCGAGGCCATCGATCAGGACACTGCCCCGCTCCGGCGGGTAGAAGCGGGAGAGCAGCTTGAGCAGGGTGGACTTGCCGCTGCCCGAGCCCCCCACCAGGCCGACGAAGGAGCCGGCGGGGATCTCCAGATCCACCCCATCGAGCACCATCGGGCCCTGGTCGCTGAAGCGGAAGCCCACATCCACGAACTGGACCCTGCCCTGGAGGGGGGGCAGGGGGATGTTGCTGGCCTGCTCGCGGGTCTGCTCGGTGTCGCGGTCGACGACGTCGGCCACCATCCGCAGGGCCTGGGTGTTGAACTGGAAGTCCTGCCAGGTGCCCACCAACTGCACCAGGGGCTGGCGGATGTAGCCGGAGAGGATGTTGAAGCCGAACAGGGAAGCGAGGCTGAGGTCGCCCTTGATGATCAGCCAGATCGCCACGGCGATCACCACCAGCTGCCCCAGGTTGCTGAGGAAGTTGGAGAGATTGGCGATCGATTCGCGGGTCACCTTGAGCTTGAAATCCTCACCGATGTAGGCGGCATAGCGGTTCTGGAATTCCCAGCGGGTCTTGAGTTCGGCGTTCTGGGATTTGATCGTCTGGATGCCGGTGATCGCCTCGGTCAGGAAGCTGGAGGCACGCACGGCCTGGGCCATGGTGCGGTTGATCTGGCTGCGCACCAGGGGATTGCTGACCAGACCCACGGCGGCGATCAGGGGGAGGGTCGCCAAGGTCACCAGGGTGAGCAGGGGGCTGATGGCGAACAGGATCGCGATGTAGATGAGGCTGAAGCCGAAGTCCACCAGGGTGGGCAGGGTCTGGCCCAGCAGGAAATCGCGCAGCCGGTCGAGCTGGGAGAAGTAGAAGGTGATCCGGCCCACGGGCCGGGCATCGAAGAAGCCCTGGGGCAGGCGCACCAGCTGGTCGAGGATCGTTGCCTTGGCGTCCTGGTCGATTCGGTTGGCCAGGTCGGTGAACAGGAAGCTGCGCAGGGTCTTGAAGATGCTCTCCACAAGGGCGGCGAGCAGCATCACGCTGGAGATGCTCACCAGGGCGCCGATGTTGCGGCTGGCCACCACGCTCTGGATCAGCACCATCAGGCCGAGGGGGAAGACGAGCCGCAGGGCGTTGATCACCACCGAGGCCACCAGCACCTCGATCAGCTCCCGGCGGTGCTGGCGCAGAAAGGGGCCATACCAGCTCCAATCGAAGCGGCGCTGCTTGGCATCGGGCTTGCGGTCGAACAGCAGAAGCTCCACCAGGCCCCCCTCGTGGGTGACCAGCTCCTCGGCCGGCACCAGCAGGGCGCCGAGTTCGGCTTCCAGCAGGCGGGCGCGGCCATCGGGTTCGACGCCGTCGAGCAGGCCGAAATGGCCGTTCTGGTACAGGAGGGCCGGGACCGGCACCCGCCCCAGGCGGTTCGCGGGCACCCGGGAGAGCATCACCCGCAGGCCGAAGGTGTCCATGATCTGGCCGATGTTGACCAGATTGAGCCGGTCCTGGCGCTGCAGGATGGCGTCCACCTGATCGGCGAGGGCATCGCGGTTCAGGGGCACCCCGAAGTAATCGGCCAGGGCCTGGCAGAGGGCGATGGGCACGGCGCGGGGGCCGCTGGCACGGCCGAGCACCAGCTGACCGCTGCGGTCGGCGGCCCGGCGGGGTGGGGGCTCCAGCGGCGGGGCGTAGCTGGCGCCGCCCCCCTCCACGTTGGGGAGCAGGGTCGGGGTGAGGGGGTCGGCGCCGAGGGTGATCGGGGCTTCCGCCTCCCGGGGGATCGCCAGGCCCACCAGCCGCAGCCAGGGGGCCTCGGGGCCTGGGGCCGCCAGGGGCCGGTCCGACCAGGGCTCGGCCAGGGGCAGGCCGCTGCTGGCGTACCAGCGGAAGCCGGGGGGCAGGCCCAGCTCGGTGGGGCCGCCGGTCCGCAGGCTGCGCAGGCGCACCTGATCGGCGGGCAGGGGCCAGTCGTCGAGGAGGGCTTCGCCGAGGGGATCCCGTTTTGCCAGGGCCAGCAGCAGGGTGTGGAGCTCGGCGGTGCTGGGCCGGTTGGCGAACCAGGCGGCGAAGTCGGGGTGGCCCTCGAGCAGGTCGCGGAAGGCGGCGGCGGGAAGCTGCAGGGCCTCCACGTCGGTGGTGGCGCGCAGATGTTCGCAGGGATCGTGGCGCAGCAGGCCGGCCCAGCCCGCCAGGGAGCCGGGACCGAGCCGTTCGATCGTGCGCAGCCCCCGGCCGCTGGGGCTGGGGCCGAGGCTGCGCAGCTGGCCGCTGCAGAGCAGCAGCAGGCCCTCCGGCAGCACGTCCGGCCGCAGGACGGTCTGGCCGATGCGGAAGCGGAGGGGCTCCAGCAGCGGATCGATCGCGTCGCGGCGGGCGGGGGGGAGGCGGTCGAAGGGGGTGAAGTCGTTCAGCAGCCCGCTGATGGCACCGGGGGAGGAGGTCATGGGGCGCCGTCCTCCTGCAGCAGGGCGAGCATCGCGCCGAGGGGCGGCAGCGGCTGGCCTTCGAGGAGGAGCCGCGCCCGCTGCTCGAGCCATTCCTCGAAAAGTTCGCCCATCATGCGTTCCCTGGTGGGTTCGTCCAACTCGGCGGGCAGGAGCTGTTCGAGCCTCAGCACCACCCAGCTGTCGCCGGCCTCGAAGGGGTCGAACAGCTGGCCGGGGCGGCCGCGACGCAGGCGGCTCACCAGGCTCTGGTGGCCGGTGGCCAGCGGCAGGGGGCCGATCTGGCCGCGGCAGTGGCGCTCGGGGCCGCTGGAGTGGAGCGGGGCGAGGTCGGCGAAGTCGGCCTCCCCTTCGGCGATCTGGTGATGGAGCTCGGCGGCCAGGTCCTCGCCCTCGACCCGCAGCAGCGAATAGACCACCTGGTCGAGCTCGGGCTTGCGCTGCAGGAAGCGCACCTCCACCTCCTCGCTCCAGCGGCTGCGCACCAGGCGCTGCAGGCGCTGCTTCTGGGTGGCGAGCATGCGCAGGTCGTCGAAGACCAGACCGCGCTCCTGCAGCCAGGCGGGCACCTGGTCGTCGTCGTTGATGCCCCGGCGCTCCAGGAAGGCCGCCATCAGGGCCTTCTCCTCCTCGATGGGCAGGGGAATGGCGTGCACGAGCTGGTCGAGCACCCAGGCGCGGGCCAGGGGCCTGGCCTGGCCCTGCTGGCGGATCAGGCGGTTGAGTTCGGAGAGGGCCAGCCAGGGGCGGCCGGGGGGCAGCTCCACCACGGCCGGCTCCCGCAGGCCGGACAGGGGTTCGGGCAGGGTGTCGCGGGCGGTGCTCATCACGCGGGGCTCCGGTGGGGCAGTTCGAGGCGGGCCAGGGCGTCGGCCATCAGGGCCTGGCCGCGCTCCCGGCTCCAGGTGGTGCGGGCATAGGCGAAGGCGGCGGCGCCCATGGCGCGCCAGGCGTCGTCGTCCCCGTCGAGCCGGAGCACGGCCTGGCACCAGTCGTCGGGACTGCGGGCGATCAGCACCTCCTGGCCGTGGCGCAGGCCGGTGGCCTCCGCGGCCAGGGGGCTGAGCACCTGGGGGATGCCGTGGGCGGCGGCGGCCACCACCTTGCCCTTGAGGCCGGCGCCGGAGCGCAGCGGGGCCACAAACAGGCGATGGCGGGCGTACACGGTGGCGGGATCGGCGATCCAGCCCTCGACGATCACCCCGGGTTCGGCGCCCCAGCGGGCAGCGGTGGTGTCATCCAGGCCGCTGCCATACAGATGCAGGCGCAGCTCGGGCCGCTGCTGGAGCAGCAGGGGCCACACCTGCACCAGGAAGGCTTCGACGGCGTCGCGGTTGGGGGGGTGGCCGTAGCTGCCGAGGAAGGCGAGGCCACTGCGGCCTTCGAGGGGGGCGGGGGCCTCCGGGCCCTGCACCACCCAGGGGCAGGGGGCGGTGGCGGCCTCGCCGAGGGTTTCGGCCTCGATCACCGCCCGCTCCACCTCCGAATAGCTGAAGGTGAGATGGACCTCGCGCATCACCGCCAGCTCCTGGCGCTTCACCTCCTCCACCGCTTCGATGGCGCGGCGGGCGGCGTCGCCGCCCAGGCCCTCGGCACGGGCGGCGCGCAGCTGGCGCAGGTGGTGCAGGTCGGCGTTGCAGAAGAGCAGCCGGGCCTGGGGGGCGTAGCGATGGATGAGCGGCAGGGCCTGGGCCGCCACGGTGTAGCGGGTCAGGTAGATCAGCTCGAACTCACGGCCCCGCTCCCGCAGGAACGCCTCCAGGGAGAGCACGAACGGGGCATGGATCAGCTCGATGCCGCGGCGCTGGAGCTCCTCGCTGTAGCTGGCCAGCCAGGCCAGGTTGAGGGGCAGGAGCGTCACCTTCCAGCCCAGCTCCTGGAGCAGCCCCATCTCGACCAGGGCCGCATGGCTGCCGGCATCGCGGTCGGGCCGGGGGGTTTCCTGATCGAGGCAGAGGGCGCGGCCGAGGATGCCGCGGTCCTTGATGGTTTCGGCGGCGGCGTGGCCGGGCTCGCGGCTGCCTTCGAAGGCGGCGGCCCACTTCTGCTGGAAGACGGGGCCGTGGATCGCCTGGAAGCGCTTGAGGCCGGTGGTGGCCGCGGTGTCGGTGCCGCAGCTGAGGCCCTCGTGGTGGATCACCCGGGCCAGGGGGCTGTACCGCACCGTGTGCCCGGCCTGGCGCACCTTGAAGGCCAGGTCGGTGTCTTCGTAGTAGGCGGGGGAGAACTCCGGGCTGAAGCCACCGATCCGCTTCCAGAGCTCGAGGGGGATGGCCAGGGCGGCGGCGCTGACGTAGTCCACCTGGCGGGCGTAGGCGACGCGGGGATCGTGGGGGTTGCCGCCGCGGCCGTAGTTCCAGGGTTCGCCGTTGCCCCAGACGATGCCGCCGGCCTCCTGCAGGGTGCCGTCGGGGTAGATCAGCTGGGCCCCCACCATCCCGGTGTCGGCCCAGCGTTCGAAGGGATCGAGCAGTTCCTCCAGCCAGCCGGCGCAGGGTTCGGTGTCGTTGTTGAGCAGCACCAGGAAGGGGGCGCGGGCGGCGGCGGCGCCGCTGCAGCAGGCCTGGTTGAAGCCGCGGGCGAAGTCGTGGCGGATCAGGCGCACCCCGGGGGCGTCGGCGGCGAGGGCTTCGGCGGTGCCGTCGCTGGAGCCGTCGTCGACCACCACGATCTCGAACGGGATGCGGGTGGGGGCATAGGCGATCGCCGCCAGGCAGCGGCGGGTGATGCCGTACTGGTTGTGCACCGGGATCACGATCGACACCTGCGGATCCGCCGCGATCGGCAGTCGCAGGGGTTGGCGGGCCGTGGCGCTGCCGTCCGGTCCCGGTTCGGTGGCGCCGACGGTCACCGGCGCCCCCTCGCTGCGGGGCAGGGGGAGCTCGAGCAGGCGCTGCAGCAGGGGCAGGTCGGGGGGCAGGGGCGTGCCGCCTGAGTCGGCCCAGGCGAGCCAGGTGCGCAGGCTGCGGTAGCGCTCGCGGGCAAGGGGGGCGAGTTCGTCGGGGAACGGGGGCCGGGCGTGCCGCTGCAGGGCCGCCCAGGGGGTGAGGTGGAAGGGGAGCAGCTCAAAGCGCTGATCCAGCACCAGGCCGGCGGCGGTCTCCAGCTGGAGATGGTGCACGGCGCCGTCGGCGAGGGCGGGCGGGAGCAGCTGCTGGAACGGCCAGGGACCCTCCGGCAGCGGCTCGGTGGGCGTGATGGGCAGGCTGGTGCCGCCGTCGAGGCGCAGCTGCAGGGGCTCGGGGCCGCGGCCCCAGCCGTGCAGGAGCGGCATCTGCAGCTGGGTGAGGGCGCCTTCGCGGATGGGACCGTGGCGGCGCTGGTGCTCGATCCGCCCGTGGGTGGCCGCATCGAGCCGCAGGGGACTGCCCGGCAGTTCCGTCCCGGTCCCGTCGGTGAGCACCCGCAGCACCAGTCCCTGGGAGAAGGGCGGCAGGGGGTGGGTGGGGCCCCACCAGAAGCGGAAGCCGCAGGGCTGCTCGATGCCCAGGGCGAGCAGATCGGGCCGCGCCTGCACGGCCATCAGCTCGGCGATGACCCTGCGCTGGCCGGGATCGAGCAGGTCCTCGAGCACCAGATGCAGGCGCAGGGGGGCCGCCTGGCCCTGCAGGGGCCACGGGCAGGCCCAGCCGCTGAGGCCGCCCTCGGGACTCCAGCCCTCGAGCCGGCCCACCAGCCCAGGGCGCCGCAGCTCCGCCAGGGAGGCGGTGGAATCTTCCAGGGTGCCAGGCGGCTCGGCGAGCATCGCAGCCATGCTGGAATCGTTGGCGGAACGTTATTGCCGCCCTACCGCTTTGTCTCGTGTCGCCACGGATGGCGCTGGCAGCGCCGGCGGCGGTGGCGGCGAGCCTGGCGTCTGGGTGCCGCTGCGGGTGCTGCGGCAGCTGGATCTGCCCCCTGCCGCCCAGCACCGCCTGATCGCGGCGTTGCGGGCGGAAACGGCAGGGGGGGCATCGGGAGATCCCCTGCTGACGGAGCTGACCGAGCTGGGTGCCGCGGCCCTGCGGGAGGCGCTCGAGCGGCGGGATGGGGAGGCGGCCCTGGCCGCCCACGACCCCCTGCTGGAGCATGTGATCGAGCTGGCGGCGGCGCGGCCGGAGGTGGCGGCGGTGCTGTGGCAGCGCTACGGGGATCTGCTGGGTCAGCTGACGGTGCAGGTGCATGGGCAGGTGATCCCCCGTGATGGCCAGACGCCGGACTTCGGCGCCCCCGAACGGGCCGGCGACGGGTTGCTCTGCCTACGGATGGCGCAGGTGCTGGAGCGGGCGGCGCCCCACCCCTGGCCCGTGCCCGACTGGCTGCCGGTGCTGGAGCAGCAGCTGGTGCAGCATGGCGCCCTCGCCTACCAGCAACGGATCGGGACCGATGGGGCCGCCGCCGGGCCGTGCCTGGATTTGTTCCTGCGGCTGAGCCGGCTGCTGGATCCCCTGCCGGACTGGGTCGCGGTGGGCTGCCGCGGCGCCCTGGCCCGGGTGATCGAAGGGCTGCCGGGCGCCGCCGCCCTCAGCGCCGGCGAGCTGGCCCTGCTGGTGGCGCGGGTGGGCCGGCTGCCGGTGGCGGCGGAGCGGCGCCCGGCGTTCGAGGCAGCGCTGCTGCGGGCGCGCTTCAGCCTGGAGCTGCTGCAGCAGGGCCGCGGCGCGGCGGGCGGCGCCCCCAGCGAGGTGCTGGAGGCGGAGTGGCTCGACGATGACGACGACGGGGGTGGCGCCGCTGCGGCGCTGCCGCCCCTGCGGCTGGTGGCGACGGCGGCCGATCCGTCGCAGGAGCGGGAGGTGTTTTCCCTGGCGCCTTTCCTCGCTGGGGAGGGGGAGGGGGCGACCGCGGCCCTGGAGGCGGCCCTGGAGGCGTTTCTGGAGCCCTGGCACAACAGCGGCCGGCCGGCCGACCATCCGATCACCAGCCTGCTGGAGAGCCTGGGGGATGGGGGGCTGCCGCCGGGCGATGAGGCGCTGATGGTGCTGCGGCAAGCGGCGGCGCTCTGGCAGGAGCGGCTGGGGGCGCAGGTGGGGGCGCTGCCGGCGGTGGAGTGGCGCCCCGGCGCTCTAGTGGTGGAGCTGGATCCGCTGGAGCTGATGGTGCTGCGCCACGCCGGTGCGGCCGCCGAACCCCTGGAGGAGGCGCTGGCCGAGCTGCGGCGCCGCCACCACGACGACGCCTTCTGGGCCGCAGAGCTCCCTGATGCTGCGAGCGCGACCGAGGCCGACGCGGCCCTGCCCGGGGCGCTGGAGGTGCTGCGGCGCTTCCAGCTGGAGCGGGGTTTCTACGCCACGACCCAGGCGCCCCTCGACAGCCTGCGCCACTGGGCCCGGCCGGCGTTGCAGGCCCTGCTGCAGGCCCAGGTGTGGAGTGCGGATGTCGCGACCCAGGGCCTCTGGCTGCCCTGGGAACTGCAGGGCCGGCCGGGCCGTCTGCGCCAACCACCCCAGGGTTCCGCCTTGCTGGAGCTCCTCGGCGGGGCCGAGGTGGTGCTGGTGGGGCACGGGTGCGAGGCGCAGCTGGAGGCCCACCGGTCCGGCCGCCTGTTTTTGGACGGGGCCTTCGGTCTGCGCTGTCTGGAGGTGCCGGAGAGTCGCCACCCCCACCGGCCGGCGGCCGGTTTCGAACAGAGCCTGGAGGCACTGCTGACGGACGTGGAGGCCCTCCACCGGGAGCGGCCGTTCACGGTGCTGCTGGCGACCGGTGGGGCCTATCGCCTGCCCCTGGCCCAGGCCATCGGCAGCCGCTTCGGAGTGCTGGCGGTGGCCGGGGCCTCGCCCCTGGTGGGGTGGCTGGAGGACGGCCGACCATGAGTGAGCCAACCGGCAGCGACCCCAACGGCATGACCACCGACTGGCAGGCGGTGATCGCGGCCCACCCGCTGGAGAGCCATGAGGCGGCCGAATGGCTGCGTTACGGGGTGGCCCTCAGCCAGCGGATCGAGCCCTCGGCCCAGGAGCGGCAGCAGCAGCAGCAGGCGGGGTTGGCCTTTGCCCACGCCGAGGCGCTGGGGGCGACCAAGGAGGCCGTGGCCCTGAGCCAGCGGCAGGCGACGCTGCTCAGCCTGGCGGAGGCCCTGGAGCTGGCCGAGGCCCCGGCGGCGGCGGCGGCGCTGCGGCGCCTTGCCGGCTGGGGATGAATGGCCGTCAACGGTGGCAGGAGGGCTGCGTTTCTTCTGCAGCCTCCAGCGGCAGACCGGTCGGCAGGCGCTGCAGGGTTCCGGGCGTTGCTCCAGCGCCGTCGCGGCACTGAACAACCCCAGGGGAGCCGAGCGTTAATCCCTGGAGTCGAGCCTCCCGAGCCACGCCCGGGTTGATGGATCGGGATAGCGGTGCCCTGGCGCAGGTGATTCCGGATTCTGTACAGGCTGTACAAGCTGGTCTGAGGGCCAAGCCAATGCAGCCCAGCCCAATGCCGCCCGCTCCAATCCAGGCCAGTCCGGCGCAGGGGCCTGCAGCCGTTCCAGGGGGGAATGACCGACGTGCCGGACCGACGTGCCGGGCCTGCGCGTCAACGCGGGCAGGTGGTCAGCCCGGGCATCAGACGACAGAGCGGCTGATGCAGGGGCGCCCCCGGAGGCAGCCAGAGGGGACTGGCACCCTGGAGGACGGACAGGCCGATCACCAGGGCCCAGAGCCAGGTGAGGCGGGAACCACCGGGGAGGATCATCGGCACCGGGCGCGGGGCTGATCGGCGGGGCTGAGAAGGGAAGAGAAGGGGAAGCCGGTTGATGGCGCCGCCGGGAACTCCTCCCTAGCCTTCAGCCAATCATGGCGACAGTTCCCTGGTGCAGGCCGGAATCCGCCCGCAGCTCATGCCCGGCGAGAGGGTGCTCGCCCTGCACGATCTGCAGCGCCGTTACTCCAGCTTTGAGGCGTTTCAGCCGGAGCTGGCCGACCTGCTCCAGCAGGGCAGCCTGCTGGACGACTGCGTCGCCGTGACCCAGTCCCTGGGACTTCTCGAACCCCTCACGGGCGAGCACATCCCACCGGAGGCGCTCCAGATCCAGGGGCCGAACTATCGGGAATCCCTGGTGGCGAACGGTCTGCTGAGCCGCAACCGTGCCGTGCTTCGGGTGCTGGAGCAGGCCTGCGGATCGCTGGAGGCGCTGGCCGGCCAGGACGTGTATCTGGCGGAGGCGCTCAGTGGTCTGGCCCTGTGGCTGCAGCGCCGGCTTGGGGTGGGGTCGCTCACCTGCAGCGAGTACCTGGAGGATGCGGAACTGGCCGGCAGCGACCTTCTGCACCAGGACCTCTGCGCCCTGACGTTCCCGGAGGCTCGCTTCGATGTGGTGCTCTGCAACGAGCTGTTCGAGCACGTGCCCCGACTCGAGGTCGCCTTCCGGGAGATCGCCCGGGTGCTGCGGCCGGGTGGGCGACTGGTGGCCACCTGCCCGCTGGCCTTCGGCCAGAGGGAGTCGATCGTGAAGGCCCGGCACAACCCTGAAACGGGTCTGCCGGAACTGATCGGGGAGCCCGAACGGCACGGTGACCCGATCCGGCCGGTGGGCGGCTCCCTCGTGTACCGGATCCCTGGCTGGGAGGTGCTCGATCAGTTGCGGGCCGCGGGCTTCGCCGAGGCGCGGATTCACCACATGGCCAGTTGGAAGTATGGGGTGCTCGGATCGGATCTCCCCGGAGTGCTCGTGATCGAGGCACAGCGGTAGAGCCGGATCGGATCCGATCCCATAGTTAACACGATTCCCATAAAAGTTTAAGCACCGGATCATCCTCTCGACATCCGATGAACCGCCGGAGACAGGTGGGAATTCAGGCTGGATCGACTAGTGTAAAGTTAGTTATTCATGCCAGCGATCTGTTGGTTTGTTCTGAACTGTGCCTGTTGACTCACCCGATCGCAAAGCACTTCAGATCAGTCTTTTGTGCAATCCAGGCTCCCTGAAGGATTGGGATCGTCTGGGTACCTATTCGGGCCCTCATCGCACCAAGGATCAGCTCTTCGATCGTTCAGCAGTTCTGCCGGCTCCGGTAGCCCTGAGCGTGTCGGGGAGCCCGACGACGTCGGAGTCAACGGCCACTCCTCCGGCGACCCGCGTCTTCACCGAGCCGGGCATCGAGCAGTTGAGCTCGGAGGCGATCTTCCGCAAGGCCAAGCAGCTGGTGGATGAAGGCCAGTTCAGCGAGGCCATGGCACTGATCGATGGCTGGATGGGATGCACGGCACAGGACACGTCGGATCCGATGCTGGCGTTCATCCGCGCCCATGCCTACCGCCAGAGTGGACGCAGCGAAGAGGCGCTGGCGATCCTGCGCCCGTTCCGGGAGCAAGCGAGCAGCCCGTGGATTCCCTTCGAGCTGGGTCTGATTCACAAGGCCCTGGGCCAGCCCGATGAGGCCTACCTCTGCTTCCGGGAGGCCAGGGGGATCCAGCCCACCTTCACCTGGGCCTCGATCGAGGCCGACCGCACCACCGCGGAGGGCGATGTTCCCCTCGGCCGACTGGATGCGATCACGGCCCAGGTCTGCGAGGCCGGGGCCGCCGTTGATGTGCACCTGGATCGCAGCCTGCGCTGTGGCTCCCTGCTGCTGCTGATCGGCTGGTGCCGGGAAGCCTTCGGCAGCGGCAGCCTGTTCCGGCTGAGCGACCCGCTGATGCCCGGCGCCCATGCCATGGGGTCGGCCACCTTCTATCACCGCCCCGATGTGTGCCAGGCCCTGGGCCTGCCGGAGCATCAGCGCCACGGCTTTGCCGCCCTGATCGACTGCTCCGGCTTCCGGCGCTGGTCGGAACTGGGCCGGCTGCCGCTGATCGTGGAACCCGAAGGGGACGAGAAGGCACGCCCCACCTCGGTGGAACTCTGCCTGGCTGAGGTGGCGGAGGAAACCAGCGCACCGCGGTTCTTCGAGGCGGCGCTCGGTGTGTTCCGGGTGTCGATCGACAGCGGCAACCGCTGGCCGGACTCCCTGCGCCTGTTCACGCCCCAGACGGCCATGGCGGCATCCGGGCTGTTCGCCCGCCACGTGGCCGCCGAACGCGACGACGTGGAGATCCACTGGCTGACGCGCACACCGATGGATCAGCCGCCGTTGGCCTCGGTGATCTTTGTGCAGCTGGGCTCCTTCCTGGCCGCCAAGCCGGCCATCCTGCAGCTGGCGAAATCCGGCTTGCCCCTGGAGTTGATCGTCGTCAACAACTCACCGGAGCTGTTCTCGGAAACCTTCCACATTCTCGATCGCTTTGCCGACATCCGTCCCAACCTGCGGATCGGCATCCTGAACCGGGCTACGAACCTCGGCTTCTCGGCCGGATGCAATCTCGGTGCGCAGCATGCCAGCGGTGAATGCTTGCTCTTCCACAACAACGATCTCTTCGCAGATTCCGTGGGGGATTACCAGCAGCTGGTCGGCCGGGCGCTGAGCGAACCGAATGCCATCCATAGCGCCTTTCAATATTTCACTGACGGCACCCTGATGCAAGAGGGTCTCACGGCTACCCGCCTCACCACCGCCAAGGCAGGAGCGATTCCGCTGTTCAATGGGTTCTCGGTGGGCCGCAATCAGACGCGGGCCGAAGTGATCGCCTGCTCCGGATCCCTGATGGCGATCAGCGCGCCGTTATTTCATCACCTGGGAGGGTTCAGTGAGGAGATCGTGTATGCCCATTTCGAGGATTTTGACCTCTGCCTACGGGCGCGTCAGGAGGGTATCCCCGTGCGGGTGTGGGATGACATCACCTTCTATCACGCGGAAGGGACCGGCTCGGTGGCACCGTATCACCTCAGCGGCACCACCAGTCACATCAATCGGCTGCTGTTTTCCCTGAAATGGCGGCGTGTACTCGAGGCTATGGAACTGCCAGTGGAGTACTCGCTATGAGCCGCTACGATCTGGTGATTCTGAGCCTTTTCCATCCCAAGGTGGTGCCTGGCGGCGCACAGCAGTGCGCCTATGACCTTTTCCTGAATCTCCGGAAATACTCGGATCTCAAGGTGTGTTTCATTGGCGCCACCTCTCCCCAGACGAACCTGCACACCAAGGCTTCTGCCTATCTGCGTAAGGTGCCGGGAGCGGAGGATGAATACTACTTCTTCACCGGTGAATACGACTATTTCTGGCATAACTGTGTCGATTCCCGGGCGATCAAAGACCTCACCCTGTTCCTGCGAAAGCTCGAGCCCCGCTCCATTTTCCTTTCCCACTATATGCACGTCGGCATCGATCTACTGGGGTTGCTTCGCTTTGCCCTTCCCGAGGTGCACATCAGCGTGGGACTGCATGAAATGCTGTTTGCCTGTCTGGCCGATGGCCAGATGGTGAAGAAAACAAACGGTGGTCTGTGCAGCAAGGCCGAGCCGGAACTCTGTGCCATGTGCTTCCCCCACATCAGCGCCGACACGTTCATGGCCCGGCACAAGTACAACGTCGATCTGCTTCAGATGGCCGACAGCTACATCGTCCCGGCCAGGCATCTTGGTGGTGTGCTGGTGAAGGAGATGGGCATTGAGGCTCAGCGCGTCCATGTGATCAACCATCCGATCGACCTGGAGCGTTATCCGGCGGAGGCACCAGCGCCGAAGGCGTCGGATCAGAAGCCGATCCGTTTCGGTTTCTTCGGCCAGTTCGTCGACAACAAGGGAATCCATGTGCTGCTGAAGGCTGGTGATCTGCTCAATCGCAGTCAGCCCCTTCGCCCCTTCCAGATTGTCATCAATGGCGGCAACAAGAACTTCGCCTCCGGCGACTACCAGAGAAAGGTCGAGGTGCTGATCACCGACAGCCATGCCTGGGACCATGGCGAGGTGGTGGAACTGGGGGGCTACACCCATGATGAGCTGATCCGCCGCATGGCCGGCGTGGATGTGGTGGTGGTGCCTTCCACCTGGCCCGAAGTGTTCGGCCTGGTGGTGACCGAGGCCTTTGCCTGCTACAAGCCGGTGATTGCCGCCTCCATCGGAGGTCTGGCCGAGCGCGTGCAGCACGGTGTGGATGGCTTCAACTTCGTGGCCAGGGACGCCACCGATCTGGCCGCCAAGATGGCCCTGTTTCTGGAGATGGAGCAGGACAGGTATCTGGCCATGGCCCACGCCGCCCACCAGACCGCCAGCCGCCTGAACCCACGCCGGGCTCTGGAGAGTTACGCCAAAGCCCTGGCGCTTGGAGGGGCGGCATGATTCACCTCACGGTGGCCCAGCCGATGGGCATTGACTCGGTGTTTTTCAGCTTCATCCAGCGTCTGGCTCTGCAGAATGGCCATGGCTGTGTTGATCCCCCGGCGCAGCAGTTGGATGAACCCGATCCGGGTGCCTGGATTGAAGGGATGAAAAGCAGTCATCAGCATCATTTCGTGATTGGCTATCGTTATCCGCCCTCCTATTGGATGAGGTTGGTCGAGAGTGCCAGCTCGGTGTGCCTGCTTGCCGATCCGGATGGGATCAGCAGGCAGGTGGAGAGTCTGCAGGGCAGCGTCGTCCCGGATCAGCACGCTGGCCAGTCGAATCCTGTCCGCACGGATTGGCAGGAAGGCATCGGAATGATCCGTACGGCACTGGATGCCACCATTGCGTTGGCTGAATGCATGGTCTCAGCGGGACATGTGCCCACGCAGATCATTCCGCATGCCACGGCCTTCTTTCAGCACTCCAGTGCGGCGTTTCAACGCCTTGAGAGCTTCTATCTGCAATCCGGCGTTTCGATCGAGACCTCCTGCTGGAGAAACTTCAGTGAGGAAGCCCAACCCTTGATCAGGCAGCTTTCGCCCCCTGTTGATTCCGTTCGCCGGGAGCTGCATCGCCTGCTGCTGCTGAAGGATGCCACGCCCTCCAGGCTTGAGGCCCTGGCCATCCTGTTCGGCCACGGTGACTGACCTGAACAGAGCCACGCCAGAGCCCCCCAGAGCCCCTTCCACGCTGCCTCCCATGACGTCTCTTCTTGCTCCAAGCCAGGTCATTCAGGCCATCGTGGAGACCTATGGGAATGCACGCTATGCCTTCGAACCGAACGGGGGCAATCTGGGAGACATTCTGATTTCCGCAGGCTGCATCTGTGCTCTGGATCAACGTGGTGTGCAGTGGTCGATGCTCAATGGCAGGCCCCTGGATTCCCCCAGCTTTGATGTGTTGATCTATGGAGGCGGGGGTAATCTGGTGCCCAACTATGACGGTGCGGCCCAGTTTCTCAAGAAGGCGGCCGCCTCCGGCAAGCCGGTCGTCATCCTCCCCCACACGATCCGATCGCACCCCGATCTCCTCGGTGCCCTCACCAGTGGCATCGTTTTTTGTCGCGATCAAGCCAGTTGCGACTTCGCGACGTCTCACACACGGATGCCTGTCCACTTAGCCGCTGACATGGCCACCGCTGTGGACATGAGCCAGTTCGGACTCAACAGCATCGCTCCATTGAGGGCAGCGGCCAGGTCTGCGTTTCCGCCGGGGACCTACGTCCTCAAGGCCCTGCGCATGGATTCCGAGAGCCAGCATCAGGCGGGGACTCTGCCGCCAGATAACGTCGACCTGTCCGTGGTTGTTGGTGCTGTGGGAAGTGTGAAATCTTCGATCCTGACGCAGGCCTCCCTCTTCCTTTCAACGCTATCGCTGTTTGATTCGGTGGTCAGCGATCGCCTGCACGTGGTCATTGGACGCCTGCTCACGAAGGGCTCGGTGCATGCCATCGAAAACAACTACGGCAAGTTGAATGCTGTGCTGGGACCGATCCTCGAGCGGGGCCTGCTCCCGTCCGATCTCGTCACCTTCCACTCCGACTACGATTGTTACCTTGCCGCCAATCAGCCGGCTTAGCGGATGGGATTGGTTGCCCTCTCCGTCTCCCCCTCTGGTTCATGACCGTTGCGATTCTGGTGTTGGCCCATGGTTGTCCGCGCACCCTTGCTGCGACGTCCAGAGCCCTTTCGGCCTCGCCGGAGATCTCCCTGTTCGTCCATGTCGATGCCAAGGCGGATCTGGCTGCCTACCGGAAGAAACTGGGCGATGAACTGCCTGGCAACATCACCCTCTGCGAGTCCCGAACCGATGTCTACTGGGCTGGCTTTTCCATGGTCGAAGCCACCTTCTCTCTTCTGAAGCTCGCCCTGGAGACGTCGGCTGCCGATTTCTTTGCCCTGATCTCCGATGACTCCTATCCCCTCCTCAAGGCGGACCGGCTTGTGGAGAGCATCAAGGGGAGTGGGCTGCCCCGCATCAACACCTGGAGAGTCCCCGACGACCATCTGTTCCGCCAGCGCTATGACAAGTTCTTCTTCATGGATTCCAAATTCAGTAACCCCCGATGGTTTCTGAATGAGCAGCGATCCGTAGGCGAGGCCGAACTGGAGGAGCTGAATCGGTTGCGCGCCATCATGACCTACGGCAAGCACCCGTTACCGGATCTTTACTGCGGCAAGCAATGGTGGGTTCTCCCTAGGAAAGAATGTGAAACGATCCTCTCGTTGCACACGTCCAATCGGCTGTTGCGCGACTCCTTTCGGTACTCAGCCGTGCCGGATGAAACCTATGTCCAGACCCTGTTCCGATTGAGCTTCCCCGCGGCTGAGGTGTTGCCCCACCCGATGTTTGATGACTTCGCCAGAGATCCCAAGCCCTATGTCTTCACGTCCGTTGCGGAGCTCAGGCAGCAGGACCTCGCCGATCGCTTGTTCGCCCGAAAGGTGCTGTTCAGCTCTGACGACGAGTACCGGGACCTGCTGAACTGACGCCGGCTCGCAGCGTTGGCGTTCACCTGCCGCCAGCACCATCCAGCACCTCCAGGCTGAACTGGGGCGCCAGCGAAGCCCGGGCCCAGGCCGCCACCGCCTCGGCTCCACTCCAAACGACCAGCTCCACCAGATCGCCGATCCGCTCGCCCGCCGGGTCCTCGTGCGGCGGCTCCAGCTGCAGGGTGTGGGCCTGGAGGGCTTCCGCCGTCCAGCGCTGCTCCATGGCGGAGCGCCCCAGCTCAAGCGGTGGACCGTCCAGCACCAGCGGGAACAGCCGCAGCCGCGCCTCGCCGGCGATCGACAGGGAGACGCGCCAGCGGCTCCCCGGCTCCAGCAGGGCATAGAGGGGCACCCCCGGCACCAGCTGGCCGCTCAGACGCCGGTGCGGCAGTCCGTGGTTGTGGGGCCCGCAGGTCTCCTCCGCCAGGTGGCGGATCGCTTCGGGCACCTGGGCAGGGTCGGCGGCGCGGAAGAACTGCTGGTCCGGAAAACCGATGGCATCGGCCATCGCCCGCCCGTACACCTGCGCCTGGGTCTGGGCGTCGACGTGTCCCTCCGCAAAGAACTGACGCGCCGCCTGGAAGCTGCCCTGCAGTCCCTCGCCGCCGTGCAGGTGGAAGTAGAGACAGTTGTAGAAACCGAACTTGATGCTGGCGCCGTAGGCGCTGCGCACCGTCGTGAGGTGGGCGCCGCCGCAGAGGGCCTCCGGCAGGAAGTCCTCGCTGGCCACCGCCGCCTGCTCCACCCCCACCAGCCAGAGGTAATCGAGGTGGTGGGCGGCCGTGATGGCCGCGCGCTTGAAGGCGAAGGGCTTGCGGGCCACCAGCGGGCTGCCCGGCTTGCCGCACACCAGGTTGAGGTAGGTGAAGTTGACGCAGTCGAAGCTGGCCACCAGCGCCGGGCTGGCCCAGAAGCGCTCCACCGCCTCCCGATCCAGCAGCAGCAGTTCATCGGCATCCACCGACAGCACCACATCCCCGGTCGCCAGCCCGTAGCCGTGGATCCGCTTCTCCCGTTCGCCGGCGAACACGCCGTGGTGGTAGTGGATCGGCACCCCCAGCCGCCGGGCCAGCCGGGCGAACAGACCGGCCGCCCGGGGGCTGGGCTGCTCCAGATCCCGCCCCACCAGTGGCTCGAGCAGCTCGCGGGTGAACTGGAACGGTCCGTCGTTCACCACGATCTCGTCGACCCAGGCGAGCCGTTCCACCACCCGCTCGATGAAATCGAAGTCCTCGAAGAACTGGATCACCACCGAGACGCTGGCCATCGGCTCAGCTCCGTACCCAGTCGGTCACGCCGCCGGGCCGGTCGATCAGCTCGATGCCCTCGGCGGCCAGCTCGGACCGGATGCGGTCGGCGGTGGCGAAATCGCGGCCGGCCTTGGCGGCCCGGCGCTCCTCGATCCGCTGCTGGATCAGCGTTTCCGCCGCCTCCGCCTCGGCCGGGGTGCTGTCCGCCGCGGCGCTCGCGGCCTCCGCCTCCAGCCCCAGCACTCCGGCCAGCTCCTTGAGCAGCCGCCAGCGGGCTTCCAGATCCGCCGCCTCTCCGGCGGCCTCGGCCTCGCTCCCACCCCGTTCCAGCCGGTTGGCCTGGGCCCGCAGCGGCCGGGCCAGCTCGAACAGCACCGCCAGGGCCGCCGAGGTGTTGAGGTCGTCGTCCATGGCGGCGGCGAAGCGCTCGCGGGCCCCGGCCAGGGTGCCGGCGGCCTCGCTCTCCGGCTCCGGGCTGGCCCCGGCTGCCGCTGCGGGCCCCCAGCCCAGGGCCGCCCCATGGCGCTCACCCAGGCCCAGGGCGGCGTCCAGCCCCTTCCAGCCGGTGGCGGCCGCCGCCAGGGCCTCGGCGGTGAAGTCGAGCGGCTTGCGGTAGTGGGCCTGCAGCACGAACAGCCGCAGGGTCATTGGGCTGACGCCGCTCTCCAGCAGGGCGCGGATCGTGGTGAAGTTGCCCAGCGACTTGGACATCTTCTCGCCGCCCACGTTGACCATGCCGTTGTGCAGCCACCAGCGGGCCAGGGGCTGGCCGCTGGCCGCCTCCGACTGGGCGATCTCGTTTTCGTGGTGCGGAAAGATCAGGTCGGCGCCGCCCAGATGGATGTCGATCGTGGTGCCCAGCTCCTCGCGCACCATCGCCGAGCATTCGATGTGCCAGCCCGGCCGGCCGGCTCCCCAGGGCGAGGGGAAGCTGGGTTCGCCCGGCTTGGCCCCCTTCCAGAGGGCGAAATCGAAGGGGTGGCGCTTGCGGGCCTCCTCCGCCTCGCTGGTGCGGCCGCTGGCGCCCCCCTGCTGCTCCTCCAGCGTGCGGCCGCTGAGCTTGCCGTAGCCGGCCTGGCGCATCACGGCGAAATACACATCGCCATCGGCGGAATAGGCCGCCCCCTTCGCCTCCAGGTCGCTGATCAGCGCACGGATCGCGTCCAGGCTGCGGGTGGCCCGGGGCATCCGGTCGGGGGGAAGGATGTGCAGGGCGGCCATGTCGGCCTGGAAGGCGGCGATGTTGCGCTCGCTCACCACCTCCATGGAGCTGCCCTCCTCCTCGGCCCGCTTGAGGATCTTGTCGTCGATGTCGGTGAAGTTCTGGACGAAGGTGACGGCATAGCCGCTCCACACCAGGTGGCGTCGCAGCACGTCCCAGACGATGTAGCTGCGGGCGTGGCCCAGGTGGCAGAGGTCGTAGACCGTGACCCCGCAGCAGTAGATCGACACCCTGCCCGGCTGCAGCGGCTCGAAGGGCTCGCAGCGGCGGCTGAGGGTGTTGGTGAGCCGCAGGGTCAACGGCCCGCTCCCGCCACGGCTCCCGCGCCAGCACCCGCCTGGCCCAGGCGGCCGCCGCCGTAGCCGGCCCGGCTGCGCACGTTGGTGCACCAGTCGTCGTGCTCCAGGTACCACAGCACCGTTTCCCTGATCCCCTGCTGGAAGTCGTGGCGGGGCTGCCAGCCCAGCTCGGTGCTGATCCGCTCGGGGTCGATGGCGTAGCGCCGGTCGTGGCCAGGCCGGTCGGCCACCGGGGTGATCAGGCCGGCGTGGGGGGCACCGGCGGGCCGCAGCTCGTCCAGCAGGGTGCAGATGGCGTGCACCACCTCCTTGTTGGTGCGCTCGCCATGGCCACCGACGCAGTAGCTGCGGCCCACCTCGCCGCTGGTGGCGGCCAGCAGCAGGGCCTCGACGTGGTCCTCCACGTAGAGCCAGTCCCGCACGTTGGCCCCATCGCCGTAGAGGGGGATCGGCTCGCCGGCGGCGGCCTTGAGGATCACGACCGGGATCAGCTTCTCGGGGAATTGCCAGGGCCCGTAGTTGTTGCTGCAGTTGGTCAGCACCACCGGCAGCCCGTAGGTGTGGTGCCAGGCCTGGACCAGGTGGTCGCTGCCCGCCTTGCTGGCGGAGTAGGGGCTGCGCGGGTCGTAGGGGGTGGTCTCCGAGAACCGGCCCGTGGCCCCCAGGGAGCCGAACACCTCATCGGTGCTGATGTGGTGGAACCGGAACAGCTCCCGCCGCTCCGCCGGCAGCCCCTCCCAGTGGGCCCGCACCGCCTGCAGCAGGTGGTAGGTGCCCATCACGTTGCTGACCAGGAAGGCGCCCGGATCGTCGATCGAGCGGTCGACGTGGCTTTCTGCCGCCAGGTGCAGCACCAGATCCGGATCGGCCTGCCGCACCGCGGCGGCGGTGGCCTCCCCATCGGCCAGGTCCACCTGCAGCAGCCGGTGCCGCGGCCCGTCGGCCCGCTCGGCGGCCGGCCCCAGCTCCGCCATGGTGTTGTAGACGCCCAGCAGGTCGCTGGCGTAGCCCATCTTGTCGAGGTTGAACACCGTCGCCGTGCTGTCCCGCAGCAGCCGCCGCACCAGCGCCCCGCCGATGAAGCCCGCGCCGCCCGTCACCAGGATGCGGCGACGGCCCGCGAGCAGCAGCGGCAGGTCGAGGGAGGGGTAGGGGTCCATCGGGGTGGGGCGAGACGAGGTCAGGGGTGTTCAGGCCTGGGGCAGGGGAATCCGCGCCAGCACCTCGGCGAGGGCGGCTTGCCAGTGTTGCCCCTCCAGGTCCAGGGCGTGCCGGGTGGTGGTGCCATCCAGCAGGGAATAGGAGGGGCGCCGGGCCGGGGTGGGGTAGTCGGCGGTGGTGATCGGCAGCACCCGGGCCGGGGCGTCGATCAGCCCCCGGGCCGCCGCCAGCTGGCCGATGGCCACGGCGAAGTCGTACCAGCTGGCGGCACCGCAGTCGCTCCAGTGGTGGCGACCGCCCACCCCCCGGCCGATCACCCGCCAGCAGGCCTCGGCCAGGCCGGCGGTGGCCGTGGGGCAGCCCACCTGGTCGGCCACCACCTTGAGGGGCTCGCCGGCGGCGGCTTTGGCCCGGTGCAGCCGCAGCATGGTGAGGCAGAAGTTGGCCCCCACCGGCCCGTACACCCAGCTGGTGCGCAGCAGGCAGAGGCGATCGGCGCCCAGGGCGGCCGCCGCCCGCCGTTCCCCCTCGGCCTTGGTGGCGCCGTAGACGCCCAGGGGGGCCAGGGCCTGCTCCGGGGCGTAGGGGTGGCCCTGCTCACCGTCGAAGACGAAGTCGGTGCTCACCTGCAGCAGCCGCCCGCCGACCTCGGCCAGGGCCTCGGCGAAGGCGCCGGGGGCGCCGGCGTTGACCGCCTCGGCCAGCTCAGGTTCGGCCTCGGCCCGGTCGACGGCGGTGTAGGCGCCGGCGTTGAGCACCCAGTCGGGCCGGTGGCTGTGCACAGCGGCGCGGCAGGCGGCCGGATCGGCCAGATCCAGCGCCTCCCGTCCCGTCGGGATCAGGTCGATGCCGGCGGGGACGCTGGCCAGCAGGGCCTGTCCGAGCTGGCCGTGGCGGCCGGTCAGCAGCACCCGCACCGGTTGGGGCATCGATGGCGGAGGCAAAGCTCGCGCGCAGCCTACCTTCGTGTGGCTATTTCGCCTCCATCCAGTTGGGGCCGACGCCGGTGTCCACCGCTAGGGGCACCAGCAGCTGCACCTCCTGCTCCATGGTGCGGCGGGTGAGCTCCCGCACCTCCTCGAGCGCCTCCGGGGCCGCCTCCAGCACCAGCTCGTCGTGCACCTGCAGCAGCAGGCGAGCCGGCAGGCCGGCTTCGCCGAGCGCCCGTTGCAGGCTGACCATGGCCAGCTTGATGATGTCGGCACTGGAGCCCTGGATCGGGGCGTTGGCGGCGGCCCGCAGTTGCTGGGCCTCCATCCCGCCGCGGCGGGCCACCTCCAGGTCAATGTCCAGCGGATCCTTGCCCAGCAGCCGGCCCAGGCCGCCGGGATCGAAGTGAAACGGCCGCCGCCGCCCCAGGATCGTCTCCACGTAACCGCGGCTGAGGGCCAGCCGCTCCTGCAGCTCGAGGAACAGGAACACCTTCGGGTAGCGCTGCTTGTAGAGGCTCAGGAACTCCTTGGCCCGGGCCTGGCCCATGCCGGTTTCGCGGGCCAGCCGCTGGGCCCCCATGCCATAGATCACCCCGAAGTTGATCGTCTTGCCCAGCCGCCGCTCCTCCGGCGTCACCGTGTCGGTCTCGAGCAGCAGCCGGGCGGTGAGGGCGTGGACGTCGTCGCCTTCGTTGTAGGCCTTCACTAGCACCGGCTCGCCCGACAGGTGGGTGAGGATGCGCAGCTCGATCTGGGAGTAGTCGGCGCTGATCATCTGCCAGCCCTCCTGGGGCAGGAAGGCCTTGCGGATGCGGCGGCTGAACTCGGTGCGGATCGGGATGTTCTGCAGGTTGGGGTTGCTGCTCGACAGGCGGCCGGTGGCGGTGACCGCCTGGTTGAAATCGGTGTGCACCCGCCCGGTCTCGGGTTCCACCAGGGCCGGCAGCGCCTCCACGTAGGTGCTCAGCAGCTTGCTGAGGGTGCGGTGCTCCAGCACCAGCTTCACCACCGGATGGTCGTCCTCCAGCTTCTCCAGCACCGCCGCGTCGGTGCTCCAGCCGGTCTTGGTGCGGCGCGATTTCTTGCGGTCGAGCCCCAGGGTGTCGAACAGCAGCTCCCCGAGCTGTTTGGGGGAGGCCAGGTTGAAGTCCACCCCCGCGGCCTCCTGGGCCTCCTGCTCCAGCCGGGCCAGGGTGGCGCTGAGCTCCTCGGCCAGCTCCTTCAGGTAGGGCACGTCGATGCGGATGCCGGTGGCCTCCATCTGGGCCAGCACCGGCTCCAGGGGCAGCTCCACCTGCTGCAGCAGCAGGGGCAGCTGGGGCCCCATCGCCGCCAGCTGCTCGCTCAGCACGGCGCCCAGGCGCCGGGTGAGGTGGACGTCCATGGCGCAGTAGAGCGCCGCGGCCTCGATCGGCACGTCGGCGAAGCTCTGCCCCTTGGCCACCAGATCGCCGTAGGTCGTTGGCTCGAGGCCGAACTCCCGCGCCGCCATCGCCTCCAGGCCATGCTTGGCGTTGGCATCCCGCAGGTAGTCCGCCAGCAGGGTGTCCATCACCACACCGGCCAGGGGAAGCCCATGGCGCAGCAGGATCAGGCGGTCGTACTTGGCGTTCTGGAGCGCCTTGGGGTGCCCGGCGCTGGCCAGCCAGGGCCCCAGGGCCAGCAGCACCGCGTCCAGGGGCAGCTGCTCCGGCGCCGCCGGCGCCGTGCTGAGCAGGTCGGCGGCGGGGGGGCTGTGGTGGCCGATGGGCACGTAGGCCAGATCCGCCAGGCCCTCCCCCCAGCAGAGGCCGATCCCCACCAGCTCCGCCTTGAAGGGATTGAGGGAGGTGGTCTCGGTGTCCAGGGCCACCGGCGCCGCCGGGTCGGTGCAGGCCATCAGCCGCTCGACCAGGGCGGCCAGGGCCTCGGGGGTGGTGACCAGCTGCGGCCGCAGGGCGGGCAGGGCCGGATCCCCCCCCTCCTCCGGGGTACCGCTGGTGTCCGGGGCCTCCGGCGCGGCCGCGGTCGGGGGGGCCGGGGTGCCGCCTTCCGGGGCGGCGGCGGGCTCGGGAGGCTCCGAAGAGAACAGGCGGGCGAAGCCCTCGGTCTGCTTCACCAGGCTGAACAGCTCCAGCTCGGCCAGGCGGGCCCCCAGCCCCTCGCGGTCCACCCGCCCCAGGGCCAGGCGGGGCTCTTCGGGCAGGGGGATCTGCACCAGGATCTCCGCCAGCATCCGGGAGCGGAAGGCGTTCTCCCGGTCGGTCTCCAGCTTGGTTTTCAGGGCCCCCTTCTGCGCATCGAGGGCGGCGTAGATGCCGTCCAGGTCGCCGTGGGCCTTGAGCAGGGTGAGGGCGGTCTTGGGTCCCACCCCCTTGACCCCGGGGATGTTGTCGGAGCTGTCACCGGTGAGGGCCTTGAGGTCCACCACCCCCTCCGGCGGCACCCCCAGCTTCTCGATCACCTGGGCGCGGCGGATCTGGGTCGGGCCGCTGTTCTTGGCGTAGGGGCCGCCGCCCATGTAAAGCACGCTGATGTCGCGCTCGTCGTCCACGAGCTGGAACAGGTCGCGGTCGCCGGAGAGGATCCGCACCCGCCAGCCCTCGCCCGCCGCCCGGTTGGCCAGGGTGCCGAGCACGTCGTCGGCCTCGTAGCCCGGCGCCATCGACAGGGGCAGGTCGAGGCAGTCCCTGAGGATGGCCTGCAGGTTGGCCAGATCGGCGAAGAAGTGCTCCGGGGCCTCCTCGCGGTGGGCCTTGTAGGCGGCGTCCGCCTCGTGGCGGAAGGTGGGTTCGGCCGTGTCGAAGGCGATCACCACCCCCTGGGGCCCCAGGCCTTTGCAGTTGTCGAGCAGGGCCTTGAGGAAGCCGTAGGTGACGCTGGTGGGCACCCCGTCCTTGGTGCTCAGTCCCCCCTCGCCGCCCTTGGCAAAGGCGTAGAAGCTGCGGAAGGCCAGGGAGTGGCCGTCCACCAGCAGCAACAGGGGCTTGTCCCGCTCCATGGCCGTTTCCGGGATCCGTCCGCCGTCCGCCACAGCCTGCCATCCGGCGGCCCGGAAGCGCCGTGAAGGCCACCGGCCGGGCCGTCTTCAGCCGCTGCGGCCAGTACCGCTGGTGGCTGGAGCGGGTGTGGGAGCCGCAGGGCAGCCGGCTGCTGTTCATCGGCCTGAACCCCTCCCGCGCCGACCATCGCCACGACGACCCCACCCTGCGGCGGCTGATGGCCTTCGCCGCCGGCTGGGGCTACGGCGGCCTGGAGGTTCTGAACCTCTTCGCCCGCATCAGCCCCCGGCCGGCGGCCCTGGCCCTCGCGGCCGATCCGGTGGGCGCCGCCAACCCGGCCTGGATCCGGCGGCGGCTGCGGGCCGGCGAGCGGAGCAGCGGGCCCGCCGGGGCTGAAGTGACGCCCTCGCTGATCTGGCTGGGCTGGGGCAACGGCGGCCGCCGTTCGGGCCAGGACGAACGGGTGCTGGAGCTGCTGGAACCCCACCGCTCCCGGCTGGCGTGTCTCGGCCTCACCGCCTCCGGCGCCCCGCTCCATCCCCTCTACCGACCGGCCACAAGCCTGTTGCGGCCATTTGGGGCATCCTGTGGGCAGTCCGCCGCCGCCGTCCGCGCCCCATGGCCCGCACCCCCCGCCGCTACGCCATCCACCTGTTCCTGAGTGGGGGCCACCACCAGGAGGTGCACTTCAACACCCTGGAGGACTTCCAGAACTGGTACGGCGGGGTGCTGAACGCGGCGGCCCTCGACACCTTCGTGAACGTGCCGATCAGCGACCTGACCAGCGAGTTCCTGGTGTTGCGGGCCGGCAGTGTCCAGGCGATCCGGGTGGAGCCCATCTACGGCGCCATGGACGACTGAGGCCGAAGGGCCCGGCCTCAGAGCGCGGCGGCGATCCGCTCCCGGTCGGAGCCGAGCCGGTGCAGCAGCAGCCAGGTGGTGAGCAGGTCGGGCCCCTTGAGGCTGCCCAGCAGGGCGGCCCGCAGGCCCTTCATCAGCACCCCTTTCTTGACGCCCGCGGCCGTGGCGGCGGCCCCCAGCAGCCCCTGGGCGGTCTCGGCATCGAGCTCCCCCTCCGGCAGCTGCTCCAGCAGGGCCGCCAGGGCGGCGCGGCTGGCGTCGTCGGCCCGCAGGGCCAGGGCCGCCCCATCCGGCGCCGGCGTCTCGAAGAAGGGGGCGGCCTGGTCGACCCCGTCCGCCAGCAGGCTGAGGGAGGGCCCCAGCAGGGCGCAGAGATCCTCCTGCCAGCCGGCATCGGCGGCGGCCCCATCGCCCCAGCCCCGGGCCTGCCAGAGGGGCTGCAGCCGCTGGCGCAGCTCGCCTGCGGCCAATCCGTGCAGCACCTGGGCGTTGAGCCAGTTGAGCTTGTCCCAGTCGAAGCGTGCCCCGGCCCGGTTGACGCGCTCGAAGGAGAACACTGCCGCCGCCTGCTCGAGGCTGAAGCGCTCGCCGATGCCCTCCGGCGGCGACCAGCCCAGCAGGGTCATGTAGTTGACCAGGGCCTCGGCGGTGTAGCCCATGGCGCGGAAATCGCCCACAGAGGTGACGCCGTCGCGTTTGGAGAGCTTGCGACCCTCCTGGTTGAGGATCAACGGGGTGTGGGCGAACAGGGGCGGCGTCAGCCCCAGGGCGGCGTAGAGCAGCAGCTGCTTGCCGGTGTTGGCGATGTGGTCCTCGCCGCGGATCACGTGGCTGATGGCCATGGCGGCGTCATCCACCACCACCACCAGGTTGTAGAGCGGGTCGCCGATGGCATCGGCGGGTGCCCGGCGGGCGATCACCATGTCGCCGCCCAGGTCGCTGCCGGCCCAGCGCATCTCGCCGCGCACCAGGTCGTTCCAGGTGATCGTGGCGCCGTCGTCGATGCGGAAGCGGATCACCGCCTCGCGCCCTTCCTCGATGTAGGCCTGCTGCTGCTCGGGGGTGAGGTCCCGGTGCAGGTTGTCGTAGCGGGGAGCCCGGCCCTCGGCCTGCTGGCGCTCCCGCATCGCCGCCAGCTCGGCGTCACTGGCGTAGCAGCGGTAGGCGTGGCCGCTGGCGAGCAGCTGTTCGATCGCGGCCCGGTGGGCCTCGATGCGCTGGCTCTGCACCACCGGCTCCTCGTCCCAGGTGAGGCCCAGCCAGCGCAGGCCGTCGAGGATGTTCTCGGTGTACTCGGCCTTGGACCGTTCCCGGTCGGTGTCCTCGATGCGGAGCAGGAAGGCGCCGCCCAGGTGGCGGGCGAACAGCCAGTTGAACACTGCCGTCCGGGCGGTGCCGATGTGGAGGGTGCCGGTGGGGCTGGGGGCCAGCCGAACGCGTACGGGAACCGCTGCGGCCACGGAATCGGCTCCAGATGGTGAGAACGGGACTGACGGGGCTCGAACCCGCAACTTCCGCCGTGACAGGGCGGTGCTCTAACCGATTGAACTACAGTCCCAGACCGGCATTCGAGCCTCGATCCGCCCCGGGGGGTGGATGCGGCACCGATGGGCGATCACGACGGCGCGGACGCCGACCAAGGAAGTATCCATCGTCACCGGTCCCCCCGTCAACGCCACCCGTCAACGGCACCCGTCGACGCCACCCGGGAACGCTGCCCGCTCGCCCGCCCAGCCATTCCGCCCAGCGACGCCGGGTTACGGCGCTGGACGATGGGGCCACACAAAAAGCCCCGTGCGGGGCACGGGGCAGGCGCTGGCCAAAGGGGACGCCGAGGCGTCGGGCTGCTCAGGGGCGGAAGCCGGCGGGTTCGATCAGACGCACCTGATTGCCACGGGCGGTGAACTCCCGCCCCTGGTCGCTCTGGACCACGACCCGACCTCCGGACTTGACCCGGATGACCCGGGCCCGGACCCAGCCAAGGGCAGCCGATTCCAGCACCTTGACCACATCACCGGGTTGTAGATCCAACTCCATGTTCGGAACCACGAGACTGCAAATGGGACCATCGAACGCGCCGTGGAGGACTTGAACCCCCGACATCAGGTTTTGGAGACCTGCGTTCTACCAACTGAACTAACGGCGCAAGGCCGATGGCCCCTGGAAAGCGTGAGAGGGAAACGCGGGCAATGAAATCCCGTGAAACCAGGCTTCAGCGATCGAAGCGCTGTTTGACGCGCGTGGCTTTACCCACCCGGTCACGCAGATAGAAGAGCTTCGCCCGACGCACCTTACCGCGCCGCTCCACCTTCACGGAAGCGACCTGGGGGCTGTGCAGCATGAAGACCCGCTCCACGCCGATGCCCTGGAAGATGCGACGCACGGTGATGGTCTGGTTGAGGCCGCCGTGGCGCTTCGCGATCACCACGCCCTCGTAGGGCTGCACCCGCTCCTTGTTGCCTTCCCGGATGCGCACGCCCACCTTGACGGTGTCGCCCACGTAGATCTCGGGCAGGTCGCTCTTCAGCTGGGCCGCCTCGAACTCCTCGATCAGGGCACGGGCACTGAGCTTGCCGGTGGTGACGGTCACGGTGGCAGGGGCCGCCACCTCAGGTGTCGCCTGGTCCACGGTCTGCGGGTCCACCTCGGTGGATGGATCGGTGGTGGTCGGATCGGTCTCGGTTGCCATCCCTTTTCTCTGAGCGCCTGGCCAAACCAACACCTTACCGCCTCAGGTGACCCCCTTCCCTCCGCGCCGCCGCCAGCTCCGCTGCAGCCGCTCCCAGGCCATGGCGCCGCCGGTGACCAGCATCCACAGCAGCCCCAGGCCGTTGAGCAGCACGTAGAGCGTTTCCCCCACCTCGCCGACCCAGCTCTGGAGCCATTCGCCCTCGTGCAGCACCATCAGCGGATGGACCTGGTCCCGGCTCAGCCCGCCCCAGTCGCGCAGCAGGCGATAACCCACACCGGTGATGGCCGAGAGCAGCAGGGGCGCCAGCACCAGCGGCGCCATCCAGGCATGGGCCTGCCGCAGGCGGGCGCCCCAGGGGGGAGAGGCGGGCCGTGGGGGTGCGGTGGGGGTGGGGCTGGACACGGGGAAACGACGGCGGGAGGGACGCTATTGATAACTTGACTGTCTGGCCCGACTCCCACCGCATGAACCTGTTCGCCGATCTGCTGGCCAGCACCAACGGCGTCAAAGGCGGTGGCACCCCTCTCACCCAGGCCGGCCCCCGCATCCAGAAGGGGCGCCGCGGGGTGGAAGTGAAGTCGGCGCGGGAGATCGCGATCATGCGCCAGGCCTCCCGCATCGTGGCCACGGTGCTGCGGGAGATCATCGACATGGCCGCCCCTGGCATGACCACCGGCGACCTCGACCGCCACGCCGAGGCCCGCATCCGCGCCATGGGGGCCACCCCCAGCTTCAAGGGCTACCACGGCTTTCCGGCCAGCATCTGCGCCAGCATCAACGACGAGGTCGTGCACGGGATCCCCAGCGCCAAACGGGTGATCAAGGCCGGTGACCTGGTCAAGATCGACACCGGCGCCTACTACGAGGGCTTCCACGGCGACAGCTGCGTCACCCTCTGCGTCGGCGAAGGGGTGCCCGAGGAGGCCCGCCGCCTCAGCCGGGTGGCCCAGGAATCCCTGATGAAGGGCCTGGCCACCGTGAAGGCCGGCAGCACCCTGCTGGAGCTGGCCGGCGCCGTCCAGGACCACGTCGAGGCCCACGGCTACGCCGTCGTCGAGGACTACACGGGCCACGGCGTGGGCCGCAACCTGCACGAGGAGCCCTCGGTGTTCAACTACCGCACCCGCGACCTGCCCAACATGCAGCTGCGGGCCGGCATGACCCTGGCGGTGGAGCCGATCCTCAACGCCGGCAGCAGGGCCTGCCGCACCCTCAAGGACCGCTGGACCGTGGTGACCGTGGACGGCAGCCTCTCGGCCCAGTGGGAGCACACCATCGTGGTCACCTCCGACGGCTGCGACATCCTCACCGACCGCGACTTCTAGGCCCGGCCGACCCTGCGGCTCCGCGGTTCAGCGCCGCAGCAGCAGGCTCACATAGGCCCAGCGCGTCAGGGTCGCCAGGGGCATCAGCACGAAGGTCAGCGGGTTCGGGGTGACGATGATCAGGCTGCAGTTCCAGTCGGCCTGGCGCAGGATCTCGCCCGCCACCCAGTCGGCTCCCATGACGCCGACGGGGTTGAGGGCCGAGCGGAACGGCCCCAGCACCAGGCGCCGCAGGCGCAGCGCCTGGGCCAGCTCCGGGGCCCGCAGGCTGAGCAGCTGGCCCAGCAGCCGTTTGCTGATCTCGTAGAGGGGGCTCACGGCCGGCTGAATCTCCGCTTCCGAGGTGTTCACCCACACCTCCGGCCGCCGGCGCCCGTTGCGCTCCGCGGGCTCCCGTCGCTGCACCACCCCGGCGAACAGCTCAAGCAGCCGCCAGGCGCTCAGGGCGTTGACCTCCAGGGAACGGCCGGTCGCCTCGGCGCTGCCGTCGCCATGGACATTGATGCCGTGGTTGATCACCAGCAGGTCCACCTCCGCGAGCAGGGATTCCAGGGCCGCCTCCTCGCCCACCTGCCAGTGCACCTGGCGCAGGGGGATCGGCTGCCCGTCCGGGCCTGCCAGCTGCAGCGGGGCCGGGCTGTGGGTGAGGGCGATCAGCCGGGTGCCGCGGCGGTGCCAGCGGCGCAGCAGGGCCTGGCCGAGGGCGCCGCTGGCACCGGTGACGGCCACGGTGAGCGCTTCGTTCGAGGGGTCCGGCATCGGCCTGCGGTGGTCGTGCTGCCTAGATTGCCCGGCACCTGCGGGTCCCGGCGAGGTCACACCATGTCCATCCCCCTGCTGATCGGCTCCTGTGAACCCTTCAGCGGCAAGTCGGCGGTGGTGCTGGGTCTGGGCCGCCAGCTCGCCCGCCAGGGCGTGCCGCTCGCCTTCGGCAAGCCGCTGGCCACCTGCATGGATGACCCCCTCGACGCCCCCACCGATGGGGCGCCGGGCAACCCGCTGCTGGATCCGGATGTGCGCTTCATCGGCGCCACCCTCGGGCTGGAGCCGGAGCAGCTGATCCCTTCGCTGGACGTGCTGGAGCCGGCGACCGCCCGGGCCCGCCTGCTGGCGGGGGATCTGGCCCCGGGTGAGGGGCTGGCGCTTCTGCAGCGGCGCATCCACGACGACGCCGACCGGCTGGTGCTGCTGGAGGGGGCCGGCAGCCTCAGCGAAGGCCAGCTCTACGGCCTGGGCCTGGTGCAGCTGGCCCAGGCCCTGCAGGCCCCGGTCCTGCTGGTGCACAACTGGAGCGACAGCCGCAGCGTCGATGCCCTGCTGGAGGCCCGGCACCAGCTGGGGGATCTGCTGGCGGGCGTGGTGCTCAACGCCGTGCTGCCCGAGGTGGTGCCGGAGGTGCGCGAGGCGGTGCTGCCGGCCCTGGAGCGGCTCGGCATCCCGGTGCTGGGCGTGATGCCCCGCAGCCCCCTGCTGCGCAGCGTCACGGTGGAGGAGCTGGCCCGCCGGCTCGAGGCCACCGTGCTCTGCTGCCACGACGGCCTCGACCTGCTGGTGGAGACCCTCTCGATCGGCGCCATGAACGTCAACTCGGCGATGGAGTTCTTCCGGCGCCGCCGCAACATGGCCGTGGTCACCGGCGCCGACCGCACCGACATCCAGCTGGCGGCCCTGGAGGCCTCCACCCAGTGCCTGATCCTCACCGGGGCCGGTGAGCCCCTGCCCCAGCTGATCAGCCGGGCTGAGGAGCTGGAAGTGCCGGTGCTCAAGGTCGACCACGACACCCTCACCACCGTCGAGGTGATCGATGCCGCCATCGGCCATGTGCGGCTGCACGAAGCGGTGAAGGCCACCTACGCGATCCGGCTGGTGGAAGAGAACTGCCACTTCGAACGGCTGTTCCGCCGCCTGCGTCTGGCGGTCCATGCCTGAGGGCGCTGCTAGTTTCAGTTCGTTGGTTGTCGATAACGGGTGACCCGGTCCCTAGATCTTCCGGCCCTGGACCGGATCGATACGCTCGCCCAGGAGCTGGCCATGCTCCAGGACCGGGGCAAACGCAGAATCGCCTTTCTCGGCAGCCGCCATGTGCCGGTGGTGTCGATCCACCTGGTGGAGCTGGTGGCCCGCTCCCTGGCCCAGGAGGGCCACAACCTGATCACCTCCGGGGCCCAGGGGGTCAATGCGGCCGTGATCCGCAGCGTGCTGGAGGTGGACCCGGCCCGCCTCACCGTGCTGCTGCCCCAGAGCCTGGAGCGCCAGCCGGGCGAATCCCGCAGCCAGCTGGAGCGGGTGCTGCACCTGGTGGAGAAGCCCGAGAACGACGAGCTGCCCCTGCCCATGGCCAGCAGCCTCTGCAACCAGGAGATCATCAACCGCTGCGACCAGCTGATCTGCTACGCCTTCCACGACAGCGAGACCCTGCTCTCCAGCTGCCGCACCGCCGAGGACATGGGCAAGGTGGTCAGCCTGATGTTCTTCGACTGAGCCGCCGGTTTCGGTCCAGCCGGGTTTCAGCCCAGCAGATTCTCCTGGCGGGGCAGCACCTGCAGCCGCGTTCCCTCCCGGCCCATCACCGTCACCTGGGCGCCGGGGGGCAGGAGCTGGTCGGGGGCCAGGTTCTGGGCGGCCCAGCTCTGGCCCTGCCAGCGCACCCGCCCCTCGCCGCTGGCATCGAAGGCCGTGGTCACCTCCGCCAGTTCGGCGCGGGCGCCGGGGGGGATGGTGCGGGCCTGGCGGCGGGCCGACCAGCGCCGCAGCCAGACGTAGCCCGTGCCTACCAGCACGGCGAAGAGGAGCAGCTGGGCCAGGGGCGGCACCACCGGCGCCAGGATGGCGACGAGGGTGAGCAGCAGGGCCGCCACGGCAGCGATCAGCAGCAGACCGTCGCCGTCGGCGCCCACCAGCTCCAGCAGCAGCAGCACCCCCGCCAGGGCGAGCCAGAGGATCGGGGGTGCGGGCATCGGCGGCGGGCTCAGGGGCGGTGACGGAGGAACAACGAAACCAACGGGAAGGTTGGCCCTCGCCCCCATCCTGCCTAGCGTGGCGCCAGTGAAGAAGCCTGCATGGAAGCGCTCCTCATTCCGGTGCTCCTGGTGCTCGGCGGTCTGGGCATCAGCGGCATCAAGGTCACCAGCAGCAGTCGCTCGATGCTGGTGGAGCGCCTCGGCAAGTACGACCGGGAGCTGCGCCCAGGCCTTTCGCTGGTGATCCCCGGCATGGAGCGGGTGGTCAGCCACGAATCGCTGAAGGAGCGGGTGCTCGACATCCCCCCCCAGCAGTGCATCACCCGCGACAACGTCTCGATCGAGGTGGATGCGGTGGTGTACTGGCAGCTGCTGGAGCACGCCCGCGCCTACTACGCCGTCGACAACCTGCAGGCGGCCATGGTCAACCTGGTGCTCACCCAGATCCGGGCCGAGATGGGCAAGCTCGACCTCGACCAGACGTTCACCACCCGCCAGGAGGTGAACGAGACCCTGTTGCAGGAACTGGATCAGGCCACCGATCCCTGGGGCGTGAAGGTGACCCGGGTGGAGCTGCGCGACATCCAGCCCTCCCAGGGGGTGCAGCAGGCGATGGAGCAGCAGATGACCGCCGAGCGCGAGAAGCGGGCGGCGATCCTGCGCTCCGAGGGGGAGCGGGAATCCCAGGTGAACGCGGCCCGGGGCCGGGCCGAGGCCCTGGTGCTGGATGCCAAGGCCAAGCAGGAGGCCGTGCTGCTCGATGCCGATGCCCAGGCCAAGCAGCAGCTGCTGCTGGCCAAGGCGCGGGCCGAGTCGGCCACCCAGCTGGCGGCCGTGATCGAGGCCCATCCGGCGGCGGCTGAAAGCCTGCGGCTGCTGCTGGCCAAGGACTGGATGGCCATGGGCCAGCAGATGGCGGCCGCCCACGGGGGATCGGTGTTGATGGTGGATCCCCAGAGCCCGGCCTCGCTGCTGGCGGCCCTCAAGGGGCTGCAGGAGAAGGGCGGCAGCTGACTCAGCTGCGCAGCACCGCCCGCAGGCCTTCGGAATACAGCAGGGCGGTGCAGAGAATGCCGCCGGCCCAGCAGAGGCTGCGCAGGGGCGGCAGGTTGGCCACGTAGGCCCCGATGTAGCCCAGACGCAGGGCAGGGTGCAGCCAGGCCACCAGGGGGACCCACGGGGCGGCCGCCAGCACCGACGGGGCCACCAGCAGACACAGCAGGCAGGCGGGGGCGTGCAGGGTGAAGGCCTCGAAGCTGTTCTGGTGGGCCCAGTTGGCCCGCTTGCCCCAGGCCGGCAGCCGCTCGAACATCGCCCGCGGCGCCGCCAGGTCGGAGGGGGTGAAGTCGGCCTGGGAGCGGGCGGCCCCCAGGGGGATCAGGCTGAGCACCACCACGGCTCCCGAGAGCACCAGTGACCAGGCGAAGGGCCCACCGGCGGCCGCCGGCAGCACCGGCAGGGCGACGCTGGCCGCCAGGAGGGGGCTGAGCAGGGAGGTGGCCATCGAAACGAGGCGGCTGGGGTCTCTTTTCTAGGCTGGCGCTGCCTTGCCTTCGCCTGCGCCATGGCCGACAGCTATTCCTTCGATGTCGTCTCCGACTTCGACCGCCAGGAGCTGGTGAACGCCGTCGACCAGGTGCGCCGGGAGGTGGGCCAGCGCTACGACCTCAAGGACTCCAACACCGAGATCGACGTGGAGGAGGCCAGCCTGACGATCACCACCGCCAGCGACATGACCCTCGATGCGGTGGTTGATGTGCTGCGCCAGAAGGCCACCAAGCGCAACCTGTCGCTGAAGATCTTCGACCTGCAGACCCCCGAGCCGGTGGGCGGCAACCGGGTGAAGCAGGTGGTCAAGCTGCGCAAGGGCCTCAGCCAGGAGCTGGCCAAGAAGCTCAGCAAGAAGGTGCGCGATGAGGTCAAGAAGGTGACCGTGGCGATCCAGGGCGAGAGCCTGCGGGTGACCGGCAAGAACAAGGACGACCTGCAGCAGGTGATCACCCTGCTGCGGGCCGAGGACCTGGAGGTGCCGCTGCAGTTTGAGAATTACCGCTGAGGGCTGTTTCGGATCCTGCTTCTCAGCGTTCGGCTGAACCCGAACGCTGCGGCAACGCCCAGGATGGGAAGCGGACCTGGGACGCCGTTGTCTCCGGGATCGCCATGGGGGGGTGGTGTCAGCCATCCGGACCGGGGCTCGGTGCCTGGGCCCGGAGCCGGACACCTCTCAGGATCGCCGTCCACTTCATAGCCTGGGCAATACATCAGGGTTCCAAACAGGGGCCATGGAGATGGTGACGGGGAAGGGGACGTGATCAGAAGTTGCCAACCATCCTTATGGCCATGGAAGCGAGTTGGGGTTGTGAAGATGGATCCGTCGGCCGTCACCGAGACGTAGCCGCAGTCTGGAAGGATGCAACGCGGAGCTTTGGCGTAGCGCCCCTTGGGCGATCCTGAGGACGAGGCGAAATTCATTTCGACTTCGGCGGGAGGGACAGCCGTGGCGGTTCCAGCTTCAAGATGGCGAAAGGTGCCGATCAGTCCATCAAAGACGAAGATCAAGTCCAGAGCGAAAGCGGCTGGCGGTTGTACCAGCAATGCTGTTGCGAGCACCCCAATGAAGACCGCTGAAGACCCGTGAAGGCTTGCCGGCTTCATTGCGACTTGCTCCTACTTCACTATCATTGTTGGTTTTTAGGTTTCTCTGTGCCGTCTAATCGGATGCATCTTCATGATTGATGCAGATGTGCTGCAGGGGTGTTCGAGCAGCAGCGCTTCATTGTGGGAGGGCCCCTTTGCGCAGATTCCGGTGCGCCCCCTCTGCCACTGCCTTGACCCCCAGCCGTGACGCTTAAGGGCTGGCGCTTCTGGATCGACCGCGGCGGCACCTTCACCGATGTGGTGGCCCGCACGCCCAGCGGCGAGCTACTGGTGCGCAAGCGGCTCTCCGATCCGCCGCGCCCGGCCGATGGCACCGCTCCGCAGGATCCCGCCGTGGCCGCCCTGCGGGAGTTGCTGGAGCTGGTGCCGGACCAGCCCATCCCCGCCGGGCTCGTCTCGGAGTTGCGGCTGGGCACCACCGTGGCCACCAATGCCCTGCTGGAGCACCAGGGGGCGCCGGTGCTGCTGCTGGTGACGCGCGGCTTCGCCGACCTGCAGCGCATCGGCGACCAGCACCGCCCCAACCTCTTTGCTCTCGAGATCCGGCGGCCCGAGCCCCCGCCCCTGCGGGTGATCGAAGTGGGCGGCCGGCTGGCGGCTGATGGGGTGGAACTTGAGCCGTTGCAGCTGGATGAAGCGCTGGAGCAGTCCCTCGCCCAGGCCCGTTCCGACGGCTTCCGCAGCGTGGCCGTGGCCCTGCTCCATGCCGGTCGCCACCCGGTCCATGAGCAGGCCCTGGGGACCTGGCTGGCGACGAAAGGCTTTGGCCCGGTGGTGCTCTCCCACCAGCTCAGCCGCCAGCCCCGGCTGGTGCCCCGCCTCGACACCAGCGTGCTCGAGGCCTCCCTGGGCCCCGTGCTGGGGGCCTATCTCGATCAGGTGCGCGCCGCCATCGGGGCGGCCATCCCGCTGCGGGTGATGACCTCCGCCGGGGCCCTGCGCGCGCCCGCCCTGCTCCAGGCCAAGGACACGATCCTCTCCGGCCCCGCCGGCGGCATGGTGGCGGCCGTCGCGGTGGCGGAGGCGGCCGGATTCGGCGACGTCCCGATCCTCGGCTTCGACATGGGCGGCACCTCCAGTGACGTCTTCCACTTCGATGGCAGCCGCGGCGAGGCCGCCTGGGAGCGCAGCAGCGACACGGAGATCGACGGCCTGCGGCTGCTGGCGCCGATGCTGCCGATCCACACGGTGGCGGCGGGTGGCGGCTCGGTGCTGCAGGTGCAAGACGGGCGCCTGCAGGTGGGCCCCCGCTCGGCCGGCGCGAACCCCGGCCCCGCCAGCTACGGCCGCGGAGGGCCCCTGGCGATCACCGACGCCAACTTGCTGCTCGGCCGGCTCCCTGTGAACGCGCTGCCGCGCCTGTTCGGCCCCGGCGGCGACCAGCCGGCCGATCGGGGGGTGGTGGTCGAGCGCTTCAAGGCCCTGGCCCGCCAGCTGGGGGTGGCCGGGCCGGAGGTGGCGGCCCAGGGGGCGCTGACGATCGCCATCGAGCGCATGGCCGAGGCGATCCGGCGCATCTCGATCCAGCGGGGCCACGACCTGCGTGGCGCCGTGCTCGTCACCTTCGGCAGCGCCGGCGGCCAGCTCACCTGCCCCCTGGCCGACGCCCTCGGCCTCACCCGGGTGCTGCTCCATCCCCTGGCCGGGGTGCTCTCGGCCTACGGCATCGGCCTGGCCCGCCCCTCCCTGCTGCGGGAGCGCACTCTGCGGCAACCCCTCGAGCCGGCCCTGCTTCCCCAGCTGGAGCGGGAGATCGAGGCGCTGGTGGCCGAAGCCACCGCCGAGCTGCGCACCAGCGGTGATCTGGCGCCCGGCCAGGCGCCCCGCTGGCAGGCCCGTCTGGAGCTGCGCTACCGCGGCAGCGACCAGGGGCTGGAGCTGCCCTGGTCCGCCGGTTCGCCTGAAGGGGTGCTGGCGCTGCGTACGGGTTTCGAGGCCCGCCACCGGAAGCGCTTCGGCTTCGTGGTGCCGGACGAGCCGCTGGTGGTGGAGCGGCTCCAGGTGGAGGTGGGCGCTCCAGCCGCCGAGACCCCGGCTGGGGTCGTCCGGGCCGCGGAACTCCCAGAGGTGGCGGATCCGCCCGAGCCTTCCGAGTGGGTGCCCCTTTGCCTGGCGGAGGAGCACGGCGCCGCTGCCGGCGCCGGGATGGTCTGGCGCCAGGTGCCCCTCTGGCGCCGGGAGCAGCTGGCGGCAGGCCAGCGGTTGGCGGGGCCGGCCCTGGTGGTGGAGCCCACGGGCACCACGGTGCTGGAGCCTGGCTGGGGCGGCCGGGTGCTGGCGGGGGGTGAGCTGCTGCTGGAGCGGCAGGCACCGCCCGCCGGTGCGTCCTTGGCCACCAGCAGCGACCAAGCGGTGGATCCGGTGCGGCTGGAGCTCTACAACCACCGCTTCAGTGCCATCGCCGAGCAGATGGGGGAGCGGCTGCGCCAGTGCAGTCGCTCGGTGAACATCCGCGAGCGGCTCGACTTCTCCTGCGCCCTGTTCGATGGCGCCGGCCGGCTGGTGGCCAATGCTCCGCACATCCCCGTACACCTCGGCTCGATGGGGGACAGCGTCGCCAGCCTGCTGGCCGCCGTGGCCGCCGGCAGCCTGCCGCCCCTGGCGCCGGGCGATGCCTACGCCGCCAACGACCCCTTCGACGGCGGCACCCACCTGCCCGACATCACCGTGATCACGCCGGTGTTCCCCCCCGAGGGCGGGGCGGCGCCGCTGCTGTTCGTCGCCTGCCGCGGCCACCACGCCGACGTGGGCGGCCTCACCCCTGGCTCCATGCCCCCCTTCAGCCGCCGGATCGAAGAGGAGGGGTTGCTGCTGCGCCACGTGCCGCTGCTGCGCCAGGGCCAGTTCGATGCGGAGGGCTGGCGGCAGCGGCTGGCCGCCGGCCCCCACCCGGTGCGCAACCCCGACCAGCTGCTGGCCGATCTGCAGGCCCAGGTGGCGGCCAACCGGCTGGGGGAGAGCGAACTGCAGCGGCTGCTGAGCCGTGACGGCATCAGGGAGGTGAGCGCCTACCTGGGCCACGTGCTGGCCAATGCGGCCGAGGCTGTGCGTGACGCGATCGCCCGCCTCAGGGACGGCGACCACAGCGTCGAGTTGGACAACGGCAGCCGCATCGTTGTGGCCGTCCGCATCGACCGGGCCGCCCGCCGGGCCCGGATCGACTTCAGCGGCACCTCCCCCCAGCAGGAGGGCAACTTCAACGCACCGCTGGCGATCACCAAGGCGGCGGTGCTCTACGTGTTCCGCTGCCTGGTGGGCCGCCCGATCCCGCTCAACGCCGGCTGTTTCGAACCGATTGAGCTGGTCGTGCCGGAGGGGTGCCTGCTCCATCCGCTGCCGCCGGCGGCGGTGGTGGCCGGCAATGTGGAAACCTCCCAGGCGGTCACCAATGCCCTGTTCGGGGCGCTGGGGGTGATGGCGGCGGCCCAGGGCACGATGAACAACCTCAGCTTCGGCGATGCCCAGCGCCAGTACTACGAGACCATCTGCGGCGGTACCGGCGCCGGGGTTCAGCCCGACGGTCGCGGCTTTGCCGGGGCCGATGCCGTCCAGAGCCACATGACCAACTCGCGCCTCACCGATCCGGAGATCCTCGAAGACCGCTTCCCGGTGCGACTGGAGCGCTTCGCCATCCGCCGCGGTAGCGGTGGCGCCGGCCGCTGGAGGGGCGGTGACGGGGTGGTGCGGCGGCTGCGCTTCCTGGCGCCGATGACCGTCGCCATCCTCTCGGCCTCCCGGCGGGTGCCCCCCTTCGGCCTGGCCGGTGGTGGCGATGGGGCGGTGGGGCGCAACCGGCTGGAGCGGGCCGATGGCCGGCTGGAGGAGCTGGCCGGCTGCGATCAGGTGGCCGTTGCGCCGGGCGACCTGCTGGAGATCGCCACCCCCGGCGGCGGCGGCTACGGAGCCCCGCTGTGAGGGCGGTTCGCCGGGTCGCCATCGGGGCGGTGCTGCTGCTGGTGACACCGGCCGCCGGTGCCGCCGAGAATAACGTGCTGCTGGAGGGCGAGCAGCGCTTCCGGCCCCAGTGGTCGGCCCGGGGGCTGGTGGCGGCCCAGGAGCCGCTGGCCTCGGCGGCGGGGGCGGCGATCCTGCGCCAAGGGGGCAACGCGGTGGATGGGGCGGTGGCCACCGCCTTCGCCCTGGCGGTCACCCTGCCCCAGGCCGGCAACCTGGGCGGCGGCGGCTTCCTGCTGCTCTGGCTACCGGGCCCCTCGCCGGCCCATCAGCGGGGCTGCCTGAACGGGGCACCTGCTGGCAAGCAAACGAGCGGGCCCGAGCTGGCCATCGGCGGCGGCACGGCGGTGGCGGTGAACTTCCGCGAGACGGCCCCGGCGGCGGCCACGGCCACCATGTTTCTCGGCCCCGACGGCCAGGTGGACCGGGCCCGCGCCACCCGCAGCCTGCTCAGCACCGCTGTGCCCGGCAGCGTCGCCGGCCTCGCCCTGGCCCAGCGCTGCTACGGCCGCCTGCCCCTGGCCCAGGTGATGGCGCCGGCGATCCGGCTGGCGGCCCAGGGCTTCCCGGTGAGCCGCGAGCTGAGCGATTCGCTGGCCGCTGCCGCCCCGCGGCTGCAGGCCGACCCCGTCTCCCGAAGCCTGTTCCTGCCGCCGCCGGTGCCGGGCACGCTGCTGCGCCAGAGCGAGCTGGCGGCCAGCCTGCGGCGCATCGCCGCCGAGGGGGAGAAGGGCTTCTACCGGGGGCCGGTGGCCGACGCCCTGATGGCGGCCATGGAGCGGGGTGGTGGCCTGATCACCCATGGCGACCTGCGCGCCTACCGGGCCCGGCTGGTGCGGCCCCTGCGGCGGGAGTTCCGCGGCCATGCGGTGCTCACCATGCCGCCGCCCGGGGGCGGGCTCACCCTGCTGCAGCTGCTGGGGATCCTCGAGCCCTTCGATCTGGCGACCACCGGCCTGAACAGTGCCGCCAGCCTCCACCCCATGGCCGAGGCGATGAACCTGGCCTACCGCGACCGCAACGCCCTGCTCGGCGACCCCGACCAGGTGCCGGTGCCGGTGGAACGGTTGCTGTCGCCGGCCCACCTTGAGGCGCTGCGCCGCCGCATCGATCCGCAGCGCCACACCCCGGCCCCGAAGCTGGAGGCGGCCGCCGCCACAGAAGGCACCAACACCACCCACCTCTCGGTGGCCGACCGCCAGGGCGGCCTGGCGGCCCTCACCACCACCCTCAACTTCCCCTACGGCAACGGCATCAGCGTGCCGGGGATGGGCTTCCTGCTCAACAACGAGATGGACGACTTCACCGCCCTCCCAGGCAGCGCCAACGCCTTCGGTCTGCGCCAGGGGACGGCCAACGCCATCGCACCGGGCAAGCGCCCGCTCAGCTCGATGGCCCCCACCCTGGTGTTCCGGCCCGATGGCCGCCCCTGGCTCGCCACCGGCAGCCCCGGCGGCAGCCGCATCATCACCACCATCCTCCAGGTGCTGCTCAACCGGATGGTGCATGGCCTCAACCTGGCCGGTGCCGTGGCCGCCCCCCGCATCCACAGCCAGCTCTGGCCCGACCGGATCGATGCAGAAGAAGGCCTCAGCCCCGACAGCCGCCGCCTGCTGGAGGCCATGGGCCACGGCGTCCGCCGGGTCCCGGCCATGGGGGCGGCCAACAGCGTCGAGGTGCTGGCGGGGGGCGGCAGCCTGGGCTCGGTGGATCCACGCCGGGCCGAAGGTCCGGCCGTGGCCGAATGAGCCCCAGCCCTCAGGCCTGGGGAGCCGCGGGGGCGGTGATCAGGTTGAAGGTGGAGAAGGCCAGGCCGAAGCCGAACAGGGTGCCGATGGCCCAGAGGCTGTCGGAGGGCCACTCGGCGATCAGCATCCCGCCCAGCACCACGGTGACGATGCCATCGAGCAGCACCAGGCCCCGGGCCGGCCCGGCGCCGGCGGCGGCGCCCGCCAGCTCCATCACCCCCTCGACCGCCAGCAGGACGCCGATGAAGAGGGTCAGGCTCACGGTGCTGGCCACTGGGAAGGCCACCAGACCGATGCCGCCCACCACATACAGCACCCCTGAGATGGCGCGGAACACCTTGCTGCGGGTGTCATCGGCCGAGGTGAGCCGCAGCAGCTGGGAGACGCCCGCCGCCGCTGAAACTCCACCGAGGGCGATGGTCAGCAGGGTGGCCGACACGAAGGGAAGCGCCAGGCAGAGGACGGCGGCCACCAGCAGCAGGCCGGCAGTGACCCAGCGCAGGGTGGGGGAAGCGGGGACGGACAAGGGCTTGGGGAGGCTGGTGGGAGGTTAGGCCGCTTTCCCCGGGCCGACCGCCGGGATCAGCGGGTGCGGGGCGGGCCGTTGTAGAGGATCGCCACCACCGTGCGGCCGTCCGGGGCGATCTTGATCTCCGTTTCCGTGGTGGCCGGCAGGCCCTTGGCCTCCCAGCCGGGGGGGCCTCCGAGGAAGCGGTAGACAAAGCCGTCGGCGTCGCTGCGCACCAGGCAGGGGTTGGTGGCCGCCGAGGTGCTGAACATGCAGTTGGCCGGGGTGTAGACCGTCAGCCCGCCATTGCTGAGCACGGCCGCGTTGCGGGCCAGGTTGAGGGCCCGGATCTCGTTGAAGGGGATGCCCTGGGCCAGGGACGGGGCCAGGGGGGCCATCGCCAGCAGGAGCCCCGCGGCGGCGGGCAGCAGGCGGGAGACGGGCCGGAAGCGGAAGGCCATCGGAGTCCTTGCGGATGTGTCCAGTATCAGGCGGTGATCCACCCCTGCGTCTGAGGGGCGCTGGCTGTCGCCGAAGCGCGGCCTACCTTGTCGGTTCCGAGTCCATCGCCGCCGTGATCCGCCCCCTGGCAGCGCCGGCGTCGCCGGCCGTTCTGGCGCGCCGGCGGCACCGCTTCTACCGCCGGCTGCTGGCGCTCTGCCTGCTGGTGATGCTCAGCCTGGCGTTTCCCCAGACGCTGAGCCTGGTCGGATCGGTGAGCTACCTCCTGATCACGGTGCTCACCACCGTGGAACTGAGCGGGTGTCTGGCCGGTGGCGTCGGGCGCTCCTGGAGCGACCGCCTGTTCCTGGCGCTGGGATGCACCAACCCCTTCCTGCAGCTGTACTGGCTGCTGACCCCCGCGTCGCAGCGGCTGTCCGGGGTGCCCCTGCTGCTGATCACCACGCTGTTCATCGGCTGGAGCCTGGTGCGGCTTGTGCGGACCCTGGGCCGGGAGCCCCGGGCCACCAGTCCGGTGGTGGCCGGGGCAGTGGCTGGCTACCTGCTGCTAGGCCTCAGTGGTGGCCTGGTGCTGAGCGTGCTGGAGACGATCGAGCCCGGCAGCTTCCTGGCCAACACCGCCGATGGCCAGGCCGCAATCGTTCGCTCCCATCCGGGGGCGGCCGCCGAAAGCGTCTGGCAGCTGGATTTCGCCCGCATCAACTACTTCGCCTTCGTCAGCCTCACCACCACCGGTTATGGCGACATCACCCCGGCCCGGCCCCCGGCGCGCATGGCCAGCGTGGTGCTGGGGATCGCCGGGCCGCTCTACATCGCCGTGATCCTGGGGGTGCTGATCAACCGGTTCAAGGGTCCGGGGGGGGAAGCCTCCGGCGACTGAGTCACGCCATCCGGGGGCACGGCCCGCTCCAGCCCCACATCCACACCGAGGTGCTGATCGGGACGGCCGGTGATCAACAGGGCCGTGCGCTGGCGGGTGGCGATCTGCCACATCCACTTGCTGAACAGGGCGATGCGGTTCTCGGTGTCGGGGATGAAGGCCAGATGGGCCAGGGCCCACAGGATCCAGCCCGCCAGCCCGCTCACGTGCAGCCCGCGCAGATCCGCCACCGCATACCAGGGGCCGATCACGGCCATGCTGCCGAGGTCGAACCAGCGGAACGGCGCGCTGCGGCGTCCTTCCAGGCCCGCCAGGATGTCGCGGGCCACCCAGCCGCCCATCTGCACCGCCGGGCCCGCCATGCCCGGCAGCACCCGGCCGTCGCCGGTGTGGGCGTAGTGGCAGAGATCCCCCACCGCCCGGATCTCCGGGTGAGCCGGCAGGGAGAAGTCGACCTCCACCTGCAGCCGTCCGCCCCGGTCGACGGGGGCGCCGGTGCGTTCGGCCAGCAGCCGGCCCAGCCGGGAGGCGCGCACCCCGGCGGTCCAGCAGATCGTGGCGGCCTCCAGGTCGCCGAGGCCAGCGCCGCCGGCGTCCGCCTCGCCAGGGGAGGCCTCCGGGGGGCGCCGCAGGATCACCCGGCCCGGTTCGATGGCGGCCACCATGGAGTTCAGCCGCAGCTCGACGCCGGCCCGCTCCAGGTAGGCCGCGGCGTCAGCGGAGAGATCGGCCGCCATCGCCGGCAGCACCCGATCCACCGCATCCAGCAGGATCACCCGGCACTGGGCGCGGTCGAGCTGCTTGAAGTCCCGCTCCACGGCGCGGTGCATCAGCTCGATCAGGGAGCCGGCCAGCTCGCAGCCCGCCGGCCCGGCCCCCACCACCACCACCGACTGCAGGAAGCGGCGCCGCTCGGGATCCCTGGTCTGCTCGGCCTCCTCGAGGGCCATCAGCAGCCGGCGGCGGATCTCATCGGCGTGCTCGAGGATCTTCATCGGCGGCGCCAGGGGCCGCCACTCCTCGTGGCCGAAGTAGGTGCTGCCCGAACCGCTGGCCAGGATCAGGTGGTCGTAGGCGTAGCGGTGGTCGTTGAACACCACCTCCCGGGCGTCGGTGTCAATGTCGACCACCTCGCCCAGCAGGATCTGGATGTTGGGGGCCTGGCCCACCATCTGCCGCAGGGGGGACGCCACATCCGCCTCCGACACCAGGCCGGAGGCCACCTGGTACAGCAGGGGCTGAAAGAGGTTGAAGTTGCGCTTGTCGATCAGGGTCACGCGCACCGGCTGTCCCGCCAGGACATGGCAGGCCTTGAGCCCGGCGAAGCCACCGCCCACGATCACCACGTGGGGCCAGTCGGCCATGGCGCCGTGGGGCGGATCCAGCTCGAGGAAGAAGCGTTCCGGGGCCATCGGGCTGATCCTCAGGTGCAAACCGTAGGCAGGTCATGGCGGCGGGGCGGTAGTGATGGAAGCGGTTTGTCGGACGGGGCGGCGGGATGGCCGGCGGGGAGGCCAGGGGGGGGGACCGGGGCTGCTAGCTTGAAAATGATTCCCATACCTATCGGATGCCGCTTCGGTCGCGCCAGGCCCCATCCCGCCGTCCCGTCCTGGCCCTGGCCGCGGGGCTGTCCGCCCTGCTGCTGGGCTGCCGCCCCGCGGTGCAGGCGCCGCAAGTCCAGGCCGGCCGGGCCGATCGCCCCCGGGTGGTGACCACCTTCCTGCCGATGACCCTGTTCACCCGGGCCGTGGCCGGCGACTGCGCCGAGGTGACGGCCCTGATCCCCGCCGCCAGCGGCCCCCACGATTTCCAGGCCAGGCCGGGGGATGTGGCGGCCCTGAAGAACGCCCGGGTGCTGGTCAAGAACGGCCTGGAGATGGAGTCCTTCCTCGACAAGCTGGTCAAGGGCGCCGAGAACCCCGACCTGAAGGTGATCGACTCCAGCCGCGGCATCGCCACCCTGGAAAACCCGCAGGCGAGCGGTGAGGCCAAGGCGGAGGCCCACGACGACCACGGCCACGACGACCACGGCCACGGCCATGGCCCGATCAATCCCCACATCTGGCTCGATCCGGTGCGCGCCGCCCAGCAGGTGGACAACATCCGTGACGGCCTGATCGCCGCCGATCCGGCCTGCGCCGACGGCTACCGCCGCAACGCCGCCGCCTTCAGCGGCCAGCTGCGCCAGCTCAACACGGAATTCGAGAAGCAACTGGCGCCGTTCCGGGGCAAGACCTTCGTGGTCCTGCACGACTTCGCCCCCTACTTCGCCGACCGCTACGGCCTCAAGGCCTCGTACCTGGTGGATGTGCCGGAGCAGAACCCCTCGCCGGCGGATCTGGCCCGGGTGGCGGAGACGGTGAAGCGCACCCAGCTGCGGGCCCTGCTCAGTGAGCCCCAGCAGGGCAACCGCTCCTTCAACGCCCTGGCCGGGGATCTGGGGATCCGCATCAGCGTCTTCGATCCGATGGAGACGGGCACCGAGGAGGCCTCCCGCAACGCGGCCACCTACGGCGCGGTGATGCGCCGCAATGTCTCCGACCTGGTGAGCGCCTTCCGCTGATGGCCGTTCTGCGCGTGTGGCTCCTCGGCTTCTTTCCGGCCCTGCTCTGGAGCCTGAGGGGGCGGCCTCAGCGGCTGCGGGCAAAGCCGGCCGTCACCTCCTGACCGGCCGCCAGCACGATGCCGGCGCAGGCCTCCGCATCGGAGAGGGCATCGTGGTGCCGGAGCGGCAGACCCAGATGCCGGCACACATCCGGGAGCTTGGTGGGCCGCAGATTCCAGGCCTGCCGGGCCACCTGCACGGTGCAGACGAAGGGCTGGGCTGGGGGGCGCAGGCCGGCCTGCTCGCAGCAGGCCCGCAGCACACCGGCATCGAAGCTGGCGTTGTGGGCGGCGATGAACCGGGCCCCATCCAGACAGGCCGCCAGCTGGGGCCAGAGCTCGGCGAAGCAGGGCGCATCGGCCACCTGCGACCAGCTGATCCCGTGGATGGAGGTGAACTGGAACGTCCGACGCGGCGGCCGGATCAGGTGATGCTCCCGGCGCACGATGGCCCGCCCCTCCACCCGCACCAGGGCGATCGAGCAGGCACTGTCCCGGCCCTGATCGGCCGTCTCGAAGTCCAGTGCCACGAAGCAACCCTGGGGACCATCCACCAGGCCAGCGCCGATCGCCGGCGCGGCAGGGGGCCGGTCCCGGGACAGGGCGGCTTCGGCGCTGCGCAGAAAGCGCCGCTCGTCGGGGTCAAGGTTCGCGGCACCCCAGCGGCTGCGGTAGGCCCACAGTCGTTCGTAGCGGCGGAGATCCTGCTCGGCCCAGCCCGCCGCTCGGAGTTCTTCGCGGCGGCATGGTGGCTCCATCGGTCTGACAGGCGGAGTTCTCCCGATCCTGCTCACCGGAGGCCCGGGCTGGCCGGAGCGACGGGTTCGGATGGCACGGGCACGGGTGTCTCCAGGGCCGGTGCGGCAACGGCGCCGCCCTTGGCGACGGCAGCCCGGGGCGGCCCCCCGAAGCGCCAGCGCAGTCCGGCGCCATAGCTGAGTTCATCGACGTTGCTTCGGAAGGAGCCGGCCACCCCGGCGTAGAAGGAGAACTGGTCGGAGGTTTCCAGTTCCACGTTCAGACCGACGTTGAGGTCGTTGGCACCGCGGTTCTGGCCCAGCACGTCGATCGCTCCCAGGGCCGGGACCTCCGCGAAGGAGGCCGTCAGCTGCTGCTCCTGATCGGGATGGGTGCCCCCGTAGGCGTCATACGCGTAGCCCAGCGAGAGCCGGGGGATCAGGCGGGTGCTGCTGCTCAGCTGCAGGGGTGTTTCCAGGGTGAAGCCGATGCCGAAGACGAGGGAATCGGCGCTGTGACCGTCGACGCTGAGATTGAGCGACTGGGCGCCCGATTCGGAGAAGCCCCCCTGGGTGTAACGGCTGTAGGCCACCGTGGCGTTGGGCCTGAGCCGGACGGCGTTGCGATCGGCCTTGTCCGCCGAGAGGATCCAGTCGTATTCGGCCTGCAGGGCCGTGGTGAAGCCCGTACCGCCAAAGCTGGCGGTGGCGATGCGGTCAAGGCTGCCGAAGTTGATGGTGCGGTTGGCGCTGGACTGGAAGTTGGTGTAACCGACCATTCCCTTGATCTTCCAGGGTCTGGATGGTCGGTAGAGGCCCCAGAGGCTGCCGCTGTAGGTATCCGAGCTGATGGAGGCGTTGGCATATTCAACGTTGTAGAGATTCGCCTGGCCATAGCCGAAGTTGGCTCCAACGCTCCATTGCCTGGAGATGTCGTACTTGAGGCCGTAGCTGCTCTGGAAGATGTTGTAGTCGAGGGAGGAGAGATCGTTGGTGCCGGTCATGCTCGCCTGGGTGTTGGTGGCATCGATCAGCAGCGACCAGCGGCTGGCCTGGGGGATCTTCAGGGGCTGGCAGTCCAGGGGCCGTGGATCGCGGTCGGCGGGGATCAAGGTGCCGTCTGCGGCCCGGCACACCTCCGCTTCGGTGAACAGCCGGATGGCCTGGTTGCTCTCGCCCAGGGAGAGGGTCTGGCGGCGAAACTGCTCCAGGGCCGCCAGGGCCACCGTCTGCATCGAGGCATAGGGCTCGGCGGTCATGGAGTGGAGGGCCTGGTTCAGCTGGGCCCGGTTGGGGAGGCTGTACAGGGCTCCGTAGACCGCGATGAAATCCGGTGTGACAGCAGCCGCCAGGGCCTGGTTGCTGCTATAGCCACTGAAGCCGCCGTTGATGGTGGGGATTGAAAAACCACCCCGGAGCCCCTGGCTCGCGGCCGCGTACACCGAAGACATGCCGGCATCCAGGGCTTTGGCCGTGGGGATGCTGTTGCCATTGGGTCCGTTGGCTCCTGAGGAACCACCCACGGTCAGGTTGTATTGACAGGCAGCGGCATTCCCGGTGTTCGCCGTGCACTGCTGCAGCAGGGTGGGGATGGTTCCGGTGATGGCCTGGGTCAGGGCGCCACCCGTCGGCTTCACGGCGGCGATCGTGGCGATTCCCGGCGGGTTGTTGGTGGGGATCACGGAGCCCGTCGGGCTGAGCTGCAGCCAGCCGAATTGCAGCTTGTCGGGATCGGCGACGGCCGTGCCATTGGCGAGCAGGGTGAAGGCCGCATCCTCATCGCGCACGAACCGGAAGCCGCTGGTCCCCGCCACACCGCCGGTATCGGCAAAAAGGCCCGGGTCCCCGCCGACCGTGCCAAGGGGAACGGTCACCGCGGTGTAGACCATTCCGGGGGTGATGGGAGCTCCCTGAAAGCTCGAAAGGCGAAGGTTTCCCTCCAGAAGCAGAAACTGCCCTGTGCCGGTACCCGTCACTTGCAGCAGATCACTCTGGCCGGATCCGGCCACATCGATGGCCAGGGTGGCGGACGTGTCCTGGAGATAGGAGCCTCCGTTGATGGTCAGGGTGCCGATGCTCTGCTGACCCGGAGACACCGTGCCGAAGTTGAGGACATTGGCGCTGATGACGCCGTTGCCTCCGAGCAGACCATTGGGTTGGATCAGCACATCCGAGGTGCTGGTGCCGTTGAGGATCAGGCTTCCGCCATTGATGAGCGTCTGTCCGGTGTGGCCCAGGGCGCCACTGAACACCTGGGTGTAGCTGCCGTCCTTGATCAGGTTGCCGCTGCCGCTGATGTCCACACTGGAGTTCCGCGTGAACGGGGCATTCAGATTCAGCGTGAGGTTGCCGGCTCCCAGTTCGATGGCACCGGCACCACCGAGGGCCTCAATGGTCTGGTTGTTGTCCCTGAGGCGGAGGCGTCCATTGCCAAAGAGGATCAGCTCGGTGCTGGTGGGCAGGGCATTGGTGATGCCGATGTCCACGGTGGCGTTGTCCCAGATGGACGTGAGGCCCTGATAGGTGCTTTGGCCGCTGAGAAGGACGACAGCTCCGTTGGCACCGGAGTTTCTGAAGTTGATGCTGCCCTGGAGGCCGGCCTGATCCGCGAACACACCACTGAAGGTGGCGTTGTTGCCAGCGGCATCGATGGCATTGGTGCTGGAGTCATCCAGGCTGAAATTGTTGGCCATCGTCGTGCCGGAGGCCGACACCGCCAGGGTGCCGCCCTTGAACTGGGGCAGAAGCCTGCCGGCGAGCAGGCTGGAGGTGGTGTTGACGCTGGTGCCGTTGTTGACCGGCAGGATGGGACCGGCCAGGGGCCGCGGAGCCACCACTTCCTTGGCCATCCACACGGTGCTGTACGTGGACCCGCCGGTGAGGCTGTTCCAGCTTCCTCCTCTGGAATAGGAAATGTTCAGGACCGGATCCCACACAAATCCATCGAAAGGAAGCGCGCTTTCGTTGAACTGGGCAGGGCTTCCTGACTGCCAGACAAAATTGGGCCCCAGGCCAGTTCCCAGGGTTGAATTGGGAAGTCCCAGCTGGCTTCCTGTGGCTGCCGAAAGACTCTGGGCCAGCTGTGAATTGCCGAACCAGGAACTCTGTCGGAAGTCCGTGGATCCATTGCAGCCACTCAGGATCGTGCCAGGCGCGAAACATTGGGAGAGATCGACGGTGTAGATCGTGCCGTTGAACGTCACTTCCAGCGGTGCGGCTGCGGCAGGCTGCACGGTGCCCATCAGGCCCGTGGCGGCGAGCAAGGCCACGGCCTTGGGGATCGCAGCGTTGCGCTCTCCTTTCAGGGGGGGCGAGGATGGCTCAGCTCCTTGTGGTGGTGTTGGCTGGTTTGGCTTTGGCTATCACCACCATGGGCCATCCTGTCTTGATGTACTGGGTTAGCCACGTGCCATCGTGCTCACTCTGTTGGCACCGTATCAGGATGGACGATGGATTCAACCACCGCCCCTCAGTTGTGACGTTATTTGTTGTTTCTCGAGGCTGATGGTAGAAAAACGCAAGCCTCTCATCCATTCTTGCCGCCGCCCGGCAGCCCGTTCCCCATGGCCGTTGCCGTACCCATGCCATCAGAAGGTACTGGCTAGTCCACTTTCTTGACTTCGACGGTCGCGATGTTCAGATAGTTGCTGGCTTTGCAGACGGCAGACCCCTGACTCGTCCCCCCTTGTCTGTTCCGGGCGGTCAAGGTCCATTGGAAGGTTCGTTGCGCCCCGTCATCCGCTGTTTCTACAAGGCGGCTGACTCGTTTGTAACTGTCTGGATACACCAGTTTGACGCGTGCCAGTTTCTCGCATTCCGCCAGTTGCTCTGCGAGCCGATCGGTCACGGCCACCTCAGGTGTCGGCGTGGGAAAGAAGGCCAGCTTGCCAAGCAGTCCGAGGCTGAGAAGAAGGATCAGTCCGCTGCACCAGAGCGTGGCAACGACCCATCGCCGTTGGCCATCCTTCCGACCTCTCTGGGGTTGCGGGAGCCCGGCCAGATGGCGCGATGATCGCGTCTGCGTCCTCTGGCCCAGGGCTGGATTGCCTTGTTTGCGCCTACGGCTGAGGTGCTTCAGCCAGGAGGTCAGCGGATTGTTCAGGCCAGCCATTCAGATGGCCTGCGGATGGACTGACGGACGAACGGCCATCAAAATGGGCTTTCAACCATAACTGCCTATCATAGCATCCCCTTATCTCCGGACTGGCGTCTTCTTTCCCCGTTGCCGGCGACGGGCCGCTCAGGTGACCCTGCTCAGAGCTCAGAGCCGCAGAACTTGCAATGGCGCGCATCAGGATCATGGCCGTCCTTCCGGCAGGCTCCGCAGGCGATCAGCCGCTTCTGATCTTCCTGGTGGGGGGCCTCGGGCGCGCCCGATCCGACGGACGTACCTTCCGCAGGCCGCAGCACCGACAGGCCGATCTCGGCGCTGAGGATGCCGGTGGGCACGGCGATGATGCTGTAGCCGATCAGCATCACCACCGAGGCCATGAAGCGCCCCAGCGGGGTCACCGGCGCCACGTCGCCGTAGCCCACCGTGGTGATCGTGACGCAGGCCCAGTAGATGGCCACGGGGATGCTGCGGAAGCCGTCGTTGCCGGCCTCGATCACATACATGAAGGCCCCGATCAGGATCACCAGCGTCACCATCGCCAGCAGGAACACGGTGATCTTGCGGCGGGCGGCGATCAGGGCGCTCCAGAGGAGTTCGGCCTCCTGCAGGTAGGCCCCCAGCTTCAGCACCCGGAACACCCGCAGCAGCCGCAGCACCCGCACCACCAGGAACAGCTGGCCGCCGCCGATCAGCAGCCCCAGGTAGGTGGGCAGGATCGCGAGCAGGTCCACCAGCCCGAAGAAGCTGGTGGCGTAGCGCCGCGGCTCGGCCACCAGCAGCAGCCGCAGCAGGTACTCGAGGCTGAACAGCAGGGTGAACCCCCATTCCAGCCCCAGGAAGGGGCCGGCCCAGCGCTGGCGCAGCAGCGGATCGCTCTCCAGCACCACCGCCAGCACGCTGAGGGCGATCGCCAGCATCAGCACGGCGTCGAAGGCCTTGCCGGAGGGGGTGTCCGTCTCGAGGATGGTGCGCTCCAGCCAGGGGCGCCCGACCAGCCGCACCAGGGCCAGGGCCACGGCAACCAGCCCGACCAGCAGGAGCGGCACCAGCAGGGGCTCCAGCAGCGGCACCGTCGGCATCGTCAGCCGCTCCCCAGGTAGGAGGCCCGCAGCCCGGCATCGGCCAGCAGGACATCGGCGCTGCCTTCCAGGCCGATGGCGCCGCCCTCCAGCACCACGCCACGGTCGGCGATCTCCAGGGCGGCGGTGGCGTTCTGCTCCACCAGCAGCATCGACAGCCCGCCTGCGTGCAGCGCCGCCAGGGCCGCCATCACCTCGGCCACCAGCTTCGGTGCCAGGCCCAGGCTCGGCTCATCCAGCAGCAGCAGGCTGGGCCGGCCCATCAGGGCCCGGGCGATCGCCAGCATCTGCTGCTCGCCGCCCGAGAGATTGCCGGCCAGCTGGCGGCGCCGTTCCGCCAGCCGCGGAAACAGGCCATAGCAGCGCTCCAGGTCGGCGGTGATGCCGGCCCTGTCGCGGCGCAGCCAGGCCCCCAGCTCCAGGTTGGTGGCCACGCTCTGGCGGGCCAGCACCCGCCGGCCCTCCGGGCAGTGGCCGATGCCGAGGCGCACCGTGCGGTGGGTGCTCACCCCAGCCAGGTCGGCGCCGCGCCACAGCACCTGGCCGGCGGCGGCACCCACCAGCCGGGAGATGGCCCGCAGGGTGGTGCTCTTGCCGGCGCCGTTGGCCCCCAGCAGGGCCACCAGTTCCCCCTGCCTCACCTGCAGATCGATGCCCCGCAGGGCGGTGAGGGCGCCGTAGCGCACGGTGAGGCAACGCAGCTCCAGCAGCGGCGTGCTCATCGGCCGTCTCCGGCGTCACGCCCTGATCCGCCGCCGGAGCCCCCACCCGAACCACCCAGGTAGGCCTCGATCACCCGCGGATCGGTGCGCACCTCGGCGGGGCTGCCCAGGGCGATGCGCTTGCCGAAGTTGAGCACCGCCAGCCGGTCGCAGAGCTGCATCATCAGCGGCACGTGGTGCTCGATGATCAGCACCGTCAGCGCGAAGTGCTCGCGGATCGTGCCGATCAGCCGCCGCAGGTCGTCCTTCTCGGCCGGGTTCATGCCGGCGGCGGGCTCATCCAGCAGCAGCAGCCGCGGCTCCGTCGCCAGGGCCCGGGCGATCTCCAGCCGGCGGCGGTCGCCGTAGGGCAGGTCCCCGGCCCGCTGCTCCGCCAGGGCCTCCAGCTCCAGCAGGCTCAGCAGCTCCATCGCCCGCTCCTGCAGCTGCCCCTGCTGCCGGCGGAAGGCGCCGCTGCCCAGCAGGGACCCCAGCAGGGGGGCGCGGGCGGCGTGGTGCAGGCCCACCAGCACGTTCTCCCGCACCGACAGGCTCTCGAACAGGCGCAGGTTCTGGAAGGTGCGGGCGATGCCCAGGCGATTGAGGCCGGTGGCCCCCAGGCCCGTGGTGGGCGCCCCCCGCCACAGGCAGCGGCCGCCGCTGGGGGGGGTGAGGCCGGAGATCACGTTGAACAGGGTGGTCTTGCCGGCACCGTTGGGGCCGATCAGGCCGAAGATCTCCCCGTCCTCGAGCTCCAGGCTCACCTGATCGAGGGCCAGCAGGCCGCCGAAGCGGCAGCTGACCGCCTCCACCTGCAGCAGGGGAATGGAGTCGGTGCCGGCGGGGCTCCTGCTCATGGGGTCTGGGGAGCCTGGCGGCCCCGTTGGCGGCCGAGGCCGAGCCGGGCGGCCAGCCAGCGCAGTCGCTCCGCCGTCACCAGTCCCTGGGGAAAGAACAGCGGCCCCAGCAGGATCACCGCCCCGAACAGGATCAGGCGCAGGTCCCCCACCGGCCGCAGCAGCTCCGGGAGGGCCGTGAGCACCAGCCCCCCCAGCACGGGCCCCGGCCACAGGCGGGAACCGCCGAAGACCACGAAGGCCAGGGTGGTGATGCTGGCGTCGAAGCTGCCGGCCCGGGCGTTCCAGGAGTTGAAGAAGTGGGCCGCCAGTGCGCCGGTGACGCCGGCGAGCACGGCGCTGGCCACGAAGGCGATCAGCTTGGTGCGGGGGGTGTCGATGCCCACGCAGGCGGCCGCCAGTTCGTCGTCGCGGATGGCGGCCATCGCCCGCCCCAGCCGCAGGGCCTCCAGCCGTTGGCACAGCCAGCAGGCCAGGGCCAGCAGCGCCAGGGTGAACAGCACGTAGCCCTCGGCGTGGGCGAAGGGCTGGGGGATGCCGAAGATCCCCATGGCCCCGCCGGTGAAGGGCAGGTTGAGGTTGAGCACCCGCAGGATCTCGACCAGGGCGATGGTGGCGATGGCCAGGTAGATGCCGCGCAAGCGCAGCACCGGTCCGCCGATAGCCAGGGCGATCAGCCCCGCCAAGGCCCCGCCCAGCACCATCTCCGCCAGCAAAGCCGGCAACGGGGAGGTGGCGCCGCTGCCGGCGAAGGCGGGGACGCCGGTGGAGAGCAGGGCGGCCACGTAGCCCCCCACCGCATAGAAGCCCGGGGTGGCCAGGGACAGCTGGCCGCAGCGCAGGGGCAGGTAGACCGACAGCGCCAGCAGGGCGCCGAGCAGCATCTGTTCGAGCAGGGCGGCGTCCATGGCCCTCACACCTTGGTGGGCAGCGGCCGGCCCAGCAGGCCCCGGGGCCGCAGCAGCAGCACCAGGAACAGGAAGCCGTAGCTGACCGCATCCTTGTAGCCCGACCAGTCGGCCGGCACGAAGGCTTCCGCCAGACCGACGATCAGGCCGCCCAGCACCGCCCCCGGCACGCTGCCCAGCCCGCCCAGCACCAGTACCGCCAGCCCCTTGAGGCCATAGCCGATGCCGAAGTAGGGCCCGGCGATGCTGACGCTCAGCCCCACCAGGCCGCCGGCCACCCCGGCCAGGAAGCCGCTGAGTCCGAAGGCCAGGCGCACCATGGCTGTGCTGTCGATGCCGAGGAGCTGGGCGGTTTCGGCGTCCTCGGCCACCGCCTGCAGCCCCTTGCCGTTGCGGCTGCCCTCCAGCCACAGGGTCAGCAGGGCCAGCAGCAGCACGGCGATCCCCAGCAGCAGGGCCTGGACCGTGCGCACCCGGGCGCCCAGCAGGGGGAAGGAGGCCGGCAGGCCGCCGAGGGCGCCGGTGGGGATGGCGTAGCTCTCGGCCCCCACCAGCAGCTGGATCAGGTTCACCAGGATCACCCCGGCCCCCAGGCTGGTGATCAGGGCCAGCAGCGGATCGGCCCGGCGGCGGCGCAGGGGGCGGAAGGCCACCCGCTCCACCAGCAGGGCCACCAGGGCCGCCCCCAGCCCCGCCAGGGGCAGGGCGCCCCAGAAGGGCAGGGCAAAGGGAAGCTGGAAGCCGGCCAGCAGTCCGTTGGCCCCCACCCCGCCGCCGATCAGCAGGTAGGTGAAGTAGGCCCCCAGGGTGAACACCGCCCCATGGGCGAAGTTGATCACCCCCAGGACCGAGAACACCAGGGTGTAGCCGAGGGCGAACAGCCCGTAGACCGCCCCCACCGACAGACCGTTGACCAGGATCTGGAGCAGGTCCACCCGGCGATCACTTCAGCAGGGCGAAGCGACCGCTGCGCCCGCCCGGATCCATGCGCACCTGGGCCACGAAGAACTGGCTCTGGATCACCTCGCCCTCCGGGGTGAAGCGGATCTCCCCCAGGGGGGTGGCGTAGGTGCCGGCCAGGATCTCCTCCATAAGTGCCTTGCGCGCGGCCGTCAGGGTGGCCCCTTTCAGGGGCTGGCGTTTGTCCAGCCGCACTAGGGCGTCGCCGATCACCTGCAGCGCCGTGTAGGCCTGGGCCGTGAGCTGGGGCGGGATGGCACCGCCCTTGGCCGCCTTGAAGGCCTTGAGGAAGGCCGCGTTGGCGGGGGTGTCCAGCTCGGGGCTGTAGGCCTGGGCGATCAGCAGACCGTCGCAGTACTTCTGGCAGATCGGATAGATATTGGGGGTGTTCATGCCGTTGCCGGCCACGATCAGGCCCCGGTAGCCCAGCTCCCGCAGCTGGCGGATCAGGTTGCCGCCGTCCACCGCCTGGAGCGACAGCACGATCAGGTCGGGCTTCTCCCGCAGGGCCGCGCTGATCTGGTTCTGGAAGTCCTGGTCGTTGAGCTGGGTGCGCTGCACCGTCACCGGATCGAGGCCCTTCTCCTTGAGGGCCTTCTGGAAGATGGTGGTCTCGGCGGTGCTGTAGGCGTCGTCCTGGGCGTAGAACACCGCCGCCCGCTTCAGGCCCGGCTGGATCTTCAGGGCCCGTTCGATGGCCAGGGGCGCGATCACCGAGCTCTGGGCCGAGACCCGGCTGATGAAGAAGCCGATCTCCGGGATGCCGGTGGCGGTGTTGGAGGGGGCCACCACCGGCACGCCGCGGCGCTGGGCGATCGGGTCGGCGGAGAAGGCCTGCTGGGAGAGGGTGGGGCCGATCAGGGCCAGCACGCCCCGGTTGATCTGCAGGGTGAAGGCCGCGTTGGCCCCCGGTTCGTCGCTGCCGCTGTCCTCCAGCGCCAGCTTCAGGGGGTTGCCGTTGATGCCACCGGCGCCGTTGCGGTGCTGGAGCGCCAGCTCCAGGCCGATCTTCTGGTCCTGGCCGTAGACGTTGGCGTTGCCCGTCAGGGCGAGCACCGCCCCCACCGGCACACCGCCGGCCACGTCGACGGGCTTGCTGCCGGGGTCGGTGGCGCAGCTCGCCAGCAGGGTCAGGGTCAGCAGCCCGGTGCCGACCCTCAGGAGACGACCGACGCTCACGCCAGCGACAGGAAGACGTCGCGGAAGGCGTCGATGGTGGCGTCGATGTCGGCGTCGCTGTGGGCCAGGGAGGTGAAGCCGGCCTCGAAGGCGCTCGGTGCCAGGTAGACGCCGCGCTCGAGCATGCCGCGGTGCAGGCGGCCGAAGCGCACCGTGTCGGCGGCCTTGGCCTGCTCGAAGTTGTGCACCGGCCCGTCGCACAGGAAGAAGCCGAACATGGCGCTGATGCTGCCGCCGCAGAAGGGGATGCCCGCCTCGGCGGCGGCGGCGCGGATGCCGTCGATGAGCCGTTTGGTGATGGTCTCCAGTCGCTCGTAGGTGCCGGGTTGGCTGAGCAGCTGCAGGGTCTTGATGCCGGCGGTCATGGCCAGGGGATTGCCGCTCAGGGTGCCCGCCTGATACATGGGACCGGCGGGCGCCACCATCGCCATGATGTCGGCCCGGCCGCCGTAGGCCCCCACCGGCAGGCCGCCGCCGATCACCTTGCCCATGGTGGTGAGGTCAGGGGTGACGCCGAAGCGGGCCTGGGCGCCGCCGTAGCTGATGCGGAAGCCGGTCATGACTTCGTCGAACACCAGCAGGGCGCCGTTCTCCTTGGTGAGTTCGCGCAGGCCCTCGAGGAAGCCGGGCTCGGGGGTGATGAAGCCCGCATTGCCCACCACCGGCTCCAGGATCACCCCGGCGATCTCACCGGGGTTGTTGGCGAACAGCTGCTTGACCGACTCCAGGCAGTTGTAGGGGGCGGTGAGGGTGCCGGCGGTGACGGCGCGGGGCACACCGGGGGAGTCGGGCAGGCCGAGGGTGGCCACCCCGGAGCCCGCCTTGACCAGAAACATGTCGGCGTGGCCGTGGTAGCAGCCCTCGAACTTGATCACCTTCTCCCGGCCGGTGAAGGCGCGCATCAGCCGCAGCACCGCCATGCAGGCCTCGGTGCCGGAGTTCACGAAGCGCACCATCTCCACCGACGGCACGGCGGCGATGACCAGTTCGGCCAGCTCGTTCTCGAGCACGCAGGGGGCACCGAAGCTGGTGCCCTTCTCCAGGGCCTGGTGCAGGGCAGCGATGACCTCGGGGTGGCTGTGGCCGCAGATGGCGGGCCCCCAGCTGCCGACGTAGTCGATGTAGCGGTTGCCGTCGACGTCCCAGGCGTAGGCCCCCTTGACCTTGTCGAAGACGATCGGCTGGCCGCCCACCGACTTGAAGGCCCGCACGGGGGAACTGACGCCCCCGGGCATGAGTGTCTGGGCGGCGGCGAAGATCTCCTCGGATCGGGTGGTGAGGAGGGAAGGGGCCGAGGCGGGCGCTGAAGGGGTGGCCGAACTCAAGGCGGGATCCGCGGAAGGTGGAGGCATTCGTTTCCCATCCTGACCCAGAAGGGTGCCGGGGTGCCTTGCCTCGGTAAGTTCGGAAGCAATGGCACCCCTTCCCCGGCCCACCGGAACCCTTCCGTGACGATCGACTGGGCCGCGATGGAGCGTGACTGCCGCGCCCTGCTGCCGGCGCGGGCCGTGGTGGCGGCGCCCCAGGAGCTGCTGGCCTACGACTGCGACGGCCTCACCCTGCACCGGGCCCAGCCCCCCCTGGTGGTGCTACCGGAGACCACCGAGCAGGTGGCCGCCATCCTGAGGCTCTGCCACCGCCGCGGGGTGCCCTTCCTGGCCCGCGGCAGCGGCACCGGCCTCTCGGGCGGCGCCCTGGCGGAGAACGGAGCGCTGGTGATCGCCACCAGCCGTATGCGCTCGATCCTGAACGTGGATCTGGCCAACCGGCGCATCACCGTGCAGCCCGGGGTGATCAACGGCTGGGTCACCCGGGCGGTGGCCGGCGACGGCTTCTACTACGCCCCCGATCCCTCCAGCCAGGTGGTGTGCAGCATCGGCGGCAACGTCGCCGAGAACTCCGGTGGCGTGCACTGCCTCAAGTACGGGGTCACCAGCAACCACGTGCTGGAGATGGAGGTGGTGCTCCCCGACGGTACGGTCACCACCCTGGGCAGCGGCCTGGCCGAGACCCCCGAGCTGGATCTGCGCGGCGTCTTCATCGGCAGTGAAGGCACCCTCGGCATCGCCACCGCCATCACCCTGCGGCTGCTGCGGGCGCCCCAGAGCGTGGCGGTGCTGCTGGCCGATTTCACCGCCATGGAGGCCGCCGGTGAGGCGGTGCGCCTGGTCACCGCCGCCGGGGTGCTGCCGGCCGGCATGGAGATCATGGACAACTTCACGATCAACGCCGTCGACGATCTCTTCGGCCGCGACGAATACCCCCGCGACGCCGCCGCGGTACTCCTGATCGAACTGGATGGCCAGGAGCGGGAGGTGACCGCCGCCGTGGAGATCGCCGGTGAGCTCTGCCGACAGGCCGGGGCCCGCACGATCCGACGCGCCTCCAGCGAGGCCGATCGGGCCCTGCTGTGGAAGGGGCGCAAGTCCGCCTTCGCCGCCGTCGGCCGCATCACCCCCACCTATTACGTGCAGGACGGCGTCGTGCCCCGCAGCGCCCTGCCCGGGGTGCTGGCGGCGATCGAGGAGCTCAGCCGCCGCTACGACCTGCCGGTGGCCAACGTGTTCCATGCCGGCGACGGCAATCTCCACCCCCTGATCCTGTACCGGGCCGATGAGCCCGGCGTGACCGACCGGGTGCAGGAGCTGGGGGCCGACATCCTGCGCCTCTGCATCGACGCGGGCGGCAGCATCACCGGCGAGCACGGGGTGGGCAGCGACAAGCGCTGCTACCTCGACTGGATGTTCGCCCCCGACGACCTGGCCACCATGCGCCTGGTGCGGGACGCCTTCGACCCGGCGGGCCTGGCCAACCCCGGCAAGATCTTCCCCACCCCGCGCAGCTGCGGCGAATCGGCCCGGCGCCAGGCGTCGTCGCTGAGCGTGCGCCTCGACGCCCTCCCCGCCGGTGGCGTCCAGCCGCCGAGCCGGGAGCCCCTCGACGTCTTCTGATCCCTGCCGATGGGACGGATCTACGTTGGGAGACCTTTCCCCTGGCGCTCCATGCTGAACCGCCCGTTGGCCCGTCTGGGTGTCGCTCTGGGTGTTGCCGCCGGCGTCACGGTTGGCGTCACAGGAGGTCTGCTGACCGCAGCCCCTGGCCTCGCCCAGTCCCCGGTCGTCAACCTGGTGGCCAAGAAGGTGATCGATCGCTACCAGAAATCCACCTGCGACCAGCTCTGGGCCGCCCGCAGCGAACGGCGTGGGTCCCAGGAGCAGCGCGTGCTCGACATGCTCAACGACGAACCCCAGATGCGTCAGGCCTTCATCGACCAGGTCGCCGGCCCGGTGATGAACAAGCTGTTCGTCTGCGGGATGATCCCCTGACCGGCTGCCTCAGCCGGCCACCTCAGCTCCCCGCCGTGAGCCACCAGCGCGCCAATCCCACCACGGTGGCGGCGCCGATCACGGGCAGGGCTCCGAGTCCCCGGCCCAGCAGCACCACCGCCGCCGCCAGCACCAGCACGGCGCCGCCGTCGAGGTTGCCGCTGGGGGCCAGGGCCGGACCGGCCAGGTAGAGCGCCAGGCTCAGGATCACCCCCACCACGGCGGCGGTGATGGCGGTGAGGGGGGCGCCGACGCGCAGGTCCTCGCGGCTCGCCTCCACCAGGGGGCCGCCGGCCAGGATGAACAGGAAGGAGGGCAGGAAGGTGAACCACACCACCACCAGGGCGGCCGTCACGCCGGCCGCCAGGGTGCCGCTGCCGTTCCAGCCCCCCATGAAGCCCACGAAGGCCACCACCCTGATCAGGGGCCCCGGTGTCGTCTCGCCCAGGGCCAGGCCGTCCACCATCTGGGTGGCGTCCAGCCAGCCGTAGGTGTCCACCGCCCCCTGGGCCACATAGGGGAGCACGGCATAGGCGCCCCCGAAACTGACCAGGGCCACCTTGGTGAAGAACCGGGCCATGGTCGCCAGCTGGCCGTCCCAGCCCCCCGTCAGCGTCAGCAGGGTCAGGGGCAGGCCGAGGGCCACGCCGCCCCCCAGCAGGGTGAGGCCGAGCCTGGGCCAGTGGAAGCGGGCGTGGGAGGGGGTGGGGGTGTCGTCGCCGTGCAGGGCGGCCTCCAGGGGGGTGTCGCCCCCGGGCACGCCGGGGGTATGGGGTGAGGGGCCCCGGAACAGGGTCGGCCGCAGCCGACCGCCGATCCAGCCCACCAGAGCTGTGGCGATGATCAGGGCCGGGTAGGGCACCCGACCCACGGCCAGGGCCAGGCAGGCCGCCGCCGCGATCAGCACCAGGGCAGGGTTGTGAAGCGTGCGCCGCCCCAGCCGCCAGGCCGCCTGGAGCACGATCCCGAGCACCGCCGGTTTGAGCGCCCAGAACACCGCCGCCAGCACCGGCAGCTGGCCCCAGAGGGCGTAGATCGCCGAAAGACTCAGCAGCACCACCACCGAGGGCAGCAGGAACAGACCGCCGGCGATCAGGGCGCCGCCCAGGCCGTGCATCAGCCAGCCCAGGTAGGTGGCCAGCTGGGTGGCCTCCGGCCCCGGCAGCAGCATGCAGTAGTTGAGCGCGTGCAGAAAGCGCCGCTCAGACAGCCATCGCCGGCGCTCCACCAGTTCGGCATGGAGCAGGGCGATCTGGCCGGCAGGCCCGCCGAAGCTGACCAGTCCAAGCCGCAGCCAGAAGCGGGCGGCCGTGGTGAGGCTGAACGGATCTTTCACTGCCGATCGGCACCGTGAAGGCTCACAACGTAGTCAGCGGGTTATCCCCTGCGTCACCGAGCGGATGTGTTTCCACTTACATCCCGCCCGCGTTGGGGCAGCAGGATGAAGAGAAAGGATGGGCGATGCCAGGGAGCGATAGCCCCACCTCCACCCCCGGCGAAAGGCCCGGTGAAAGGCCCGGCGGAAGCAAGCCGAAGAAGCCGCCGTCCAGGCGAGTCGGTGAGGACTCCTTCTTCAGTCCGTGGTCGAACTGGCGTGCCTGGCTGGTGATGCTGGCGGGTGTTCTCGTCGGCCAGGTGATCGGCTTCTCCCCCCAGTTATTCGTTCTCATCGCGGCACTCTGTCTGCTTTGCGGCTGGCTGTTCGAACGATGATCCAGACCCACATCCTGCTGTGGTGCGAGTGACGTCCCCCTCGATCGATTGTCGGTAGGACGATGGTGTCGCTCCCCATCTTTCGTGTCACAGTCATTTCTCTCACACGATGGTCCTGAAGCCCCCGTTGTTCGCTCCCAGAGTCTTCCGGCGGTGCCCAACAACTTCGGCTCGACCCTGCTGCTGGCCCTGGGTCTGCTGACGGCCCCGCTGCTGATCGGGGTGCCCCTCCTCGTCCTCGGCCTTGCCCTGCTGCGCTCGGCCGATGGAACCCCGGCGCTGCCGTCCCTCTCCCGTTCCCTGGCCCGCTGGCGTCAGGCCAGCGACTGGCGCAGGATCGATGCCAGCTGATCCTGCTCCGCCAGGAAGCCGTCGTGGCCGTGCTGACTGTCGATCGCGGTGAACCGGACGGGACCACCGATCGCCCGGGCCAGCTCCCGCTGACTGTGGGGCGGGAAGAGCCGGTCGGAACGCAGCGACACCACGTGCGCAGGGACGCTGATCCGGGCCAGGGCCGCGGCCACCCCGCCGCGCCCGCGACCCACGTCATGGCCGGTCATGGCCTGGGTGAGGACGATGTAGCTGTTGGCATCGAAGCGCTCCACAAACTCGCCACCTTCCTCGACGCCCCCGTAGGTGAGCCGGGCGATGGTCCGGGCCCGGGCCAGCCCCGTCCGGGGACCGCCGCCGGGATGGTTGTAGTAGTCCCCGCCCAGGAAGGCCGGATCCTGCTGGATGGCCTCGATCTGGCAGCGGTGCAAGGCGTTGGTCCGGGCGGAGCAGCGGGCTGTCGTGGCCAGCAGGACCAGCCTCTCCAGCCGCCCGGGATGGGCGATCGCCCATTCCATGGCGCGCATGCCGCCCATGGAGCCCCCGATCACCGCATGCCATCGCCGGATCTGGAGCCTGTCGCTGAAGGCCACCTCCGCCTCCACCTGGTCGCGGATCGTGAGCGCGGGGAAACGGCTCCCCCAAGGCCTCCCGTCAGGGGCCGGGCTGCCGGGGCCGGTGCTGCCCTGGCAGCCCCCCAGCACGTTCGGGCAGACGACGAAGAACCGGTCGGTGTCGATCGCCCGGCCCGGGCCGATCAGCCCATCCCACCAGCCTCGGGTGGGATGGCCGGGGCCCGCCGGTCCGGCGGCGTGGCTGTCACCGCTGAATCCATGCAGGAGCAGCACCCCGTTGGTGCGGCAGGCATTGGGCTGCCCCCAGCTCTCATGGGCGAACGTGATCGGCCCCAGGGTGTCCCCGGATTCCAGCCGCAACGGCTGCGCCCCGAACAGCTCGAGGACCTGCCGCTGGCCGCTGCGAGGGGACGTCCGGATGGTGGCCAAGGTCAGGCCTCCTGCGGTGAAGCCGGGCGGAAGAGGCGGCTCGGGCGGAGAAGGCGGCCCGGGCGAAGTCCCGGGATCCCCCGGAAGAGCTGGGGCCATCCCTTGCGTTGCCGTCCGGCCACGGGCAGGTCCTGTTGTTCCCAGGCACCGAAGCCGCCGGCGAGATGGCGGATGCGGCGGGCATGGCCCTGGGTCTGGAGGTGTTCGATCGTCGTGGCCGAATGCTGGGTGCTCTCGCCCACCAGGATCAGGTCACCATCGGGGAGCTCGCCACTGATGAGCCAGCCGCTGGGAATGTTGTGGCTCCCCGGAACATGGCTGCGGCGATAGCGGCCCCTGGAGCGAAGATCGATGATCAGGGCCGCTGTCTCCTGGCCGTTGGGGCCTGAGCCGGCCACCAGGCGCAGGAGTTGGCGGGGGGAAAGAAGATCCTCGGGAAGGCCTTTGGATTCTGGTTGTTGAAAGGCGATGGCCATGGGGATCCTTGCTGCTGTGCCTCAATCTTCAGCCCCGATGGCCTTAACTACGGTAATCCGGGCAACAAACCGTTGAAAGCGATATCTCCGCCAGGGTCGTGTACCGATGCCATCCAGGACCTCCGTTCCCGAGCGCTGCCCATGAAAAAGGATCCTGCCGAGCGGCAGGATCCTTGAATTCCCTTACTCGCACTCCTTCGGAGCACCTCCACATGGTGCTCTTGTCCTGTCGTTCCGGTCGTGGTTGTGAACACACGGCCGAAGGCATGAACGCACAGGCTGTTCCTCGGATGCAGGTCATGCTGAACGCGAAAAGGACCCCTCCTCCGTTCCGCATGGGCTACCACCACGACCACGATGGGCTCCGGGATCGCCAGGACTCCCTCTGCGACCGGGAGTTCATCACGCGGGCCAAGCGCCAGGACCTTCAGCCCCTGGAGGTGCGCCGCCTGCTCTGGGAGGGAGCCACCCTGGTGCAGCGGAAGCATCCGCTCGGCGACGCCCTCCAGGGAGCCGTCCACCTGGAGGCGGACATGGAGGAGGATCGGATCCGCGCCCTGCTGCCCGACCTGGACTGGCCCCTGCTCTGTGTCGGACGGGGCAGTGGCGGAGCGATCCAGGCGTCAGCCGTTCAGCTGGCGGAGGACCTGCTCGACCTGGGCTACCGCCATGTGTTCTGCCTGGCCTAGGGGACGGGAGCGACGGGCGCTCCAGGGGGCTGGTGCCGCACCACTTCCCCCCCCACCAGCAGGACCGCCTCTCCGGCCTGAAGCGGCAGCCACTCCTCATCCCGGGTGAGGGGTTCGGTGCTGACGATCGTCACGACGTCGTCGATGCCGGCCAGCTCGGAGAAGTCGACGCTCAGGTCGTCATCGGCCAGGGTGGCCCGGCCGAACGGGGCCCGGCGGGTGATGCGGTGCAGGCGGCTGCTGGCGTGGGCGAACAGCCAGCTGCCGTTGCTGATCAGACAATTGAAGGTGCCCTGCTGCTCCAGCTGCCGGGAGCACAGCACCAGCGTGTGGAAGATGCTGTCCAGATCCGCCGGATCGGCACCGGCGGCGTTCAGTTGCTCCAGGATCCAGCAGAAGGCCACCTCGCTGTCGGTGGATCCCTCCGGTACGAACAGCCGGGTCGGCGGCAGTGGCCCCAGCAGGTTGCCGTTGTGGGCAAACACCCATTCCCGCCCGCGCCAGCGCCGGTGGAAGGGGTGGCAGTTCTCGAGGGCCACCACCCCCTGGGTCGCCTTGCGGATGTGGGCGATCGAGCAATGGGATCGCAGATCCAGGCTGGCCACCTGGGCGGCTATCGGCGAGAAGGCGGCCGGGGCGTCCTCCCGGTACAGATGCACCCCGCGGCCATCGGGGTCGAAGCTGGCCACCCCCCAGCCATCCCCGTGGCAGCCGGTGGCGCCCCCCCGGCGGGTGAGGCCATGGAAGGAGAAGCGCATGTCGGTGGGGGTGTTGGCGCTGAGGGCCAGCAGTTCACACATCACCCAAGGTTCACCGAGGCCCCCATTCTCTCCACCGGGGGAGGCCCGGATCAGCGGGAGCTGCTGAACAGCTGGTCCCAGACACCATTCTTGCCGAAGAAGGTGTCGTTGATCTGCTTCCAGCCGCCGAAGTCGCCGGCCGAGAAGAGCTGCTTCACCGGCGCGAAGCGGCCCTTCACCCGGCTCCAGACCCCGGGGCTGACCGGACGGAAGCCCTCCTCGGCGAAGATCTCCTGGGCCGGCTCACTCTGGAGATAGGTGGCCAGGGCCTCGGCGGCCTTGCGGGTGCCCTTGCGACCCACGTTGCGGTCCACGACGGTCACGGGGCCCTCGATGCGGATGTTGACCTCGGGCACGATGAAGGGTGACTTGAGGTCGCCGCTGCGCTTGGCCAGGATCGCCTCGTTCTCGTAGTTGAGCAGCACGTCACCCTGGCCGCGCTTGAGGAACACGTCACTGGCCTCGCGGGCGTCCTTGGGCAGGTTCTCCACGTTGCGGTAGACCGAACTGACGTAGGCCTTGGCCTGGGTCTCGCTTCCGCCGGTCTGGCTGATCGAGCCCCACAGCCCCAGGAAGTTCCAGCGGGCGCCGCCGGAGGTCTTGGGATTGGCCGTCACCACGGTGACGCCGGGCTTGGCCAGGTCGGCCCAGGTCCGGACCCCTTTGGGGTTGCCGTCACGGGTGATGAAGGCCACCACCGAGTGGGTGATGATCGCGCCGCCGGGCAGGTCCTTTTCCCACCCCGGCTGCACCAGGCCCGCTTCCTGGAGCTTGAGCACGTCACCGGCCAGGGCGAGGGTGGCCACGTCGGCATCAAGGCCGTCGATGATCGCCCGGGTCTGGGAGCCGGAGCCGCCGTAGCTCGTCTTGACGTTGATGGTCTGACCGGTTTTGGCCTTCCAGTCGGCTTCGAACTTGGGCAGAATCCGGTCGTAGGCCCCCTTGGTCACGGCGTAGCTCACCAACAGCAGCTCCTGGGGAGCGCCGCTGGCGCCGGCCCCGGAGCCACCCTCGGGCTTGGCCCCGCAGCCGGTCAGGGCCAGGCCCCCCAGCAGAAGGCCGGCGATGGCCAGGGGGGTGGCGGAGCGGGCGAAGGGGGAAACCACGGTTCACTGATCGACAATCCGGCAGAGCATACACCGGTATCCCGATCGGCTATCCAGCCCCCTCTCCCTGTTCCCTTCGCCTGCCCCCTGGCCTGCTGGCCCCCGGGGAGGGGGCCTGTTCCTCGATCAGCGGGACTTGGAGAAGATCGAATCCCAGAGCCCTCCCTTGCCGAAGAACCGCTTGTTGATGGTGTCCCAGCCGCCGAAGCTCTTGGCGGTGAACAGCCTCGAGACCGGAGCAAACTGCGCCTTGGTCTCGGCCCTCACCCTGGCGTTGATGGGGCGGAATCCTTCTTCGGCGAAGGCCCGCTGGGCCGGCTCGCTGTACAGGTACCTGGCGAAGGCTTCGGCCACCTTGCGGGTGCCCTTGCGGTCCACGTTCTTGTCGACGACCGCGATCGGTCCTTCGATCAGGATGTTGGTGCGGGGAACGATGAAGGGGGCTGTCCAGGTGCCGCTCTTCCTGGCCAGGATGGCCTCGTTCTCATAGTTCAGCAGCACGTCTCCCTGGCCGCGCTTGACGAAGACGTCGGTGGCCTCGCGGGCATCCTTGGGCAGGGTGTCCACATTGCGGTACACGCTGGTCACGAAGGAGCGGGCCTTGGCCTCATTGCCGCCGGTTTCCGTCACCGAACCCCAAAGGCCCAGGAAATTCCAGCGGGCCCCGCCTGAGGTCTTGGGATTGGCGGTGATCACTTCAACGTTCTTGTTGTCGAGATCGTTCCAGGTGCGGATCTTCTTCGGGTTGCCGGGCCGCACGAAGAAGGCGACCACCGAGTTGGTGATGATGCTGTTGTTGGGGTTCTCCTTCTCCCAGCCGGGACGGATCAGGCCCGCCTCCTCGAGCTTGAGGGTGTCGGCCGCCAGGGCCAGGCCCACCACATCCGCCGCCAGGCCGTCGATCACTGCCCGGGTCTGGGAGCCGGAGCCGCCGTAGCTGGTCCGGATCACCACGGTCTGGCCGGTCCGCTTCTTCCAGTCGGCCGTGAACCGGGGAATGATCCTGTCGTAGGCCGCCTTGGTGACGGCGTAGGACACCAGCAGCAGTTCCTGGCTTTTCGCCGGTTGCTGCGCCTGGGCGTTCAGGGGCAGCAGGGTGCCGGAACCCCCCAGGGCGACGGCGACGGCCAGGGGGGCGGCCACCAGGCCGGGATGCCACGGGCGGCGAGCGGCTGGCGAGACCGGCGAGGAGAAGGGATGAAGCACGGTTGTCCGATGGGTGAACTGGTGAAACCTATCCCTCGACCTGCCGTGCCGACGTAGGGCGGATTACATCCCCTGGGTGTCGGGCCGGTGGCTGGTCCTGGGGTGGTGGCTGCCACAATCCCCGTAAGACAACCGTGGATTCCCTTGGCCTTCAGCGCGAAAACCGGTTACGGCCTCGTCTCGCTCCTGGAGCTGGCCGCCATCCATTCCCGTGGCGGCGTGCTGCAGGTGGCGGAGATCGCCCAGCGCCAGGGCATTCCCGACCGCTATCTGGAGCAGATGCTCGCCAGCCTGCGCCGGGGCCAGATCCTGCGCAGCATCCGCGGGCCGAAGGGCGGCTACCAACTGGCCCGGCCGCCGGCCGAGATCCGCATCGACGACATCGTCAGTTGTCTGGAGGGCGATGTCTCGCCCCGGGCCGGCGGCGAGGGCGCCACCCCTGAATTCGAGGTGCTGGGGCGGCTGGAGGAACGGCTCGAGGAGGCCCGCCGCGGCATCCTCTCGGGCACCACCCTGCAGGACCTGCTGGACCAGCGGGATCACCTGGCCCAGGCCCAGGCGATGTACTTCATCTGAGCGGGCCGCACCGGACCGTTAAATAGACCACATTGCCGATGGGGAATGTGAGGTATGGTTCTGGGGTCCCCGCAGGCTCCCCATGTGCTGTTGTCGGCGAATGCCTGTCGCCAGCCAATCGCTGGCCGTCCGCTCTGCCCTGAACCCCCCCACCCCATCGCTTTCCGCCTGCGGCCATGACCACCTCACGTACGCCCCAGACCCTCCGCCTCACGCTCCTGCCCCATGACGTCCTGCCCGACGGACTGCATTGGAAGATCCAGGACGGCTACATCCGCACCGCCTCCCACGATGAAGAGGGCGAATCCTTCACCCTCGGCCTGTGGGGCCCGGGTGACTGGGTGACCAACGCCTATTCCACGCTGCGTCCGGTGGAGATCCAGTGCCTCTCCACGGTCGTGGTGGAGCAGGGCCATCCCAGCGAGGCCGAGATCCTGGCCTTCCTGCATCATCAGATCCGCAACACCGAGGAACTGTTCGAGATCAACCGGGTCCGCGGCGCCGACACCCGCTTGCTGCGGCTGCTGCGCTGGATCGGCATCCGCTTCGGGCAGGTGAGCAGCCGCGGCTACCGCCTCTCCCTGCGGGACATGAACCTCACCCATCAGGCCCTGGCGGAGATCTGCGGCCTCACCCGGGTGACGGTCACCAAGACCCTCAACCATTTCAAGCGCCTTGGTCTGCTGCATCAGGTGAGCGACACCGACCTGATGGTCAGCATCCCCTGAGTGCGCCGAGGCGTTTCAGCGCCAACGTTTCAGCCCCAACTTTTCGGGACCAACTTTCGGTACCAACGTTTCAGCGCCTAATTCTCGGCGCCCCATTCTCTGCGTCCTTTCTGTTCTTCAACACCCACCGTCATGGCTGCCCAGTACTTCCGCTCCAGGCTCAATGAGCCCCAGCCCCAGCGCTTCACCCTCGTCTTCCGCAACGGTGAACTGCTGCGCCACCAGGATCCCCTGGCCGTCGCCCAGTACCTCGCCGATGCACGCCTTGCGGAGGTTCATTCCGAACCTCCGCGGCGCCGGGCCGCCACCGCTCAGATCGACTGATCAGATCGAATAATCCGGTTGAAAGGCGTGGGCCTGGCGGCTGATCACATGCAGTCGGTCGCCGGGCTTGAGGTTGGCGTAGTCCACCTCTTCGCGGGGGAACTGGGCCACCACCACCTCCTCGGAGTCGAGCACCAGTTCCGCCTGCAGGTCGCGGCCCATGTGGGTGAGGCGCCGCAGGCGGGCCGGCACGGTGCCCGGCTGGGGGGTGGCATGCACCTGCACATGGTGGGGGCGCACGAAGATCCGGCCGTCCGCCGGCAGTGGCGGGACAGCATCCCGTCGCAGGGGCAGGGAGCCGCTGGGCAGTTCGTTGACGGCCCCCACGAAGCTCATCACGAACGGGGAGGCGGGATGGTCGTAGATCTCCGCCGGGGAACCGATCTGCTCAACCCGGCCTTCGTTCATGACCACGATCCGATCGGCCACCTCCATGGCCTCCTCCTGGTCGTGGGTGACGATCACGGTGGTGACGTGCATCTCGTCGTGGAGATTGCGCAGCCAGGCGCGCAGTTCCTTGCGCACCTTGGCATCGAGGGCACTGAAGGGTTCATCGAGCAGCAGCACCCGGGGCTGCACCGCCAGGGCGCGGGCCAGGGCCTCCCGCTGGCGCTGCCCGCCGGACAGCTGGGAGGGGTAGCGGTTGCCGTAGCCCCGCAGGTGCACGAGGTCGAGCAGCTCATCGACCCGCCGGCGGATCGCCTCGGGTTTCCAGCGGCGCAGCTCGAGGCCGAAGGCCACGTTGCGACGCACGTTGCGGTGCTTGAACAGGGCGAAATGCTGGAAGACGAAGCCCACCTGGCGCTCCTGCACCGACCGCTCGGTCGCCTCCTCGCCGGTGATCCAGATGCGCCCCGCATCGGCCTCTTCGAGCCCGGCGATCAACCGCAGCAGGGTGCTCTTGCCCGACCCGGAGGGTCCGAGCAGGGCCACCAGGGAGCCGCTCTCCACGTCGACGCTGACGTCGTCGACGGCGCGGAAATCGCCGAAGCTCTTGCTGACGTTGGCGACGCGGATGCCCATCGAAACGGCCGGGGTGGCAGGGAGAATCCGACTATACCGGTAAGCACACCGCTGAACCGTCCTTTAGTCTGGCCCCGTCGTCGCGCCCAGCGCCGCCTCTCCCGTCCTCCCGCCCATCCGTCCCCCTGCCCCGATGACCCCCGCCCTCCTGCGTCGCTGGCGACCACCGGCCCTGGCGCTGCCCAGCTGGCCCTGGCGCATCACCTGGACCTACCTGGGGCTGATCCTGTTCCTGCCCCTGGGGGCCATGCTGCTCAGGGCCGCCGAGGTGGGACCCGCCGGTTTCTGGGAGATGGCCACCACGCCGGAGGCCATCGCCACCTACAAGGTCAGCTTCGGCCTGGCCCTGGTGGCCAGCGTGATCAACGGTGTCTTCGGGCTGGTGGTGGCCTGGGCGCTGGTGCGCTGCAGCTTTCCGGGCCAGCGCCTGCTCGATGCCCTGATCGATCTGCCCTTCGCCCTTCCCACCGCCGTCGCCGGACTCGCCCTCACGGCCGTGTACAGCACCAACGGCTGGCTGGGCCAGCCGCTCCACGAGGCCTTCGGCATCAAGGTGGCCTTCGCCGCCCCGGGGGTGACCGTGGCGATGGTGTTCATCTCCCTGCCCTTCGTGGTGCGCACCGTGGAGCCCGTGCTGCGTTCCCTCGAGAAGGAGCAGGAGGAGGCGTCCTGGTGCCTGGGGGCCACGCCGTTCCAGACCACCCTGCGGGTGGTGCTGCCCCAGCTCCTGCCGGCGATCCTCGGCGGGGTGGCCCAGGGCTACAGCCGGGCCGTGGGGGAGTACGGCTCGGTGGTGATGATCTCCAGCAATGTGCCCTTCAAGGACCTGATCACCCCCACCCTGATCATCCAGAAGCTGGAGGAATACGACTTCGATGCCGCCACGGTGATCGGCGCGGTGATGCTGATCTTCTCCCTGCTGAGCCTGCTGGTCATCAACCTGCTGCAGGTGTGGGGCCAGCGCTACCAGGGAGATGCGGCCTGATCCTGCCGCTTGCCACTCTGCCGCCTGCCTCAGCCCTCACCCCCAGTCCTGTCCGCCTTCCGTTCCCGCCACCGGCTGTCCGCCATGACCATCGTCGTCCCCACCCTGGAGAGCCCCGGAGCCGTTCGGGCCCCGCGTCCCAGGTCACGCCGCGCGGGCCCTGACCTGGCGGCGATCCTGATTCCCCTGGTCGCCAGCGTCTACGTGGGGGTGGTGATCCTGCTGCCGGCCCTGAGCGTCGTGGCTTCGGCCTTCGCCCGGGGCCTGGGGCCTTTCCTGGAGAACTTCCAGTCCCACGAACTGATCTCGGCCCTGCGCCTCACCCTGTTCGCCACCGCCGTGGCGGTGCCCTGCAACGTCATCTTCGGCCTGGCCGCGGCCACCGCCATCGCCCGCCGCCAGTTCCGGGGCAAGGCCCTTCTGCTCAGCATCATTGACCTGCCCTTCTCGATCTCACCGGTGGTGGTGGGCCTGATGCTGGTGCTGCTCTACAGCCCCACCCATGGCCTGCTGGGGGGTGTCATCGAGAGCCTGGGCTGGAAAATCATCTTCTCCTGGCCCGGGATCGTGCTGGCCACGATCATCGTCACCTTCCCCTTCATGGCCCGGGAGGTGATCCCCCTGCTGGAGGAGGAGGGCTGGGAACAGGAGGAGGCCGCCCGCACCCTCGGCGCCACCAACTGGCAGGTGTTCTGGAAGGTGACGCTCCCCTCGGTGCGCTGGGCCGCTCTCTACGGCCTGATCCTCACCACGGCCCGGGCCCTGGGGGAATTCGGGGCCGTCGCCGTGGTCAGCGGCAACATCGAGGGCCTCACCCAGACCCTGCCCCTGTTCGTGGAGGACGCCTACAAGAACTACCAGACCGAACTGGCCTTCGGGGCGGCGATGGTGCTGGGGGGGGTGGCGATCGTGTCGCTGCTGCTCAAGCTCCTGGTGGAGCAGCTTCTGGAGCAGGACAAGAAGGCGGCCAGGACCGAGCCCTGAGCGGCACCGCCCTGATCCGGGTCGGGCCAGGGCCGGTTCCCTAACGGTCGCGTCGGCACGACGGGACAGCCATGGGGCGTTGGCAGGCGTTACTGGAGGCCCCCGCCTTCTGCATCAATCTCGAGCGCCGTCCCGATCGCCGCGAGGGGCTGCTCGAGCGCCTGGGGGGGGCCGGCTTCACCCGGGTCTCCATCTGGCCCGCCGTGGATGCCCGATCGGAGAATCTCGAGGCGTTGTTCGAGCGCCACGGCCTGGGCCGGCCGATGGATGTCGATCGCTTCCCGGCCCGCCGCGGCTCCCAGGGGTCCCTGCTCTCCCACCTGGGCCTGCTGGCCCATGCCATCGAGCGGGACCTGCCCTTGCTGCACATCTTTGAGGACGATGTCTTCTTTCCGCCCATCTGGACGACCCATGCCAGGGCCTTCCATGACGCCACCCCTGCCGACTGGGACCTGCTGTTTCTCGGTTCCCAGATCCTCTACAAGCACCTGCCGACGCCCAGTGTCTTTCGCTTCCTCGAGCGCCATCCCCGCCTGAGCTCGGTCTCCCGTCGCGTTGTCTCCAGGCCGACGCCGATCCTGCAGGACATCGTGACCTGCCCGGTGTACTGCACCCATGCCTATACCCTCACCCAGGCCGGATGTCGTCAGCTCTATGGCTGGCTCACCGGCCAGCCGGTGGTCTACGGGTATGACTACATGATCTGCGACGGGATGCGTCAATCTCCCCGCGTCAGTTCCTTCCCGCTGAAGTGGTACGCCTGGAACAGCCTGCGGCTGTCCCCCGATCCGGCCTGCCGCGGCACAGATCCGGCCATCACCCAGCGCAACCGGGGTCTGGTGTACCAGCTGGAGGAGGACGACCTGGGTCTGCTGGGAGACAAGCTATGAGGGGCTGCGGCGAAAGGCCTCGGGGAAGATGGGCCTGGGCTGTCCTGACGCGATCGCGGCAATGAATTCCCGTGCCAGGGAGAGGGACTCGGCGATCACCTGATGCATGTCCATGTATTTGTACAGCCCCAGCCGGCCCATGAAGCTGGTCTTCTCCGACTGCAGGCAATCGCCCAGGTACCCATGCATCAGGGCCTTGTCGTCCGCCAGGCGCTTGGGGTAGTAGGGCTCATCGTCGGTGCCCGTTTCCTTGCTGTATTCGGTGAACACGATCGTCTTGTCGTGCTGCTTCCAGTATTCGTAATGCTTGTGCTCCCTGCGGCGGGTGAAGCTCACATCCAGGGAGGGGAAGTTGATTCCAGGATGACCCAGGGCATCCCCTGTTTCGATCTGCCGCTCCCAGAACACGGTGCGATAACCAAGCCGGCCAAGCCGGTGGCCGAAGAAGCCATCGAGGGGGCCTGAGTAGAACACATGGTCATAGGGCTGGCCATCGGAGGGCTGCCAGCGGTGGTTGAGGGTCAGGGAGATGCGGGGGTGGTCGAGGAGCCGCTCGAAGACGGCGGTATAGCCATCTCTGGGGATGCCCTGGTAAATCAAGGCGTAATAGTTGTCGTTGTAGTTGAAGCGCAACGGCAACCGCTTCAGCACGGAGGCCGGGATCTGCCGCGGTTCGCAGCCCCAGTGTTTCTTCGTGTAGCCATGGAAGAAGGCCTGGTAGAGCTCATCGCCCATGTAGTGCAGCGCCTGCTCTTCGAAGTTCCGGGGCTGTTCGATGTCATGGCGCCGGATGGTGTCGACGAACTGCCGGGCTTCCGATGGCGAGAACTTCTTGCCGAAGTATTGGTTGATGGTATGCAGATTGACGGGCAGGCTGAAGACTCCCTTGTCAATGCTGGCCTTGGGACGGTTGATGAACGGCATCATCTCCGTGAAGCGCTGCAGGTAGTTCCAGACGCCGAGATCGCTGGTGTGAAAGATATGGGCACCGTAGGTATGGACGGTGATGCCCGTTTCCTGCTCCTTGTGGGTGTGGCAGTTGCCGCCGATGTGATTCCTGGCTTCGACCACATCAATGTGATGGTCGGTGTGGTCGGCCAGTTCTCTGGCCAGCACGGCGCCGGCGAACCCGGATCCAACCACAAGAAAACGCATGACGGAAAGCCGTTGAGAAATCAGAAAGCGATGCGATCGGGCAATCGCGACTCGATGAAGTCTCGGTAGTCATCCAGCCGGGTTTGGGGGCGGATCTCGATGGATTTGGAGACCGTGTCGTAGTGGCGGAAGCGCTTCATGATGCCGTTGAAGTGCTGTTCATCACTGGCATCCATGTAGTCGACGGGGTTGGTGTCCTTGAGGCCGTGATAGCGGATCGTCCAGCTGAGATGGGGCGGCAGAAAGGAGCGGAACCGCAGGTAGCCGAATTCGCAGTGGTTCCACTGGCAGATGTGCTGGTCGAGGCCGGTCCTGGCCCTCGGCGTGAGGATGGCATTGGTGCCGACCACGTTGGCCGGGTCTTCACCGGTCAGCAGCAGCAGCTTGCCGAGGTCATGGAGGAGGGCCAGCAGCAGCAGATCGTCGTCGAGAACGCCATCGCCGACCATCGCCTCGATCATCTGCAGGCTGTGGGTCAGCTGGCTGGCGCAGCCCAGCCGGTTGTCGGTCGGATCCAGGCACTCCCCCAGCATCCGGAACAGCTCCATCGGGCGGAGGCTGCCGAAGACCGGCCTCCGATACCGGTCGTTGAGGAGCTCCACATCGGCGATCGACTGCCGGTCATGGCGATCGAGAATCTGCCGCTGCAGGGTCCGCTGGCGCTCAGCGGCCCGGTGGGCGGCCGAGTCGGGGGGATCGAGCTTGACGAGGCCGAGGCCGGCCGCGGCCAGCCCCCTCTCCAGCCCCCGTCGGGCCCGTCCTTTCAACCGGGGCACCAGGTGGCTCGGCAGCAGCGGAGGCGAGAACAGCAAGGCGGCCGCTGCAGCGGATTTGCAGCAGCCTATCGAGGTCCATGGGCGGCGTCTTCCGCGCAGCTCCCCGGCGCTTCGATCTGCAGCGTGCTGTGGGTGATGCCCAGCTGGGCGAGCCGCTGCTGGGCGAGCGACAGCAGCTCCCCCTCGAGCGGGCCATCGCCGCGGCCCACCAGATGGGCCGTCAGGGCGGTGCGGGAGGTGCTCATGCCCCAGACGTGCAGATGGTGGACGTTCTCCACGCCGGGCAGGGCGCGCAGGGCTGCTTCCACCTCGGCCAGGTCAATGCCCCGCGGCACGGCGTCGAGGCTGGCGCTGAGGGCTTCCCCCAGCAGTTCCCAGCCGCTCCAGGCCACCGCCAGCCCCACGCCGATGGCGGTGGCCGCATCCAGCCAGTTCCAGCCCACCAGCCCCACCAGCACCGCGCTGACCAGCACGGCGGCCGAGACGGCGGCATCGGTGAGCAGGTGCACCACCGCCGCCCGCCGGTTCAGATCGTGGTGGTGGCCTGTGCCGAACAGCCGGGCCGAGAGCAGGTTGATCACGATGCCTGCTGCCGCCGCCCAGGCCACCGGGCCGCTGACCACCGGCACCGGATCCAGCAGCCGCTGCACCCCTTCGACGATCACCACCCCGGCCGCCATCAGGATCAGGGCCGCGTTCATCAGCGAAGCCAGCTGGGTGCTGCGGCCGAAGCCGTAGGTGAAGCGGGCCGTCGCCGGCCGGGCGCTGAGCCGTTCGGCCCCCCAGCCGAACAGCAGTCCGGCCACGTCACCGAGGTTGTGGATGGCATCGCCGATCAGGGCCAGGGAGCCGAAGCCGATGCCGATCGCCAGCTGCAGCCCCGAGAGACCGCTGTTCAGCAGCACACCCCAGAAGAAGGCCCGGGGCGAACCCTGGCGGTGGGTAGGCCCGTGCTCGTGAGGGTGCTCGTGCTGGTGGGAGTGGGACGCCATGGAGGCGTCTTAGCAGCGCTGGCTTCGGCTGGCTGTCGAAGGGGTTGGACAACGGCTTGGCATTCAGCACCGGCATGAGGCCGACGCCATCGTTGTGGCGTACGTTCAGACATCGCCCTGCTCCGGTTCTCGATACCTTCGCCCTGGCGCCACGGTGCCGGCCAAGGAAGCGAGCGTGACCTTTCGCCGTTGCCGGGCCCCCCGCGTTTCATTCCCGTTCCATGGCCCATCACCAGATCCTGATCGTCGGCGGAGGGGCTGCGGGCCTCACCGTGGCCAGCCAGCTCAAGCGGGCCCGGCCCGGCCTGGAGATCGCCATCCTGGAGCCCTCCCCCGACCACTACTACCAACCGGGCTGGACCCTGGTGGGCGCCGGCGTCTTCACGCTCGAGCAGACCCGCCGCGCCGAGGCCGACCTGATCCCCGAGGGGGTGCGCTGGATCCGCGCCGCCGCCGCGGGCTTCGATCCGGTGGCCGGCACCGTGACCAGCAGCGACGGCGAAACGCTCCACTACGACGCCCTGGTGGTGGCCACCGGCATCAAGCTCTGCTGGGACCGGATCAAGGGCCTGCCCGAGGCCCTGGGGAGCAACGGCATCACCAGCAATTACTCCAAGGATCTGGTCGATTACACCTGGAGCACGATCCAGTCCTTCACCGGCGGCAACGCGATCTTCACCTTTCCCGACACGCCGATCAAGTGCGCCGGGGCGCCCCAGAAGATCATGTACCTGGCCGACGACGTCTTCAAGCGCTCGCCTGAAATCGCGGCGGCCACCCGGGTGATCTACGCCACCGCCACCCCCGGGATCTTCGCCATTCCCACCTTCGCCGAACCCCTGCGCCAGGTGGTGGCCCGCCGCGGCATCGAGCCCCACTACCAGCACACCCTCAAGGAAGTGCGTGCCGCCAGCAAGGAGGCGGTGTTCGCCGTCAAGGACGGGGACACGGTGCGGGAGGAGGTGCTCCCCTTCGGGATGCTGCACGTCACCCCGCCGATGGCGGCCCCGGATGTGGTGGCCACCAGCCCCCTGGCGGTGGCCGGACCGGGCGGCTGGGTGGACGTGGACAAGTTCACCACCCAGCACGTGCGCCATCCCAACGTCTTCTCCCTCGGCGATGTGTCCTCGCTGCCCAACTCCAAGACCGCCGCGGCGGTGCGGGGCCAGGCGCCGGTGCTGGTGGCCAACCTGCTGGCCCACCTCGATGGCCAGCCCCTGGCCGCCCGCTACGACGGCTACGCCTGCTGCCCGCTGATCACCGGCTACGGGCGCGTGATCATGGCCGAGTTCAACTACGACGCCCAGCCCGTTCCCTCTTTCCCCCTCGATCCCACCCAGGAGCGCTGGAGCATGTGGGTGGTCAAGAAGGACGTGCTGCCCTGGATCTACTGGAACCGCATGCTCAAGGGAGCCCCGCACGAGCGGCGCTTCATGCCGGGGGCGGCGGGCTGACGGTTCAGCCGCCGATGGTCACCGGGAAGGGGGTCACCTCCCAGATTCTGTGCGCGTACTCCCCGATGGCGCGATCGGAGGAGAAGAAGCCGCTGCGGGCAGTGTTTCGCAGGGCCATCTGATTCCAGCGGTCGCGGTCGGCCCAGGTGTCGCTGACGCTGGCCTGGGCCCGCAGGTAGTCGCCGAAGTCGGCCAGCACGGCGAAGGGATCCGTCGCCCGCAGCTGGTCCGTCAGGGGCCGGAAGCGGTCCGGGTCCCCCTCGCTGAAATGCCCCTGCTCGATCAGCGCGAACACCTCCGCCAGCAGGGAATCGGCCGCGATCCATTCCCAGGGCCGGTAGTGGCCGTGCAGCTGGGCGATCCCTTCGGTGGTGCGGCCGAAGAGGAAGAAGTTGTCGTCGCCGACCTGCTCGCGGATCTCGACGTTGGCGCCATCGAGGGTGCCGATGGTGAGGGCGCCGTTCATCATGAATTTCATGTTGCCGGTGCCGGAGGCCTCGAGGC
>CALRND020000011.1:0-86420 GCA_943369455.1 Synechococcus sp. UW140
ATGATCGAGAGGCGGCGCAGCACGGCGTCGTTGCCGGGGTACTTGAGGCGCACCTGCTGGAGGAAGCGGCGGTTGATCTCGAAGATCAGCTCCAGGTGGCGGGGCAGCAGCGACCCGAAGAGATCGAGGCCCCACTTCTCGAGGGCCTCGGGCAGGAGGGTGTGGTTGGTGTAGGAGAGGCAGGCGGTGGTGATGGCCCAGGCGGTGTCCCATTCCAGGTGCTTGTCGTCGAGCAGCAGCCGCATCAGCTCGGCGACGGCGATGGAGGGGTGGGTGTCGTTGAGCTGGATGGCCCAGTGCTCAGGGAACGCCTGGACGGGAATGCCGCGGGCATCGAGGCTGCGGATCAGGTCCTGCAGCGAGCAGCTGACGAAGAAGTGCTGCTGCATCAGGCGCAGGCGCCGTCCCGCATCGGTGCCGTCGTTGGGATAGAGCACTTTCGAGAGGGTCTCCGAGCCCACCTTCTGTTCCACGGCGCCGTAGAAATCGCCGCTGTTGAAGGTCTGGAAGTCGAAGGATTCGGTGGCATCGGCCCGCCACAGGCGCAGCCGGTTGCAGGTGTTGACCCGGTAGCCCAGCACCGGCACGTCGTGGGGGACGCCGATGGCGAGCTCGCCGGGGATCCAGCGCACCCGGTCGGCGCCGTGCTGGTCGCGGTAGCACTCGGTGCGGCCACCGAAGCCCACCACACAGGATTTCTCGGGCTGGACGATTTCCCAGGGCCAGCCCCCCTTGAGCCACTTGTCGGTGATCTCCACCTGGCGGCCGTCGCGGATGAGCTGGTCGAAGATGCCGAACTCGTAGCGGATGCCGTAGCCGGTGGCGGGGATCTCGAGGGTGGCGAGGGATTCCAGGAAGCAGGCGGCCAGCCGGCCGAGGCCGCCATTGCCCAGGCCAGGTTCTTCTTCCACATCGAGGATCGCTTCGATGTCGTTGATGCCGAACTGGCGCAGGGCCTCGGCGGCCTCCTGCTGGATGCCGAGCATCAGCAGGTTGTTGCCGAGCTGCGGCCCGATCAGGAACTCGGCCGAGAAGTAGGCGACGATCCGCCTGGGGTGGGCGTCGATGGCCTCGGTACCGGCCAGGTAGCGGGTCATCAACCGGTCACGCACGGCATAGCTGAGCGCCATGTAGAGGTCATGGCGGTCGGCTTTCTGCACCCGCCGGCCGAGGGAATAGAGCAGGTGGTCGATCAGGCCCTCGAGCAGATCCTGCGCCGTCAGGCCGTTGCGCTGGGGATCGGTGTAGGCGCCAGCTTCAGGAAGACCCATCACGGTGGCCAGGGTGCTTGTCATGCTGGATGGTCACGGCACCCCTCGACCATCACCAGGCTGGGTTAAGGCCCGGGGAACGCCGGAACCCTGCCGGCTTGGGAAGATGGAGGAGCCTGCCCAGCTCCCATTCCCGACCCTGCAGCCCAGTCCGGGGTGGCCCCCGCGCCGCTGTCCGCTCCCGGGGCGCCCAGCCAGCGGGAGGGCTCGGTGCTGATCTGCGGCCTTGGATCCCTGGGCCAGGCCTGCCTGCTGCGCCTGCTGCCCTTCGATGTGCCGTTGCGCTGTCTGGATCGTGAGCGACCGGACTGGCGCGATCCCCGCCTGGAGGAGCGTTTCGGGTCCAGCCTGGTCCTGGGTGACATGCGCCTCCCCCACGTGCTCTCCCAGGCCGGGGTCGCGTCGGCCCGCGCCGTGCTGCTGCTGAGCACCGAGAGCACGGTGAACGTGGAGGCGGCCCTGCAGGTGAGGCTGCTGAATCCCACGGCGGACCTGGTGGTGCGCTCCTCCGGCCAGCTGGCCAGCCTCGGGGCCCTGCTCGAGGAGCGCCTGCCGGGGGTGGCCGTGGTCGATCCCCTGCTGCTCACGGCCGGGGCCATCACCGAGGCCCTCCGGCCCGGCGACCAGGAGGCCTGCTTCCGGGTGGATGGTGAGTCCTATCTGGTGGTGGAGGGAAACGACCCGGCCCGCCGGCAGCAGCGCAGCCTGCGCCAGGACGGCGCGGATCCGGCCCGGCCCCTGCAGGTGGTGCCGATGGCATCGCACCATCACCGTGCCGCCGACGCCGTTCCAGCCGCCCGGGTCCAGGGCCGCTGGCAGGGCCTGGGGCGCAGCCTGGGGGCCCCGCTGCGGTGGTGGCGGCAGTGCAGCCCGCCGCAGCAGGCGGGGCTGCTGGTGATCCTGGCCTTGATGACCCTGGGACTGGTCCTGTTCTCCGCTGGTGGCGGCTGGAGGCAGGGGGTGTTCGTCACCCTGGCCCTGTTGCTGGGGGAGTACGTCGATCCGGTCAACGTGATGCTGCCCCCGGGGGACGGCATCGCCGCCGCGGCCCCCTGGCTGATCGGTGTCACCCTGATGTATTCCCTGATCGGGACACTACTCACCTCCGCCCTGGTGGCCGTGATCCTGGAACGGCTGCTGCGGGAGCGCTTCGGCCTGGGCCGCCCCGGACGCTTCCGGCGGGGGAGCCGCTGGATTCTGCTGGCGGAGGGGGAGGAACTCGCCGCGCGGGTGGCCGACAACCTGGTCAGGGATGGCCTGCAGGTGCTGCGGATCGATCCGCGACCCGGGCCGGTGCTCCAGCGGCCGGGCCTGGTGATCGTCCAGCGCTGGGAGGCGGCCCTTGCCTCGCTGCAGCACTGCCGGCTGGAGGGGATCGGCCTGCTCTCCGTCGATCTGCTGGCCAACCTGCAGGAGACCTTCCAGCTGCAGAAGTCCTGGCCTGAGGCCCGTTACGCGATCCTTTCCCATGCGGTCGAGGCGGCCGAGCGACTCGGGGACCTGCTGGGCGGCGTGGCGGTGATCTCCAGCATGGACCTGGTGGCCGATGCGGTCGTGGCCACGGCCTTCGGCGAACGGGTGGAGGAGATCTGCCGCATCGAAGGGGCCAACCATCTGCTGGTGCGGTACCGGATCCGCCAGGGCGATGGCCTGCTGGGGCTGAATCTCAGCCGCGTCGAGCAGGGCTATGGCGTCACCACCATCCACCTGCTGCGCCCTGGCCGCCGATCCCCGCTGGTGCTGCCGTCCCTCGATCTGGTCCTGGCGGCGGGGGATGAACTGGTGGTGCTCGCCACCCTGCGCCAGCTGCGGCGGATCGAGCTGGGCCGCCCGGATCCGCCCCGCTGGTGCCTGCGCCTCCAGGGCTCCCCCAGGCCGGAAGGTCACTTTGCCGCGCTTCAGTCCCTGGCCCGGCACCTGGGGGGCGCCCCCGGGGCGATGGCCCCCCTGCTGGACGGTGGGGAGCACCTCACCCCGGCCCTCGACCGGGAGCTGGCTGAACAGCTGGCGGAGGACCTGCGCCGTCAGGGCCTGCCCTGCTCGGTGGAAGCAGTTGCCGTGGCTGAAGCTGTGGCCAGCGAGGGCCTGCGGCCGTGAAGGACCCCACGCCAGCCCCGGCCCCCTGGCTGCTCGACACCCTGCGGGCCCTCAGGGCCACCCTGGAGCGCATCGCGGTGGAGGAGGCCGCCTGCCTGGAGGCCATTCATCCCGACCACCGGGCCAGTGCCCGCAACCTGCTGCACGTCATCGCCTTCCAACGTCATGCCCATCCGGGCCTGGCCAAGGCGCTGCGGCAACGGGGTCTGTGTCCCCTCACCGATTGTGACGCCCACCTGCTGGCCAGTCTGGAGGCGGTGATCAACGCCCTCGAAGCGCTCGAAGGTCTGGGCCCATCGGCGGCGGCGACGCAGGAACAGCCGGGCGGCCCCCCTGGCCTGGCCGGTCCCGATCTGCTGGGGCGGCGCTGCGACCGGTTGTTCGGAGCCCTGGCCGCTGCGGGGGGCGCCGGAACCATGGTCACCCTGCCGGCGGAGGCGGCCGAGCGCCCCGCCCTGGTTGCCGATCTGCTGGCGGCGGGGATGACCATCGCCCGCATCCATTGCGCCCATGGCGACCCCGTGGTGTGGGGCCGGATGGTGGACGGGCTCAGAGCGGCCCGGCTGGCCAACGGCCACCCCTGTGTGATCGCCATGGAGCTGGCGGGTCCGAAGCTGCGCACCGGCCAGCTGGCCCCCCAGCCCGCGGTGATCCGCGCCCGTCCCCCCCGCGACCGGATGGGCCGGCCCACCCAACCGGTGCGGATTCTGGTGGTGCCACCTGGAGCCTTGCCCCGGCCGCAGGACACGGACGCCGTGCTGCTGCCGGCGCGATTGTCGAAGGCGAAGCGGCTGAAACAGGGGAATCGGCTGCAAGGGCGGGATGCCTCCGGCCGCCGCCGCACCCTCCAGGTGGTTCGACGCGGCCCCGATGGGGTTCTGGTGCTGCAGGCCGACAAGACCTGCCATTTCACGTCCGGCCTGGTGTTCCGCCAGCGGCACGGCAAAGCCCGGCTGCGCGTCGGCCCGCTGGCGCCGGTGCGTGGCGAACGGCTGCTGCGCCCGGGCGATGCCATCCGTCTGACGCCCGAGCCGGACCAGGGCGGCGGCACGCTCCCCTGCACCCTGCCGGAGGTGTTCGTCGATCTGCGCCGCGGTGAGCGGGTGCTCTTTGACGCTGGCCGCATCGGCGCCGTGGTCCGGCGGGTCTCAGCCCGGGCGGTGCGGCTCAAGGTCACAACGGCCCGGGCCAGGGGCAGCCGGCTCCGCTCCGACATGGGGATCCATGTCCCCGACAGTGACCTGGGCACGCCGGCCCTCACCGCCAAGGACATCGAGGATCTGGCGTTCGTGACGGGGCACGCCGACATGATCATCACGTCCTTCGTGCACCGGGAGTCCGACATCCAGACCCTGCGTCAGTGCCTGGAGGACCGGGGCCGGGGCGATCTGGCGGTGGTGCTCAGGATCGAAAACCGCCAGGCGTTTCTGAACCTGCCGCGGCTGCTGCTGGCGGCCATGGCCCACGGCGCCCCGGTGGGTGTGATGATCGCCTCGGGCGATCTGGCGATCGAGTGCGGCTGGGAGGCCCTGGCTCCGATTCAGGAGGAGATCCTGCGGATCTGCGCCGCGGCGCACGTGCCCTGCCTCTGGACCACAGTCACGGTGCTGGAGGGGATCGGGGCCCGCAGCGCCAGCGAACGCAGTGACCCGAGCCCGTCCCTGCTGACGTGCCTGGCGTTCCGGAGCAACTGTGAACCCGACGACCGGCTGCCATGAGCCTGCCCCTGGGAAGCCTGCCCATGGACATCAGCGGAAACGGTTCAGTCCGTGGATTCGTCGAAGAGGGAACTGCGGGTGAATTTGAGGCCTTTCCAGATCTTCTTGATTTTCGCGTAGGCCTCGTCCTGGCTCATCTTGCCGTTGGCCTGCAGGCCGACGATCAACCCCACCTGGTCGGCGAAGGACTCCAGATTCTGATGAAACATCAGCCGCTCAGGGCTCCAGTCGCTGCCGCGGTAGCTGCCATGGGCCTCCATGGGCGATTGAACACCCCGTTCCTGCCGGCCGAGTTCGGGGTTGGATGGTCCCGTGGAGGGCTGGTTGGCCAACGAATCATCAATTGGAATAGCTAAGGCTAGCCAGCCAGCCTTAAGAGTCCGTAAAGACCACGGGCACCGCCAAAACCCCTGCCACGCCTGGCATGCCAACCATCGGCCAGTTGCGGTTGAATCGTGGCAACAACCGGAAGTCCCGTGGTGCGACTCACCCCTGGGGCGCTGAATTCCCAGCGCCTGGAGCAGCGTCCAGCGGGCCTCCCCACCCATCTTTACGTCCATGGCGGGCTCGGGCCCACCCGGGCCGATGCGGTGCTGTTCCTGGATTCCGGGCCGGTGCGCACCCCCTCCCCCGCGATCGAGAGGCTGGCCAGCCTGCGCCAGGCCGGCACCCCCCTGTGGCTGCGCCTGCAGGGGCTTGGCGATCGCCGCTACATCCAGCAGCTGCTCGATCGTCTCGAGGTGCCGGCGGTGTTGCTGGCCCCCCTGCTGGAGGTGCCCCAGCGCCCCCAGGTGAACGGACTGGAGGATGTGCTGCTGGTGGTGCTGCACCGGCTCAGCTTCGCCAAGGATCCGGCCCATCTGGTCAGCGAGCAGGTGGGCCTGGTGCTGCTGCCCGGCTTGCTGATCACCCTGGAGGAGGGCTGCGGAGGGGATCCCTTCCCGGATCTCACCGAGTGGCTGTTGTCCAAATCGGGGTCCCTCGCCGACAGGGACCTGGACGACATCCTGCACTTTGTCATCGATGACCTGCTCGATGATCTGTTCCCGATGCTGGAGGCGATGTCCCAGCGGCTCGATGCGCTGGAGGAGTCCTCCCTGCGCAATCCCCGCCCCCTGATCCTGCGCCGCTCCTATGAGTTCCGAAGCAACCTGCGCATCATCCGCACCCTCATCTGGCCCCTGCGTCACCAGATCCGGCTCCTGCTCCGCCAGCGCCAGCGGCTGCTGGGCACCGAGGCCCTGGAGGGCTTCCGGGACATGGCCGAACTGGTCGACCAGCTGTTCGAAGCCTGCGGGTCGCTGCGGGGTCAGTGCGATGCGATCACCCAGTCCTATGCGGCCAGCGTCGGCAACAGGATGAACCAGGTGATGAAGACCCTCACCATCCTCACCAGCATCTTCGCCCCGCTCACGTTCATCGTTGGCGTCTATGGCATGAACTTCGAATTCATGCCCGAGCTGAAATGGCGCCATGGTTACGCGTTTGTCATGGTGCTGATGCTCCTGATCGCCACGGTGCAGGCCTGGTGGCTGTGGCGCCGGGGCTGGTTCCAGGACTGGACCGGGCAGGGCTGACGGCCTGGGACGGCACCCCCTGCGGGGTGGGATACAGCGGCCGCAGCCACAATCTGTCCTTAACCCAACCCCTCGGCTTGCTGGTGCAGGATCGGCGCAGAGCCCCCCTCCGCTGGTCTGGAACCATGGTCCTGAAGCTGCCGGCGACGGTTCTGTCGAGGGGTGTGATGGCCTGCAGCGGCCTCGGTGTCCTCCTCGGCGCCTGGCTGGCGCCCTCCCTGGCACCGGCGCCGGCCCAGGCCCAGACGGGGGCGGCTCCGGTGGTGCGGATCGAGGGATCGAGCACCGTGTTCCCGATCATGGAGGAGGCCGCCAAGGCCTTCCAGAAGCGCCAGGGTTCGCCAGTGTCCATCGCCCTGAAGGAGACAGGCAGCTCGGCCGGGATGCGCAGGTTCTGCCGCGGCGAGATTCCGATCAGCAACTCCTCCCGTCCGATCAGCTCCAAAGAGCTGAAGGCCTGCGCCGCCAAGGGGGTCACGTTCATTGAACTACCGCTGGCCTTCGATGCCATTTCGGTGGTGGTCCATCCCAGCAACAGCTGGGCGACCCGCATCAGCACGGCCGAGCTCTCCACCCTGTGGAACCGCCAGGCGCAGGGACGCATCAAGCGATGGAAGCAGGTGAACGCCTCCTGGCCGGATCGGCCGATCAGCCTGTGCGGCCCGGGGGGCGACTCAGGAACGTTTGAATACTTCAACAAAGCAATCAATGGGGATCCTCGGAACTCCCGGACCGATTACACAGCCAGCGAAGATGATCATGTTCTTGTTCGTTGTGTTGAGAAAAACCCTCTGGCGCTGGGTTATTTCGGCTTTTCCTACTACCGTGCCGAAGCCGGCAAGTTGAAGGCGCTCGCCATCACGGGTCCCAAGGGAACCTGGCCACCGACCATCGAGAACGTGCAGCAGGAGCGCTACATGCCCCTCTCCCGACCCCTGTTCGTCTACATCAACGACAAGGATCTGAGGGATCGGCCCGAGGTGCGTCGCTTCATCACCTTCACGGTCCAGGGGGGCTTGCGTTTCAGCGAGAGGGCCGGTGTGATCCCCCTGCCTCCGGACACCTATCGTGTGGTTGAGTCCAAGCTGTATCGCCACTTGATCGGCACCTCCTTCGGGGGCGATCTGCCCGTCGGGCTGTCGATCAACGAAGCGATCCGGCGCAGCTTCGAGCAGATCCGTTCGAAATCACCCCGCTGAGGCCTCCGGCCCGTCCCATGGCCAGCCCGCACGAGGATCACCCGTTCAGCAATGGAGCGTTCGCCGTCGATCTGATCGGGCACTTCACCCACAAGCTCGCGTCGCTGCAGGGGCCCGTGCTCGCCGACAACGATCCCGAACCCCTGCATCAGATGCGGGTGGCGTTGCGGCGGCTGCGCACCTGCCTGCACCAGTTCGCCCCCGCCCTGCAGCTGCCCAAGGCCGTCGCTGACCCCCGCCTGGCCAAGACCGTGCGGCGGCTCGGCATGGCGCGGGACCTGGATGTGCTCAGGGATCGGCTGGAGAAGGAACTGATGCCCGAGCTTCCCGAGGCGGAACAACGGGCTCTCAAGCCCGTGTTCAAGCAGCTGCGGCGTGAGCGGGCCCTGGCCTATGAGCAGGTGGTCACCACCCTCCAGAGCAGCGGCTACCTGAAGCTGCTGTCCCAGCTGCAGGGATGGCTGCGCCACCCCGAGTTCACGCGGCTGGGGGAGCTGCCGCTGCTGGCCTGGACCCTGGAGTGGCAGGCCCCGATGATCGCCGGGCTGTTCCAGCATCCCGGTTGGTTCATCCGCGAGCAGGAGGGGGACATGGAACGGGTCCACGACCTGCGCAAACGGCTCAAGACCGCCCGTTACGGCCTCGAGAATCTCGGGGCCGTCACCGGTTCACGCTGCCGGCAGTGGGTGGCTGAGCTGAGGGAGCTGCAGGACCTGCTCGGGGAACTCAACGATCTCCATGTCCTGGAGAGGGCGATTGATGATCAGTTGCCGGCCGGACTGGCCAGGAGCCTGCCGGCTCTGGAGACCCTGTTGCGCGGCAGGGCCCAGGGCTGCTGGGACCAGTGGCGGCAGCGAGCCGATGGGCTGATCCTCCCCGAACGCCGGCGCAGCCTCTCGATGGCGCTCTGGCTCGAGCGGCGTTCCGACAGCCATCCCGAAGCGCCACCGCTGGCCTTCGCCTTACCGAGCTCTTAACCAAAGCACTACCAGCCCTTTGCCCGTCCCTCGGGTGTCGCTGCATACAGTTCGCTGCATCCGATGCGCTTTCCCCGATGGTATTCACGCCCTCCCGTGAATCCGGCAGCAAGGATGGATTCCGCGAACTTCTCGAAGCGAACTACCAGAAACGCAGTCTGGTTCATGTCAGCGCCGGGAGCCATGTACCGCTGCTGAAGAACAACGTCTGGCTCGTCGTTCGCGGCATGGTGAAGCTCAGCGCCATCACCATCCACGGCGACGACATGCTGCTCGGCCTGGCCGGCCCCAACGAGCCCTTCGGCGATCCCCTCAATGGTGTCGAGGCCTACGCCGCCACCACCCTCGCCGACACCGACCTGCTCTGCCTCAGCTGCACCGAGATCCGCCAGGACGGCACCCTGGCCGTGGCCATGCTGGAGGCCCTCGGGCAGCGCATCCAGCAGAGCCAGGCCCTGCTGGCCCTGATGGGCCTCAAACGCGTCGATGAACGGGTGCGCGGCTTCCTGGAGCTCCTGGCCAGTGAATACGGTCAGCCCTGCGAATCGGGCCTGCGCCTCAACCTTCGCCTGACCCATCAGGAGGTGGCCAGCGCCCTGGCCACCACACGGGTCACCGTCACGCGGGTGATCGGCACCCTCCGCGACGAAGGTTGGTTGCAGCTCGACAGCCAGCGGCGGCTGGTGGTCAGCTATCTGCCACGGCGTTGAGACAGTTCTGGGATTTGCCCGCTGCGGACGCCGATAATGCCGCCATGCATCCCCCCCTCCTGGTCGTCGAGGACGACGACACGATCCGCGAAACGATTCGCGACGTCCTCGTCCTGGAGGGGTTCTCGGTCACGGCCTGCGGCAACGGCCGCGAGGCCCTGCGCACCCTTCAGGAGTGCCCACCGGGGGAGGAATTCTCCCTGGTGGTGCTCGATCTGATGCTGCCCGGGCTGGGGGGTCTCGATCTCTGCCGCCAGCTGCGCTCCGCCGGCAACCAGACCCCCATCCTCGTGGTCAGTGCCCGGGACAGCGAGACCGATCGGGTGCTCGGGCTGGAGGTGGGGGCCGACGACTACCTCATCAAGCCCTTCGGGCTGCGGGAGCTGGTGGCCCGCTGCCGCGCCCTGCTGCGGCGCAGTCGCTCGGTGGAGGTGGCTGCCAAGGTGTTCCACCACGCCAACCTCAGCCTGTATCCCGAGGAATGCCGCGTCACCCGCGATGGCCTCGAGGTCAACCTCTCGCCGAAGGAGTACCGGCTGCTGGAGCTGTTCATGCAGAATCCCCGCCGCGTCTGGAGCCGCGACAAGCTGCTCGAGCGGGTCTGGGGCTACGACTATTTCGGCGACAGCAAGACTGTCGATGTCCACATCCGCTGGCTGCGGGAGAAGCTGGAGGCCAATCCTTCGGCGCCCGAGCACCTGATCACCGTCCGGGGCTTCGGCTACCGCTTCGGCTGAATGGGGGCTCTGCTGGCGGGTCTGCTGGGGTTGGCCCTGGGCTGGGTGCTGGCGCGCCGCACCAGCAGGCCCGGCCGGGCCGGTTCCGGGCTGTCGCAACGTCAGCTGCTGCGCTGGATCGGGGCCGCCCCCGATGGCTGGTTGATCCTCGACAGCGCCGATCGCATCCAGTTGATCAATCAGCGGGCTGAACGGCTGCTGGAGGCCCCTGGAGCGGGTCTGCGGCGCCAGGAACCCCTCGATCGGGTCTGCCAGTCGCCCGAGCTGCTGGAGGTGGTCCGCAACGCCCGCCGGCGGGAGCGTCCCCAGCGGCTTGACTGGGAGCTCGGCGAGCAGCAGCTGGCCGTGTTCGTCCTGCCCGGAGATGAGGGCTGGGTGGCGCTGCTGCTCCAGAGTCGTCGTTCGCTTGAAGCGCAGCTGGAGCAGCAGGAGCGCTGGGTGAGTGATGTGGCCCACGAGCTCAAGACGCCCCTCACGGCCCTGCTGCTGGTGGGTGACAGCCTGGCCGCCCACGTCAACGACGCCAATGTCGTGCTGGTGGAACGGTTGCAGCGGGAGCTGCTGCGGCTGCAGCGGCTCGTGGGCGACCTGATGGAGCTGTCCCGGCTGGAGAACACCCTGCCCGAGGGGGGGCGCCTGCGCAGCCGCGTCGATCTGCCCCAGCTGGTGCAGCAGGTCTGGCTCGGCCTGCGGCCCCTGGCCGAGCGGCGGTCCATCCGCCTGGAGATCACCACCGAGGGCGACCTGGCGGTGCTGGGGGATGGCTCGCGGCTGCACCGGGCCGTGCTCAACCTGCTGGACAATGCCCTGCGCTACAGCCCGGAGGAGGGCACCGTGTGGGTGGAGATCGAAGCCATGGCGGGCTGGTGCCTGCTGACGGTGCGCGACGAGGGCCCCGGGCTCAGCGAGGACGACCTCGAGCACATGTTCGAGCGCTTCTACCGCGGTGATCCCTCCCGGGTGCGCAGCGACCGGGGGGGCAGCGGACTGGGTCTGGCGATCGTCCAGCAGATCGCGCTCACCCATGGCGGCCGCATCCAGGCGTCCAACCATCCCCGGGGCGGGGCGGTGATGGAACTGCTGCTTCCCGCGGTGGCCTGAGATGGGGGGTGCCTGAGATGGGACGGACAGCTCCCGAAGCCGCAGGGCGGATGGCGGCGGTGGCCGACCCGGTGATCGCCCAGGTGGGGGCCCTGATGCGCCAGCGCCCGGACGCCCTCTCCCTGGCGCAGGGGATGGTCAGCTGGGCGCCGCCGGAGGCGGTGCGCCAGGCCGTCGGCCGGTCGCTGCTGGAGGTGGATCGGGGGCTCGACCGCTACGGGCCGGTGCAGGGCGAGGCGGACCTGCTGGAGGCGGTCCGGCGGGAGCTCACCGAGGTGCGGGGGCTGGACCTGGAGGGCAGCGAGCTGCTGGTGACCGCCGGCAGCAACATGGCCTTCCACGCCATCGCCCAGGTGCTCTGCGACCCGGGCGACGAGGTGCTGCTGCCGCTGCCCTTCTATTTCAATCACGCCATGGCGATCCGCCTGGCCGGCGGCCTACCCGTTCCGGTGGCGGCGGGGCTGGTGCCCGATCCCGAGCGACTGGCGGCGGCGATCACCCCCCGCACCCGCGCCATCGTGACGATCTCCCCCAGCAATCCCAGCGGTCTGGTGACGCCGCCGCAGGTGCTGGCGGCCATCAACGCCCTGTGCCACCGCCACGGTCTGCTGCACGTGAGCGACGAGGCCTATGCCGATTTCATCCATGGGGCGGTGCCCCATGGCAGTCCCGGACGGCTGCCGGGCAGCGGCGGGCACACGGTGTCCCTGTTCTCCCTCTCCAAGGCCTACGGCATGGCCGGCTGGCGGGTGGGCTACGCGGCGGTTCCCCGCCAGCTGATGGGGGCCCTGGCCAAGGTGCAGGACACGGTGCTGATCTGTCCACCCCTGGTGAGCCAGCGGGCGGCGCTGGCGGCCCTGGAGGCCGGTCCGGCCTGGTGCCGGCCCCATGTCGCCGCCCTGGGCGAGCGGCGCCGGCAGCTGTTTAACTCGGTGGCGGCGGCCCGTGCCGGCGGCCAGGCGGTGGAGCTGCTGGGTCCCCCCGACGGCGCCTTCTATGGCCTGCTGCGCTTCCCCTGTGGCCTGGCGGGCGAGCCGCTGATGCGCCATCTGGTGCTGGGGCATGGGGTGGCTGCCCTGCCGGGTGACAGCTTCGGCCTGCCGCCGGCCGGCGGCCAGGCCCTGCTGCGGCTCAGCTACGGCATGCTCGAAGCCGCCCCCCTGGCGGAGGCCCTCGGGCGCCTGTTCGAGGCGCTGGCGGTACTGCAAGCCAGCGGCGACTGAGCCCTGTCCCCGCTCAGGGCCTGGCGCTGGAGGTACGGCTGGCGTCGGCGGCACGGCTGTCGCTCGCAGCACGGCTGTTGCTCGCAGCACGGCTGTCGCCGGCGGCCGCCAGCATCCAGAAGGTGCTCCCGTCCGGCCACAGCAGCAGCACCTTGCCCCCCGTCAGCACGGCGAGGGGATCGCTGAACGGCAGTCCGGCGCCGCGGGCCTTGGCCAGCGGCAGCCGCCGCAGTTCCATCCCGTCCGGAGCGGCGGCCATCCCGGAGGGGACCTCCCGCGTGGGCGTCGCTTGCTCCCAGAGCGCCGCAACGGCGGTGGCCTCGGCCGCCTCGAGCGGCCTGGCCTGCAGGGCCAGGGCGAGCATCCGGGTGGTCGCCGCCAGCTCCGCGCCCGGCTTCGTGCCGGCGACCTGGGGGGCTCCGGCCGGCGCCGGGGTGGTCGCCGCCGCCCGCTCCCGGGCCGGGGCCGAGCCGGCATCGCCGCGCTGGTGGCCGGCGGCCCCGCGGCGTGGTTGCGACGGCAGATCCATCGGCGGGGGCGGCGGCAGGGCGCTCAGCGGCGGGAACGGAAGGGCCGTCAGCGAAGGCTCGCGGGCCTGCTGGCGGCTGAACCGCAGCAGTTCGGGAGTGTCATCCGGCAGCGCGGCCGCCACGGCGGGGGCTGTCCTGGCGGGCGGACGCAGGGCTGCCGCGACCACCAGTCCGTTCAGGGCCAGGGCCCCGAGCAGGGGCAGCCGCAGATGGCGCCAGCGGGGCAGGGGGAGGGCCTGCAGGCGGAAGAGCCACGGGCGGGGGAGGCTGGCTTTCATGGCAGCTGGAGCTCCAGGGGCAGATCGGTACGGCCCAGCCGCTCCATCAGCTGCTGCACCGATCCCCAGGGGACATCCGGATCGGGGATCACACGCAGGGTCGGCTGGCCAGGGCCGTCCTTCAGACCCTTGAGCACGGCGGCCAGCTGAGCGGACGGGAGCGACTGGTTCCAGAGCCGCAGGCGGCCGTCGGCGCCCAGGTGCAGGCTGACGATCCCCTGGCTCGCCGGACGCTGGGCCAGCCGCTGGGGAACCAGGACCAGGGCCAGGGTCAGCAGCACCAGTCCGGTGGCCATGGCACCGAGCGCTGCGGCATCCAGGGGGGGGCCCCAGGGTGGGGCGTCGTCGACGTCGGCGTTCATGGCCCCGCCTCCGGCAGGGCCAGCCCCACCGGCCGGGGGCTGATCGAACGCAGGTGGGCCAGGGAGCGGGCCACCTCGCCCAGGGGCAGGCGGGCCGCCGGCAGGAAGTGGATCTCGCTGCCGGCCGGCTGGGACGCCAGCAGGCCCGGCAGTCGGCCGCGGGAGACGGGTTCCCCGTTCACGAACCAGCGATCGCCGGGCGCCTGCACGACCCAGAGGGCGCCCGTCAGGGACTCGCCCCCCGGGGGGCGCAGCCGCGGCTGTCGCTGCCGGGCCAGGTCGGCGAGCGCCGCCACCGACCCGCACAGCAGCAGGGTCAACCCCACCAGGGCGGCAAGGGCGTGGTTCATGCCGAAGGAGCCCAGGAACGGCCGAGGCGCTGCAGCCGCAGGCACTGGCTGCGCCGCAGCCACTGGTTGGCGAACAGACCGGTGCTGGCGATCAGACTCAGGATCAGACCCAGGGCCGTGCTCAGCAGCACCTGGCCGAACCCGGCCAGGTTGGCCCCTGCCGGCAGCAGCAGCTGGGGGCCAAGGCTGGCGAGCACCTGCATCAGACCGAGCACGGTGCCCACCAGCCCCAGCAGCGGCGCCAGCACGACGGCCGCCTGCAGCAGCGGCTCGCCGAAGCGCATCTCCAGCTCCCAGTCCTCCAGCAGGCGTCCCGCGGCCGATCCGCCCTGGTCGGCCAGCACCCGCTCCCATTGCTGGCGCCTGGAGGCGCGGCTGCGCCACCAGCTCCACCAGTAGCGGCCCCGGTCGATCACCACGGTCACCACAGCGATGGAGAGCAGCAGCAACAACAGGGCAACGGGTCCATGGATCCCGGGGACCGGTGTCTTCACCCGTGGCGACGCTGCATCCGACGGGGGCGATCGTATGGGCCGACGTCGCCCGGACGACGTGCCCCAGCTGCTTGACAGTCCCCTGGGATCGCGCGCTGTCTAAGGTGCCCAAGGAACGGATCCAGAGGGAGCGCCATGAGCCCCATCCATGCCGATAACAGCCTCAGCATCGGGCAGACCCCGCTGGTGGAGCTGCATCGCGTCACGGAGGGATGCGGGGGCCGGGTGCTCGCCAAGATCGAGGGCCGCAACCCGGCCTATTCGGTCAAGTGCCGCATCGGCGCGGCGATGATCTGGCAGGCCGAAAAGGATGGTCTGCTGGGGCCCGGCAAGGAACTGATCGAACCCACCAGCGGCAACACCGGCATCGCCCTGGCGTTCGTGGCGGCCTCCCGGGGCATCCCCCTCACCCTCACCATGCCGGAGACAATGAGCCTGGAGCGGCGCAAGCTGCTCACGGCCTACGGCGCCCATCTGGTGCTCACCGAGGGGCGGCTGGGTATGGGGGGGGCCATCGCCGCCGCCCGGGAGCTGGCGGAGTCCGAACCGGACCGCTGGGTGATGCTGCAGCAGTTCGTGAACCCGGCCAATCCCCGCATCCACCACGACACCACCGGCCCCGAGATCTGGACGGACGCCGGCGGCGTGGTCGATGCCCTGGTCTGCGGGGTCGGCACCGGCGGCACCATCACCGGCGTCAGCCGCTACATCAAGACCACCCTCGGCCAGCCGCTGGTGTCGGTGGCGGTGGAGCCGTTCAACAGCCCCGTCATCCGCCAGACCATCGCCGGTGAGGATCTCCGGCCCGGTCCCCACAAGATCCAGGGCATCGGCGCCGGGTTCGTTCCCACCAACCTCGACCTCAGCCTGGTCGACCGGGTTGAGGCCGTCAGCGACGAGGAGGCGGTGACCATGGCCCGCCGGCTGATGCGGGAGGAGGGGATCCTGGCCGGCATCTCCTGCGGCGCCGCGACGGTGGCCGCCCTGCGGCTCGCCAGGGAGAAGGCCTTCGAGGACCGCACGATCGTGGTGGTGCTGCCCGACTCCGGTGAGCGCTACCTCAGCTCGGTGCTGTTCGAGGGTGTGTTCAACGAACGGGGACTGGCGGCCGTCTGACCCCACCGACCGCTCCCGTGCCGCGAGGCCATCGCCGATGAGTTACCTGCGTCAGATCATGCAGCGGCTCCACGACCGCTCCACCGCTCCGGCCCCGGTTGACCGCTCCGGGGACCCTGCCGTGCTGGAGGAGCATCTGGCCCTCTATGCCGCCCGGCTGGAGGGCTGCAGCGACGCCATGCTCCATTACGAGGCCGCCTGGCTGGAGCAGCACATCGAGACCCTCGAGCTCTGCGCGCGGCAACCGACGATGCTCGCCAGCGCCGGGGGGCCTGAGCGCGTCGAGCGGCTGCTCCAGGAGAGCCTGCGGTTCCGCCAGCTGCTGGAGAGTGCCCGGGCCGCCAGGGGGCTGACGGGGGAAGGGGTGCGGGCCGCGGTGGTGGCCAGCGAACATGCCTGGGAACTCTCCGATCCCGGACTGCGGACGGCCTGGGGGTTCCCCGCCGCCCCCTCCAGCGGTCCCGGGGCCTGACCCCCGCGCGTGTCGGCCCGCGCACCCTGTTCGCTGCGATACATACCGCCTCCCCAGGTTCCCCCAAGGATTGGCTGATCGTCCTTCTGCGGCACCATGGCGAGCTTCACGATCAGCCTGGAAGGAGGGAAGTCCTTCAGCTGTCCCGACGACACCTACATCCTCGACGCGGCCGAGGAGCAGGGCATTGATCTGCCCTATTCCTGCCGCGCCGGGGCCTGCAGCACCTGTGCCGGCAAGATCCTCTCCGGCAGCGTCGACCAGTCCGACCAGAGCTTCCTCGACGATGACCAGATCGGCGAAGGCTTCGCCCTGCTCTGCGTCAGCTACCCCCTCTCCGACTGCACCATCAAGCCGGGGGTCGAAGAGGATCTCTGAGCGGCCTGGGTCCGATCAGCCGGCCATGGTGACGAACTCCTCGGCCACCGAGGGGTGCAGGGCCATGGTGCGGTCGAAGTCGGCCTTGGTGGCCCCCATGCCGATGGCGATCGCCGCCATCTGAATGATCTCGGCGCTGTGCTCGCCCACCATGTGGCAACCCACCACCCGGTCGGTGGCGGTCTCCACGATCAGCTTGAGCAGCACCCGGGGGCCCCGGGCCGGCAGGGCCTGGGCCATGGGCCGGAAGCGGGCCCGGTGCACCCGGATGCCTTCGCTGCCGAAGCGCTCGATCGCCGCCTCCTCGCTCAGCCCCACCCCGGCCAGTTCCGGCTGGCTGAACACGGCACTGGCCACCAGGTCGTGGTTCACCTGGCGGGGCTTGTTGCCGTAGACGGTGTCGGAGAAGGCCCGGCCTTCGTCCACGGCCACCGGGGTGAGGTTGATGCGGTCGGTCACGTCGCCCACCGCATGAATGTGGGGCACGTTGGTGGTCTGGTCGGCATCCACCGGGATGCGGTGGCCTTCCACCGCCACCCCGGCGCACTCCAGCTGCAGCCCCTCGAGGAAGGGCCGCCGGCCCGTGGCCAGCAGCACGCCGCCGCAGGGCAACACCTCACCGCTCTGGGTGGTGACCTCCAGGGCGCCGGGGACGCCGGTGATGGCGGCGGGGCTGTGGGCGAAGCGGATCTCGATGCCTTCAGCCTCCATGGCCTCCTGCACGGCCGAGGAGGCCTCGCGGTCGAAGCCCCGCAGCAGGTGGTCGCCGCGCACCAGCAGGGTCACCGCCACGCCCAGGCCATGCAGGATGCAGGCGAATTCGCAGGCAATGAAGCCCGCCCCCACCACCACCACCTGGTCCGGGAAGCGCTCCTGCAGGAACATGTCGTCGCTCACCCAGCCCAGTTCGGCCCCGGGGAAGCTGGGACGGTGCGGCCGGCCGCCGGCGGCGATCAGGATCCGTTCCCCCTTGAGCCGACGGGTGGTCTCGGCGCCCTGGACCACATCGACGTGGTGGGGGTCTGCGAAGCGGCCCCAGCCCCGCACGAGCTGGACGCCCGCCTTCTCCAGCAGGCCGATATGGAGCTCATTGAGCCGGTCCACCTCGCGGCGCACGTTGGCGAGCAGCACCGAGGCATCCGGCCGGAAGCCATCCAGCTGCCAGCCGTAGCTGGAGGCATCGGCGAGCAGGTGCCGGTAGGCCGAGCCGTAGACCAGCAGTTTCTTGGGCACGCAGCCGCGGATCACGCAGGTGCCCCCCACCCGGTCGCCCTCCACGATCGCCACCGAGGCCCCGTAGGAGGCCGCCCGTTTGGCGGCCGCCAGACCACCGGAGCCCGCCCCGAGGACGATCAGATCGAAGCAATCGGTCATGGCAGCAGGGCGTCGTGGAGCACGGTGCCTTCCAGCATGGCGTCCCGGAGATCGGTGTCACGCAGGTCGCAGCCGCTCAGATCGGCATCACGCAGGTCGGCGCCTCCCATGTTGGTGCCGTAGAGGCAGGCACCGCGGAGATCACTCCCCTGCAGCAGGACCCCCTGCATCAGGGCGAAGCTGAGGTCGGCCCCCTGGAAATCGGCCCCGCCCAGGTCGGTGGGCTGGTCGAGCCCGCCGCGGAAGTCGGCCTCCACCAGCCGGGTGGACCGCCAGCGGCTGTGGGCCCCGAGCACCCCCCGCAGGCAGCAGCGGTGCATCAGGGCGCCGCCGAAATCGGCCCCCTGCAGCCGGGCCGCCGACAGGTCGGCGTCGTGCCAGAAGGAGCCGCTGGCCTTGAGATCGGAGAGGTCGGCCCCCCAGAGCAGGGCCTGCTGGAAGCAGGCGGCCTCCACGTTCGCTCCCGCCAGCCGGGCATGGCCGAATCGACCTTCCTTGAAGCAGCCGCCGTGCAGGTCGCAGTCGCCGAGGTCCAGGGCCACGCCATCGAGGTCCCCCAGCCGCAGACCGGCAAAGTGGCGGCGGCCTGCGGCCAGGGCGTCTTTGAGGGCCTCCAGGTCGGCGGGGAGGTCGCCCGGCCGATCGGCTGGAGGGTCAGAGGATGGCCGCAAGGGCATCGAGTTGCTGGCGGCGGGAAGCGAGCATCAGCTTCCGGGCCTGGGCCAGGAGCTGGAAGACGCCCTTGTCGATCACTTCATAGAACACCAGGCTGCCTTCGGGACGGCGGCGCACCACACCGGCGATCGTGAGCAGCTTGAGATGCTTGGACACGAGGGCCTGGCTGAGGCCGGTCTTCTCGACGACGGCCGTGACGTTCAGGGGGCCCGGGCGCAGGGTCTCGAGCACGGTGAGCCGGTTGGGCTCGGAGAACACCTTGAAGTAGTCGGCCAGAGATTCCATCGACCGCAGCGAGGCCCGGGATGGTTGGAGGCTACCACCCTTGCGTCTCAGACTGTTGATACAGAATCGTGAAACCACAGGTCTGCTTCACCTGGATCACGTAGTATCACGATGTCGTTATGACGTGAAGCAGCGTCGCTCCCTGATGACCGCCACCCTCTCCACTCCTGCTGCGGGCCCTGCTGCCGGATCTGCTGGGGCCGCCCCGGCGGCGCCCCACCTGCGGGAAGACCTGCTGACCCCGCGGTTCTACACGACCCAGATCGCCAAGGCGGCCCGCACGGATCTGGAGCAGCAGCGGCCGGCGTTCGACGCGATGCTCGCCGAGATGGAGGCGGACTACAACCGCGACCACTTCGATCGCAAGGCACCCCTGGACCGACTCCGGGACCTGAGCCCCGAGGAGAAGGAGGCGTATGAGAGCTATCTGGTGCGCTCCTGCGTGTCGGAGTTCTCCGGTTTCCTGCTGTTCAAGGAGCTCTCCCGGCGGCTCCTCCAGGCGCAGCGCCCCGAGATGGGACGGCTGTTCCAGTTGATGGCCCGCGATGAGGCCCGCCATGCCGGTTTCCTCAACCGGGCCCTGGTGGCCGAGGGCATCGAGATCGACCTGCCCAGCCTCAGCACCAAGCGACCGATCACCTGGTTCCCCCTGAGCTGGGTGCTCTACAGCGTCTTCCTGTCGGAGAAGATCGGCTACTGGCGGTACATCCTCATCGACCGCCATCTCAAGGCCCACCCCGACAGCAACTTCGCGCCGCTGTTCGATTTCTTCGAGCCCTGGTGCCAGGACGAGAACCGCCATGGCGACATCTTCAACATGCTGATCCGCTGCTGGCCGGCCCTGCGCCAGGGGCTGCGCGGCAAGCTGCTGAGTCGCTTCTTCCTGTGGTCGGTGTTTCTCACCCACAGCCTCACGGTCTGTGAGCGCGGCGAGTTCTACCGGATCCTGGGAATGGACCCGGAGGCCTTCGACGCCGAGGTGATGCGCCAGACCAACCGCACCGCCCGCCGGGCCTTCCCCTGGGTGTTCGATCTGGAGTCCGGCGGCTTCATCGCCCTGCGGGATCGCCTTGTCGCCTGCTTCCAGGAGATGGGGGCCGCCCGCCGCCAGGGGGCCGGCCCCCTGCACCAGCTCGGCCTGCGGCTGCGCTTCGGCGGGCTGCTTTGGCGGCAGTTCTGGCAGCCGATGGTGCGGGCGGAGGCGGGCTGAGCCCGGGCTGCCTTCGGCTTTCCCTGCGGCCTCTACCAGCGGATTGTTCAGCGTCTGTTCCCTTGCGTCCTCTCCCATGCCCCAGCCCCATCTGAGCGCCGCCTACTGCGACGCCTACAGCCGCATCAACGCCCTCGTGATCGTGGGTGAAGGCCTGGCGGACAGCCACTTCCGCCTGCTGGCCGGCCTCCTTCCGGAGGACCGGGACGACCTGATGCGGCTCGCCGCCATGGAGGGGCACCATGCCCGCGACTTCTCCGGCTGCGGCAGGCAGCTGGGGATCCGCCCGGATCTGCCGCTGGCGCGTCGCCTGTTCGCCCCGCTGCACCGGCTGTTCCGTGAGGCCGTGCGCAGCGGCGACCGCGTCAGCGCCCTGGTGATCCAGTGCCTGATCGTGGAAAGCTTCGCTGTGGCCGCCTACCGCTGCTACCAGCCGGTGGCCGACCCCTTCGCTGCGCCGATCATCCAGTCGGTGCTCACCGATGAGGCCGAACACCTCGAGTACGGCGGCCGCTGGCTGGCGGCCTGGTTCCCGGAGGTGGCCGCACCGATCGCGGCCTGCTGCGAGCGCGCCCTGCCGACCGTGCTCGCCATGCTCCAGAGCGTTCGCGACGACCTGACGGCCATCGGCATCGATCCCACCGACCTGGTGGGCGAATTCGTGGGCTGCTTCCAGGCGGCGATCGAGACGGTGGGCTTCCCCCCGTCCCAGGCCCGCGCTCTGGTGGCGCGGCTGGCCGGCCGGGCGGTGCAGGTGGCGGCCTAGGCGACGCCTGCCTCTTTCCCTGTGGGCGATCGATGCGGTCGGGGGTGTAATCGCCACCACGACGGGATTGGGAGGTCCATGGCTAGGTCTGGCTTTTCGTCGCCCCGTCATGACCTCCACAGGTTTCGCCGCCACGCCGGCGGCGGCCCTTCCCGCCTTTGAAGACAACAGCCTCACGATCGGCCAGACGCCGCTGGTTCGTCTCAATCGCGTCGTCGGTGAGGCCAAGGGAATCGTCTACGCCAAGATCGAAGGACGCAATCCCGCCTATTCGGTGAAGTGCCGGATCGGAGCGGCGATGGTGTGGCAGGCGGAAAAGGATGGTCTGCTCGGTCCCGGAAAGGAGATCGTCGAACCCACCAGCGGCAACACAGGCATCGCCCTCGCTTTCGTGGCAGCGGCGCGGGGGATTCCGCTCACCCTCACCATGCCGGAAACCATGAGCCTGGAGCGGCGCAAGCTTCTCATCGCCTACGGAGCGAAGCTGGTGCTGACCGAGGGTGCCCGGGGCATGGCCGGTGCGATCGCCAGGGCCCAGGACATCGCCGCATCCGATCCCCATCGCTATGTGCTGCTGCAGCAGTTCGCCAATGCTGCCAACCCACGCATTCACCACGACACCACGGGACCGGAGATCTGGGCCTCCACCGGCGGTCGCGTGGCGGCACTGGTGGCTGGGGTTGGTACCGGCGGCACGATCACCGGCGTCAGCCAGTACATCAAGCGAACGCTCGGCGAGCCCCTGGTGTCGGTGGCCGTGGAGCCGGTGGAGAGTCCGGTGATCAGCCAGTCCCTGGCGGGTCAGCCGCTTCAGCCTGGGCCCCACAAGATCCAGGGGATCGGGGCCGGATTCGTTCCCGCCAATCTGCACCTCGATCTGGTCGACAGGGTCGAACAGGTCAGCAGTGCGGAAGCGGTGGCCTTTGCCCGGCGCCTCACCCGCGAAGAGGGGATCCTCTCCGGCATCTCCAGCGGCGCTGCCGCTGCAGCGGCGGTGCGGCTGGCCCATGAGGAGGCCTTTGCGGGTCGGACGATCGTGGTGGTGCTGCCGGATTCCGGCGAGCGCTATCTGAGTTCAGCGCTCTTCGAAGGTCTCTTCAATGAGCATGGACTGGCGCTTTGATTGAAGTCGCAGGTACCCCTCGATGTGGCTGAAACTACGTTGCAAGGCACACTAATCGAGGGATGATCGTGTGACCACGGAGCGGCCACATGTCTCTTCTGCATGGCTCGAATTTCCTTCAGAGAGCGGCGGCGGCGCGCTTGCAGATTCGGGAGGTTGATGCCAACGTTCTGAAGGGCCTGATGGCTGATGGGGCCACGGTGATTGATGTCCGTGAGCCAGAGGAGTTTGAGACTGGGCATCTTCCAGGTGCCATCAATGTGAGTGCTTCAGTTCTCGACCAGCAGGTCCAGAGAATCCTCAAGGATCCATCCCATGCGGTGGTTGTGGTCTGCGCCGGTGGCAACCGAAGCGCCCTTGCGGCCCTCGAGCTTCAGGACCTCGGTTACACAGCCGTGGCCTCATTGCAGTCGGGACTGCGCGACTGGCCGGATCCGCTGGTGCGTCCTGTCGCTGCTGGATGCTGACGTGATCACCTCTGTGCGACATCGTCGCTCCGAATCCCTCCTCGAAGAGCCTGAAGGTATGGGAGATCATGGCTTGAACCTCGCCGGAATTGTTGACTCTCTCCGGGATATTCGGGTCCAGTCTCCACTCCTCTGGCAACATCCGAATACCCTGGTTCCCCTGCCTTCAACCCATGCGCTGAAACGGGTGCTTGTGGGCCTGAGAGCCTCCCTCTATCCCCATCGCCTGGGGCTCCCGGAGCCCGATCTGATGGGCGTCCCAAGCTCATCGACGGCCACCGATTTCTTCGTTGGCCATACCCTCGACACCTGCCTTCGGGAGCTCCGTCATCAGGTCCGCATTGAGATCGAGGCCCGTCGATCCTTGCCCCATGACGGCCCGCTGGATCCGACTCTTGATCAGCAGGCCACGGAGATCGTTTTCGCTTTTGCCCATCAGCTTCCGCGCATTCGTTCCCAGCTCGACTCCGACCTCCACGCAGCGTTCCGAGGCGACCCTGCCGCCAGCAGTATCGAGGAAGTGCTTGTCTGCTACCCAGGCATGAAGGCCATCACCGACCATCGCTTTGCCCATGCCCTTCACAGCCTTGGCGCGCCCGTGGTGGCTCGCATCATTGCTGAGCTGTCCCATTCCGCCACGGGTGTGGATATTCATCCCGGTGCTGTCATCGGCGACAGCTTCTTCATCGATCATGGCTCAGGCGTTGTGATCGGCGGGACATCCATCATTGGCAAGAATGTGCGCCTCTATCAGGCTGTCACCTTGGGTGCCAAGCACTTCCCCGTCGATGAGCATGGACATCTTGTCAAGGGCGAGTCCCGCCATCCGATTGTTGAAGACGATGTCGTTATCTATTCTGGGGCAACGATCCTGGGCCGGGTAACCATCGGCAAAGGATCAACGATTGGTGGGAATGTCTGGTTGACAAGCAGCGTCCCACCAGGCACCACCATCACCCAGGCCAAAGTTCTTTCTGAGACCTTTGGTGAGGGGGGAGGCATTTAAGTGATCCCATGAGTGGCTCCCGGACCATGCGTGATGTCTTGCTCTCCTATCTCTGAGGGCAAGTGCAGCACTGACTGTCTCCTCTAGGGCAAGATGAATGGCCTGTGGTTTGTCGATTCTAGTCCTGTCAATTCTTGATTGAACATCCATGCCAACCAGCAAATCCTCCCATCTGGCTTTAGGTGATGCAGCGGCACGCCAGTTGGCGAATGCCACCAAGACCGTCCCGCAGCTGCTCGGCATTTCGCCGCGTTGGTTGGTGCCGATGCTGTCCTGGGTTGGGGTTGAGGCCGGTATCTATCGCGTCAACAAGGTCAAGGATGAGTCACGGGTTCTCACGGCATGCTCACAGCGAGATGAGATCGATCTCCCCGAAACCTTCGTTGACTATGAAGAGGAGCCCCGTGAGTACTTTCTCAGCGCTGTCACAACGACGGTGGATATCCATACACGGATATCTGACCTCTACAGCAACCCCCATGATCAGATCCAGCAACAGCTGAGGCTGGCGATTGAAACGATCAAGGAGCGCCAGGAAAGTGAACTGATCAACAATAAGGAATATGGACTTCTCAACAACGTCATCCCATCCCAGCGTCTTCAGCCCATCAGTGGTGTCCCCACGCCTGATGATCTCGATCAACTGATCACCAAAGTTTGGAAGCAGCCGGCCTTCTTCCTGGCGCACCCCCGTACCATTGCCGCCTTCGGCCGGGAATGCACCCGTCGCGGTGTCCCTCCGGCCACGGTCACCCTCTACGGCTCACCCTTCATCACCTGGAGGGGCCTGCCGATCATTCCCAGCGACAAGCTGAAGATCGAGTCGGGTCGCAGCAGCATCTTGTTGTTGCGCACCGGTGAAGCGCGACAGGGGGTGGTGGGCCTCTACCAGCCAGGCCTTCCCGGCGAACAGGGCATGGGGCTGTCGGTGAAGTTCATGGGTATCGGACGCAAGGCGATCGCCTCCTATCTGATCTCGCTCTACTGCTCGCTGGCCGTTCTCACCGAAGACGCCATCGCCGTGCTCGAAAACGTTGAAGTGGACAAATTCCATAACTACCAGCATGACTACCGCTGATCACCGCGGGGGCGGTGACGGGGCGGCCGTTCCCCACGGTTTCCCGAGTGAGCTGGAGTTGGGCCGTCTGGCCAGCCTGATCCAGGCCCAGCTTGCCGGCCATCCATCCCAACCCGTGGAGTCCGTTGTCCAGGTCCCGGACGCTTCGGATGGTCTTTCCTCAGGCCCACCACCGAGCCTGGCCGGCTCGGGAGGATCGGAACTCCTTGTGGATCGGCAACTGCGTGATGACGTCTCCGCAACCCATCTCGCTCCCCAGGTGTCTGAATCGGTGGATCCCCATGGACGGCTGCCCCTCGCCATTGAGAATCCCCATGCCCTCCCTTCCTTGCAGGGGGTGATCAGCCAGTTTCCCGTTGCGATGGACCTGCCTTACTTCGTGGCAGAGCGCGCCCCATCCCCCTCTCGCCTCCCCACCTCTGAGTTACCCCAACCCGAGGCCATGGCCGGGGCACCAGCGGTGTTCTCGCCGCTGGACCTGACGCCGCAGGCTTCCCCCACCGCCCAACCCCTTGATCCGGCCTACCTGCGGCGCGACTTCCCCATCCTGCAGGAGCGCATCCACGGCCGTTCGCTCGTCTGGCTCGACAATGGCGCCACCACCCAGAAGCCTCTGGCGGTGATCCAACGCCTGGAGCGTTTCTACCGCAGCGAAAACTCCAACATCCACCGGGCGGCCCACGCGCTGGCGGCCCGCGCCACCGAGGCCTACGAGCAGGCGCGCGCCACCTGTGCCCGCTTTCTGCACGCGGCCAGCAGCGAGGAGATCGTGTTCCTCAGGGGCACCACCGAGGCGATCAATCTGGTGGCGCAGTCCTGGGGTCGGCACACCATCGAGCCGGGCGATGAGATCGTGCTCACCCATCTCGAGCACCACGCCAACATCGTGCCCTGGCAGCAGCTGGCCCAGGAGAAGGGTGCCCGTCTGCGGGTGGCCCCAGTGGACGACACCGGCCAGGTGATCCTGGAGGCCTATGAACGTCTGTTCAACGCACGCACGAAGCTGGCGGCCTTCACCCAGGTGTCCAATGCCCTCGGCACGATCCCTCCCGTGGAGGAGATGATCCGAATCGCTCACCGGTACGGGGCCCGTGTTCTGCTGGACGGGGCCCAGGGGATTGCCCACATGCCGGTGGACGTCCAGGCCCTGGATGTGGATTTCTACGTGTTCTCCGGCCACAAGATCTACGGGCCCACCGGCATCGGCGTCCTGTACGGAAAGCGCGATCTGCTGCAGTCCATGCCCCCCTGGCAGGGGGGCGGCAACATGATCCGCGACGTCACCTTTGAGCGCACCCTCTACCAGGAGCCTCCCCAGCGCTTTGAGGCCGGTACCGGCAACATCGCTGACGCCGTGGGCCTGGCCACGGCCCTGGAGTATGTGGAGCGGATCGGCATGCACGCGATCGATCGTGCCGAGCAGGATCTTCTGGCCTATGCCACGCCTCAGCTGCTCGCCATTCCCGGTCTGCGGTTGTTCGGCCATGCCGATCACAAGGCTGGCGTGCTCTCGTTCCTGCTCGATGGCCAGTCCCCTGAGGCGGTGGGCTCGGCCCTCAACCAGGAGGGAATCGCCGTGCGTGCGGGCCACCACTGTGCCCAGCCGATCCTGCGTCGCTTTGGGGTGGAGAGCACCGTGCGGGCGACGCTGGGTCTCTACAACACCCACGCCGACGTGGATGCCCTGGTGGCCGCGTTGCAGCGCCTGGCTGCCTGAGCTGCCGTCCTCCCAGATCGGCCCTCCAGGAGAATCGGGCAAGTCGTTGTCAGCGCCGACTCAAGATGGAGTGGTCAGGACTACAGCAGGACGTCCCTGCATCCGTCCTTTTCAGGATCAAGCTCTGGAGTGCATATTCACCATTGTGGCTGAAATTACAATGAGCGTGATTGCGATGACCTTTTGTGAAGTCAATGGAGGGAAGTCAGGCCCTTGGCGACGAGAATGTCTGTACGCGATGAACCCTTCTTGCCGGATCTTTCGGCCGGAGAGGTACGCGTAACGTTCAAACAACCTCATCCCCGCATCGGGAGAAGTAGTCACTGTCATGACCTACGACGCTTTCACCAAGCTCATCGCCCAGGCAGATGTCCGCGGCGAGTTTCTCAATTCCGGCCAGCTGGATGCTCTTTCCGGCGTCGTCGCCGACAGTTTCAAGCGTCTGGATGCCGTGAACCGGATCACCTCCAGCGCTTCCACCCTGGTCACCAACGCCGCCCGCGAGCTGTTCGCCCAACAGCCCGCCCTGATCGCGCCCGGCGGCAATGCCTACACCCACCGTCGCGTTGCCGCCTGCCTGCGCGACCTCGACATCATCCTCCGCTATGTCACTTACGCGGTCTATCTCGGGGACGCGTCGGTGCTTGAGGACCGCTGCCTCAACGGTCTGCGCGAGACCTACCTGGCCCTGGGCGTGCCCGGAGCTTCGGTGGCCGAAGGCGTTCGCCTGATCAAGGGCGCAGCGATCGATCTGGTGCTCGACCGCAACGGCATCACCCAGGGGGACTGCTCCGCGCTGGCCTCCGAGATCGGCACCTACTTCGATCGCGCCGCCGCCGCCGTCGCCTGAGTCCATTCGTCCGCGGATCCTATGGGTCCGATGGTTTTCTCTACCTCTCACCTCTCCGATTCTTTCCGTCATGTCGAAGACTCCCCTCACCGAAGCCGTTGCTGCCGCCGATTCCCAGGGCCGGTACCTCAGCAACACGGAGCTGAATGCCGCCTTCGGTCGCTACGAGCGCGCCAAGAATGCCCTCGAGGCCGCCAAGGCGCTCACCGCCAAGGCTGACGAACTCGTCAATGGTGCCGCCCAGGCCGTCTACAACAAATTCCCCTACACCACGCAGCTCCAGGGCAACAACTACGCCTACGACGCCCGTGGCAAAGCCAAGTGCTCCCGTGACATCGGCTACTACCTGCGTCACATCACCTACTCCCTGGTCGCCGGCGGCACTGGCCCCCTCGACGAGTACCTGATCGCCGGTCTCGATGAAATCAACCGCGCCTTCGAGCTCTCCCCCTCCTGGTACGTGGAAGCCCTGAACTACATCAAGGCCAACCACGGCATCTCGGGCGATCCCGGCGTCATCGCCAACAACTACATCGACTACGCGATCAACGCCCTGATCTGAAGATCTCCTCCCAGGGACGACCACCGGGGCCCCGCCAGGGCCCCTTTTTGATTGCGCTGCCGCTGGCAGGTTCCGGCCGGCTTCAGTACTGCCTCGTCGCCCGGAAGCCCCGCTCCAGATCGGTGAGGAGGTCTTCCAGGGTTTCGAGCCCCACCGACAGCCTCACCAGGCCGGCGGTGACACCGGTTTGCGCCAACTGCTGTTCGTTCAGCTGGCTATGGGTGGTGCTCGCCGGATGGATGATCAGGCTGCGGACGTCGCCCACATTGGCCAGGTGGCTGAACAGTTCGGTGGCCTCCACGAAACGCTTGCCCGCCTCCAGCCCTCCGGGAAGCTCAAACGAAACGATCGCCCCCTGGCCCCGGGGCAGATAGTGTCTGGCTTGCTGGTACCAGGGGCTGCTGGCCAGCCCCGGATACACCACCCGAGCCACGTCCTGGCGGGACTCCAGCCACCGGGCCACCGCCAGGGCATTGCCGCAGTGCCTCTCCATTCGCAGCGAAAGGGTTTCCAGACCCTGCAGGAACAGGAAGGAGTTGAACGGGGTCACGGCTGGGCCGAGGTCGCGCAGCAGCGTGACCCGGGCGCGCAGGATGTAGCGGGCCGGGTGCAGGGCTTCAGGCAGCTGGCTGAACACCAGGCCGTGGTAGCTGGGATCTGGCGTGGTGAATTGGGGGAAACGCCCACTGGCTTCGTAGTCGAAGTGTCCCCCGTCCACGATCACCCCGCCGATCGCCGTGCCATGGCCACCGATGAACTTGGTGGCCGAGTGGATCACGATGTCAGCACCATGCTCAAGTGGCCGCAGCAGGTAGGGCGTCGCCAGGGTGTTGTCGATCACCAGTGGAATCCCGCTGGCATGGGCCACTTCGGCGACAGCCTCGAAGTTGAACACATCTCCCTTGGGATTGCCGATGCTCTCCCCGAAAAAGGCCTTGGTATTCGGTCGGATCTGACGTCGCCAGGCTTCGCTGTCATCCGGATCGTCAACGAAGCTGACCTCGATGCCGAGCTTCGGCAAGGTGTAGGCGAACAGGTTGTAGGTGCCGCCGTACAGAGAGGTGCTGGCGACGATGTGGCCGCCGTGTTCGGCCAGGTTGAGCAGGGCGAGGGTTTCGGCCGCCTGGCCGCTGGCGGTGGCCAGGGCCGCCACGCCTCCCTCCAGATCCGCCACCCGCGCCTCGAAGGCCGCCTGGGTGGGGTTCATGATTCGCGTGTAGATGTTGCCCAGTTCCCGCAGCCCAAAGAGGTTGGCGGCGTGGTCGGTGTCGCGGAAGACGTAGCTGGTGGTCTGATAGATGGGCACGGCCCGGGCGCCGGTGGCGGGGTCCGGTGCTGTGCCGGCATGGATCTGCCGGGTGGCGAAACCTTGGGTCATGAAGGGAACTCGGGTGAGGGGGAGGAAGGTCGATGCGTCAGCGGGGGGACCCGATGGCGGAGGCGGCCGCTACCTCGCGGAGCTCGCCGCTTTCCACCTGATAGATGAAGCCGTGGATGGGGATCCGGCCGGGCACCAGGGGGTGCTCACGGATCCGTCTGACGTCCTCCACCACGCTGCGATCCAGGTCCTCAATCGTGAGCCAGTCGATGTCCCGGGCGGCCTCGGATCCTGGCCCGGGGCCAACGTCCTCAAAGCCGTTGGGCCCGAGCACAGCCGTTTCCAGACTGCGGGACAGGAGTTCGGTGATCGTGTCCCCGCTGAACAACTCCATGCCGCAGTTGCTGTGGTGAATCACGAACCACTCGTTGGTTCCGAGGAGCTTGTAGGAAATCACCAGTGAACGAATCGCATCATCACTGGCTCTGCCCCCCGCATTGCGGATCACGTGCGCATCCCCCTCCTGAAGTCCAGCGAACCTGGAAGGCAACAGACGTGCATCCATGCAGGTGAGCAGTGCCAGCTTCCGAGCCGGCGGAAGTGGCAGTGATCCTTTGTCTCCAAAGCTGGAAGCATACCCAGTATTGGCTTCCAGAATTGCGGTGCGTTCACCCATGGTTGGCTTCAAAAGCAATGGATCAATGTTCTTTCAAAGAGGAGGGCCGATGAGTCGTCCAAGAGACACCCTGCAGGAGGAATCAACGCTGCGGTAGGTGCTCTGTAATGGACAAAAAAAAGGAAGAGAGGATAGAGATCCTCCCTCCCCCTTTGCCCAACCCTTCTCTTATCGAGAACCCCACCAGAGTGCACGAGTCCGCGGGATTGCCGCGTTGTCCTGACCACATGGTCGCTGCGCTGCGACTACACCTCTGCCGCTGCTCCAGAGCCGCAGGAGTTCATGTTGTGGCGTTTGGCTGTGGCCCCTTCCTCAGCTCTACAAGGATCATTGGCATCCCGTGGGCTGACGACCTCCAGACGATCGATCGGTTCTGGCCTCTCCTCGATGCTGGCTGGGGAAGCGAACAGAAACGTTCCATGAAACCCTGCGGCGTCGGTATCACGACCGCCTTGGTGGGGTCTCGCTCGGCTTCGCGCAGGCGCCCGGCGAGGGGAAGCGGTCGTCCCGCGTCGCACCCCCTCAGAACCCCGCCTCATCAAGCATCCCCCGCAGCACCTCGGCGCTGTGGCGCAGCTGCCCCATTTCCTTCTCGGTCAGGGCCATCTGCACTAGGGCGGCGGCGCCGCTGTCGTTGACGATCGTGGGCAGGCTGAGGCAGACATCGGGCAGGCCGTAGTGGCCATGGCTACGGCTGCTCACGGTGAGCATCTGGTCCTTGCTGCGCAGCACCGCCTCGACGATCTCGGCGGTGGCCAGCCCGATCGCCCAGGAGGTGCTGCCCTTGAGCCGGATGATCTCGTAGGCGGCCTGGCGCACCTCGCTGTGGAACAGCTCCTGAAGCTCAGGGTCCGCCAGGGTGCGGCTGCCTTCCCAGCCGCCATCGACCAGCCCGGAGCCAGCCACCGTCACCCCGCTCCAGAGCGGCACCTCTGAATCGCCGTGTTCGCCGATCACGCAGGCCTGGACGTCGTGGGGATCGATGCCCAGCCGGCGACTGATGGCCATGCGGAAGCGGGCGGAATCGAGCACGGTGCCCGAGCCGATCACCCGGTGGGCGGGGAAGCCGCTCAGCTGGCCGGCGATGTGGGTGAGCACATCCACCGGGTTGCTCACCACCAGCAGCACCGCCCGGGGGCAGTGGAGCGCGATCGGCGGCACGAGCTTGCGGAACAGGGCCGCATTGCGCTCGATCAGCTCCCGCCGCGACTGGCCCGGCTGCTGGGCCACACCGGCGGTGATCACCACCAGGTCCGCGTCCCGTCCCTCCTCCTCCACGCTCCCGGCCCGCAGGTCGGTGCGGGGGAGGAACGGCAGGCCATGGCAGAGGTCCATCACCTCCCCCTCCAGCCGGTCATGGGCCACATCCACCAGCACCAGCTCCTCCTGGCAGCCCCGATGCAGGATCGCCACGGCGCAGGCCATGCCAACGGCGCCGCAGCCGACGATCACGACCTTGCGGCCGGGGAGGGTGCGCCCCCGCCACTGGGCGCCGGTGGGAAGGAGCAGGTTGCAGAAAGGGGCGGCGGAGGCGTCGCCGACGGCCGGGGTGAGATCAGGCACCGGCGGCGGAGACCAGGGGGTGGATCGAATGGGTCGTTGCGGTTGGGTTCGTTGCCGTTGGGATCACTGCGCCTCCGCCCTGGGAATCGGGCCGTCAGCCCAACACAAACACCCCCCAGCGTCGCTGTCACGGCTCCGGGACCACAGCCGGGGGTGTTCCCCGCGGCCGGCGTCCGGTCACCCCCGCCGCCGGAATCCCCCCCTACATCCTGTCGGCGCGATCGCTGATTGTGGCGGTGGCGGTGGCGGTGGCGGTGGCGGTGGCGGTGGCGGCGGCCGGCGCCCGGGGCGGCAGTGCTCCCGCCCGCTCCTGCAGCCAGCCTGCCGGCAGAGCGAGGCTGCCGGCGCAGCCGCCGAAGCGCAGTTGCAGCCAGGTGATCACGGCCGCGTCGCCGGCCACGATCGCTTCGATGGGCCCCTGTGGATTCCCCTGGCCCTGGTCTTTCGCAGGGGGATGGCGGAAGGCCTGGGCCAGCTGCAGCTCCTCCACCAGATCCCCTCCCAGATACCAGAGCTCCACGTCCGCTCCCTTGCGCTGGCGGCGTTCCTCGATCAGTTCCCGCAGCTGGCCGTCCTCGCTGAGCTGGCCGAGGGGAGCCACCAGAAAGGAGAGCGAGTGCAGGGGCGCGGCGGTCGGGGCCTGGGTGGTGGACATGGCGGGGCGGGGTGCGGAGGGGACGGAGGAGGAAAGCGGATGCGGTGGATGCAACGAAATTGTTTCCATAGAAGCATGGAACAACAGTACCGTTATACCGTAGGAAGCAGCGCCCCTGCCGGGCCCGTTCTCCCCCAGCGTCGTTCCCCATGACCACCGCCATCCCCGTCGCCATCTCCGACCATGCCGGGCCCGCCGATGTGCTTGCCCGCAAGGGGTTCGGCCCCCGGGTGCGTCGGCTCCATGCCCGCATCGGTGCCGCCCATCACCAGGCCGAGGGGATGTCCTTCTCCCGGTCGCTGCTCGCGGGGCAGGCCCACCCCCGCCAGCTGGCGGCCCTGATCCGTGCCCTCGTCCCCGCCTACGGCCTGATCGAGGCCCGGGGCCCCCTGCTCGCTGCTGCCCTGGGGGCCGAGGGTTTCCCCTGGGCCGACCTGGCCCGCAGCCATGCCCTGCACCAGGACATCGCCAGGCTGGCCGTTGTCCCGGCCACGCCCGCTTCCGCTGCGGCCGAGATCTGGCTGGAGCACCTGCAGCGCCTGGCCCAGAAGGCCCCGCACCGGTTCATGGCCCACGTCTACGTGCGCTACGGCGGCGACCTCTCCGGTGGCCAGCAACTGGCCGTGCAGGCCAACACCATCCTCGCGGGCCAGGGCCTGCCGCCCCTGCAGTTCTGGGAGTTCCAGCGCCCCATCCCCGAGCTGAAGCAGCAGCTCCATGACGCCATCGAACGGATGGACCTCAGCGAGGACGAGGAGCTGGAACTGCTGGAGGAATCGGTGGTCGCCTTCCACGACACCCAGCGGTTGCTGGCAGAGCTCGGGGATCTCGCCGCCTAAGCGCCCCGCCCGTTCCCCTCCCCCCCCCCTCCTCTCGCCACACCCCATCCCCTCCCCATGACCCCTGCGGCCACCGTTTCCCCGCGTCCCACCACCCCGATCGGTCTGCTGCTCAAGCACGACCGGCCCGTGCCCCGCTACACGAGCTATCCCACGGCCGCCGCGTTCCACGGGGGCGTCGGTTCGGCCCATCTGGAGGCCCAGCTGGCCCGCCCCACCGACGCGCCGCTGTCGCTCTACGTGCACGTGCCCTTCTGTCGCAACGCCTGCTGGTTCTGCGGCTGCAACCGCATCACCACCGGCGCCGGTTCGAAGGTGGTGGATCCCTACCTGGAGGCCCTGGCCGCGGAACTGGAGCTGATCAGTCGCCACTCCGGCCAGCGGCGCCGCCTCGCCCAACTGCACTGGGGCGGGGGTACCCCCAACTATCTGACGATCCCCGAGCGCCGGCGGCTCTGGGAGCTGATCGAGCGCCACTTCGATCTGCAGAGCGATCTGGAGGCCTCGATCGAGGTGAATCCGGAGGTCCTCAGCCGGGAGGATGTGATGGAGCTGCGCCGCCTGGGCTTCTCCCGGATCAGCTTCGGCATCCAGGATGCCGACCCCCTGGTGCAGAAGGCGGTGAACCGGGTGGTGCCGGTGGACCAGCTGCGCCGGGCCATGGCCTGGATGCGGGAGGCGGGTTTCGCCAGCGTCAACGTCGATCTGATCTGCGGTCTGCCGCTCCAGACCCCGGAGCGGTTCGACGCCACCCTGGCCCTGGTGCAGGACCTGCGCCCCGACCGGGTGTCCCTGTTCTCCTTCGCGTACCTGCCCGAGCAGCTTCCTCTGCAGCGGAAAATCGCCGCCGAGGATCTGCCCAGCCAGCTCCAGCGGCTCCAGATGTTGGACAGTGCCGCCGGCCGCCTGGGCGGCTGCGGCTACGACGCCATCGGCATGGACCACTACGCCCTCTCCGGCGACAGCCTGGCCGTAGCGGCCCGCGAGGGGCGCCTGCACCGCAACTTCCAGGGCTACACCACCGGCGGCGACCTGGAGCTGCTGGGGGTGGGCCCCACGGCGATCAGCCAGTTCCCCGGGCTCTTCAGCCAGAACCAGCGGGATCTCAAGGCCTATGCCGCCAGCCTCGCCGCCGGCCAGCTGCCGGTGGAGCGGGGGCTGGTGGTCAGTGATCCGGAGGTGCTGGAGCGGCGGGAGCTGATCCGCGAGGTGATGTGCCATTTCAAGGTGGCGATCGATCCGGAGCGCTACGCCGCCGAGTGGGCCGCCCTCGAGGACCTGGCCGACGACGGCCTGGTGCGGCTCAGCCAGGCCGATGGCCGGGGCCTGGTGGAGGTGACCGCCGCGGGCCGCTGGCTGATCCGCACCGTGGCGGCCGTGTTCGACCCCTCCCAGCGCCAGGCGGCCTCCGGCTCGCGGCTGATCTGAGCGGCCTCAGCAGGGCTCCAGCACGCAGTTGATCTTCAGCTCGAAAGGCACGGCGCTGGCGGGCAGCCGCAGCAGCTGGGCGGTGAGGGCGGCCAGGTCCTCGGGCTGGGTCATGGCGTCGGCCGGCAGGGCCGTCACCTGGGAGGCCATGGCGGTGTTGACCCAGCCTGGACAGATCGCCGTCACCCGGATGCCGGCGTCCCAGCCCTCGTTGCGCATCGACTGGCACAGGGCCATCAGGGCGAACTTGCTGCACGGGTAGGCCGCCAGGGAACCCTTCACCCGCCGGCCGCTCATCGACACCAGGGTGATCACCCGTCCGTCGCCGCTGGCCACCAGCGCCGGCCAGGCGGCCCGGGTGAGCCACCAGGGACCCATCAGATTCACGCGCCACAGGTCATCGATCTCCTGTTCGCCTCCCGGCGGGAAGAGCAGGCCCAGCCGGGAGAAGAGACCGGCGCAGTGGATCACCCCGTCGATCGTGCCGAAGTGGGCCAGCGTCGCCTCCACCCAGGCCGTCGCCTGGCCGGAATCGCGGGCGTCGTAGCCATGAACGACCACCCGGTCGCCCCGCTGGCGGGCGGCCTCCCGGAGCGGGCCGTCCGGCAGGGCGCTGGGATCGCGCAGACCGAGACTGAGCCGATGGCCCTCGGCCAGGGCCCGTTCCGCAATCGCCCGGCCGATGCCCCGGCTGGCGCCGCTGATCAGCAGGGTGCGGGTCTGGTCCATGGCCGGCGACGTCTGCGGCGGGGGTCCCGGAATCCTGGCGGATGGCCAAGGGCGGGGGCCAGCGGGAGCGGCCTGGAGCACGCCAGGCGTCCTTCAGGAGCCCATGAAAAAGGAGCTGACCGTGACGGCCAGCTCCGTTGGGAGAACGGTGGACGCGCCGGTGTCGGCGGCCGCTGCTTCAGAGGGTGGATTCGCCGGATTCGCCGGTGCGGATCCGGATCACCGATTCGACGGGAGTGACGAAGAGCTTGCCGTCGCCGATTTCGCCGGTGTGGGCCGCCTGGGTGATGGCGGTGATCGCCGCGTCGAGCTTGGCCGTGGGGACGACGATCTCGATCCTTGCCTTGGGAAGGAATTCGACGGTGAACTCCGTTCCCCGGTAGCGCTCGACCTGGCCTTTCTGGCGACCGAATCCACGGGAGTCGGTGACCGTCATGCCGATGATGTCGAGGGCGACGAGGGCTGACTTGATGGCATCCACCTTGGAGGGGCGGACCATGGCCGTAATCATTTTCATGGAAGGTTTGGTCGTCAGTTGGTCATTGGATCGTACGCCTCTTCTCCGTGAGCCACGAAGTCGAGACCGCGCTCTTCCTCTTCAGGGGTGACGCGGAGAGGCATCAGGGCCCCGAGAATCCAGAGAATAACAGCCGTGCCGAGAGCGACAAATCCGTAGGTGAAGATGACTGCTTTGAGCTGGGCGATGAACAGGCCGAAATTTCCTGATTCCTCAAGAATCTTCGCCGACAGGGGGAAGTAATCCCCGGGCACTAGCGCTTTGGAAGCAAGAATCCCGGTGAGAAGAGCGCCCACGGTCCCACCCACGCCATGGACCATGAACGTGTCAAGGGAATCGTCGAACTGGATGGCCGCCTTCACCCGCACGGCAACGAAGCAGGCCACCGCCGTGAGGACGCCGATCAGGAGGGATTGCTCCATATACACAAACCCTGCCGCCGGGGTGATGCCCACCAGGCCGGCAACGGCACCGGTGGCGGCGCCCACGGCCGTGGGTTTGCCGTCCTTGAACCATTCGATCAGGCACCAGGTGAGCAGGGCGGCTGAAGCGGAGGTGGTGGTGGTGAGGAAGGGATAGCCCGCCGTCTTGGAGGCGAACATGCTGGCCCCGTTGAAACCGAACCAGCCGAACCAGAGCAGGCCGGCCCCCAGCAGGATGAAGGGCACGTTGTGGGGCGGGCGCTTGCTGTTGGGCCAGGTGGTGCGAGGGCCGATGATGGCGGCGGCCACGAGGGCGGCCACGCCGGAAGCGATGTGAACCACGGTGCCACCGGCGAAGTCAATGGCGCCGATTGCTCCGAACGGTCCGATGAACCCGCCTCCCCAGACCATCTTGGCCATCGGCGAATAGATCAGCAGGCTCCAGATCAGACAGAACCAGAACCAGGCCTTGAAGCTGACGCGCTCCACCAGGGCACCGGAGATCAGGGCCGGTGTGATGATCGCGAACATGCCCTGGAACAGGGCGAAGGAGGTGGCGCTGATCGGGAAGCCGGCGGCCAGGGGCTGGTCGCCGAGTTCACCGCCGACGCCATGGAGGAACATCGATCCCAGGCCACCGATGAAAGGGCTGCCGAAGCCGACGTCGAAGGCGAGGCTGTAGCCGATCACCACCCAGAGAACGCCGATGAGCCCCATCAGGAAGAAGCTCATCATCATGCAGTTCAACACGTTCTTGGGACGTGTGAAGCCGCCGTAGAAGAAGGCCAGGCCAGGGGTCATCAGCAGGACCAGGGCTGAACCCACCAGCATCAGCAGGGTGTCGGCGCCATCGGTGGGGGCCATGGCCAGGGCGGCTTTGGCCGAGCCCGCCAGCAGCGGACCGATGCCGGCTCCGACCGCCAGAAGAAAGAAGGCGATCCTTCTAAGGCGTTGGTCCTGGAGCCCACCCCTACAGAGGTGGAGATAACGATTGAAGGTCGTCAGTGCAGACGACGACGCTTCACCGGTTGGTGATTCATGCATCGCGGGAGAAGGGAAATCTTGAAACAGGCAAAATCACCCTCAACGCTCGCCCGTCATGCCTGTGTAGCGAAACGAACAATCTGGCTCTCCGGCCAGCGAACGGTCACAAAAAAGCCGGGGCTGGGCCCCGGCAGCAGGGTTCCGGGAGGGTGCCGGATTCAGGCGACGGCGGCGGCGGCGCGATCGAAGTAGGTCCCGACTTCCGACATCAGGGCGGAGCAGTCACCGGGGGTGATGCCGTTGCGGTCATTGGCGATCGCGAGGGCGGCGTCCTTCATCTTGCGGATCCCTTCGGCTACGGAGGCGCCCGGCACACCGAGGGCCAGGTAGGTCTCCCGCAGGCCGTTGAGGCAGCGGTCCTCCAGAACGGAGGCGTCGCCGGTGAAGACCGCGTAGGTGATGTAGCGAAGGACGATCTCCATGTCCCGCAGGCAGGCGGCCATGCGGCGGTGGGTGTAGGCGTTGCCGCCGGGGGCGATCAGGGCGGGCTGCTGGTCGAACAGGTCGCGGGCGGCGTTGGTGACGATCTTGGAGGCGTTCGAGGTGATGCGGTTGACCGTGTCCATCCGCTTGTTGCTCTCGGCCACCATTGCTCCCAGGGCGTCGATCTGGCCGGGGCTGAGGAATTCGCCGCGGGCGTCGGCTTGGGCGACGAGCTTGGTGAAGGCGTCGAACATGGGTGCTGCTGGAGAGCGTGTGGATATGAACTTTAGATTCGCCGGCCGGGGTGGTGCGAGCGCTCCGACTGGAGCGCCCCTGCCGCCTTGACTAGGGTGATTGGCCCCTGCGCCCCTGCATGGCCGCCCCCGCACCCATGCCTTCCGAGCCGATGGACTGGGGTGCACTGGCCCTGGCGGCCGGGCCGGCGCCGAGCGATCTGACGGCAGGTCCCACCAGTCCCCAAGCCCGCCTGCGGCTCTTCGGCCGCCCGGAGGCGGAGGTCCGGGTCACCCTGTACCGCGACCATCACGCCTGGTGCCCCTACTGCCAGAAGGTCTGGCTGTGGCTGGAGGAGAAACAGGTTCCCCATCGGACCTGCAAGGTGACGATGTTCTGCTATGGGCGGAAGGAGCCCTGGTACACCGAGCGGGTGCCCAGCGGCATGCTGCCGGCCCTCGAGCTCGATGGTCGTCTGATCACGGAAAGCGACCGCATCCTCGAAGCCCTCGAGGAGAGCTTCGGCCCCCTGGGGGCCGCGATGCAGTCGTCCAGGGCCCTGCCTCTCCGCCAGCTGGAGCGCCAGCTGTTCCGGGCCTGGTGCCAATGGCTCTGCGTCCGCTCCTGGGGGAGCGCCGACGAGGCCCGGGGCCGGGAGGGCTTCGACGGCTGGGCCGCACGCTTTGCGACCGCCCTCGAGGCCGAGCCGGGACCGTTTCTGCTCGGGGAGCTGGGCACGGTGGATCTGATCTTCGTGCCCTATGTCGAGCGCATGAACGCGAGCCTGGCCTACTACAAGGGCTACCTGCTGCGGGAGCGGCATCCCGCCATCGACCGCTGGTTCCGGGCCCTCGAGGAGCGCTCCACCTACCTCGGCACCCAGAGCGATTTCCACACACACGCCCATGACCTGCCTCCCCAGATGGGCGGCTGTCATGCCAGTGGCAGCGGCGAGCAGAGGGATCTGGCCGACCGGATCGATGCCGGCCCCTGGCCGATCGTGGCCCCCCCCGGGTCCGATCCCGAGACCAGCCAGAGCGAGCCGGCCGACGCGGCCTCCCTGGCCCTGGCCCGGGTGCTCCGGCACCGCGGGCCCCTGCTGGCGCGCAATCCCCTCGGGTCCGATGGTTTCGACCGACCGTTGCGCTGCGCCCTCACCCGGCTGATCACGGGTCGGGATTGCCCGCCTCCCCCCGGCTCGGCCCGGGGCCTGCGCTACCTGCGGGATCGCATCAGCGTGCCCAGGGACATGCCGCTGCACGCGGCCCGCCTGCTGCGCCGTTCCCTGGAGGCCACCGCCCGTCTCGATCCGGCCGATCCCTCGGCGGCGGGGGATCCGATCCCTGTGCAGCATCGCCGCGACCAGGATCCGTCCCCCTTCCTTGCCGCCGCGAGCCTCCCCTTCGGCGGTGCCCCCTAGCGTTGGCGTTGATGCTGGTGGAGGCCATGGCAGGTGTTTCGGGTCGTGCTCCCCTGGGGCGCCACCGCTGGGACCTCGGTCGGGGCCTCGGTCGCGGCCTCTTCCGGGTGGTGACGCCGCTGGCGGCGCTGAGCCTGGCCGTGGCGGCCGCCGTCCGCGCCCAGGAGCCGGGCGGCCAGGCCATGGAGCTGGGCGGTCGCACCCAGTTCGTCCGGGCCCCCTGGAAGGTGACCCTCACCAGCTACACCACCAACGTGGGCCAGTCGCCGGCGGAGTACTTCTTCACCCTCAGCCTCGATGACCGGGCGGGGGCTTCCCTCGGCGGCATGACCATCCAGCAGATCCGAGGTGCCGACTGGCAGTTCCCGTTTGCCGTCGAGCGCACCCACGCCTTTCTCGGCATGCCCCGGCGCGAGGGGCGCCGGATCCCTGTGCAGGCCGACTTCGATCCTGCCGCCCGGCGCTTCAACCTCAGCTTCCCCGAGCCCGTGCCCCCCGGCGCGACCGTCACGGTCTCGATCCGCCCCTGGTTCAACCCCATCCAGGCCGACACCTACCTGTTCCAGGTGACGGCGATCCCGGCCGGCCCCGGGCCGGTACCCAGCCCGGTGGGGGTGGGGACCCTGAGGATCTATCAGCCCAATGATTGGTGAGTGAATCGGCCGCTGCCGGTGGGCAGGCGCCAGGATGGATCTCCCTGAGGACCCCCACGATGCAGGCCAGCTGGAACGGAAAGGTGATCGCCAGCAGCGATGACATCGTGACGGTGGAAGGCAATGCCTACTTCCCCGCCGATGCCCTCAATGAAGACTGCATCCGGCCCTCCAGCCACCGCTCGTTCTGCGGCTGGAAGGGGGAAGCCCACTACTACGACCTGATCGTCGACGGCAAGGAGAATGCCAATGCCGTCTGGTACTACCCGGAGCCGAAGGAAGCCGCCAGCAACATCCGGGGGCGGGTGGCCTTCTGGAAGGGCGTGACGGTGGCCTGAGGCCTCCTCGGCTGCCCGGGGATCAGCTGCCCGGGTAACGGAGGGTGCGCCACTCGCCGCTCAGGGTGCTCACCTCCACGCCGATACCGACGGGACCCTGCACGGGGCCGAATTCCTCCTGCCACCAGTTGAGGGCCTCGCTCCAGGCGGCATCGAGGGAGTCGTAAAGGTCGTCGAGGATGGGATGGGGATCACCCTGCAGATCCACCAGCCGGTAGGTGCGGCACGTCTGGCCGTTGTTGCGCGTCTGGGCGCTGCTCCGGGAGCGGGAGGACTGAGGTAAGGAGATCGCCACGTCTTGCCTCGTATAGGGATTGGCATTCTGGGCCCTGTGCCAGATCCGAACTGTCACCTTCACAACATCTTTCGGTGTTGCTCCGCTACAGGGTCCCGGCGGTATTCCGGGTCGGCGGACGCTTCCGCCCCGTGCGATGGCTCACCTGGCGGCTGCGCTCCTGGTAGCGGTGGACGATCGGAAGCCGCTCCTCCTGGTAGGCCTGCAGCGCCAGCTCCGGTGTGGCGGCGGCGCCGGGCGCGAGCCGTGCCGCCAGGGCCACCGCATCCTCCAGCCCTGCCGTCATCCCCCTGGCCTGGGAGGAGCTCATGGCGTGGGCGGCATCGCCGATCAGGGCCACCCGCCCATCGACGAGGGCGGGCAGGGGATCGATGTCGAACGACCAGTTGGCCACCACCCCCTCCGGGGCCGTGGCGGCGATCACCGCGGCCGCATCGGCGGGAAGCTTGGCGAGAGCGGCGGCGGGCACCCCCTCCTCCAGCAGTCGCTGCCGGGTCGACCGGTCGTCGGGGAGCTCCTCCTCCTGGAAGAATCCCCAGTGGGTGCGCCCCCGGCCCGCCCCGTCGGGGCCCAGATCGAAGAAGTTGGCGTAGATGCCCCGGCCCCGGGCATAGACGAAGAAATCCCCGTCGGTGCAGAAGGTGGCGTCCGTCACCACCCCCCGCCAGACCCGATCCCCCAGGTACTGCAGGCGTCGGTCGGGGCAGAGCAGGGCCGCCACCCGGGAGAAGATCCCATCGGCTCCCACCAGCAGATCGCCCGTCCACTGGCGGCCATCGGCGAACCGGGCCACCACGCCGTCCTCGGCCTGGCTCCAGCTGACGAGTGCATGGTCGCCGTGGAAGCAGGCGGGATCCAGATGGCACCAGAGGGCGTCGAGGATGGCGCGGCGGTGGATCAGCAGGGAGGGCAGCTCCCCCACGTCCCGTTCCGCCGGGCTGGCTTCGATCAGATCGCCCCTGAGGTTGCGGAAGACGAACCGCTGCACGGGATGGCCCCCCGCCAGCAGGTCGTCGAGCAGGCCCGGAACGGCGGCCGCTGCCACCGCCTCCACACCGCTCTTCACCAGCAGGATGCCGCAGCCTTCGGTGCGCAGCCGAGCGGAGCGCTCGAACAGGAAGACCCGGTGGCCCTGGCGCTGCAGCATCAGGGCGAGCAGCAGTCCGGAGCTGCCGGCCCCCACCACGGCGATGCGGAGGCCGGCGGGGGCGGAACTCATGCGCTCACGGCGGGCTCCAGGATGCTGGCATGGAGGACGTCCATCACCTCGAGGACCTTGGTGGTCTCCTCCGGGTCGAGACGCAGGGTGCTGGCCAGGTCGGCGAGGATCGCCTGCTCCTGGTCCTGCAGGGGGCCGTCGGAGCGCATGATCTCCGCCGCCACCGCATAGGCCGTGTGCCGCTGCCGGTCGTCCAGCACCGCGGCGGCCTCCTCCATCAGGCCGATGGCCCCCTTGGCCCGCAGGCCCTGGAGCAGGGTGTCCATCAGGCTGATCATCTCCTTGTCGCTCCTTCCCTTGAAGGGGGCGCGGTAGTCGAGGGCGTGGCGAAGGGCCCGTGTGCCCGCCATGGTGAGGGCTCCGTCCCAGGAGACGGCGGCGAGAGCGACCGCGGCGAAGGCCGTAGGTGCGTCCATGGACAACGTCGAAAGCATTGGAACACCCGTCATCGTTCGCTCCAGGGGTGCCTGTCAGTGGCCGATGCGACCGAATCCGGGAAAAGCTCCCCCTTCTCGCCCTCCGGTCCTCAGCGCTTCGAGGCCGATCCACCGGCGGCCCCGCCTTCGCGACACAGCCTCAGATAGAGGGCATCCGGCTCCTGATAGCGGGCCGGGCGGCAGTCGTGCAGACGGGCCAGCTGCTGCCAGCAGACAGTCCGCTGCACGTTCTTGAGACTCTTCCCCTCCCGCACCAGCATCCGCATGGCCCGGCAGTAGGAGCCGTAGTGCTCGTCCAGGTCCGGGAGGTCGGCGGGAAGGCTCATGCCATGACTCCAGCACCTCCGCTCGGGCAGCGACTGTGACGATGGGAACCAAGCGTGCAGATCTTGAGGTCACCTCCCTGTTGGGCAGAAAAAAGGAGGGCCCCGAAAGGCCCTCCCCGATGTGGACTGTGGGGGCGGAACGGCGCCATTCAGCGGATGAACAGCATCTCCTGGTAGGAAGGAAGGGGCCAGAGGTTGTCGTCCACCAGGGCCTCCAGGCCATCCACCGCCTCCCGCAGCTGGTGCATCAGGGGCATCAGGGTGTCGGCCGAGTAGCGCATGTGGGCGATGGTGCCGTGGGGGGCGTTGCTGATGGCGCTCTCGAGGGAACCGCTCAGTTCCATCAGTTTGGCGCTGAGGGACGCGACCTTGTGCTGGGTTTCCGGGGACACCTGAAGGCCCATGGAGGTCTGCAGTTGCAGGGAACTGGCCAGCTCACCCAGGTAGCGCATGGCGGCCGGGTAGATCTGGGTCTGGGCGATCTGCACCGCCAGCTTGGCCTCCACGTCGATGGCCAGCACGTACTGCTCGGCGTAGACCTCGAAGCGGCTCTCCAGCTCCAGGGGGGTGAGCACACCCTGCTGGGCGAAGAGGTCGCGGACCTCAGGCCGCTGCAGCACCGGCAGGGAATCGGCGGTGGTGGGAAGGTTCTCGAGACCCCGCTCCTCCACGGCGATGCGGTGCCATTCGCTGGAGTAGCCGTCGCCGCCGAAGACCACGTTGCCGTGGTCGGTCATGATCTGCTTGAGCACGGAGAAGGCGGCGCCAGGCAGGCTTTCGCCGGCGGCCATCTTCTGCTCCAGCTGGTCGCTCACGTAGGCGAGCGAATCGGCCAGGATCGTGTTCATGGCCACCAGGGGGCCGGCCACCGACTGGTTGGAGCCGACGGCCCGGAACTCGAAGCGGTTGCCGGTGAACGCGAAGGGGGAGGTGCGGTTGCGGTCGCCGGGATCCTTGGGGAATTCCGGCAGGGTGTCGACGCCGAGCTGCATGACGCCGGCATGGGTGGAGCCCGTCACGTCGCCTTCCTTGATCTGGCGGAAGACGTCCTCCAGCTGGCTGCCCAGGTAGACGGAGATGATGGCCGGAGGGGCCTCGTTGGCGCCGAGGCGGTGATCGTTGCCGGCGGTGGCCACCACGGCCCGCATCAGGGGGCCGAACTTGTGCACCCCGCGGATGACCGCGCCGCAGAACAGCAGGAACTGCATGTTCTCGTGGGGGGTGCTGCCCGGATCCAGCAGGTTGCCCTGGGTGGGGTTGCCCACCGACCAGTTCACGTGCTTGCCGGAGCCGTTGATGCCTTCGAACGGCTTCTCATGGAGCAGGCAGTTCATGCCGTGGCGGCGTGCCGTGCTCTTGAGAATGGTCATGATCAGCTGCTGGTGATCCGTGGCCACGTTGGCCGCCTCGAAGAACGGGGCGATCTCGAACTGGCCCGGTGCCACCTCGTTGTGGCGGGTCTTGGCAGGGATCCCCAGCTTGTACAGCTGACGTTCCACGTCCTGCATGTACACCTGCACCCGCAGGGGGATGGCGCCGAAGTAATGGTCGTCGAACTGCTGGCCCTTGGCGGAGGGCTTGCCGAACAGGGTGCGGCCGGCCAGCAGCAGGTCGGGACGCAGGGGCACGTAGGCGCTGTCGACCAGGAAGTACTCCTGCTCGGCGCCGCAGCTGGAGTTGACCGGAGCCACCTCGGTTTCACCGAGCAGCCGCAGCAGGCGCTGGGCCTGCTTGTTCATGGCGGCGTTGGAGCGCAGCAGGGGGGTCTTCTTGTCGAGGGCCTCGCCGGTCCAGGAGATGAAGACGGTGGGGATGCAGAGGGTGAGACCGTTGGGGGTCTCCATCAGGAAGGCCGGGCTGGTGATGTCCCAGGCGGTGTAGCCGCGGGCCTCGAAGGTGGTGCGGATGCCGCCGCTGGGGAACGAGGAGCCGTCGGGCTCACCCTGCACCAGCACCTTGCCGGTGAACTCGGTGATCACCGAGCCATCTCCCTGCACCGAGATGAAGCCGTCGTGCTTCTCGGCGGTGGCGTTGGTGAGCGGGTAAAAGACGTGGGCGTAGTAGAGGGCGCCGCGGCCGGTGGCCCATTCCTTCATCGCCTGGGCCACCACGTTGGCGACCGAGACGTCGAGCTTGCCGTTCTCCTTGATGGTGCGCTGCACCGACTTGAAGATGTCCTTGGGCAGGGCCGCCTTCATCTTGGCCAGGCTGAACACGTCGCTGGCCCAGAGCTCATCGAGCGTCTCGATGGGGGGGGTCACCACCGGCGGACGCTGGTGAATCTCCTGAATGGCGGCGAAGCGTTGGGGGCTGGGCATGGAAACAGCTTGGGTCGGCTGGGGGGTATCCAATCCTTGCGTCCGGCCCCATGGGTGGTGCCGTTGATACAGAACGGCAGGTTGACCAGCGTGCCCGGACGCTCCTCAGCGCAGGTAGGAGCGGATGGCTGGACGGCACCAGAACACCAGGGCCGCCAGGGTCAGGCTCCAGGCCAGGGGGGCAGCCACCGCCAGCAGGAGCCGTTCCTCACCCACCAGCGCCAGCCGCACGATGCCGTAGGCCATCTCGATCGCCAGATCCAGCGACAGCGCCACGATCGCCAGCACCTGACCCCAGAGGCGCCACTTCAGCAGGGCGACGCAGGCCACCACGCCCAGGGCCGCCGCCGGCAGGACGGCGCTGGTGTAGACGACGACATTGGCCGTGCGCCAGACGCTGGTGAGCAGGATCGCCGCCAGGCCCAGAGGCAGGGCCAGCAGGTTGAGCACCAGTCCGCACCAGGCGAGCACCCGGTAGCCGCGGGGCGGCTGCAGCTCCGCGAGGGCGGCAGGGGTCGGCGAGAGCGTCTGCATTTGATCGATTCTCTCAGTTGCGGTCAGGCAGTGCGCCGTCCCTGTCGGATCGAAACACCAGGTCGAGGTCGGGCATCACCTTGGCCGCGATCGCCACCAGGGTCTCGAACAGCGCCTTGGTGTGGGGCGCCCCCGCCCCCATGGCTTCCCGGCTCATCAGCACCAGTTCCAGCACGGGCCCATCCGCCTTGGCCTGCACGTCGGCGATCAGCTGCAGCCGCAGCGCCTCGTGCTCCCCCCGGACGATGGCGCTGAGATGGGCGGGGGAGCGGTGCTCCACGTCGGCGTGGAACCGAAGCAGCAGGGGATCCAGCCGCCCGATCAGCTCCGTCGGCGGCAGGGAAACCCGGGGCCTGAAGAGCAGCAGGAAACGGGCCATGACGTGGGGCTGTTCCCCCCATCCTGGGGCCGTACCGGCGGGCGGCGCCCGCCGCGGCCTGCCGGGGTCCGCTCAGCGCAGTTCGAACAGGAGCACATCCGCTCCGCCGGCGCCCGCCTGGAAGCTGTCCGCAGGGGTCGCCGGGAAGCCGAGACCATCGCCCCGCTGCAGCGGCCGGCCGAAGGCCGTGCCCTCCCCATCAATCACCTGCAGCCAGCCGGCAGCGTCGGAGGCGATGGCCAGCTCCAGCCGCTCGCCCGCGCCGGCCCTGGCCCGCCAGAGCCGCACCGGCCGGTTGATGGCCAGGGCCCCCTGCTGTCCATCCGGATCCAGCAGCGGCGTCCAGCCCGCCAGGAGCCGGAACGGCTCCTGGCGATAGGCGGGGGGGTGGCCCTCGTCATCCGGCTCGATCCAGATCTGCAGCAGGCGGCAGGGGCTCTCGCCCAGATTCATCTCGCTGTGCACCACGCCGGTGCCGGCGCTCATCGCCTGCACCTCACCGGCCCGCAGCACTTCGCTGTGGCCCATGGAGTCACGGTGGTTGAGCTGGCCGTCCACCATCACGGTGACGATCTCCATGTCCCGGTGCGGATGCATGCCGAAGCCGCGGCCGGCGGCGATCGTGTCGTCGTTGATCACCCGCAGCGGTCCGAAGCCCATCCAGGCCGGATCGTGGTGGTGGGAGAAGGAGAAGCTGTGCCAGCTGTCCAGCCAGTCGAGCCGGCTGTGGAAGCGCTCGCCGGCGGGTCGGAAGACAAGGGTCATGGGGTTGGGTCTCAGGGTTGGATCAGTTCCATGCGCTGCAGCCGGTGCACGATGTCGTCGATGCTGCTGTCCTTGGCAGGATTGCTGCGGCTGCTGGAGAGCTGGCGACCCACGACGTGGGCCCCGAGGTGGGCGAGCTGGATGCGCAGCACGGCCAGCACCTCGACGCCGGGACCGCCGGAATGGGTGGCGATCGCGATCGGCCGACCGTTGAACAGCGTGCGGAAGCCGTCCCCCTGCACCGAGAGCCAGGCGATGGCGCTGGTCAGCACCGGGGGGAGCGAGCCGTTGTACTCGGGGGCGCAGATCACCCAGCGGTGGGCGGCCTCGAGCCTGCGGCTCAGCCCCTCCACCTCGGCGGGCAGGCCGGCCTCGGCGTGGGTGCGGGGGTTGTAGAGCGGCAGGGACAGGCTGGTGAGGTCGAGCACCTCGGCGGCCATGGCGCGGGCACGGCCGGCGGCGGCGAAACGCTCGGCGAGTTTCAGGTTCTCGCCGTTGCTGGCACTCAGCACCAGAAGATCGGAGGACATGTCAGGCGGGTTCCAGGACGGGGTAGTCGGTGTAGCCGGCCGGGCCGGGGGAGTAGTAGGTGGCCGGGTCGGGGGACTGCAGGGGCGCGCCGCGGCGCAGGCGCTCGGGCAGGTCGGGGTTGGCCAGGAACGCGGTGCCGAAGGCCACCGCGTCGAGCTGGCCGGCGGCGATGGCGGCGTTCGCCTCCTCGGCCGTGTAGCCCATGTTCCCCACCAGCACCCCGCTGAAGCCGGAACGGATCGGGGTGAGCACATCGCCGTGCTGCTGGCCGAGGAAGTCCCCCCGCATCACGTGCAGGTAATCCAGGCCGGTGCTCTCCAGCCGCTCGGCCAGCCAGGCGGACAGCCCGATGGGGTCGCTGTCGGCCATGGCGTTGTACCCGTTCAGCGGGGAGATCCGCAGGCCCACCAGGGGCGATTCGGCCCGGGCAGCCTCCAGCACCTCCAGCAGCAGCCGGGCCCGGTTGGCCAACGGTCCGCCGTAGGGACCCTGGCGCCGGTTGCTGCCGTCCCGCAGGAAGGCATCGAGCAGGTACCCGTTGGCGCCATGCACCTCGACCCCGTCGAAGCCGGCGTCGATGGCGTTGCGGGTGGCCTGCCGGAATCCCGCCACGATCGCGGGCAGTTCGTCGTCGGCCAGTTCGCGGGGGACGACGTAGGGCTGTTTCCCCTCCGGGGTGTGCACCTCGTCGCCGGTGATGGCGATCGGGCTCGGCCCCACCGGCTGGCGGCCGCCGTTGAGCAGGGGGTGGCAGGCGCGCCCGCCGTGCCAGATCTGCAGCACGATGCGCCCTCCGGCGGCATGGACCGCGTCAGTGGTGAGCCGCCAGCCCGCCACCTGGGCCGCCGAATGGATGCCGGGTTCGTGCCAGAAGGACGAGTTGCCCTCCAGCACCATCGTGGCCTCGGCGATCAGCAGGCCGGCGCTGGCCCGCTGCTGGTAGTAGGTGGCCATCAGCGGGCCGGGGACGTGGTCCGGCTCGGCCCGGCATCGGGTGAGGGGCGCCATCAGCACCCGGTTGGGCAGCAGCAGCGGGCCCACAGCCAGGGGGGTGAACAGGTCGCTCATGGGGTGATGACCGGCCGACTGGAGCGGGGATGCCCCGGGCCGTAAGGGATTGTTAAGGTCATGGAGGGACTCTGGCGGACCCTCCCCCTGACTGACAAGAACGCACCGGCTTGTGCCTGGGGCACCTGCCGGTAACCCAGATTCCTGTGACGGCCTCTCTCCCCGATTCCCTGGACTCCGATGGTTCCCAGCTCTGCCCGGCGGAGCTGGCCCTGCGGGTGATGCGCGGCCGCTGGAAGCTGCTGATCCTCTGTCGGCTCCGCGAAGGTCCCCAGCGGTTCTCAGCCCTGCAGCGGTCCCTGGTGGGGGTCAGTCACAAGGTGCTGACGGCCCAGCTGCGGGAGCTGGAGGCCGACGCCGTCGTCTGCCGGCGCGTCTTCGGTGAGGTGCCGCCGCGGGTGGAATACGACCTCAGCGAGCGGGGTCGGGCGCTCCTGCCCGTGCTGGAAGGTCTGCATGCCTGGGGAGCGGCAGCCCCACCAGCGGCGGAAGCTGGGGAATGAGGCTGCGGCGGAACCAGCGTTCCGGTTCCACCCGCTGCAGGATGCGCAGCAGCACCAGGGGCAGGGTGCGCAGCTCGAAGGGGGCCCGCAGGGTGGGCCAGAGCCCCTCGCGGCGGTAGAGCATGGTCTCCAGCTGGTCCCGCTGCGACGGGGTGAGCGGTCCCCAGACACCGCCGATGGCACCGCCCTCCCGGGCCATCGCCACGAACGGCAGCGCCAGACCCGGCACCAGACCCTCCAGGCTGAGCGTGTCGGCCGCCTGCAGCACCAGCCCGTCCCCGGCGCTCTCCAGGCCGAGCTCGGCGCCGGTGGCACTCACGGCCCGCAGGCGCCCGTGCACTGTGCCGAGGCTGTGCTGCAGCCGCACGGGCAGGGCGAGGGCGAACCAGGGAACCCCATCCCGATGGGGCCGATCCCAGCAGCTACGGATCGCCAGCAGCAGCAGCAGGGAGTTGAGCAGACTCCAGCCCAGTACCACCCCAACGGTGGCGGCCGAGACCGGCAGCAGCCCCTCCTGGCCGGACAGCAGCGGCAGCCGACCCGGCGCCAGGTTCCAGAGCGCCACGAGCTGCAGCGCCAGCAATGCCAGGAGCGGCAGCAGCAGGCCCGCATCCGGGCCGGAGGGCCCCTGGTCCACCACCGCCTTGGGGGTGACCCGGAACCGCCGCGGCCGGCCCAGGGCCGTGGCGACCACGGCGGCACAGATCGGCACCAGGAAGATCCAGCGGTACAGCTCCGGCAGGATCGCGGCGCGGGCGTGGCCGCTCAGCCAGCGGGTGAGCAGCAGCTGGCTGAACACGAACGGCATGGCGACCGTGAGCAGGGCATCGCCGCTGAAGAGGATCGGGGCGATGCCCAGCAGGCCGAGGCTGAGCGGCGTGCAGAGCAGTACCAGCTGGGCGGGGAAGGTGAACCAGTGCAGGATGCCTTCGCTGTAGGCGAGCCGTTGCAAGGGGTTGAGCCCGGGGATCCGCAGCGGATCGGCTCCCGTGCGCAGGGTCTGCAGGGAGCCGCTGCCCCAGCGGCAGCGCTGCCGCGCCATGGCCGCGGCCGTGAAGGGGGCCAGGCCCGCGCTCAGCTTCTCCGAGAGGTAGTGGTTGCGGTAGCCGGCGGCCGTGATCCGGATGCCGGTGGCCAGATCCTCCGATGGGGTGGCCGTCTCGAAGCCGCCCACCCGCTCGAGCGCCTGGCGCCGCATCACGAAGGAGGTGCCGGCGCAGACCACGGCATTGAGGTTCTGGCGGGTGGGCTGGATCCAGCGGTAGAAGCTCTCCTCATCCGGCAGCAGCCAGCGCTCCAGGCGCAGGTTGCGCATCACCGGATCGGCGTTCATGTAGCTCTGGGGGGTCTGCACGAAGCCCACGGTCGGGTCGGCGAACAGTCCGACCGTGCGGGCCAGGAAGGGCCGCAGGGGCACGACGTCGGCGTCGAAGACCGCCACCAGCTCCCCCTGGCAGAAGCCCAGTCCGTGGTTGAGGTTGCCGGCCTTGGCATGGGCATGCTCCGGCCGGGCGAGATAGCGGCAACCGAGTCGCTGACAGAGTTCCGCCAGCTCCGGCCGGCCGCTGTCGTCGAGCAGCCAGACCGTGAGGTGGGGGTAGTCCATCGCCAGACAGCCCCGCAGGCAGCGCTCCACCAGTTCGGCCGGTTCGCCGCAGCTGGGCACGAGCACGTCGACCGAGGGGGCGGGCGTGGGGATCGGGCCCGCGGGTGGCGCCGGTTGTTCGCTCAGGAGCGTGAACCAGAGCTGCAGGAAGAACCCGGCCAGCAGCACCAGCTCCGCCGCCAGGGTGAGCAGGCTGAGGCTGGCGGCCAGCGGCGTGGCCAGGTTGAGGCTGGCACTCACTCGCCAGGCCAGATAGCGGGCCCCCAGCAGCGTCAGCAGCAGGACGGCCCAGGGCAGGCGTGCCATCGACCCTGACCAATTGTTAAGCAAAGCTAGGCGGTTCCGCCGGGCCGCCGGGATCGGGCCGGCCCATGGCCGCGGCCTCCCTCAGCGACCACTGGTCCATGAAAAAGCCCGGCGTCCAGGATCGCCGGGCTTGGGGTGGAACGGTGACGTTCCTGACGTGATTCGGGTTGTCTGATGTCGGTGGTGACTCCGGTTGAACGGTCGTTGTGACGGTTGTCGTCCAGAAGCGTTGACGATCAGAAGGGCTGACGATCAGGTCCTTGGGGACCGTGGATGGGTGATGGGGAGGGAGCCGAGGATGCTCCTCCGCCATGGACGCGCCATCGAGGGGAGGTCAGCGGGGCTGGGGATCCATGGGAGTCCCCTGGGGTGGGTTTCGGAGTCGGAGCTGCGGAGGGAGGCACCTGGGGCCGAGGCATCCAGGGGCCGGTTTCCATAAACCCGTGGGCACCTGAACGATGCATCGGGTGATCTGCGAAAGACCGGGAAACCGTTGTAGGGAATCAAGACTGTTGGAGCAGGGGCCTGCCGTCAGCACACTCCTGACATCTGACCGGGCGGGGTGTCTTCCATCGCTGGAGCCTCCTGGTTTCTGGACTCACTCTCATCCCTCCCGGTCGCCCTGGCCATAGGCAATCGTGCTGGTCTTCGCCCGCGCAGGGCTGGGTCGCCCCCCTGGGTCCTCACTCGTCGTTGCGCTGGGCCACCAGAGCTTCGTAGGCGGTGCAGAACGGCTCCCCCAGGGAGTCCCGCAGCGGTGCGTCGTGGCGGAAGGCCTCGAGGGCATCGGCGTGACAGGTGGGCAGGGAGGCCGCCCCCACCGGTGCCTCCACGTAGGTGTTCAGGTCGCTGCGGGCCCCGGGATCGAGCTGCCGTTCGATGCCGTCGAGACCTGCGGCCAGCACCGCCGCCTGGAGCAGGTAGGGGTTGGCGGCGCCGTCGCCGAGACGCAGCTCGATCCGCTGGTCGTCGGGGATGCGCACCATGTGGGTGCGGTTGTTGCCGCCGTAGCTGATCCAGGAGGGGGACCAGGTGGCGCCGGAACTGGTGACGGATCGCGCCAGGCGCCGGTAGCTGCCGGCCACCGGATTGGTGAGGGCGCACAGGGCCGGGGCGTGGGCCAGCAGACCGGCGAGAAATCGGTAGGCGACCTCCGACAGACCCTTCTCCCCGGCAGGGTCATGGAACACATTGCGCCCCCCCTCGTCCCAGAGGGAGGCGTGCAGGTGGGCGCCGTTGCCGGTGAGGGCCGGGATCGGCTTGGGCTGGAAGCTCACCCGCACCCCATGGCGTTCCGCCAGGGCGGCCGCCATCACACGGAAGAAGGCATGCCGGTCGGCGGTCAGCAGCGATTCGGCATAGGTCCAGTTGAGCTCGAACTGGCCGTTGGCGTCCTCGTGGTCGGCCTGGTACGGCCCCCAGCCGAGGCTCTCCATGCCGTCGAGCAGTTCGCTGATCAGCGGGTAGTGGCGCATCAGGGCCAGCTGGTCGTAGCAGGGCTTCGACTGCCGGTCGAGACCATCGGCGATGGCGTCCCGTTCCGGGTCCATCAGGAAGAACTCCGCCTCGACGCCACTGCGGAACTGCAGGCCCATGGCCGCCGCCCGGGCGATCTGGCGCTGCAGCACCCGGCGGGGCGACTGCTCCAGCACCTGCCCCTCCACCTGCAGATCGGTGGCCACCCAGGCCACATCGGGCTGCCAGGGGAGCACCATCAGGCTGGTGACATCGGGGATCGCCAGCACGTCCGGATCGGCCGGCGTCATGTCGAGCCAGGCGGCGAACCCGGCGAAGCCGGCCCCGGATCGGGCCAGTTCGGCCGCCGCGGCCGCCGGCACCAGCTTGGCCCGCTGCACTCCGAACAGGTCGCAGAAGGAGAAGAGGAAATGGCGGATGCCGTGGGTGGCGGCGAAGCGGGCCAGATCGGTCATTGGGGGTGGTGAGGGGGAACGGGGGGGGCTGGAGGCGGAGGCCGTCCGTCGGCGCAGAGGCGTCAGTCGGCGCAGAGCCGGTCGATCGCGGCCCGCAGCTGGCGCTGCTCGGCCGGGGCGTCGCGGGGATTGCCGGCCCGGTGGCCCAGGTCGGACTCCAGGATCTCGAAGTGGGCACCGCGGATCAGGGCGGCCTCGGCGCCGCAGTCCTCGGGGGTGAAGTAGAGGTCGTGGCGGCCGGCGATCACGGTGGTGCGGGCCCGGATCCGGCCCAGGGCCACGGCCAGGTCGGCATCGGGATCGCCAGCCCCCGTGGCATCGGGATCGCCATCGGCGCCGCTGATCCCGGCGGCGGCCGCCACGTCGTTCGCCAGCCAGACGTCGAGCATGGCCAGCAGGTCATGGGGGTCGTGGCGGCGGTAGGCGGGCAGCCAGGCCTGCTCCACGTAGGCGTCGACGCTGTCGTAGCCCAGCTGGCGATGGGCGCCGCGGCGATAGAAGGGCTGGCTGGCGGCCCAGCTGGCGTAGATCAGGGCGAAGGTGCGCAACCCCTGCTCCGGCACGCCCCGGAAGCGGAGCCCATCCCAGCTGGGATCGGCGGTGAGGGCCTGGCGCAGGCTGAGCAGGAACACCCGGTTGTGGGCTGTGGTGCGCGCCGTGCCGCACACACAGCAGATCCGCCGGGTCCGCTCCGGCTCCAGCACCGCCCAGTGGTAGGCCTGCTGGGCCCCCATCGACCAGCCGTAGATCAGGGCTGGGGCGGTCACCTGGAAGACCTCCTCCAGCAGCCGGCGCTGGGCGGCCACGTTGTCGCGGTGATCGACGGGCCAAGAGCCGGCGGCCAGGCCAGGTCCGGCGTTGCTGGGGCTGGTGGAGCGGCCGTTGCCGAACTGGCTCACCAGCACCACGCACCAGCGCTGCGGATCGAGGATCGGTCCCACCACCCAGTCGATGTCTTCGGGCCAGGCGCCGTAGGAACTGGGGTAGAGCACCAGGTTGGAGCGGTCGGCGGCCAGCGTTCCGTAGACCCGGTAGTCAAGCCAGGCGGCGGGAAGGGTCCCCCCTGAGGCGAGGGGAACGTCCCCGAGCGCGAAGCGACGCGGGGGGGCGGGGCGGGGGGGCAAGGGATCGGGATTCAGGGGAGGGCGAGTCGGGCGGGATCGCGCAGGAAGTCGCGGTGCACCGCCAGATAGCCCTGGTCTGTGTGCACCAGATGGGGCGCCAGATGGCCATGGGCCTCGGCGAGGGCGTGGAAGGGCAGCGAGGGGTAGAGGTGGTGCTCGACGTGGAAGGGCATGTCCCACATCAGCCAGCGCAGGGGCGGCAGCGTCAGGGTGGTGCGGGTGTTGCTGAGGCCGTCCGTGTCAGTGCTGCAGCCCCCGTGCTCGGCCATCAGCACGAAGCGGAGCAGGGGCTGGCCGACGGCCAGGGGCAGCAGCCAGAACCAGAACAGGGCGCCGTTGGCCTGCCAGAGGGAGGCGGCCAGCAGGACGGCATAGACGGCGACCTGGATCCGGATCGAACGGGTGACGGCCGCGGCCGCCTCGGCGGGGATGTAGGGCCTGCCCCCGTAATCACCGCGCAGGCCGGCGGCATGGCCCCGGAACTTGCCGATCCACCAGGGAAGCCCACTCAGCTCCAGCAGATAGCCGGCCAGGGTGCTGGGGGGGGCGTCCTCCAGTTCGGGATCGAGGCCCGGCTGGTGGGTGAAGCGGTGGTGCCACTGGTGGTAGCGGCGGTAGTAATCGGCGTTGTAGAAGCTCAGCAGACCGGCCCACCAGGCCACGGTGTCGTTGAGGCCTTTGCCGGCGAACGCGGTGCGGTGGCCGCATTCGTGCATCGCGCAGAAGCCGAAGGCCAGGCCCCAGCCCAGCAGCAGCAGGCCCACCAACCGCAGGGCCCAGAACCCAGCGGTGGGCAGGCCCGACGGCAAGGGCCATCCCCAGAGCAGGGCCCCCAGCCCCAGCACCGTGAGGTGAAAGGCCAACCGCCGCCAGCCGGGCCCGTCCCGTCGCTCGTTGAGGCGCTGCAGCAGCGGTGCGGACAGCAGCGGCGCGGCGGCGCCCGGGCCGGCCGCCGGTGGCGCGGAGGGTGGGGAGGCGGTCACGAAGGGCGTCGCTGGCCGGCGGGGTGAGATGTCGTCGACCCACTGTCCCGCTCGGGGTCCGCCGTACACCGTTCGTCACGAACACTTGCACCGGGTGTGGCTCCCGGTGGGGATGGTTACCCGACGGTGCCCAGCGGCAGGGAAGAGTGGGGCCTGCCTCATGTCCGCTCCGGTGCCTTCCCTGCTGTTCTTCTCCCTCTGGGGCTTCGAGGGGCCCCTCGCCGCGGCCCTGGAGACGGCCGAGCGGGGGGGCTTCGACGGGCTGGAGCTGAACATCCACCATCCCTCCCTGGTCGGCGACCCGGACGGACCCGCCCGCCTGCTGGAGTCCGGCCGACCCCTGGTGATGGAGGTGGTCACCGGCGGCGGCTACGTGCCCCAGCTGCCCGTCACGCCGGCCCAGCACCTGGCGGAACTGGGCGACCAGCTGAACCGCTGCGTCGACCTCCGCCCCCACCGGGTGACGGTGCTCACCGGCAGCGATGCCTGGCCCCAGGAGCGGCAACGGGCCTTCCTGGCCGAGGCCCAGGCGCTGGCGGAGGCCAGCGGCCTGCCGGTGAGCTTCGAAACCCACCGGTCCCGCTGCCTGGGGATGCCCTGGACCATCGCCCCGCTGCTGGAGGCCGTGCCCGGGCTGCGCCTCACGGCCGATCTGAGCCACTGGTGCGTCGTGGCCGAACGGCTGATGACCCCGGATCTGGAGCCGGTGCGGTTGATGGCCGACCGGGTCGACCACATCCATGCCCGGGTGGGCCATGCCCAGGGTCCCCAGGTGTCCCATCCGTTCGCCCCTGAGCACGCGGAGGCGCTGGCGGCCCATCGGGCCTGCTGGCGCCTCTTCACCGATAGGGCTCTTGAGCGTGGGGCACCGCCGCCCAGCTTCACGCCCGAGTTCGGACCGGACGGCTACATGCCCACCCTGCCCTTCACCGACCGTCCGGTGGCCGATCTGCTGACGATCAACACGGCGATGGTGCAGTGGTTGCGCAGCCAGCCATTAGCCGGAAACAGCGATAAGCTGTGTTCATAGTGAACAGAGTTACGTCGTGATGACCGTGATCGACGCTCCAGCCGCCACACCGTCGGCCAACCATTCCAGCGAAGGGTCCGACCCCCGCCAGGCCACCCTGGTCGCTTCCCTGCGCGCCCGCTACGCCATTGCCGAGCAGCGCCAGGATGCGGATGCCAAGCGCGCCCTGTTCAAGGAGGCCGCCTACCTGGGCATCCGCCCCGACGCGTACCAAGGCTCCAGCAGCGCCGCGTAGATCGCCTGCTGGTGCAGGATCCGGGCCTCGAGCTTGTGCGGAGGGCCGGTGCGGAACCCATCCCCGTAGCCCCGCTGGGCCGACTCCACCAGGGCGCGGTCCTCGGCCAGGAAGTGGACCATCTCCGCTATCAGCGCCTCCCCTTCGGCCTGGCGTGAAGCGAGGCCCAGCAGCCACACCTGCATCCGGCAGGTGTCCAGCGTCTCGGGCAGGAACTGGATCATCGCCATCCGTCCGTCGGGCCACAGCAGCAGGTGGTTCCACGGCGGCAGGCCAAAGGTGAGGAACTCCCCCTCCGCCTCCGGCCAGGGGGTGGCCAACACGTTGGCCCAGGTGCCGAAGCGATGGCGGTAGTGGCGCACCGGGCCCTGCAGCCGATGCAGGGTGGTGGGATGGGCGATGGCGACGTGGTAGTCGTCGAGGGTGTTGTCGTGGGCGATCTTCCAGTTGCAGGCGAGCCCCTGTTCGTGGAAGGCCAGGGGCACCAGGGTTCGGGCCAGGGCTTCGGGGGCTTCCTGGAGCGGCAGGTCGAGCTGGTCGTCGAGGGGGATCGGATCCGCCCCCAGGGCCAGCCAGATCAGGGAGGCACGCACCTGGCAGCCGAGGGACTCGAGTGGCCAGGCACCGCGATCGAACGGGTCGACAAACTCCCCTTCCCGGGCGGCCGCCAGCAGCGTGCCGCCCAGGTCGTAGGTCCAGCCGTGGTACGGGCACACCAGCCGGCGGCAGGCCACGCTGCCCTCCGCCGGCTCGCGAAAGGCCACGGCCCGGTGGGGGCAGCGGTTACGGAAGGCCCGCACGACGCCATCGCTGCCGTGGCACAGCAGCACGGGAAGTCCCAGCAGCTCCAGCGCCCGCACATGGCCCGGCGGCAGATCGGCGGCGGCGGCGACGGGGTGCCAGAAGCGGGTGGCGTAGTGCTCGCGTTCGAGGGCGGCGATGGACGCTGAGTCGTACAGCTCCGTCGGCAGAAAAGTGGCCGCGCTGGCGGTGTCCATGGAACGAACGGTCAGGGCAGGGCGGAGTGAACGCTCAGAGCAGGGAGCCGTCCAGGCTGCGCAGACGGCTGGCGAGTTCCTCGCGCAGTTCCAGGAAGGGCTGGGAGACGCGCAGGTGGCGCAGGTCGGAGCGGTCCAGCTGGACGTCGACGGTGTGGACGATCCTGCCGGGCCGCGGCGCCATGATGTGGACGGTGCCGGCGAGCAGCAGCGCCTCCTCAATGTCGTGGGTGATCAGCAGGGCGGTGAGCCCGGTGCGCTTCCAGAGGTCGTGGAGGAACTCCTGCATCGATTCGCGGATCTGCAGATCCAGGGCGCCGAACGGTTCGTCCAGCAGCAGCACCTTCGGCTCGGTGGCCAGGGCCCGGGCGATGGCCACCCGTTGCTGCATGCCCCCCGAGAGTTCCCGCGGCAGCAGCCGGGCCGCGTCCGCCAGCCCGACCACGTCGAGGAAGTAGGCGGTCCGCTCGCGGATCTCCGCCCGGTCCCGTCCCTGGAGCGACAGGCCGAAGGCGACGTTCTGGGCCGCCGTCAGCCAGGGGTAGAGGCTGTACTTCTGGAACACCATGCCGCGGTCGGAGCCGGGGCGCCGGACCGGCACACCATCGAGCTCGATGGTGCCTGCGCTGGGCCGTTCGAGTCCGGCGATCAGGCGCATGACGGTGGATTTGCCCGATCCTGAACTGCCGACCAGGGCCATGAACTGACCCGAAACCAGTTCGAAGCTGATGTCTTCGAGAACGAGCTTGCGATCCCGCCCTTCGCCAAAGCTCTTGGAAACCTGGGAAACCTGGAGATGCATGGGATTCAGTTGGCCCAGGAGCAGGCCCGTCGCATCAGAAACCGGAAACCCAGATCGATCATCAGGCCGATCAGGCCGATCACGATCAGGCCGACGAAGATCTCATCGGTGCGCAGGAATCTCTGGGCCAGGCTGATGCGTTTGCCCAGGCCCTCGTTGGCGGCCACCAGTTCGGCGACGATCACGAGGTTCCAGGCCGATGCCATATTGATGCGGTAGGTGTCGAGCACCTGGGGGGCGATGTAGGGGGCCACCACCCGGGTGAGGATCGGCAGGCCACGGCCCCCCAGAGTGAGGGCCGTTTCCACCAGTTCGGAGGGAACGAACTTCACCGCATCCATGATCATCAGGGCGTTGAAGAAGAAGGTGCCGATGAAGATCAGCATCACCTTCGGGAGTTCCTCAAGGCCGAAATAAATGATCAGCAGGGGGATGAAGGCTGGCGCCGGCATGTAGCGGATCAGCGCCATCAGCGGTTCCAGAAAGTGGCAGATGGTGCGGTTCGTGCCCATGGCGATGCCGATCGGCAAGGCCAGCCCTGCCGAGATCACGAAACCGATGAAGACCCGCTTGATGCTGGCCACCGCATCCGCCACCAGGATGCCCCGCTGGAACTGGTCGCTGCCCGCCAGCCACACCGCTCCGGGACCGGGCAGGAAGAGCTTGTCAACCATGCCGCTGGAAGTGACCAGCCACCACACCAGGAAGACGGTGAGGATGCCGAGCACCCCCAGGACCCAGGGGTGGCTGACGAAGCGGCGCAGGGCGGGGGACCGGGCCATGGTGCTCAACGGGCGTTGTCGACGAACTGGGAATTGAGCAGCTTGGTGAGGTCAGGCTTGGTCTTGGCCAGGCCCGTCTCCACCAGGAAGACGCTGATCTGCTCGGCGGCATAGGGCAGCGACAGCATCGTGGTGCCCGGCTTGAAGTTGCTGCGGTTTTCCTCGAGGGTCTGGATGGTGGTGCCGGCGTTGTACGCCTTGAACTCGGCTTCGCTGACCCCGGAGCGCTCCACCAGGATCGGCAAGGTGCCGGCGGGGTCGTCCTTGATCGTCTTGAGGGTGGCGAACCAGGCGTTGACGATCTTCTGAACCTTCTCGGGATTCTTGGCGACGAATTCCGTGCGGCAGACGAGCAGATCGCTGATCGCTCCGGGGTGATCCTTGGAGGTGGCCAGGGCCCGGCTGCCCGGTCGCTTCAGGGCCTGGGTGGTGAAGGGGGCATAGACGCCGGCCGCATCCACCTTGCCGGCCGCGAAGGCCGCTGCGGCGGCCCCGGTTTCGAGGGGAACGAAGGTGATGTCCTTGGCGGAGAGACCCGCATCCTTGAGCACCTTGAGCAGCAGGAAGTGGTCGACGGTGCCTTCCTCGGCGGCGACCTTCTTGCCCTTCAGCTCGGGGATCGACTTGATCTCCGCTGCGGCGATGATCTGGTCATTGCCCGTGGAGAAATCGTTCTGGAGCACCACCTGGAGATCGGCCCCACCGGCCACGGAGCTGATGGTGTCGTTGAGGGTCTGGCTGTTGCAATCCAGCTGGCCGGCATTGAGGGCATTGATCGAATCGAGATAGCCGTCGAACCACTGCATCGAGGCCGCCACCCCCTGGGCCTTGAACAGCTCCTTCACCTCGGTGATCTTCCAGGGGAACCAGCCCGGCCAGGCGCTGTAGCCGATCTTGACGGGCGCCTCCTGGCTCGCAGGCTGCTGGCAACCGGTCAGCAATCCTCCGCCGAGGGCAGCCATCAGGGCGAGGGCGATGGCCCGGCGTTGACGACGGAAATCAGTGGCTTTCAACATCAGAGAAATCGGGGGAAGGGCGGTGGCTGCTCAGACGGTGAGACACGCGTCTTGTGTGAGTTTCCGAATAAATAATGGAATGGATTTGGGGCCTGGTTCTCTGGGGTTGTTCGGTGAAGGGAGCCCCCGGGGGGAGGGTCAGAAGAACTCCAGATAACGCTGCTGTTCCCATTCGGAGACAGCAGAGTGGTAGGACTCCCACTCTTCACGTTTGTAGGAGATAAAGGCGTTGAACATGGCATCACCGAATACGCTTTCGGCAAGTGGATCCGCCGCGAAGGCCTCCACCGCCTCGCCGAGGGTTCGGGGCAGCATGTTCAGGCCCCGCTCGGCCCGTTCCGCCGCGCTGAGTGTGTAGGCATTGACCAGGTTGGGAGCGCCGGGCTCGAGTTGTTCTCGGATCCCTTCCAGTCCGGCGGCCAGCATCAGGGCTGCACCCAGGTAGGGGTTGCAGGAGATGTCGGCTGCCCGGCATTCCACCCGGCCACCGGGAGAGGGAATGCGCAGCATGTTGGTGCGGTTGTTGTTGCCGTAGCAGACGAACACCGGTGCCCACGTGAATCCCGACATGCTCCCCTGGGCCACCAGGCGCTTGTAGCTGTTGACCGTCGGGGCGATCACGGCGCAGATGGCGGGGGCGTGACGGAGCACACCGGCGATGAAGTGCTCCGCCAGCCGGGTGACCTCTCCGGGGGTCGCCTCGGGTGTGGCGAACAGGTTCACCCCGGTCTGAAGGTCCGCCAGGGACATGTTGAAGTGGGCGCCGCTGCCGGTGCGATCGCCGAAGGGCTTGGGCATGAAGGTGGCCAGCAGCCCGTGCCGATGGGCGATCTCCTTGGCCATCAGCTTGAAGAAGGTGAGCCGGTCGGCCATGGTGAGGACGTCGGCGTAGTCGAAGTCGGTCTCGAACTGGCCGGGGCCGTCCTCGTGGTCGAAGGAGTAGACCCCCCATCCCAGGCCGTTCATCGCCTGCACCAGCTCGTCCAGCCAGGGCAGGTTGTCGAGCAGGCCGCGCACGTCGTAGGCGGGTTTGTCGAGGGTGTCGCGGTCGCTGAAGGGGACCCAGCCTCCCGCCGCCCCCTTTTTCAGCACGAAGAACTCGGTCTCGATGCCGAGGTTGAAACGGAAGCCCATGGCGGCCGCCTCCTGGCGGACGCGGCCAAGGATGTGGCGGCTGCAGGCGTCGAAGGGCCGGCCGTGCAGGTGCAGGTCGCTGGCGAACCAGGCCACCTCCGGTTGCCAGGGGAGCACGGTGACGCTGGCGGGATCGGGAACCGCGGCCACCTCGTCGTCGCTCACCTCCTGGGGAACGCCGTCGAGGGCCGCGCCGGTGAACAGTTCGGAGCCGGCCATCATCTGGCCGAGGTGCTCGAGGGGCACGGCCTTGGCCTTGCTCACCCCGTGCAGATCGACGAAGCTCGCCAGGGCGTAGCGGACCCCCTTCGAGCGCAGGTCGGCCTGCAGGGCCGTGGTGGATTCGGAGGCGGGATGCTGGTGACTCATCAGGCGTGCAGCAGGGCGGGGGAGGACTGAACGGCCTGGCGTTGGGCGTCGAGCCAGCCGTGCCAGGCCTCGAAGCCCTCTCCGGTGGTGGCGGAGAGGCGGAACACGGCGGTGCGGGGGTTCACCTGGCGGATGTGGGCCTCGATCCGCTCCACATCCACCGGCAGGTGGGGCAGCAGATCCACCTTGGTGATCAGCACGCAGTCGGCTTCCCGGAACATGACCGGGTACTTGAGCGGCTTGTCGTCCCCCTCGGTGACGCTCAGGAGCGCCACCTTGCGGTGCTCACCGATGGCGAATTCGGCGGGGCAGACCAGGTTGCCCACGTTCTCCACCCAGAGGATGTCCAGGGCGGCGGGGTCGAGGCGCTGGCGGAGCAGCTTCAGTCCACCGCTGACCATGGCGGCATCCAGATGGCAGGCACGGCCGGTGGTGATCGGCACCACCGGAATCCCCACGGCCTCCAGCCGCTCGGCATCGAGCAGGGTGGTCATGTCGCCTTCCAGCACGGCCATGGCCCAGCGGCTGGAAAGGGCGGCGAGGCTGCGCTCCAGCAGGGAGGTCTTGCCGGCGCCTGGGCTGCTCATCACGTTGAGACAGAGCAGGTTCCAGGCGTCGAAATGCTCGCGGTTGTGCTCCGCCCGGTGCTGGTTGGCCGCCAGCAGGTTGAGGCCGAGGGTGTCTTCGAGGGGCATGTGCATGGCGGATCAGCGGGCGGCGGTGGGACGCGAAGCGGTGGGCGTTGTGGTGGGCGTTGTGGTGGCGGTGGGCGGTGGGGTGTCGAAGCCGTAGGCGACGGAGCGGATCCGCAGTTCGCGGCCACTGACGATCTCCTCCATCGGGTGCTGGCAGCAGGGGGAGCGGAAGCCGTCGGCGGCGTCGGGGCTGTAGGTGGCCTGGCAGCGGACGCAGCGCCCCACCAGGGGCACCGACTTGATCACCAGCTCGGCGCCGTCAAGCCAGCTGCCCTTGACGGCATCGGCCCAGGTGACCACCAGCTGATCGGGTTCGACGCAGGTGAAGGTGCCGACTTCGAGGTGGACCCGATCCACCGCCGGCACCCGGGGAGTGTGCTGCTGCTTCCACTCGTTCATGGACAGCAGCAGGCAGCGGGTCATGTCGACTTCATGCATGCCCTATCTCCAGGCGCGGTCTACCTGCATGTTGCAGTCCTTCGAGAGCCAGGCCGGCGCCGACTTGCGGGGCAGCTGGCCGCTCACCACCAGATGGGCCATGGTGTCGCAGATGACCCGGGTGGCCATCAGGGAGGTCATGTCGCTGACGTCGTAGGGGGGGGAGACCTCGACCACCTCAAGGCCGCAGACCGGCACGTTGCGGACGATCAGCTCCAGCAGCTTGAGGGCTTCGCGCGGCAGCAGACCGCCGGGCTCGGGCCAGCCGGTGCCCGGTACGAAACCGGCATCGATGCAGTCGATGTCGAAGGAGATGTAGACGCAGTCGGTGCCGTCGGTGGCGCGCTCGATGGCGTATTTGGCCGCCGCCTCCAGGCCCATGTCGCAGATGTCGGTGACGGTGAGCACGTTGGTGCCCCGCTCGCGGCAGACCTTCACCCCTTCCCGCGGCACCTGCCAGCCGCCGATGCCCAGCTGCACCAGGTTCTCGGCCGGGGCATTGGCCATGTTGGTCGCATGGAACCACGGGGTGGTGTGCATGCGCTCGTCCAGGTCGGTCTCCTGGGTGTCGACGTGGCGATCGAAGTGGATGATGCCCACCTTCTTGTCGCCGAGGTGGCGGCAGACGCCCCGGACGGTGGGGAAGCCGATCGAGTGGTCGCCACCCAGGATGATCGGGAAGGCGCCGCTGGCGAAGACGTGGGCAATGCCCTTGGAGATCTGATCGAAGCTCTTCTCGTTGTTGGCGGGGATGGTGAAGATGTCACCCACGTCGCAGAGGGTGATCTGCTCGCGCAGGTCGACCCCCATTTCGTAGTTGTAGGGGGTGTACAGGGCTGAGATGCGCCGGATCCCCTGGGGGCCGAAGCGGGTGCCGGGGCGGTAGGTGGTGCCGCTGTCGTGGGGAACCCCCACCACCGCCACGTCGAACTCACCCACCCGGTTCACATCCTCCAGGTAGGGGGCCTTCATGAAGGTGTTGATGCCGGCGTAGTGGGGCAGCTCACCGCGGGAGAAGGTGGAGATGCGCCGATCGACGATGCTGTCGGCCGCCTCCAGGCCGTAGCGAAGGCCCTGGTCAACCTCCTGCTGCCAACCGGTGAGGGGCAGGGCGGCTTCCTTTTCCAGGGCCCGGGCCCCTTCCGTGCCGATCGGGGGGCGGCCCCGGTCAAAGGCGTCGGCCGCATCAGCCGGGCTGCCGCTGGACGGATCGTTCATTCGGACCTCTGGGCACGGTGGGGATGGGGCGGTCTCCCGGGCTTTTGTCCCTCCGTGCCACACACCGGTGAGAACAGGGTTCTCGGGTTCGGTGGGTGCGCTTCTCTCGGACCAGGCATCCCTCCGGCTGCCGGCAGTGCCAGGAATGGCAGTGCCAGCAGTGGGGGACCGGAACCCTAGAAGCAATTTCCGCCTTGGGATCCTGAAGGCCCCCGGGCGGGACGGTTGTGACGGTTGCTACGGGATCGGGGCGGTGGCCTCAGGAAGGGCAGGGGAGACCGGCCGCCTTGCGGTTGGTTTCGCGGCGCAGCAGCAGGAAGAGGTAATCCGGGTCCTTGTACTGGCTGGGCAGGCACTGGTGCAGCTGCTCGAGCCGGTGCCAGCAGACCGTGCGCTGAATCTTCTTGAGGGTTCGACCTTCCCGGACCAGCAGCCGCAGGGCCTTGCAGTACATCGAATAGTTGGCCTCCAGTTCACCGATGGTGACTTTCGGGATCGTGACCTTCGGCAAGGACGCTGGAAGCGATCGGGCGGTCATCGGCCATCCTTCGGGGCAGGCCCCGCAGAGATCCCCCCACTGTCGTCCATGGGCGGCCGGGGCGCGCCCCCCATCCGGGGACATTCCCGCCCCGGTCGTCCCCCGGTCGTCCCCCGGCCGGAGAGGGGGCGCCATGGGGGTTCGCTGACTCGACCGCCGCGCTGGCGCTGCACCCATTCCGATTCAGTTAAGGTTTGGCCAGCAGACGAATGCCAGGCATGTACAAAGACCATCCCGTGATGAACGCGCTGCTGGAGCAGCTCCGCTCCCTCAACGAGCAGTACAGCGACCTGCCCAACGAGCTCAACCGCTACCGCGTCGTCCGCCAGGAGCAGCTGATCGCCCAGTGGGCCCCCGGCGTCAGCGTCGCCGGCTGAGCTTCCCCTCGCCAGGGGGCGCCGATGGGCCCCCGTCCCCTACCCCTGTTGATGCCTCACGGGTGAGGTGATGAACAAGAACCACCCCGTCTACCACTCCCTCATCGCCAGGCTGGAGAGCCTCAGGGAGCAGTACCGGCACCAGCCCTGCGAGCGGAACCGCTACCGGCTGGTGCGGCAGGAACAGCTGATCGCCCAGTGGGTGGCCGGCTCCGACCTGCCGGCCCCTTCCGTTTCCCGCATGGGAGGCGCGCCGGCACCGGGGCCAACATGAAGAAAATCTCTCGCTTTGTCATCGGGTGTCCCTTGTTGCTCTCGGCACCCCCTTGACCCGCTATTCCGTAGACAGCACACCACTGTCGGCAGGATGGGTAAAGGTATGGGCAAGGGGATGGGCAAGAAGGACAAAGGTGGTCTCAAGATCAAGACCCTGAAGATCAAGTCGCCGAAGACGAAGGACTCCGGAGGCAAGCACAGGTCGGAGAGCGCCTCCGGCAACGGGCTCGGCTCCTCTGGTGTGAGCGAGTCGGACCTCTACAGGCCCTCTCCGATCTTCGACGACCTCTCCAACCATTCCGAGGGGCGTCCCCCGAAACTGGATCGCAAGTTCTACGAGAAGGAACTGGCCCGGCTCCAGGTGGAGCTGGTGAAGATGCAGTACTGGGCGAAGCATGTGGGTTACCGCATGATCCTGCTGTTCGAGGGCCGGGATGCGGCCGGCAAGGGCGGGACCATCAAGCGCATCACCGAGCCGCTCAACCCACGGGGCTGCAACGTGGTGGCCCTCGGCACACCCTCCGACCAGCAGAAGACCCAGTGGTACTTCCAGCGCTACGTGGAGAATTTCCCCTCCGCCGGGGAGATCGTCCTGTTCGACCGCAGCTGGTACAACCGGGCTGGCGTCGAGAAGGTGATGGGCTTCTGCACGCCGGAGCAGGTGAATGAATTCATGCTCTCCTGTCCGGAGTTCGAGCGCATGCTTGTGCGCAGCGGCATCACCCTGATCAAGTACTGGTTCTCCGTCAGCGACGACGAGCAGGAAGCCCGTTTCCGCTCCCGGCTGGAGGATCCGGCCCGCCGCTGGAAGCTGAGCCCCATGGATCTGGAATCCCGGGATCGCTGGGTGGAGTTCTCCCGGGCCAAGGATGAGATGTTCGCCCACACCAACATCCCTGAAGCCCCCTGGTTCACTGTCGAGGCCAACGACAAGCGCCGGGCCAGGCTCAACTGCATCCGTCACCTGCTCAGCAAGGTCCCCTACGAGGACATGACACCCAAGGCGATCGAACTGCCACCCCGCAAGAGCGGTGCCGATTACCAGCGTCCCCCGATGAACGAGCAGTTCTTCGTGCCCAACGCCTACGCCTGAGCTCGCTCCTCCAGCCAACGGCGGCCCCCGAGCGGCTCCAGCCAGATCAGCACCACCAGCCAGTGGATCAGCACCGGTGCCCCGATGGATCCGGTGAGCTGATACGCGATCACGCAGGTCACCCCCAGCAGGGCGGCCAGGAGCAGGAAGCGGCCGTCGTCGAAGAGCCTGCGGCCCCGGCGGTACCAGAGCCGGCCGGCCAGAGGATGCCAGGCGACGAAGAGCCCCACGCTCAGGGCCCCCCAGGCGAAGGTGTCGGCGATGCCCAGTCCTTCCAGGGGGTGGGGCAGCAGGGCGGCCCGGAACAGGGTCTCCTCGACCAGCGCCGGGGTCAGCAGCAGGGCGGGGGCCCGGCGCAGCAGCACCGTTGGCCGCAGCTTTGAACACGTCGCCGGCAGGAAGCCGCTGCGGCGCCCCAGCGGCAGAGCGATGGCGGCGTAGGCCCCCAGCAGCAGGGCCGTCAGGGCCAGACCGGCTCCGCCGAGGGGCGTGAAGAAGGCATCCATCAGCCGGGGCAGGGCCAGCCCCACCACGGGCAGTTGGCCGAGGAGCTGGGTCGGCGCCAGGGGGGCCAGGCGCCGGTCGGCGCCGGGGAGCTGGTTGGTGCGCAGGACATGGAGCGGGTCCCCGTGGCGCAGGAACACCCGGGCCATCTCGTCGTGGGCCCGGCGGGGCAGCATCGATCGCCAGCTGAGCAGCCCATCCCAGAGGCTGGGGCTGGCCCGGAAGCGGTCCGGTGCATCGCCGGGGCGGTCCATCAGCGAGGCGTTGTGGCGCCAGTCGGCGCGGACCATGCCGAAGGGGGTCAGCAGGGCATCGAGGGAGCGGGCCAGGGAGGCGAGCCGGGGCAGCTCGGTTCCGTCGAGCTCACGGCGGCGGCGACGCAGCTGGTCGATGGCGATCCAGAGGGCCTGGCTGGAATCCTGCACGCAGGAGATGGCCGGGGACACCAGCGAGACACCGCCGCCGTCGCCGCTGCGGTAACGGGCCATCAGCACCTCCGCCTGGATCGCCAGTTCCTCCAGCAACAGGGGCTCGGTGCGCACCAGAACATCCGAGATCGGCCGGGTCCCGAGCCAGCCCCGCTGCAGGTTGCCGGTGTAGGCGCTCCAGTCCTGGCTGCCCGAGACGATGCCGTTGGGATTGTTGGCGTAGATCTGGTGGTAGCGCAGGTCGAAGCGGGGCTCCCCAGTGAAGGGATCGATCACGACCCGGGCGGCACCGAAGGCGAAATGGCCGGTCACCGTGAAGCCGCTGATCGGCTCGCCATCGGGCCCGCCGATGCCGCCGAAGTTGTGGATCAGCAGGGATCGGTCGCCCGGCCGCCAGGGGGTGTGCTCCCCATCGGGATCCAGGCCCACCCGGCTGAAGCGGCCGCGCCGGGTCTGGCTGTCGCTCCAGTTGACCCGGCTGATCGCGTTGAGGCCGGCGGCGGTGCCCCGCAGCACCCGGTCGCTCTCCAGGCGGGTGAGGTGGCGGGGTTCCAGGGCCTGGGCGGTGAAGGTCCCTTCGCTGTCCGGGGCGCCGTAGAGGTACCAGCCGTCGCTGCCCACGGGGGACTCCAGCAGTCCCTGGGGGTCGAAGAAGCGCCGGCCATGGCGATCGGGGGGCTGGCGGGGCAGTCGCACCGTCTCGATCGGGCCGCCGAAGCCCCCCCGGCCCCGGTCGTAGTGCTGCACCCGGAAGCGCTCCGGGTCGGCAGGGTCGCGGGAGAGCAGCCTCACCAGAGCCACCCAGCGGCCCGTGCTCTGCAGGGGCGGGCGGCCGATCCGCAGCACGGTGCTCCCGTCCCGCGGCTCGACGTCCACGTCCTCGAGCGCCACGGTGATGTCGTCGTGGGGATGGGCCCCCGCCAGGGTCTGCAGCGGCCCGACGTCGTTGCGGCCGTCGAGGCGGGTGGGCACCACATTGCCCTGCTGGGCCGCCAGCCGGGCCTGGGCCCCGAGCCGCACCGGCGTGCTCACCTTGCCCACCAGGGCCCGCAGCATCGGCTCGTCCTGCCAGGCCAGCCGCAGGCGCTGGCCGACCAGGGCCCCGTGGCCCGCCGGGGCCTGCTCCAGCTCCAGCCACACCCAGTCGCCGCCGCCCGGGGCCATCTCGGCCGGTGCCGGAAGGATCAGGCGACCGAACCAGTTGCCGTGGGGGCGGTAGAGGGCCGGATCCGGCCGACGCGCCAGCGGATAGTGCTCCGGACGGTTGAAGGGGGCGCGCCAGGCCAGGTCGTAGCTGGTGGGCGGTGATGGTGGCGTTGCCCCCAGGGCACCCCTGGCCAGGGGCAGGACCAGCAGGGCCATGGCCACCACGGCCGCCAGAAGCGCCAGCCGGCGGCGATGGTCGGGGCGGGGCCGCCCGGGCTCGGCAGGGGGTGGCGGCATGGGGCCCTAACCGCCGCTTTCCCGGTGAATCGCCAGGGCGGCGAGCACGCCGCCGGCGAAACCGGAGGCGTGGCCGATCCAGCTCACCCCCGGGGGACTCAGGAACGGCAGCAGGCTGGGCAGCGCCCCTCCGTAGGCGACCAGCGCGGTGAGCGACAGCAGGATCGAGAGGGGGCGGCGCTCCAGCCAGCCGATCAGCAGCAGATAGCCCAGCAGTCCGTAGATCACGCCGGAGAGGCCATGGCTGGCCTGGTGCCAGAACAGCCAGACCGGGATGGCCGTGGCGTAGACCCCCAGCCACACGGCCAGGTAGTCGCCCCGGCTCTTGGCCAGCACCAGCCAGGACAGGGGCAGGAACCAGAGGCTGTTGCTGATCAGGTGTCCGAAGCCGCCGTGGCTGAAGGGGGCGGTGAGCACCCCGAGAAAGGGGCCGCCCGGCACCATCGGCAGGTTCCAGCGGCCCCCGAAGAAGATCTGGTCGATGATCTCCTGGACCCAGGGCACCGCCAGGATCAGCACCGGCAGCACGGCCATTCCCTTCAGACGGGCCAGGCTGCGGTCGAGCCGCTGGGCAAGGGAACCGGCCATGGCCGCCGACGAATGGGCAGTGCGTATCGGCCTGTCCTAGCTCCCCAGCGGACCGCTCAGCAGCCACCACCACAGCGGAACCGAGACCAGGGCCAGGGCGGTGCTCCAGAGCACCAGGATCGCGACCGCGTCGGCCGCCTGCCGGTGGCCGGCGTCGTCGATGCCCTGTTGCCCGGCAGCGGCCGCTTCCGTGAGCAGCAGCACCGAGAGGGCGGTGGGAGCCGCCGCCTGCAGGACCACCGCGTCCCGCAACAGCGAGGGCAGGCCCAGCAGGCCGGCCAGCAGCAGCATGGCCGCCGGGAGCACCAGGAGCTTGCCCACCAGGGGCGCCACCAGGGCGCTTCCCCCGACCAGGCCCGCCGGGCGGCGCCGGAGCATCAGCCCCAGCCGCATCCCCACCAGGGCCAGGGCCACCAGGACCACCAACCGGGCCGGCCACCACAGCCACTGGGCCAGTACCGCGCTCCAGGGGGTCTGGTGCAGCAGCACGGCCAGCGCCAGACCACGCATGGCTGGGCTGGTGGCCAGCACCTGCAGCTGGCGGCCCACGCCGGTGGCGCGCCGGTCCACCAGGAGGGGACCGAGGCTCCAGGTGATCAGCGTGGCCATCAGATCGAAGGCGATCGTGAAGCCGATGGCCTCGGCGGGGAGCAGGGCCAGGGCCACGGGCAGCCCCCAGTAGCCGGTGTTGCCCACGATGCAGCCCAGTTGCAGGCTGCCCTCGGGGATGCGCCGGCCCAGGGCCGGCAGGCGCAGCAGCAGCAGGCCCAGGCCCGAGGCGGCCGCCGCCATCACGGCCGCCGTGAGCAGGTCGGCCCGGAAGCCCGCCCGCAGCAGCAGGGCCACCAGGCTGATGGGAATGCCCCAGGTGATCAAGGGCGGGGCGAGCCGTCCCGGCAGCCCGGGAAACCGGACCCCCAGCAGCAGGCCGAGGGCCAGGGGCGGGACCAGTTCGAGCAGGAACCGCAGCACCAGCCCTCCAAACGACTCCTGGCGCCCCCACCATGGCGGCCCCGGGCCTGCAGCGCTGCCTAGGGTCGTCCCTTCTCCAGGCGCCCAGGTCTCCGATGCAATCCCCCATGCGCTCCGGTGCCGACAACGGCTTCGGCGGCCTCTGGCAGCTGGTCTTCGCTGCCGTGCTCGCCGGCCTGGTGCTGCTGACCCAGACGGTGTTCATCGTGCCGGCGGGCAGTGTGGCCGTGGTCACCACCCTCGGCAAGGTCACCGGTGAGCCGCGGCAGCCGGGGGCCAACCTCAAGATTCCCCTGGCCCAGAACACCTCGCTCTTCGATGTGCGCACCCAGGTGCGGCCGGAGCAGTTCTCCACCCTCACCAAGGACCTGCAGGTGATCCAGGCCACGGCCACGGTCAAGTACGCCATGAAGCCCGCCGAAGCGGGCCGCATCTACGAAACGATCGCCACCGACGACCAGCAGATCTACCCGCGGGTCATCCAGCCCTCCCTGCTGAAGGCCCTCAAGTCGGTGTTCTCCCAGTACGAACTGGTGACCATCGCGACGGAGTGGAATTCCATCTCCGAGCTGGTGCAGGAGAAGGTGGCCGAGGAGCTGCGCAAGTTCGACTACGTGACCGTGCAGGGTCTGGATCTCACCGGCCTGCAGATCGCCGAGGAGTACCGCGCCGCCATCGAGCAGAAGCAGATCGCCGAGCAGCAGCTGCTGCGGGCCCAGACGGAGGTGCTGATCGCCGAGCAGGAGGCCAAGCGCTACCAGACCCTCAACTCCAGCCTCGATGACCAGGTGCTCTACAAGCTGTTCCTGGACAAATGGGATGGGCAGACGTCGGTGGTGCCGGCCCTGCCGGGGTCGGCCGGGGGCGGTGGCAGCCCGGTGATCGTCAACGGTCGCCGCTGAGCGGGAGGCCCGATGAACGAGGGAATTCTCGATGTGGATCTGCTGGCCTTCGAGCGGGGCGACGCCAGGGCCCGGGACGCCGTGGTCGATGGGGTGAGGCGCAGCCTGGCCAGCGGCTTCGTCTATACCAGCAGCGATCTCCCCATTGACCTGCTGGACTCCGCCTACGGCCTGCTGCAGCGGTTCTTCGCCCTCGAGGCCGACACCAAGCGGCGCTTCCGGGCGCCCGGCGCCAGCGGTCAGACCGGTTACACGGAGGTGCTGGTGGAGACGGCCGCCGGCAGCGATCACCCGGACTGGAAGGAGATGCTCAACTGGTCGGCCCCCCTGCCCGCCGGCCATCCCCTGCGGCTACGCTTCCCGGCGTTCTATCCCGAGCAGGTCCTGCCGGAGGCGGCCGTTCCCGGCATCACCGCCGTGCTGGGGGAGTTCCACCGGGCGATCGCCGATCTGCAACGGCGCTTTCTGCGGGTGATCGCCGTGGGCATGGGCTGCGGTGATGGCTTCTTCGAGGAGATGGTGGGTGAGGCGCCCACCCTCACCCGGGCCCTGCGCTATCCCCCCATGGCCCAGGCACCGGGGGAGGGGCATGTCTGGGCGGCGGCCCATGGGGACATCAATCTGATCACCGCCCTGCCGAGGGCCACCGGGCCGGGGTTGCAGGTGCGCGTGGCCGGCGAATGGGTGGAGGCGGCCCCGCCGGAGGGGCGGGTGATCATCAACACGGGACTGATGCTGGAGCGTCTCTCCAACGGTCGCATTCCCACCGGCTGGCATCGGGTGGTGGCGCCGCCGGGGGCCACCGAAGAGCGCCACAGCGTCGTGCAGTTCTGCCATGCGAGACCCTGGACGGTCCTGGCGCCGGTGCCCTCCTGCTGCGGTCCGGATCAGCCGCAGCGTTATAGCGCCATATCCGCTGCAGATGCCCTCGAAGAGGTGCTTTACCGCATCAATCTGCTCGAGAACTGAGCATCCGATGGCGAGGATAGCGGTCGTTGAGAAGTCCGCCGTCGCCCATGAGTTCGACGATCCAGGGTGCCGGGATTCTCTCGATGTCGCCGGTGTCGATGTTGAGCACCCGGGCGAAATCTGCCGGGGTCGGGCCGCTGAGCTCACAGATCCGGCCGATGAACCATGGCCTTCCGGCCATGGCGACCACGGCCAGGTGCCCGGCTCGGGCCTCCCGGAAGCGCTGGGGGTTGGCCCGCCTCAGGGGGGCCACCGCTGGATCGATCTGGCCGGGCGCCATGGCAGACCTCTGGTACATCTGTACTGTAGCCGGATCGCTCCGGCGCGCCACCGGTCTGCGGGGGGCCCATAGGCTGGGCCCACCCAGAGGCGGCATCCGTGGACGAAGGCAGCAGGCAGGAACCGGGCACAAGCGACACCAGCACCAGAGCGAGCAGCACCGATCAGGGCAGCACCGATCAGGGCAGCACGGCCGCGGGCGGGCAGGTCTTTCAGTACGAGCCCCTGGAGCGTTTCGGGGAAGGCCTCACCACCGCCCGCCCCTGGAACCGGGCCGCTCTGGCGGGGGTCGAGCGACTCAACGGGCGGGTGGCGATGATCGGATTTGTGGCGGCCCTGATCGGCGAGGAGTTCACCGGCAGGGGAATCCTCGGCCAGCTGGGCCTGATGCTGCGCTGGCTGCTGGGCTGAGGCCCCCCTGCCGGAGCGCTCCATCCCAGGGGCCGCCTTCCCAGGGGCCGCCATCCCCGACTGAGGGCCAGGCCCGACGGGAACCGTGATGGCCGGCGCCGGGACCAGCCCTCTGTACATCCTGATGATCAGCCTCCACGGCCTCATCCGTGGCAAGAATCTCGAGCTCGGCCGTGACGCCGATACCGGCGGGCAGACGAAATACGTGGTGGAACTGACCAGGGCCCTGGCCCGCCAGCCTGGGGTGGCCCAGGTGGATCTGGTCACGCGCTGCATCAAGGATGCTGACGTCTCGACGGACTACGACAAGCCGATCGAAGTTCTGGATGACAACGCACGCATCCTGCGACTGCCTGCCGGACCGGATCTCTACATCCCCAAGGAGGAGCTCTGGGGCCATCTCGACGCCTTCACCGATGAGCTCTTCAGCTGGCTCCACCATCAGCCGAGCCGGCCGGACGTTCTGCACAGCCATTACGCCGATGCCGGCTATGTCGGTGTGCGTCTGTCCCATCTCACGGGTCTGCCACTCATCCACACCGGCCACTCCCTCGGCAGGGACAAGCTGCGCCGGCTTCTGGCCCTCGGTCTGTCCGTCGAGGAGATCCAGAAGCGCTATCGGATGGCGGAGCGAATCAGCGCCGAAGAAGATGTGCTGAACAGTGCCAGTCTTGTGATCACAAGCACCCACAATGAGATCGAAGATCAATACGAGCTCTACGACTGCTACACCCCGGAGAAGATGTCGGTGATCCCACCGGGCACCGATCTCAATCAGTTCCATCCACCGACGCCAGAGGATGCTCCGGTTGCCTTTGCCGGCACCCTTGGCAAGTATCTCCGGGAGCCTGCAAAGCCGATGATTCTGGCCCTTTCAAGGCCGGATGAGCGCAAGAACATCGTCACCCTCCTGGAGGCCTACGGAAAGTCAAAGCGCCTGCAGAAGCTGGCCAATCTTGTGATTGTTGCCGGGAATCGAAAGGATATCCGTGAGCTCAATGAGGGTGCCCAGCAGGTTCTGACGGAGCTGCTTCTTGTTATCGACTGCTATGAGCTCAACGGCCTGGTGGCTCTCCCCAAGCACCATTCCCCCAGTGATGTAGCCGACATCTATCGGCTGGCCGCCTCCTCACGAGGGGTTTTCGTCAACCCGGCCCTCACCGAACCCTTCGGGCTCACCCTGCTGGAGGCGGCGGCCAGTGGACTGCCGCTCGTGGCGACGGAAGTCGGTGGCCCCGTCGACATTATCGGCAACTGCAGGAATGGTCTGCTGATCGATCCTCTGGATGAGGCATCGATTGCCGGCGCCCTGCTGATGATTCTCGAGGATGATGCTGTGTGGTCAACATTCTCAGGCAATGGCCTGACGACGATTGCCAGGTTCTATTCATGGGAAGCCCATGCCAACCGGTATCTGAAACTGGTGAAGGATCTGATCGTTCAGAAGCGAGTGGTAGCCCGTCCGGCCCCACTGGCGACCCCACCCGCCGTTCAGACAAGAACCCGCGCCATCTTCACCGCCATTGACAACACCCTCCTCGGTGATCCGGAGGCCCTCTCCCGCTTCGTGAAGCTGATGAGGGAGCAGCACCGCAGGGTTCTGTTCGGGATTGCCACCGGACGACGGCTCAATTCGGTGCTCAAGCTCCTGAAGATTCACGCCATCCCCATGCCTGACGTGCTCATCACGAGCCTGGGAACCGAGATCTATACCCCACCCCAGTTGACGACGGACATTTCCTGGATCCACCACATTGACCATCTCTGGACTCCCCAGGCTCTCAAGCGCCTGATGGATCCACTGCCCGGGCTGACCCTGCAGGCGAAGGAACATCAGAGCCGATTCAAGCTTTCCTATTTCTACGATCCCCAGCAGGCACCTGAGATGGAGGAGATTCTCACCCTGTTGCGGCAGCATGAGCTCTCCGCCCATACGAGCCTTTCGTTCGGCCAGTTTCTTGACTTTGTCCCCGCCCGCGCCTCCAAGGGCCAGGCCCTGCGCTATGTCGCCAACCAATGGAAGATTCCCTTGCAGCATGTTCTGGTGAACGGCGGATCCCGCGATGATGAAGACATGCTCCGCGGCCAGACCCTGGGCGTCGTGGTGGACAGTCCCCATCGCGAAGAACTGGCCCAGCTCAGCGACTCCGAACGGGTCTATTTCTCTGCCAGATCCCATGCCTCTGGAATCCTCGAGGCCATCGACCACTATGACTTCTTCGGGCGATGACCAGCCACCGCACCCCCCGCTGATGCGACGTCTGCTGCTCTGCACGGACCTGGATCGCACCCTGCTGCCGAATGGTGAGCCGCCCGAATCGGAGGGGGCTCGAACCACGTTGACCCGGGTGCTCCGCCAGCCCGGGATCTCCCTGGCCTATGTCAGCGGGCGGCATCTGGCCTTGATCGAGCAAGCGATTCGGGAGTATGACCTGCCCCAGCCAGACTGGATCATCGCTGATGTCGGCAGCTCCATCCATGTCAGAGACGGCCATGGGTGGTCCCTGCTGGCTTCCTGGTCGCGGTACATCGCCGCGGACTGGCAGGGCTGCTCGGCGGGCCAGCTGCGTGCCTTACTGGAGGGGTGCCCCGGCCTGGTGCCGCAGCCAGAGGACAGGCAGAACGCCCACAAGCTCAGTTTCTTCCTTTCGCCGCAGGCCGATCTCCCCGCCCTCACCAGGGCCATCCACGACTGCCTCGAGCCCCTGGCGGTCGCGACCACGCTGATCTTCAGCCACGACGGGCCGGCGGGTGTCGGCCTGTTGGATGTCCTGCCGCAGCGGGCCGGCAAGCTCCATGCGGTCGAGTTTCTGATGGGGGAGCAGGGGTTTTCCGCCGAACAGACCCTCTACGCCGGTGACAGCGGCAATGATCTCTGCGTGCTCACCAGCGGGCTGCCGGCCGTGCTGGTCGCCAATGCCCATCCGGATGTGGCCGAGCAGGCCGTGCGGGAGGCGGCCCGGAAAGGTACGTCCGAGTTTTTGTATCTCGCCAGAGGTGGCTTTATGGGCATGAACGGCAACTACAGTGCCGGCATCCTGGAGGGGATCGGCCATTTTCATGCCGAGATTATTCCTGAACTGGATTAAATCAATGACGATGCAATGTCCGATCACAATCTTTGGAGAAGTTCTTTTTGATTGTTTTCCGGATGCATCCGAAGTTCTGGGTGGTGCGCCGTTCAATGTGGCCTGGCACCTCAGGGGCTTCGGCCTGTCTCCCCTGCTCGTCAGCCGGGTCGGCGGGGATGCCAGGGGCGAGCGGATCCGCTCCGCCATGGGGCGCTGGGGCCTGGATGCGTCCGCTCTGCAGACCGATCCGTCCCATCCCACCGGCCGGGTGAGCATCACGCTCGTGGATGGCGAGCCCCGCTACGCGATCGTGTCGGGCAGCGCCTACGACTTCATCGGCCCTCCCGAGCCAGCCTCGGTTCCGGTCACGGGCCTCCTGTACCACGGGACCCTGGCCGTTCGCCATCCCCCATCGGCAGCGGCCCTGGCGTCCCTGAAGTCACGGCATCAAGGTCCGATCGTCCTGGATGTGAACCTGCGCCGTCCCTGGTGGTCCATCGCGACGGTTCTGCCCCTTGTGGACGATGCCGACCATGTCAAGCTCAATGCGGGGGAGCTGGCCCAGCTGACCACGGACGCACCGCCCGAGGACGACGGGGCCGCCCTGGCCGCTTCGATGCATCGCTTCGCCGAGCGCCACCAGCTGGAGACGCTGGTGGTCACCCGCGGTTCCCACGGTGCCCTGCTCTGGCGTGGCGGCGAGATCGCTTCGATTCCCCCCGCCGCCGCTGGCCCGGTCGTCGACACGGTGGGAGCGGGGGATGGGTTTGCCGCCGTCCTGCTGCTGGGCCTCAGCCAACGGTGGCCATGGGCCGAGAGCCTCTCCCGCGCCGGGGATTTCGCCGCGGCCCTGGTGTCACGCCGCGGTGCCACCATCGATGACCGGTCGGTCTATGGGCAGTTTCTGACGTCCTGGGGGGTTGGCTGATCCGATGTACGAACAGATTTCCCACTCCCTGTTGAATTCCATCCTGGATGATCTGCGTCCAGAGATCCGGCGCCAGGACTTGCGTCACTTCTACACCAGGCTGGGTGCCAACTTCTACGCCATCCATTCGTTGTTCGTCACCCTCTATGGCCATCGTGACGACTTCAAATTTCAGTTGCTGCGTCTGGTCGAGACCATGGCCCGCGGGTACATCGATCGTTCGCCGGATCTTGAATCGCTCGATATTCTGAGGGAGCATGACTACAACTGGTTTCTGTCCCAGAAGTGGGTCGGGATGGCCGTCTACTCCAATGGCTTCGCTGAGAACCTTCCTGATCTGGCCAGCAAGATCGGCTACTTCCAGGAGCTGGGTATCAACATGGTTCACATCCTTCCGATCCTGATGTGTCCATCTGGCAAGAGCGACGGTGGTTATGCGATCAGTGATTTCCGCCGCATCGATGCCAGGGTTGGAACGCTTGATGATCTGCGCAGGATTGCCGACGAGTTCAGGAAGCGTGAGATTCTGCTGGTTCTGGATATCGTGCTGAACCACACATCGGATGAGCACGAGTGGGCCCAGCGTGCGATGGATGGTGAACAGCATTATCAGGATTATTACCACGTCTTTGACAACAGGGATATTCCCGATGTCTTCGAGCAGAGCATGCCAGAGGTGTTTCCCGAGAGCGATCCGGGAAATTTCACCTGGAATGGGGAGATGCAGAAATGGGTGATGACGGTCTTCCACGAGTACCAGTGGGACCTCAATTACTCCAATCCGGCGGTGTTCATCGAGATGCTCGATGTGCTGCTGTTCTGGGCCAACCAGGGTGTCGATGTTCTGCGCCTCGATGCGGTTGCTTTCCTCTGGAAGAAGCTCGGCACCAGCTGCCAGAACGAACGCAAAGCCCACCTCATCCTGCAGTTGTTGAAAGACTGCTGCCAGGTCACCGCGCCGGGTGTCCTGTTCATCGCCGAGGCCATCGTGGCCCCCACCGAAATCACCAAATACTTCGGTGAAGATGCCATCGTGGCCAAGGAATGTGAGATTGCCTACAACGCCACCCTGATGGCCTTGCTCTGGGACGGTGTGGCCACCCGCAACACCCGGCTCCTCTGCCAGGGCCTCAAAAGCCTGCCGAACAAGCTGGAACGGGCCACCTGGCTGAACTACGTCCGCTGCCATGACGACATCGGCTTCGGTTTCGATGACAGTGATATCGAGCAGGTGGGCTACGAACCCCGTGCCCACCGGCGCTTTCTGATCGATTACTTCAAGGGGGATTTCGATGCGATTCCCCGCGGGCTCACCTTCATGCCCAACGACACCACGGGCGATGCCAGAATCTGCGGTTCCCTGGCCTCCCTCGTCGGACTGGAGTCGGCACTCGAATCGAAGGATCAGCAGCTGATCGCCACTGCTATCAGCCGCATCCTGCTGATGCATGGAGTCATTCTTTCGTTCGGGGGAATCCCGCTCATCTACAACGGCGATGCCCTTGGCGTGTTGAACGACTACAGCTTCTATGCCGACCCCAGCAAGTGCAATGACACCCGCTGGGTGCATCGCCCGAAGATCGACTGGGCCAGGGCGGAGCTCCGATGGAAACAGGGGACCGTGGAGCATGCGATCTTCTCGGCGATCAAGAAGATGATCGCGATCCGCAAGGAAATCTCAGCCTTTGCCGATTTCAACAATCGCCAGATCCTGGCCCTGGAGAATGACTATCTGCTGGCGTTCGTGCGGACCGACCACCTGCGGCCATCCGAGCTGGTGCTGGTGGTGGCCAACTTCAACGACCAGCCCCGGTTCTTCGATCTCGACAGCCTGGTGCCGCCGGTCTTCAGCAGCCACGATGGACTCGTCGATCTTCACTCGGGCCGGCGGCCGTCCCAGTCCGGCAGTCGCATCGTGCTGCAGGCTTACCAGTTCTACTGGCTGACCAAGACCTGAGCGCCCGATTCTCCCCCCGCCCGACGCTTCCCCTGCCCATGCGCGTCGTCACCCCCGTTATGCTGGCCCTGCTGCTGGCGTCGGCGGCGGTGGCGGTCACCGTGTCGGTGCAGCCGGCCCCCACCGGCAGCCCCCCCGCGGCGTCCTCCCCACCGCAGCCGGCCCCGCGGGCCTATCCCCGCCTGCCGGCGGACCCTGCCGCCATCGCCTCCCAGCTGGCCGCCGCCGAGGTGGCCCTCCGGTCTCCCGACACCCCGGCTGGGCTCCTGGGCGAGCTGGGGCACCGCCAGCAGGTCATCTATCGCCGGCTTGCCACCGACCCGGCCCTGGCCGGCCGGGTACGGGCCTTGCTGCCGGTCCGCTGGCAGGGGGTGATGGACCGCCATCTGGCGGCACGCCGGGAGTTTCTGGCCATGCATCGGGGGGGGCGGCGTCCGGCCGTCGTTCCCGCCTGGCGGATCATCCCGCCGGAGCCCGCCTCCGACCTGCTGCGCTACTACCGAGAGGCGTCCGCTGCGACCGGCATCCCCTGGGAGGTCCTGGCCGCCATCAACCTGGTCGAAACGGGCATGGGCCGCATCGATGGCGTCTCCGTCGCCGACGCCCGGGGCCCCATGCAGTTCCTCCCCAGCACCTGGGCCCAGCCGGGTGTCGGCAAGGGCGACATCCGCGATCCCGAAGACGCGATCCACGCCGCCGCCCGCTACCTGGTGCGTCGGGGGGGCCTGCGGGACATCCGCCGTGGGCTCTGGGGCTACAACAACAGCCGGCATTACGTCAGGGCCGTGCTGCTCTACGCGGAGCTGCTGCGCATGGATCCCCAGGCCTTCACCGGCCTCTACCACTGGGAGATCCATTACGCCTCCGCCGCCGGCGACCTCTGGCTGCCGGTGGGCTACAACCAGCCCCGCCCCCTGGCGGTCGGCACCTACCTGGAGCGCTTCCCCGGCTCGGCCCCTCCGCCACCCTGAGCTGCCTGCCAGCATGGAACCCCTCGGGCTCCGATGACCCAGCTGCCCATGACCCAGCGGCCCATGACCCAGCTGCAGGCGATCAACATCGCCAAGGTGACCACCATCGTGGCGCTGCTGGTGCCCGCCCTGGTGCTGGGGCTGGACTCCGAGCGGGTCGTGATCTACCTCGCCCTTCACATCAGCTACTGCCTCTGGTGGTTGCTCGAGGAGGTGCTGTTCCCCTGGCGCACCACCCAGCTCTTCACCGAGGTGGTTCAGCTGCCCCAGGCCGTCGCGGTGGTGCTTTACGTCGGGGTGTTCTATGCCGTGCCCGGCTGGCTGGCGATGGCCAACCCGGGGCCCATGGCCCCCCTGACGATCGCCCTGGGGCTCAGCCTCTACACGTTCGGATCCCTGCTGAACACGGCGGCCGATGTGCAGAAGGGCACCGCCAAGGCGATGGGTGCCACCCTGGTGGCGGATGGGGCCTGGCGCCGCGTCCGCCATATCAACTACCTCGGCGACCTGCTTCGCTACAGCAGCTTCGCGGTGATCGCCGGTTCGCCGTGGGCCTGGCTGCTGCCCGCCTCGGTGCTGGCGCTCTACCTGCCCCGCATGATCCGCAAGGAAGCCTCCATGGCCGAGCGCTATCCCGGTTTCGAGGCCTATCGCCAGAGCAGCTGGTGGCTGCTGCCGGGGCTCGTCTAGCGCTGCAGGCCAGGACGCCTTGCGTCAGCCGAGGCCCCTGCCAAGTAGGACGTCCCTGGCGCCATTGACCGCCTGCATGGTGGCGTGGCGCCCGCCGCGGTCGGGGTGGTGCTCGGCGGCAGCCCTCTTCCAGGCCACGGTCACATCCGCTTCCCGCAGACGGCCCGCCAGGGCCAGCCCGAGACGTGCCCTGGCCTCGATGGCCTCCAGGCTGGGACTGCGGCCCAGGGGGCCGTGGTCGGCGGCGGAGAGGCCCGTGCCCTTCTTGCGGCGGCCTTTGGTGCCGGAGGCCTTGCCCTGGCCGCGGGGGCGTGATGCGGCGAAGCCCTTGCCGATCGGCTCATCGGATTTGTCCGAGGGGCCGGTTTCGGACTGATCCGGCCGCAGGGAGACCAGGGTCAGACGGGGGTCGAGCAGGGTGCGAGCCATGGGTTCAGGTGCCAGCCCGACCGTTGCGTTCAGAAGGTGGTCGCGACTCAGGCCGCGACGTCAAGGCCGGGGGCCGGATCGATGCTCAGTTCGGCGAGCAGGTCGCTGGAGAGCAGATCAGTGGCGAGGCGATCCATGTCAAGGAGATCCGTTGCCGCAGTCTCAGTGGCCGCCGCGTCGGCGAACTCGGGCTCGAGCGCGGCCATCTCGGGAGGCACCATCGCGGCAGGGGCCTGATCACGGCCACCAGCCATGGCAGGCGCCAGAAAGGCCATCGCCAGACCCACCATCAGGGCGAAGAGGAAGGTAAGGGCTCGCATTGGCCATGGAGAGAATCTCCACTGTCCTAACACCGCTCCGGCCCGTGACGCTGTCGACGGGAGAAGATGGCCCGATGGAGCGCAGCGAATCCTTCCCCGCACCGTCCATCGCCTACGCGGGATTCCGGGTCCGTACGGCGGCCTCGCTGATCGATTCGGTGCTGATGCTGATCATCACCGCCCCCCTGCCGCTCCTGGTGTTCATCGTGCCCGATGAGACGGCGGTTCTCGTGCTCAGCACGGTCGTGTCGGCCCTGGTGGTGATTCTGTTCTGGCGCTGGAAGCAGGGCACACCCGGCAAGCTGATGCTGCGCCTGAGAATCGTCGATGCCGCAACCGGAGGAGAACCCGGCCTGCGCCAGTGGTGCCTTCGCTACGTGGGTTACATCATCTCGACGCTGCCCCTGCTGCTGGGCTTCCTGTGGGTGGCCTGGGATCCCCGTCGCCAGGGCTGGCACGACAAGCTTGCCGGCACGGTGGTGATCCGTGTGCCCCGTTGCGCGACGGGGGCCGGGAACGCTGGTGCTGGACCTCCCTGACATCCGTTCCCTGCGGCCATGACAGCTCCCTCCCGTGATCCGCTCGATGAGGCCATCGCCGCCCGCCGCGCCCAGGACCCCCTGGTCGGGGCCCGGATCGGTGCCGAAGAGATCAGCCGCCGGCTCCTGAAGGCCATGGCGTCCGACCGGGGCGTGCACGTCGAATCGCTGCTGGCGGTCTGCGGTGCCCTGGCGGGCCAGGCCTGCCAGGCCGGTGTGCGGGCCCGCTCCCGGGCGGCCGGCCTGGCGGAGCTTTCTGGGCTGCACGTCGTCGGCACCGGGGACGGCGGCTCCTGCCTGGTGGGCGAGGGGCTGGTCCAGGCCCTGTTCAACGATCCCTATGCCACCTGGGGTCTGGCCGCCGGTGCCGCCCAGCAGGCGGGCTGCACGGCCCTGCCGGATCCGACCGCCCTCTGGCGCCATGGGATGGAGCACCTCGGCCAGGGGGACTTCGGTGTGCCGCAGGTGCCCGACGTCCACCAGCCGTCGCCCGAATCCCTGCAGGCGCTGCCGACCCTCTGGCCGGCCCTGCTGCCGATGGCCCAGCGGTTCTGCCCGGAACCGGTGGAGTGGCCGATCCTTTTCGGCCTGGTGGCCCAGAAGGCGATCACCATGGGCCGGGAGGTGATCGACCCCTGCCTGGCGCTGCGCATCGTGATGGACACCGCCATCGCCAGCGCCATGGTGGTCCTGCCCCAGAGCCAGGAGTCCGCCAGCGGTCCATGACCGCACCGGGCACCGCGGGCATCCGGGTCCTGACATCCCCGTCTTGGCAGCGGCGGCCGGGGGCGTTACCAAGGCCTGCACGGTCCCTTGCAGCAGGCGGATGGATTCCCGCTTCCGACGGTTTCTGACGGCGCTGGCCCTGCCCTGGCTCCTGCCCCTGTCCCTGGCGCCTCTTCCCCTGCTGGCGATGGGGGAGCCGCCGCCCCGGCCGGCGGAGATTCCCCTGGAGGTGCCGGTGGGGGACCTGGGGCAGAACGACCGCCTGCCGGACCCGTTGCGCTCCCGCTACAAGCCGGCACCGGCGGGGGCGTTCCCGGTGCAACAGGCCGGGGCCCTGGGCTATCCCCTCGGCCTGCAGCCCAGTGAGCAGGCCCCGTTCGGCTGGCGGCTGGCCGACTCGCGCAACGCCTGGCGCATGCACACCGGGCTTGATCTGATCGCCCCGGAGGGCACACCCGTTTTCGCCGTGCTGCCGGGCACCGTGCGGCTGGTGGATGAGGTGGGTGGCTACGGGCTAATCGTGGTGATCGACCACGGCCTCGGCTGGCAGAGCCTCTACGCCCACTTGCTGGATGTGGCGGTTCTGCCCGGGGAGAGCCTGGTGGCGGGCCAGCCCATCGGCCGGGTGGGCAGCAGCGGCTCGGCCACCACGGCCCACCTGCACTTCGAGTGGCGCCAGCTGCGCCAGGGACGACTGGTGGCGGTGGACCCCTCGCCGCTGCTGCAGCCGATCGGAACGGGCGCCTCCGTGGCGGGCCGGGCCCCCCTGCCGCCGCTGCCCTGATCCGGGATGACGGCGGGGCTCACCGGTCAGGGGCGGTCCGGATCCACCGGCAGACGCTTCAGGGCCAGGGCCAGGCGCCGCGCTCCCAGCAGCAGGGGGTAGAGGCGGCGGCTGCGGGACGGTCCGTCAAACAGTGGCACCAGCAACCGCAGCAAAGGATCGCTGGGCCGCATCAGGCTGCACAGCTGTTGCACGGCCTCCGCCCCGTGCCAGGCCCTCTCCCCCTGGAGCAGGACCGCCCCCTGGGCCAGCGGCAGCCCCCGCTCCCGCAGCGCACGGCGCAGGGCCGCGTCGGCCCGCCCGTCGACGATCTGCAGATCGGGAATCCCGCCCCTCAGTTCGCTGCTCAGGGCGAAGTGGCGGCAGAACGGACAGCCCCCGTCGTAGACGAGCCGCAGGGTCTGTGGGGCGTTGAGCGGCAGGGCTTGCGGCGTCGGATCGGGGGGTGGGGAAGGGGAGGCGCCCTTCCCTGCAGGGGAGATCAAGGGTGGGCGGCCGAGGCTTCGGCCGCGTGATCGGCAGAACCGATTCTGCTGCCGGCGGCCGAAGAGCGGCGCAGGGGCGTCGAAGGATCGATTTCACCAAGTCCTGACAGGTGGCTGGATTCTGTGATCCTCGGCACCGTTCGATTTCTCAGAACGGTTAGATCTTCTGCCAATGGAAGATTGGAAAAATGCTCACACCAACCACCCGTCTGAGGCTCCAGGAGATCATCGGCAGAATTGCCGATTCCCGCCCGGTCAGTCTCCATGAGCGCATCTATGTTCAGAAGTTCGCTGATCGTGATGCCAGTGTCTGGAGCTGGTTGCGGCGGGCCCAGCGCAGCCGGCAACGGGGTGAGCCTGAATCGGATCTCGACCGCTTCATGGGCACGCTGGATCTGGGCGACCCTTGCGATAACGGCGGATTCGATCCCGGCCGGGAGGATCTGGGTGACTGGTTCAGCGGATCTCCGCATTGGCTCAGGCGCAGTTGAGTCGCCCTTAAGCGGTAGAAACACTCATTGCCGAATCTTCGTCGCATCGGCAACCGACATGGCTTCGGGGCCGTGTGTTGATGCCATGGATAGGTCGCAGTCAGGTCGGAGGGCACCATGGACGCATTGCTTTGTAGCTATCGCAACTGTTCGGAACGGATGCGGATCATCCGCTGCTGTGGGCCCGAGGATTTCTTTCTCGAGCGGGTCGTGTTCCCCTTCGAAGTGCTCACCTTCCATTGCCCGCCCGCCACGGATGTGGAGATCTGGGCCCGCGATTCAATGGGTGTCGTCCTCAGCGAACAGCTCCCCGCCGACGCCCTGGCGATGCAGCAGAGTGAGGCATCGCCCCGTGCGGAATGGCTGCCCCAGGTTCCGAGCCGAGCGGTGGGGGTGAGGGGCAACGCCAGCTCGGTCTGTCTTCTGCCCCACTGACGCCGGACCCGTCACCCGCAGACCCGCAGCCTCCGGCCCCGGCTGTCGGCATCGTCTGCAGTGCCAGCTACCGGGAGCACCTCACCGGCCCCTGGCATCCGGAGTGCCCCGCCCGGGTGGACGTCGTGATCCAGGGCCTGGACCGGGCCGGTCTGCTGGCCCGCTGCCGGATCATTCCGCCACGCCCGGCCACGGATGGGGAGCTGCTGCGCTGCCACACACCGGGGTATCTGCAGCGGGTCAAGGAGGACATCCAGGCGGGCCGTGACCAGCTCTCCACCGGTGACACCGCCATCAGCCCCCACTCGGAGCGCACGGCGCGGCTGGCGGCGGGGGGTGTGCTGGCGGCGGTGGAGGCCGTCATGGAGCAACGGGTGTGCCGGGCCTATGCGGTCGTCAGGCCTCCTGGGCACCATGCGAGTGCCTCGCGGGGCATGGGCTTCTGCATCTACAACAACGTGGCCGTCGCCGCCCGCCAGCTGCAGGCGGTCCATGGTCTTGGGAAGATCCTGGTCGTCGACTGGGACGTGCACCATGGCAACGGCACCCAGGACATCTTCTGGAGCGACCCCTCGGTGCTGTTCTTCAGCAGCCACCAGGCGCCGCTCTATCCGGGGTCCGGCACCCGCCAGGAGCAGGGGGAGGGGGCCGGGGCCGGCACCACCCGCAACTGCCCCCTGCCGGCAGGGACCTCGGGGCCCGAGCTCGTGGCTGCCTGGCGGGAGGAGCTGCTGCCGCTGGCCGAGGCCTTCGCCCCGGACTTCGTGCTCATCTCGGCCGGTTTCGATTCCAGGGCCGGAGATCCCCTGGGGGATTTCCGGCTGCAGGACGGTGACTTCGCGGCCCTGACCCAGCTGATGCTCAGCATCGCCGCGGACCATGCCCAGGGCCGTCTGGTGTCGGCCCTGGAGGGCGGCTACGACCTCAAGGGCCTGGCGTCGGCCAGCGCCGCCCACGTGGCCTGCCTGCTGGGGGACCCCGGGCCGCGCTGACCACGCCACCAGAGCCAGGCTTCCCGGTTGATCAGCAGGCCGATCAGCACCATGGCGAGCATCAGCACGATCTGGTCGGCCCTGGCGTCCGGCACCAGGATGTCGGCGGCCAGATGGGGGATGTTGGTGAGGGTGTACAGAACGCTCAGCCAGAGGTGGGCGAAGCGCCAGCGGCGCCAGCGGCGCGGCTGGCCCGGATCACTGGCGGCGTAGGCGATCAGCACGACCGCGGCCAGGGGCACGAGAAAGTAGGCCAGCATGGCGCCGAACAGCAGCGGCAGCTGGGCGGCCCCCACATGGCCGTGGATCTCCGGGGAGATCCCGTGGAAGAGGGGCATGAGGCCCAGCTCCACATGGAACAGCATCGCCAGCAGCCAGGCGATCCAGAGGCTGCGCAGACGCATGGCGTGGTCGATGGCCGTGGCCATGGGGTCGTTCCAGGGCCCCCTGAGTCTGGACATCCCTTCCGGCGACGCGTGCGGAACGGGTCGGTTCGTGATGGGTCGGATCGTTGCCAGGCTCTTTACATTGGGCGTCCGGTGAATGGGGTCCTTCCCCCCAGGCCCCTCCCCATGACCTCTCCGACCTCCTCCCTGCCCAAGACCTCGGTGGCCACCGGCCCCGCCGGACGGGCCATGGCCCAACCCATGGATGCCGGGCTGCTGGAGGGTCTGCAGGACCACCTCGGTCTGGAGCGCAAGGCCAGCGCCGCCTACTGGGCCATGGCCCTCTGGTTCGCCGAACGGGAACTGCGTGGGTTCGCCGCCCATCTGATGGCCGAGTCCCGCGGGGAACAGGAGCATGCCGGCCTGCTGGCCGACTATCTGATCGCCCGCGGACAGACGGTGGACCTCGGGGAGCTGCCGGCCCCCTGCCAGCGGTGGAGCGACTTCGAGGCTGTGCTCGCGGACGCCTTCCGTCTGGAGGCCGACGTCACCACGTCGCTGCAGCTCCTCTATTCCATGGCGGAGCGCGCTGGCGACGTCCGCACCACCGTCTTCCTCGATCCGATGATCCAGGGCCAGATTGCTGCCGAGAACGGTGCGGCCCACCTGCTCGGTCGGGTGCGCTTCGGGCGCCAGGAGGCCGCCTCCATGCTGCTGATCGATGGGGAACTGGCGGCGGCCCAGGCGCCGGCGGCTGCCGCGGTCTGACTCCCGAAACGGCGGTTCGTCCCCCGGCGGCTCAGGCGGCCAGGGGCCGGCTGGTGATCTCCAGCAGGAAGGCGGCGCCGAGGGGATCGCCCAGGGGCAGACGCGTCAGCGCACGGGCCTGACGCTGCAGCTCAAGGCGGCGCTGCTCCAGTCGGCTGGATTCCCGGATCAGCCGCAGGCGGAGCCCTTCATCACGACAGGCGGCCCCCTGCCCCTTCAGCAGCTGCCAGCTCTGGCGCACCGCGGCCATGTCGCGGCAGAGGCTGCCGATGAGGCTGTCGCCGGTGTGGATCGTGTCGGCCATGGCCCGTCAGGCCGCCAGGGGAGCGCCGTCGACCAGGGCCGGTGCCAGGCGCAGGCTGGTCTCGCCGCTGGGGACCTGCATCAGGTCGGCGGCCCGGATGCGGGAGATCAGCCGGGTGGTGGTGACGCGGGTGGTGCCGATCAGCTCCCCGATGCGCTCATGGGTGAGGCGGAAGGGGAGGTCGCACCAGGGGCCGCAGCGGCGCCCCAGACGGCGCACCAGCAGGGAGAGCAGGGCATGGAGGCGCTGCTCGGCACTGCCGAGGTGGCGGATGCGCAGCAGCTGCAGGGTCCACTCGTTGACCGCATCGAAGCCATGGCCTTCGAGGGGCTCGGCGTCGCTGCGGAAGCAGAGGGGGGT
>CALRND020000012.1:0-73667 GCA_943369455.1 Synechococcus sp. UW140
GCCCCAGAGCAGCAGGAGGCTGTGCCCCATGGCATCAGCGGGGGTGCTGACGGCGGCGGTGAGGAAGTTGCACCCCTCCAGGTAGCTGCTGGCAATGCCGTGGGTGTACCAGGAGGTGGCGAAGGTGGTGCCGGTGAGCCAGCCGCCCAAGGCCAGATAGGCCGTGGGGAACAGCAGCAGACCGGACCACCCCACGAAAACGAAGCGGTCGCGCTTGAGCCAGTCGTCGAGGACGTCGAACCATCCACGCGTGGCAGGGGCGCGCCCCAGGGCGATCGTCATGGGAGGTGCTTCACGAAGCGTTACAAGCCGATCGTAAGAGAAGACGCCCTTTCTGTGCGGCCGAGGGGGCCGTCGCCATCGGGGAATGAGTACAAGTACCCACACCTCCCCGACGGCCGACGATTCGCCAGAGTGGCCAGGCCGGCCCTCCCCGCCGTCCCGGCCCCCAGCCCCCTCCACCATGTACGTCGTCGAGATCTCCCTCCGGCTCAGCCCCATGCCCGTTGCCGTCCAGCGCAAGGAGCTGGAGGCCGCCCTGGCCCTGTACGGGGATGTGCGTCAGGCGCTCGAGAGCGGACACCCCAAGGTGCTTGAGCTCACCTGCGAGAAGGACGAACAGAAGCGCGTCAGTCTCCTGAGCAGCGAGATCGTCGCCGTTCAGATTTATGAGAAGTCGTCGGTCGCCGGCGGTGGCAAGCGTCCCGGCTTCAGCTTCGAGCCTTGAGCGCATCGGCGACCTCCGGGGCGGTCGAGCCACCTCTCCACGTCGAGGGGCTCCGCTTCGGCTGGAGCGAAGCGGCCCCGGCCCTGCGCGACTGCCGGCTGCTGATTCCGGGGCCGGGCCTGTGGATGCTTGTCGGCAGCAACGGCAGCGGCAAGAGCACCCTGCTGCGCCTGATCGCCGGCCTGCTCACGCCGACGGCCGGCCGGATCACCTGCCAGGGCCGACCGGCCCTGGTGTTCCAGAACCCCGACCACCAGCTGCTGCTGCCCAGTTGCGGCAGCGACCTGCAGCTGGCCCTCCCCGAGGGACTCGACGACGGGGCCCGTGCCGCTCGGGTGGCGTCGGCCCTGGCCCAGGTGGGCCTGGCGGGCCTGCAGCAGCGCCCCATCCACACCCTGAGCGGCGGCCAGAAGCAGCGACTGGCGATCGCCGGAGCCCTGGCCAGCGCCGCGACGCTGCTGCTGCTGGATGAACCCACCGCCCTGCTGGATCCGGACAGCCAGAAGGAGGTGCTGGAGCTGATCCATCGGCTCTGCCACCGCAGCCCGTCTCCCCTCACCGCGCTGTGGATCACCCACCGTCTCGAGGAACTGGAGTGCTGCGACGGCGCCGCCCGCATGGAAGCCGGCGCGATCGGCCCCTGGCAGAGCGGCGAAAGCCTGCGCCGCTCCCTGGCCCCCTTGCCCGCCGGCGGGGCCGAAAGGTAAGGTCTTCGGATCCCGGTCCGCCGGGTGTTTTCCTCGGTAGCTCAGTGGTAGAGCGGTCGGCTGTTAACCGATTGGTCGCAGGTTCGAATCCCGCCCGGGGAGTTTCTCCTTCCGCCCGATGCCGGGCCCCCTCGCTCCGGCCACGGCAGGCGAGCGCTGTCCGCTGAGCCGGAGCCGCCTCCGGCCAGGGGGCGCACCTGCACCCTCATCCCTGCAGTGCTGCCGGAAAGCCGCGAAACTGTCCACTCCCGTCCCCGTGCTCCCTCCCCAGGCACCCACGACGACACGCCTCGACACCTCCCATGAAGCCCTCCATCCTGCTGATCGAAGATGACGGCGACATGCTCGATCTCGTCGCCGGACATCTCGAGCATGGCGGCTTCGATGTCCAGAGGGCCGCAGACGGCATCAAGGGCCAGGCCCTGGCCGTTCAGTACAGCCCCGACGTGATCCTCCTCGACCTGATGCTCCCCAAGGTCGACGGTCTCACCCTCTGTCAGCGCCTCCGCCGCGACGAGCGCACCGCCAAGATCCCCATCCTGATGCTCACCGCCCTCGGCAGCACCAAGGACAAGGTCAGCGGCTTCAACTCCGGCGCCGACGACTACCTCACCAAGCCCTTCGATCTCGAGGAGCTCATGGTCAGGGTCAAGGCACTCCTGCGGCGCAGCGAGCGCGCCCCCCTCTCCGCCAAGCACAACGAGATCCTCAGCTTCAGTTCCCTCACCCTCGTCCCAGAGCGCTTCGAGGCCATCTGGTTCGATGCCCCCGTCCGCCTCACCCACACCGAGTTCGAACTGCTCCACTGCCTTCTGCAGCGCCACGGACAGACCGTCGCCCCCTCCCTGATCCTCAAGGAGGTCTGGGGCTACGAGCCCGACGACGACATCGAAACCATCCGGGTCCACATCCGCCACCTCCGCACCAAGCTCGAGCCCGACCCCCGCAAACCCCGCTTCATCAAGACCGTCTACGGCGCCGGCTACTGCCTCGAGCTGCCTCCCGTCGATCAGATCGAACCCCTTGCCGCCGCCTTCCGCAGCGCCAGGGAGGCCAGGCTGACAGCTGAGGCCAAGCCCGGTGAAGGGGCGGTGACCTGACGGCGCCCCTCAGCCGCCACCCCCCTCAACCGCCACCCCCCTCAACCGCCCAGGTCGAGCAGGGCCACCTCCCAGGCCAGCCGCGGCTGGACATAGGCCAGCAGGTGGCTTCGCAGTTGCTCAATACGCCGCAGGGGCGCCGGCTGCTGGCGCCGTCGCCAGAGGTGCAGCTGCCACCAGTCGAGCAACCAGAGCTGCTGCTCGCCATCGAGGGCCTCGCTGAGGTCCCGGGCCAGGCCCAGGGCCTCCATCGGCTCCCGGCCCAGGGCCAGCAACCGGTCCGCCAGGCCCTCCGGCAGCCCCTGCCAGACCCGCCGGTGGCGCAGCAGGGCCCCGGGCGAGCCGGCCGCCAGCTCAAGCAGTTCGGGGGGATCGGCCACGGTCCCCTCCGGCGTCCCCTCGGCCACCGGCAGGCGCCCCAGCACCTGGCGCACCAGGACGGGCGACAGGCGTGCGAAGGGGATCGCCTGGCAGCGGGAGCGGATGGTGCTCAGCAGCCGGTCCGGTGTGGCCGTGAGCAGGATCAGCAGGCCGTGGCCCGGTTCCTCGAGGGTCTTGAGCAGGGCATTGGCGGCCGCTTCGGCCATCGCCTCGGCCGTGTCCAGCACCACCAGGGAACGCTCCCCCTCCACCGGTCGGCGGGCCAGGAAACGGGTCACCTCCCGCACCTGCTCCAGGCGCAGCTGGGGGGGGCTGCGGCGGCTGAGGCCCTGGGCCTCGGCCTCGGAGACCTTCACCAGCCGGCCCTGGTGCAGATAGGTGGGCTCGACCCAGAGCAGATCGGGGTGGTTGCCCGCCGCCAGGCGTCGCCGCAGCGGCACCGATCCGGCGGTGCCCCCGGCGAGCACCCCCTCGAGCAGGCGCAGGGCCGCCAGCCGCCTGCCCACCCCGTCGGGGCCGACGAACAGGTAGGCGGGCGCCAGCCGCCGCCGTTCCAGGGCGGCCGTGAGCAGGGCCACCGCCTGGGGCTGGCCCACCAGATCGGCGAACAGCTCTGGATCGGCGAGCCACTCAGCCATGGCCCCCTCCGCCGCCCGCGCCCAGGTGCTCCGTGATCAGGGAGCGGCAGCGGGCCGTCACCTGCTCGATCGGCCCTCCGGCCGCGACGCGGTGCCAGCCCCTCTCGGCGGCCAGGGTGGCGAAGCCGTCGCTGACCCGCTGCAGGAAGGCCTCGCCCGCGGCCTCGATCCGGTCGGCGGGCCGGTCGCCGCGGCGCTGCAGGGATCCGGCCAGGGGGAGATCGAGCCAGAGGGTGAGATCGGGCTCCAGGCCGCCGGTGGCCAGCACCTCCAGCTGCCGGATGGTGGCCAGGGGCAGGCCGCGGCCATGGCCCTGGTAGGCCGCGGTGGAGCCGCTGAAGCGATCGCTCAGCACCCAGTCGCCGGCAGCCAGGGCCGGACGCAGGCACTCCTCGACGTGCTGGGCCCGGTCGGCGGCATAGAGCATCAGCTCGCAGAGGCTGCAGGGGGCGGCCCCCTCCGGCGGCCGCAGCAGCAGGGCGCGCAGGGCCTGGCCCAGGGCCGTCCCGCCCGGCTCCCGCGTCACCACCAGCCGGGCGCCGGGTGCCATCAGGCCGCTGAGCGGCAGCCAGGCACGCAGGGCCTCGATCTGGGTGGTCTTGCCGCAGCCGTCGATGCCCTCCAGCACCAGGAAGCGCCCGCTCATGGCGCGGCATCCCTCGGGAGACCCTGCAGGAGCAGGGCGTTGCCGACCACGGTGATCGAGCTGAAGGCCATCAGCAGGGCGGCCAGTTCGGGCGAGAGGCTCAGGCCGAAGCCCGGCAGGAGCGCACCGGCGGCGATCGGCAGGACGATCAGGTTGTAGCCGAAGGCCCAGGCCAGGTTCTGGCGGACCTTGGCCATGGTGCGCCGGGCGATCTCCAGGGCCCGGACGATGCCGTCGAGTCCCTCGCCCATCACCACCAGGGCCGCGCTCTCCTGGGCGATCTGGGTGCCGGTGCCGACGGCGATGCCCAGGTCGGCGGCGGCGAGGGCGGGGGCATCGTTGATCCCGTCGCCCACCATCGCCACGGCCCCCTGGCGATGGGCCAGCAGGAGGCGTTCCAGCTTCTCCTCGGGCCGCAGTTCCCAGGCCAGCTCCTCGGGCCGCAGGCCCAGCCGATGGCCCAGCCCCTCGACGCTGGCGCGCCGATCACCGCTGAGCAGGCCCAGCCGCAGCCCCAGCCGCCGCAGACGGGTCACGGTGGCGGCGGCATCGGCCCGGGGCCGATCCTCCACGGCCAGGAGTCCCAGCAGCCGCCCCTCGGCGGCCACCGCCAGCACGGTGGCACCACCGGCCTCCAGGTCCTGCTGCAGGGCGGCGGGCGCCGCCGTCACCCCCTGCTGTGCCAGCCAGTCCAGCCGGCCCACCCGCACCAGGCCGGAGCCCTCCACCAGCCCCTGCACCCCTTCGCCGGGGAGGGTCTGGGCCCCGCTGACGCTCAGGAGGGGGAGCCCCCGGCACTGGGCCTCCTGAAGCACGGCGTGGGCCAGGGGATGGCGGCTGTGCTGCTCGAGGCTCGCCGCCAGCTGCACCAGCCGGGCGGCCTCCGCCGCCTCCGCCGGACTGCCCGGGGCTGCCCCCACGACCCGGACGGCCGTCACCAGGGGGCGGCCGATGGTGAGGGTGCCGGTCTTGTCGAACAGCACCGCCTCCAGCCGGGAGGCGGTTTCGATGGCGTCACCTCCCCGGAACAGGAGCCCCGATCGGGCCGCCAGGCCGGAGCCCACGGTGATCGCCGTCGGCGTGGCCAGGCCAAGGGCGCAGGGGCAGGCCACCACCAGCACCGCGATGGCCAGCTGCAGCCCCAGGCTGAAGGGGGTGCCGGCTGCACCGCCCCCGTGGGCCAGGTCGCCGTGACCGTGGGAGACCTGGCCGTGGGAGACGTGGCCCGCGCCAGCGGCCATGGTGAGAACCTCGGGCCAGTGCCGGCATCCCCACAGCCACCAGAACAGCAGGGTGGCCAGCGCCAGCAGCAGCACCACGAGGGTGAAGCGGCCGGCGACCCTGTCGGCCAGCCCCTGGATCGGGGCCTTGCGGGCCTGGGCCCGCTCCACCAGGCGCACGATGCGGGCGATGGCGCTGTCGGCACCGCAGCGGCGCACCTCCAGCACCAGGGAGCTCTCGAGGTTGAGCAGGCCGGCCGCCAGCTCGCTGCCCGGAGCGACGGACTGGGGCAGGGGCTCCCCGGTGAGGCTGGAGGCATCGACGCGCGAGCAGCCCTCCAGCACCACCCCATCCACCGGGACCCGGTCGCCCGGCAGCAGCCGCAGCCGGTCCCCCGGCCGCAGCCCCCCCACCCGGACCTGGCGGGGAGGACCGTCGCCCAGCAGCAGCAGGGCATGGTCGGGCTGGAGGGCGCCCAGCTCCTCGATGGCCCGGCCGGTGCGGTAGCGGGCGCGCTCCTCAAGGAAGCGGCCGGTGAGCACGAAGCCGAGCAGCATCACCGGCTCATTGAAGTAGCAGGGCCAGCCGCTGGGCGGCCACAGCCAGCCCACCAGGCTGGAGAGGTAGGCGCTGGCCACCCCCAGTCCCACCAGGGTGTCCATGCCCGGCACCCCGGCCAGGGCCGAACGGACGCCGCGGACCAGGATCGGCCGGCCGGGGAAGGCCAGGGCCAGGGTGGCCACCAGGGCGTGGAACCAGGGGCTGCCCAGCACCGGCCAGGGGCCGCCCCAGGACAGCAGACGCGCATCGGCCAGGTGCCCCAGCCCGGAGACGAGCAGCAGCAGCAGGGCCACCAGCAGCTGGCGCCAGTGGCGCCACCACTGCTCGGCCTGGCGTCGCTCCCGCTGACTGGCTGGCTCGGGCTCCTGGCGGCGCAGCCGGGCCTGGAAGCCCAGGCCCTCGAGGCTGCCCAGCAGGGCGGGCAAGGGATCGGCGGCGGTGCCGTCGGGTCCGTCGACTCCGGGCTCCAGATCCACCCAGGCCGTGCGGGTGAGCAGGTTGACGCTCGCCTGGCGCACCCCTTCGGTCTGGAGGAGGCGCTGCTCCACGGCGCGGACGCAGCCGCCGCATTTCATGCCCTCCACATCGAGGAGCAACGGCTCGCGGAAGCTGCTGGCGGGGGGGGTGGCGCTCAAGCGGGGGGTGCCGGGGCTGGGTGCCGGAGAGGGGGCCGGGCCCCAGGCTAGGGAGCCGCCACACCCTTGCCCCGGCCGCCCAAGGCAGGATGGGTGCAAGATCCGGACCTGGACCCTTGCCCCGCTCGCAGCGCAACGACAACTTCATCGACAAGAGCTTCACGGTCATGGCCGACCTGATCGTCAAGCTGCTGCCGATCGATCCCAAGGCGAAGGAGGCCTACGTCTATTACCGCGACGGCCTGTCGGCCCAGAACGACGGCGACTACGCCGAGGCGCTGGAGAACTACGAGGAGGCCCTGAAGCTCGAGGAGAACAGCATCGACCGGGGCGAGATCCTCAAGAACATGGCGATCATCTTCATGAGCAACGGCGAGGAGGAGAAGGCCCTCGACTTCTATCGCCAGTCCCTGGACGCCAACGGCAACTCCCCCTCCTGCCTCAAGAACATGGGTCTGATCTACGAGAAGTGGGGGCGGCTGGCGGAGGAGACCGGCGACCAGGACGCCGCCGACCGCTGGTTCGACGAGGCCGCCGCCTACTGGACCAAGGCCGTGCGCCTCTACCCCGGCGGCTACCTGGACATCGAGAACTGGCTCAAGTCCTCCGGCCGCAGCAACGTCGACGTCTACTTCTGAACGACCCGGGCTCAGTCCCCGTCGGCGGGGTTGACCCCCAGGCCGGCCACCAGGGCTTCGGCCACCGTGGCCGCCTCCAGCAGCTGCAGGCCCAGGCCGGCCGCCACCGGCCCCAGGGCGCTGCCGCGGGGCACCACGGCCCGGGCGAACCCCAGCCGGGCCGCCTCCTGCAGGCGCAGCTCCAGCTGGCCCACGGGCCGCAGCTGGCCCCCCAGGCCCAGTTCCCCCAGCAGCACGGTGCCCGCCGGCAGGGTGAGGTCGCGGTAGCTGGCCACCACGGCGGCCGCCACCCCCAGGTCCGCCGCCGGCTCCTCCACCTCGAGGCCGCCGGCCACCGCCAGGTAGCAGTCGAAGCGGGACAGGGGCAGGCCCATGTGCTTCTCCAGCACCGCCAGGATCTGGTGCAGGCGGTTGGTGCCGATCCCGGTGGCGGTGCGCCGCGGGCTGGCGTAGCTGGTGGGGCTGACCAGGGCCTGGATCTCCACCAGGAGCGGGCGGGTGCCCTCGCAGGCCACGATCGTGGCGGTGCCTGGGCTGGGGCCATCACCGGCCAGGAACAGCTCGCTGGGGTTGCTCACCTCCACCAGCCCCGCCCCCTGCATCTCGAACACCCCCAGTTCGTGGGTGGCGCCGAAGCGGTTCTTCACCGCCCGCAGCAGCCGGTGGCTGGCGAAGCGGTCCCCCTCGAAGGTGAGCACGGCGTCCACCAGGTGTTCGAGCACCTTGGGGCCCGCCAGCATCCCCTCCTTGGTGACGTGCCCCACCAGCACCAGGGCGGTGTGCTGTCGCTTGGCGATCCGCTGCAGGGCAGCGGCGCATTCCCGCACCTGGGACACCGAGCCGGGGGCGCTGCCCAGCTCGGCGTCGTGCAGGGCCTGGATGCTGTCGATGATCGCCACCTCGGGCCGCAGGGTCTCCAGCTCCTGCAGCACCAGCTCCAGGTCGGTCTCCGCCAGCAGGCGCAGGCCCTCGCTGTCGCCGTCACCCGTCTCCGGCACGGCACCGGGCCCAGCGCCGGAACCGTCCTCAGCCAGGCGTCGCCAGCGCAGCTTCACCTGCTGGGCCGACTCCTCGGCGCTGACGTAGAGCACCACCGCCCGGGCGGCCATGGCCCGGGCGCTCTGCAGCAGCAGGGTGCTCTTGCCGATGCCCGGGTCGCCCCCCAGCAGCACCAGGGAGCCGGGCACCAGGCCACCCCCCAGCACCCGGTCCAGCTCGCCGTAGCCGCTGGCCAGGCGCTGCAGGGGGCGATCCCCGACGGCCTGGATCGGTTCGGAGCGGCGGGGACGGCCCGGCGTCCCGGCCCCGTCAGGCCCCGGAGCGGCGGCGGCCGCCACCGGCCGGCGGCGGCGGGTGTCGCCGCTCGGCTCGCTCTGCTCCACCAGGGTGTTCCAGCCGCCGCAGCCGGCGCAGCGGCCGAAGAACTGCCGCGTCCTGGCGCCACAGGCCTGGCAGACGAACGAGGAACCGGGACGGGCCAAGGGGAGCGGGCGGTGTGTATGAAGAAAGGTGGCGTTCGGTGAATTCCCGACCTTCCGGCCGGTTCAGTGGGTCGGAACCGTGTTGCATTCTCCTCGCCGCGCAATGACGGCCTCCCCCACCGCCAAGGAAACGATCCTCGTCGTCGATGACGAGGCCAGCATTCGCCGGATCCTCGAGACGCGCCTCTCGATGATCGGCTATCAGGTGGTCACCGCCAGCGACGGCGAGGAGGCCATCGAGGCCTTCCACCGCGTCCTGCCGGACCTGGTGGTCCTCGACGTGATGATGCCCAAGCTCGACGGCTACGGCGTCTGCCAGGAGCTGCGCAAGGAATCGGACGTGCCGATCGTCATGCTCACCGCCCTCGGTGACGTGGCCGACCGCATCACCGGCCTCGAGCTCGGGGCCGACGACTACGTCGTCAAACCCTTCAGCCCCAAGGAGCTGGAGGCGCGCATCCGCTGCGTGCTGCGGCGGGTCGAGAAGGACCCCGGCGCCGGGATCCCCAACTCCGGCGTGATCCAGGTGGGCGATCTCCGCATCGACACCAACAAGCGCCAGGTGTACCGGGGCGACGAACGCATCCGTCTCACCGGCATGGAGTTCAGCCTGCTGGAGCTGCTGGTGAGCCGTTCCGGCGAGCCCTTCAGCCGCGGCGAGATCCTCAAGGAGGTGTGGGGCTACACGCCCGAGCGTCACGTGGACACCCGCGTGGTGGATGTCCACATCTCGCGGCTTCGCTCCAAACTGGAGGATGATCCAGCCAACCCCGAGCTGATCCTCACGGCGCGGGGCACCGGTTATCTGTTCCAGCGCATCGTTGAACCCGTTGCCACCGAAGGATCCTGAAGGCGCAGGGCGCGACGGCCGTCGCTTCGCCTCCAACCGCCCCAAACCCAACCGCACGATCCGCCGCCTGGTGATCTGGTACCGCCGCAACGCGGCCGTCACCAGCCTCGTGGGAACCGCCACCGCCACCGCCAGCGGCGCCGCCTCCGGGGCGGTGTCGGTGGCCGGCAGCATGGCCGGCGCCGCCACCAACGTGGCGGGATCCGTGCTCCAGCCCCTGGTGTTCGATCCGCTGCGGCGTCTGCAGCAGGGCAGCCACACCGGCGCCGCCATCGACGACCGGCAGCGCCTCTGGGTGGCCGTCGACGGCATGGGCGGGGACCACGCCCCGGGGCCGATCCTGGAGGGCTGCCTGAGGGCCTTGGCCCTGCTGCCCCTGCGCATCCGCTTCGTGGCCGAGCCGGAGCCGCTGCAGCAGGCGGTGGCGGCCATGGGCCTGGGCCAGGAGCTGGAGGAGGCGGTGCAGCGCGGCCTGATCCAGCTGGTGCCCAGCGGCCTGTCGGTGGGCATGAACGAGGAGGCCACCGTGGTGCGCCGCAAGCGCGACGCCAGCATCAACGTGGCCATGGACCTGGTCAAGAAGGGCGAGGCCACCGCCGTCTATTCCGCCGGCAACTCCGGTGCCGTGATGGCGGCGGCGATCTTCCGCCTCGGCCGGCTGGCCGGGATCGACCGCCCCGCCATCGGCGCCCTGTTCCCCACCAAGGACCCCAGCCAGCAGGTGCTGGTGCTCGACGTGGGGGCCAACATGGACTGCAAGCCCGAATGGCTGCACCAGTTCGCCCTGCTCGGGAACATCTACAGCCGCGACGTGCTGCAGGTGAAGCGCCCCCGCATCGGCCTGGTGAACATCGGCGAGGAGGAGTGCAAGGGCAACGATCTCTGCCTGCGCACCCATCCGCTCCTGGCGGGCGACGAGCGCTTCCTGTTCGCCGGTAACTGCGAGGGGCGCGACATCCTCTCCGGCGACTTCGACGTGGTGGTCTGCGACGGCTTCACCGGCAACGTGCTGCTCAAGTTCCTCGAATCGGTGGGCAGCGTCCTGCTGGATGTGTTGCGGGCCGAGCTGCCCCGGGGACGGCGGGGCAAGGTGGGCTCGGCGTTTCTGCGCAGCAACCTGGTGCGGATCAAGAAACGCCTCGACCACGCCGAGCACGGCGGCGCCCTGCTGCTCGGGGTCGACGGCGTCTGCGTCATCGGCCACGGCAGCAGCCGGGCCCTCTCGGTGGTGAGCGCCCTGCGGCTGGCCCACTCCGCCGCCAGCCACGGCGTCATGGACGACCTGCACGCCCTCGGTGAGGGGAGCGCCGGAGTGGCAACCACCTGTGGTTGACTGAGCCCACCTGTGAACCGAATGGGTGCCGCTCGGGTCAGACACGACGGGGACCACGGCCGCCTGGCGGGGCATGGCCCTGGTGGGTTGCGGCAGGGCCCTGCCCGCCGCCAGCGTCAGTAACGACCAGCTGGGCGAGCGGGTCGAGACCAACGACGACTGGATCCGCAGCCGCACCGGCATCGGTGCCCGGCGGGTGGCCGGCCCCGGTGAGACCGTCACCAGCCTGGCCGCCGAGGCGGGCCTGGCGGCCCTGGCCCATGCGGGCTGGGCCGCTGAGGATGTGGATCTGATCCTGCTGGCCACCTCCAGCCCGGACGACCTGTTCGGCACCGCCCCGCGGGTGCAGGCGGCCCTGGGGGCCCACCGGGCGGTGGCCTTTGATCTCACGGCGGCCTGCAGCGGCTTCCTGTTCGCCCTGATCACGGCGGCCCAGTACATCCGCGGCGGCACGATGCGGCGGGTGCTGGTGATCGGCGCCGACCAGCTGAGCCGCTGGCTCGACTGGGACGACCGCCGCACCTGCGTCCTGTTCGGCGACGGGGCCGGCGCCCTGGCCGTGGAGGCCTGCGATCCCGCCGACGACGGCCTGGTGGGCTTCCGCATGCGCTCGGACGGCAGCCGCAACGCCTGCCTCACCCTGGCCCAGGTGGCCGAGCACCGGCCCCTGGTGGGGGATCTCTCCGCCCAGGTGGGTGGCTTCGCGCCCATCCACATGAACGGCCAGGAGGTCTACAAGTTCGCCGTGCGCGAAGTGCCCGCCGTGCTGGCCGAACTGCTGGAGGCCACCGGCACCGCCGCCGCCGACGTCGACTGGCTGCTGCTGCACCAGGCCAACCAGCGCATCCTCGACGCGGTGGCCGACCGCTTCGCCATGCCCGCCGAGCGGGTGCTCAGCAACCTCTCGGCCTACGGCAACACCTCCGCCGCCACGATCCCCTTGATGCTCGACGAAGCGGTGCGCGACGGACGGGTCGGCCCCGGCGACCTGATCGCCAGCAGCGGCTTCGGCGCCGGCCTCAGCTGGGGCGGCGCCCTGTTCCGCTGGAGCGGTCCTGGGCGCCCGCCAGCCGAGCCCTAATCTCCTGCCGTTGCACGGGAGGCTTGCATGGCCATCGCCTGGGTGTTTCCGGGACAGGGTTCGCAGAAGCCGGGGATGGCCGAGGGGGTGATCGACCTGCCGGGGGCCCGGGAGCGCTTCGATCGGGCCTCCGAGCTGCTCGGCCGCGACCTGCTGGCCATCTGCGCGGGAGCTGAGGCCGGCGACGGCGGAGCTGAGGCGGGCGGCGACGGCAGCCCCGGCGAACCCCGCGACCTCAACGACACCCGCAACACCCAGCCGGCCCTGTTCGTGGTCGAAAGCCTGCTGGTGGACGCCCTCCACGGCCAGGGGCGCAGCCCCCGGCTGGTGGCGGGGCACAGCCTCGGTGAGCTGGTGGCGCTCTACGCCGCCGGGGTCTTCGATGCCGAGACCGGCCTGAAGCTGATGCGTCGCCGCAGCGAACTCATGGCGGCCGCCGGCGGCGGCGCCATGACCGCCGTGATGGGCTTCGACCGGGACGAACTCGAGCAGGCGGTGGCCGCCACCGAGGGGGTGGTGATCGCCAACGACAACAGCGCCGCCCAGGTGGTGCTCTCCGGCACCCCGGAGGCGGTGGCCCTTGTCACGGCCACGGTGCGCTGCAAGCGGGCCATCCCCCTGGCGGTGTCCGGCGCCTTCCATTCCCCCTTCATGGCCGGCGCCGCCGAGGCCTTCGCCGCCGAACTGGAGGCGGTGCCGTTCGCCGATGCCCGGATCCCCGTGCTCAGCAACGCCGATCCCCGGCCTGCGACCGACGCCACGGTGCTCAAGGAGCGCCTGCGGCAGCAGATGACCATGGGGGTGCGCTGGCGGGAGACGATGGAGCGCCTGCAGGCTGAGGGCATCAGCACCGCCGTGGAGATCGGACCGGGCAACGTTCTCAGTGGCCTGATCAAGCGCAGCTGCCCCGGGCTCGGCACCGCCCAGATCGCCACCTCCGGCGACCTGGGCCAGTGAGACGCCGCCGCCGGCCCCTGGCCGATCCCCCCGCCCTGCTGAGCACGCCGAAGCCGAGCCTGACCTACCGGCTGATCAGCTACCTGCTGGTCTTCCCGGTGTTCCGGCTGCTGTTCCGGGGCCGGACCATCGGCAACGACAACGTGCCCCTGGAGGGGGCCGTGGTGGTGGTGGCCAACCACGGCTCCCACCTGGACCCGCCGCTGCTGGGGCACGCCCTCGGCCGGCCGGTGGCCTTCATGGCCAAGGCGGAGCTGTTCCGGGTGCCCCTGCTGGGCCCGATCATCCGGGCCTGCGGGGCCTACCCCGTGGAGCGGGGTGCCGGCGACCGGGAAGCGATCCGTGTCGCCACCGACCGGCTGCTGCAGGGCTGGGCCACCGGCGTGTTCATCGACGGCACCCGGCAGGCGAACGGCCGCGTCAATGCCCCCCAGCCAGGGGCAGCCCTGCTGGCGGCCCGGGCCGGCGTGCCGCTGCTGCCGGTGGCGATCATCAACAGCCACCGGGCCCTGGGACCCGGCGGCCACGGCCCCCGGCTGGTGCCCATCCACATCCGCATCGGCACACCGATCCCGCCGCCGGCCTCCCGGCGCCGTCCCGACCTGGACGCCGCCACCCGCGCCGCCCAGGAGCAGATCAACCGGATGCTCGACCTGGGTCCGATCAGCGGATCCCTGCTTTTTCCAGCCAGGGAGCCACCCGCTCTTCCACCCACGGCCTGATGTCCTGACCGCTGATCACCCAGAGGGCCGCCCTGGCGCCGTCGCCCCAGAGGCGCCGCCGGCCCTCGACGACGCAGAGGTCGCCGCAGGGCACAGGAACCGGGGTGAGATGGATGCCGCGGCTGCCGGCCACGATCCGTCCCACCAGCAGGGCCCGCTCCATGTGGTCGGCGGAGGTGACCAGCAGGGCATGGCGGATCCGGGCCTTGCGCAGGTCGTCCACCAGGGAGGTGAAGTTGGACATCGTGTCGCGGGCCCGGTAGTCGAGCTGAACCTGGCGGGGGGACAGACCCTCCTTCTGCAGGAACAGCCAGTGGGCGTACTCGGGGTTGGTGCCGCCGGTGACCACCACCGGCAGTCCGTCCACCCGGGCGAGGCGGGCCGCCGCCGCCTCCCGATCCGCATCCCCCCCCAGCACCAGGATCATCTGGGGCGGCGGCGGCGTGGGCCACCAGCCACCCCGCGACAGCCACAACAGCGCCAGTCCCGCCAGGCCCACCAGCACCACCCGCCCCGAGACGGGTCGCCGGGGGCGCGGTCCGCGGCTGGAGCGCTGGGGAGCGATGGCCGGGGGCATGGCGGCAGCGCCAGAGCGGCGTGGGCGGCGCCGGCGCGGCCGGGGCTGGGGGCGGGGTCCGGGGCGGCTCAGCATGGGAGCGCCTCCACCGGACTGGTGGGATAGAGGGGCAGCACCGGTTGCCAGGGGGCGGCCCGTCCTTCCGAGGCGTTGGCCGCACCGAAGCCGAGCAGCTGGATCACGTCCTCCGGCAGCTGCACCAGGGCCGGACGGATCGGGTACGGGGCCAGCGCCTCGCTGCTGCGATGGAGCCGTGGGGCCTCAAGCTCGGCGACACCGCCGGGCTGGCCCGGGTCGGCGCCGTAGAGCCCCGCCACCACCCCGCGGCGCGGCAGTTCCTGCAGCAACCAGAAGGGACCGTCGCCGGGGGGCTCGGACCCGGTGAGCAGGCGACGGGCCATGAGGCGGAAACTGCTGATTCCGTCCAGGGGCAGCGCCAGCTGCTGGGCCAGGGTGCGGGCCAGCACCACCGTCAGGCGGGTGCCGGTGAAGCCTCCGGGGCCGGTGGCCACCGCCAGGCGGCCCAGCCGGGGCCAGGCGCTGGCCGGCAGCACCGACTCCAGGCAGTCGAACAGTCCGTTGGACAGGGAGCGGCCGAGAGGAAACGTCTCCAGCCGCTCGGGCGCCGCCGCCCCGAGGCGCTGCAGCCCCACACCGAGGCTCTCGCTGGAGCTGTGCAGGGCCAGCAGCCAGGGGCGGCCGTCGGGATCGGGGAGGACACTCATCGGGGCAGCGGTCCGTCGGGGCGGCAGCGACGCCAGCGACCTGGATCGGAGCGGAAGTCGGAGCAGGCCCGCACGTCCCACTCCACCCCCACGCTGGTGCCGACGGCGTCGAGATCGAGCACCTGCACGTGGATGCGCGGCTGGCGGGGGCTGAAGTCGGGCTCGGGATTGAGGTGGGCGACGCCATGCTGACGCTCGACCGCGTGGTAGGCCTGACAACGCTCGACCCAGTGGCAATCCACGCAGATGCACATGCCGCCGCGGCCCAGCAGGGCGCCCATTGTGGCGTGCGAGCCGGGACGTCAAGTCCCTGAACTGTGGCGGGCCCTGGCGCCGGAGACCTGGCCGGTGGCCCCCCACCAGCTGCCGGTGGGTACGGCGCTGGTGGGGGGAGCGGTCCGGGACGCCCTGCTGGGCCGGCTGACCGCCCGGCCGGATCTGGACCTGGTGGTGCCCGTGGACGCCATCGACCTGGCCCGGCGCCTGGGGCGGCAGCTGGGCGGCAGCTGTGTGGTGCTGGACCAGGAGCGCTCGATCGCCCGGCTGGTGCTGCAGGGCTGGACGATCGACCTGGCCCGCTGCGCCGGTGAGGATCTGGCCGCCGATCTGACCCGACGGGACTTCACGGCCAACGCCATCGCCCTGCCCCTGGAGGGAGCGACGCCGACGGGCCGCGGATCAGCCGCGGATCTGCGGCTGGTCGACCCCTGCGGCGGGCTGCCGGATCTGGCGGCAGGCCGGCTGGTGGCCATCAGCGAAGCCAACCTGCTCGATGACCCCCTGCGCCTGCTGCGGGGGGTGCGGCTGGCCTGCGAACTGGAGTTCAGCATCGCGGCGGCGACCTGGGAGCTGATCGGTCGCCATCGGCAGCGGATCACCGCCGTGGCCGGGGAGCGGGTGCTGGCGGAGCTGGAACGCCTGGCCGCCGCTCCCCAGGGGCACCGGGGACTGGAGCGGGCCCTGGAGGCGGGGCTGCTCCAGCCCTGGGGGGCCACCGACGGGTCCGGGCCACTGGAGCCCCTCGGGCCGCAACGCCCCCAGGCCTGCGGCCTGACACCGCGGGAGGCGGCCTGGGCCCTGCCCCTGGCGCGGCTGGCGGCCGTGCTCGACGGCCCGACCCTGGAACGGCTGCGGGCCAGCAAGCGCCTGCAGCAACGCTGCCAGCGGCTGCGGCACTGGCACGACCGGCTCCAGCACAGCGCTTCGCCCGAGGGCCGGCCCTCCCTGGAGGTGCTGGGCGAAGCGGATCGGCTGCCCATGCACCGCCAGCTGGAGGACGATCTCCCCGCTCTGCTCTTGCAGCTCGATCCCATGGCGGCGGGGGCGGCCATGGAGCGGTGGCGGAACCCGGCGGATCGCCTGTTCCACCCCCGCCCCCCCCTGGACGGCCGCCGGCTGCAGCAGCTCCTGGCCATCCCGCCGGGCCCCCGGCTGGGCCAGCTGATCGACCACCTCACGGCCGAGCGGGCCTTCGGTCGACTCGGTGGAACCGCAGCGACGGACACAGCGGAGTGGACGGAGCAGCTCTCCATCGAAGAGGCCGTTGCCGCGGCCCGGCTCTGGCTCGACCGCCATGGCCCCGGCGCGGAGGCGGACCGGCGGCGTGATTAACTGCTGGATGCAATGGCGCGATCGCACCGCCTGCCAGAGTTTTTCCCTTTCCTGAGCCCCTCCCATGAGCGTTCGTCTCTATGTCGGCAACCTGCCGCAAACCTTTGATGCCAAAGAGCTGGATGCTCTCTTCTCGAGCGTGGGAGAAGGGGTTCGCTTCAAGGCCGTGAACGACCGGGAGACCGGAACCTGCCGTGGCTTCGGCTTCGCCAACGTCGACGACCTGGCCCAGGCTGAGGCCGTGATCGCCCAGCTCAACGGCAAGGACTTCGGCGGCAGCACCCTGCGCATCGAGATTTCCGAGCAGCGCCGTGAGGTCCGCGGTGCCGCCGGCAACGACCGCCGCCCCGGCAGTGCCCCCACGGCCGCCCGCAAGAGCGTCAACAAGGTGGTCCATGCCGACGCCGTCGGCGAAGGCGCCCCCGATCCCCGCTGGGCCGGCGAGCTCGCCAAGCTGAAGAACCTGCTGGCCAACCAGAAGGCCGCGGTCTGATCCGGCACCGCCACTCCCCTGGCCTGCCGTCCCAGCGGGGCGGCGGCAACGTCAGGGGAGAACGGCCATCAGCCCGACCACGCCCACGAAGATCGCCAGAAACAGAAAGCCCATCCGGCTCATCCGGCGCTCGTGGCTGTCGATGCCTGCCTCCACGTCGGCACTGATCAGCTCCCGGAATTCGGAGAGGGCGTGCTCCTTGTCTTCAGGGGGGACCGGCTGGATGCTCATGGAACGGGGCCAGGTGGGATGGGCTGGGTGAATGGGGCTCAGCCCCGGTGAAAGTACCAGTAGGAACCGATCGCCAGCAGCACCATCAGCACGATCGGAACGGCGATGGCGGCCATGCCGCTGTGGCTGCGGACCACCCGGCCCTCATGGGCGACAACCGCCTCGCGGATGCTCGCCTGCATCTCCTCGCGCAGCCGGGCCAGGTCGGATTCCAGGGTCTCGTTGGTGTAGAGGTCCCGGAGGCGGTCGAAGACGCTGCGTCCGAGCACCAGGCTGCGCTCGGGATGCTCGAACAGCAGGTCCATCAGCTCGTCGCGGTTGAAGACGAGCAGTTCCGTGGGCTGGGAGGCCCTGGCGGTGTGGGTGCGGGCGCGACCGTCGATGAGCTCCACCTCTCCGAACACGTGGCCCGGGCCATGGCGCCCGTCGATGCCTTCACCGGTTTCGGGATAGAGGGTGACCAGTTCGATCGCCCCGGTGCGGACGAGATACACCTCCTGACCACTGTCTCCACTTCGGTAGGCGAACTCACCGGGGTCCAGGTGAAGCTTGCGCAACGGTCGCCACTCAGCAGGATCCGATTCTAAATCGTTCAGCAATTCCTTCAGCCGGTTCATCTTGGATCCAGGCCCCATCGGTGCTAAACAGGGTCGGTCGGCCCGTGGAACCGGTGTCGCACCCCGCTCAGGAACGACCTGAAGAACCCCCTGAAGAACGACCCGAGGAATGACCCAGGGACTCGAGAACTTCTGGTATGCGGTGGAGCATGCCCACGGGCTCCGCGACCAACCCGTCTCCGTCACCCTCCTGGGGCGCCGCTACCTCCTCTTCCGTGATGCGGCCGGCCAGGCCCATGCGCTGGCCGACTACTGCGCCCACCGTGGCGCCAGCCTGGCCCGGGGATGGGTGGAGGGCTCCTGCGTGCGCTGCCCGTACCACGGCTGGAGCTATGACGTGGACGGGCACTGCGTCCGGATTCCGGCCGATCCCCCGGGAACGTCCATCCCCGCCCTGGCCAGGATGGCCACCTTCCCCGTCAGGGAGCAGTCCGGCTTCCTCTGGATCTTTCCCGGCGAAGCCGAGCGGGCCTCCGCGGTCCCCATTCCCCCCTTCCCGGAACTGGGTCAGCCGGGCTGGCGGGCGGTGAGCGGGTCCTACACCTGGAACGCCCACTTCAGCCGGGTGGTGGAGTCAGCTCTGGACACCTCCCACGCCCCCTTCGTGCACCGGCCCTTCTTCGGCAACCGGGAGGACGCGAGCGTGGAAAGCCTGGAGATCGTGAGCGAACCGGGTCTGGTGTCCACCCATCACAAGCTGAAGCCACCGGCCCGGGTGGGCCTGCTGAAGTACATCGTCAAGAGGGAAAGAAGCCACTCCAGCTCCACACTCACCGGCTACCTTCCCAACGTCAACAGGATCGCCCTGGACTTCAACTGGAAGGGGTATCAGTACATCTATTTCGCCAGCAACATCCCCGTCGACGACCACACCACCCTCACCAAGTGGATCGGCGTGCGCAATTTCCTCCCCTACGGCTGGGCCGACGGCAACTCGATCCGCAACACGGTCGACACCTACGAGGAGGACAAGGCGGTGGTGGAAACCCAGCCCCCGGGCCCGTCCTGGAGCACCCAGGGGGAAGAGCTGCTGCTGGCCTCCGACCAGCTGATCCTGGCCTACCGCCGCGCCCTGGCCCGGGCCTGCCCGGCCGCCGCCCCCGTGCCCACGCCCCCCGTCCCCACGCCCTGAGATGACGACCCCGTCGCCCTGGCCCACCGACTGCTGGTACGCCGTCGGCCTCTCCAGCCAGGTGGGCGGCCAGCCCCTGGCCCACCGCTTCCAGGGCCGGGAGGTGGTGCTGATGCGCGAGGGCGGCGGCCGGGTGCTGGCCTTCGATGGCCGTTGCGCCCACCGGGGCTGCTCCCTGGCGGCGGGCTGGACGCGGGGGGACAGCCTGGTCTGTCCCTACCACGGCTGGCAGTACGACGCCCAGGGCACCTGCGTGCACATCCCGGCCCTGCGGGCCGAGGAGTCGATCCCTCGCCAGGCGCGGCTGCGCACCTTCCCCACCCGGGAGCGGCACGGGTTCGTCTGGCTGTGGCTGGCCGGCCGCCAGGCCAGCCCCGATGGCGATGTGCTCGACATCCCGGAACTGGACGGGCTGACCCTGCGGGCCGGCGGTGACATGGCCTACACCTACGCCACCCATTTCACCCGCACGATCGAGAACGGCATCGACCCCACCCACGCCGCCTTCGTGCACGGCAAGAGCATCGGGCGGGTGGACCCGGCCACCGATTTCAGCCTCGAGCACTATCCGGTGCAGGTGGAACCGGGCAGCCTCTACGGGCGCATGCCGATCAAGGTCAAGAAGCTCAACGGCCTCACCCGCCTGCTACTGAAGGGGGACAGCGCCAATGCCTATAAGGAGTACCGCTTCCTCTACCCCAACGTGGTGGTCTCGATCATCCATTTCGGCGCGGTGACCCTGGCGGCGCTGCAGGCCCACGTGCCCGACAACGACGGCGAAACCACCGTCCGGGTCACCAACGGCCGCAACTTCCTCACCACCACGCCGGTGCTGAATCGGCTGTTTGATCGCATCACCCTCGACACGGGCCTGCAGATCTCCAAGGAGGACGCGGCCGTGATCAGCGAGCAGGAGCCCAAGCGGGTGAGCTTCCGGGGCTCCCACGAGGTGCTGATCGAGTCCGACCTGATCCTGGTGGAGTACCGGCGGATGATGCGCGAACACGCCCGCGCCTGAGACGCCCTCTTCTGCGCCCAGCGCACCAACTCAGCCGGCGATGTCGACGGGCACCGGCACCGGTTCCCTGACGCCGCGCAGCAGAGGGGCCCCCAGCAGGCAGACCACCGCCTGCAGCAGGAAGCAGAGGGTGGGGGAGAGGTCGTAGAGCACCCCCGCCAGCATCGGGCCCAGGGCACTGGCCAGGCCCGTGAGGGCCAGCAGGCTGCCCAGCATCACCCCCTGCCGGTTCTCCGGGACCAGCCGCGAGACCAGGCTGCGGGCCGTGGGGATCACGCAGGCCGCCCCCACCGACAGCATCACGGCGGCCGTGACGATCACGACGGCGGCAGCGGCGCCAAAAACACTGGCCAGGGGGATCAGGGCGATGCCGGCGGCGACCGCCACCAGGCCGTAGATGTTGAGGCGGGCCTCCCCGTGGCGCCGCACCAGCGGGCCGGTGAGGGCCACCTGCACGTAGGTGACGGTGAGGCCAACGATCACGAAGATGCCGCTCGACTGGGAGGCCGACCAGGAGAACTGGTCCTTGAGATAGAGCACCAGCAGGGTGGTGAAGCCGCTGAAGGCGAAGTTGAAGCAGCAGAAGGCCAGCGCCACCCGGTTCGCCTTCGGCAGCGCCAGCAGGGCCATGACCGGAGCCAGTCCGTTGATCTGGGACCACTGGAAGCGGGGCCTGTTCTGGAGCGGCAGCGTCTCCTTGAGATACAGAAACGCCATCAGGAAGTTGTAGGCCGCCAGGGCGGCGGCCACGAACACCGGAATGCGCATGCCGAATCCCACCAGTGCCCCCCCCAGGGCCGGACCGGCGATGGCCCCGAGGCCGAAGGCGGCGCCGCTGATGCCGAAATTGCGGGCCCGGTTCGCCGGGGTGGAGATGTCGGAGATGTAGGCCTGGGCCGTACCGACCGTGGCCGTGGAGACGCCGTTGATCGCCCGGGAGAGAAAGATCAGCCCCAGGGTTCCGGCCACCCCGAACATGAACAGGGACAGACAGTTGATGGCCACGCAGAGAAGGATCACCGGCCGCCTGCCACAGGCATCACTGAGGGAACCGATGATCGGTGACGCCAGCACGGAAAACAGAGTGGCCGTGGAGGCCAGCAGTCCCAGGGTGAGTCCGTCCGGAGAGAACTTCTCGAGGATGAAGGGGAGCAGAGGATAGACGATGTTTTCGCCCAGCTTGTCCAGCAACAGGGTGAGAAACACGATCGCCAGAGGACTGCGCAGCTTGCGAATCACTTGCGGATCATGCGGACGGCAGTGTGGGGCGACCCAACCTTGGCGGCGGCGCCAATCTAGGGGGTGTCGCTCTCTCCATCGGGACGCTTCGCTTAAGATCCGCGCAGCATCGGCAGAGCATGTCATTCTCTGGGTCCGTGTCTGGGTCCGCCTCAGAGACATCCCCTCCCCAGGTGTCTCAACTGGCCCAGAACTGCTGGTACGCCGTCGCTTCTTCGTTCGCCTTCCGGAAGGGACCGGTGGCCGTCCCCTTTGCGGGCCACGATTTCGTGCTCTTCCCGGATGCGGAAGGCCGGCCCAGGCTGTTCAGCGACCGCTGTCCCCACCGGGGGGCCTCCCTGGCCCTGGGGCGGCTGGAGGAGGGCGGCTGCCTGCGCTGTCCCTTCCACGGCTGGAAATTCGCCGCCGACGGGACCTGCCTGGAGGCGCCCGCCGAGCCGGCCGGCTCCAGCCCCCCGGCGCGCAGCGCCCTGGTGGGTGAGCGGCCGGCGGTTGAGTCCCGGGGCTTCATTTGGATGTGGTGGGGTGAGGGCCCGCCCGATCCAGCCCTGCTGCCCGATCTGCCCGTCTTCCCGGACGAGACCTGGGGCCATGTGGAGAGCAGCTTCGACTGGGAGACCCACTTCAGCCGGGTGATCGAGTCCAACCTCGACAATTCCCATGCCTACTGGGTGCACAAGGGCACCTTCGCCAGCCAGGATTCACCCCTCTCGATCCCCGTCGATCTCCGCAAGGAGGACCGCATGATCGCCGCCACGGTGAGCTTCGAACTGCCGGTGAAAGGGATCCTCAAGCTGCTGCGCACCCTGGGCGGCCAGAGCGGTCCCCTCTGCGCCACCACCACCTTCAGCTTCTATTACCCCAACCTCAACATCGTCGACACCAGCATCGGCGACCAGCTGCGCTTCGTGTTCTTCAACGCCAGCCTGCCCCAGAGCGACGCCCACACCCTGGCCCGCTGGGTGAAGTATTCGAAACGCAAACGCTTCCGCCTGCCCGGCAGCGAAGCCCAGTCGATCGCCATCTCCCGCACCATCTTCCAGGAGGACCATGGGGTGGTGCGCAGCCAGCGGCCGACCCCCGTCCCCCTGGATCTCACCCAGGAGCGGCATGTGGCCTCCGACATCCTCTCGATCGAGTTCCGCCGCATGCACCGCCGCTGGCTGGAAGCGGACCCGGCGGTTACCATGGCGCGCCCGGAGCCCCTCGGTTCGTGACGGAAACGCCGCACGGCGACAGGCTGGAGGGCCTGCAGCGCACCTGGCGGGAGCGGGCCTGGGGGAGCGGCCGCCGCAAGGTCGTCACGGTGTCGGTGCTGGCCGTGCTGGGGCTGGCGGGCTGGCAGCTGACCCACCGCCCCGCCCCGCCGCCACCGCCCCTGGCGCCCCGGGCCGTGACCGCCCTGGGTCGCCTCACCCCCCAGGGGGGGGTCGTGTCCCTGTCCAGCGCCTCGGGCAACAGCGGCGGTTCGGAGGTCGTCGACAAGTGGCTGGTGCCCGAGGGGGCGGCGATCCGCCGCGACCAGCTGCTGGGTTTCCTCAGCAGCTGGGCCAGCCTCCGCAAGGGGGTCGTCCAGGCCGAGAGCCAGCTGGCCCTCAGCGAGGCCAAGCTGGCCCAGGTCGATGCGGGGGCCCGCCAGGGGGCCCGGGCCAAGGCCGAGGCGGATCTCAAGGCCGAGCAGGTGGTGATTCCCTACCTCAAGATCAGCCAGCAGAAGAGTGTGGAGCTGTTCAAGGCCGGGGCGATCTCCGAGGAGGAACTCGGCAAGGCCGATGCGGCCCTCGCCCAGGGCCAGGCCAACATCCAGGCCCTCAAGGGCACCCTCTACGACAACCTCACGGTCCGCCCGGTCGACCGGGAGGTGGCCGTCGCCGACGTGGCCGTGGCCAAGGCCAACCTCGCCCAGGCCCGCAGCCAGCTGCGCAACGCCGAGATCCGCTCCCCCCTCGACGGGAAGCTGCTGCGGATCTACAGCTGGCCGGGAATGAAGGAAACCGACCAGGGCCTCGCCCAGATCGGGAAGATCGGCGCCATGCAGGTCTGGGCCCAGGTGTTCCAGAGCGACATTCCCCAGGTGCGCCCAGACCAGCCGGTGGAGATCTGGCCGGAGAGCGGCGGCTTCAGCGGCAAGCTGCAGGGCCGGGTCCTGGACATCACCGGGGAGGTCTCCGACCGGGATCTGTTCAGCGTCAATTCCAACAACAACGTCAATGCCCGGGTGGTGCTGGTGAAGATCGCCCTGACCCCCGCCGACTCCGCCCGCCTCGCCAAACTCAGCGGACTGAACGTGAACGTCCGCTTCCTGCCGTGATCGGTGGCTCCCTGAGGCGCAGCCTGGGCGATCTGCCGGTGGCCTGGCTGCAGCTGAAGCGCCAGCCGATCCGCTACCTGGTGGCGGTCACCGGCATCGGCTTTGCCGCCCTGCTGATGTTCATGCAGCTGGGCTTCCAGTCCGGCCTGCTGACCAGCGCCACCACCTTCTACCAGGCCCTGATCACCGATCTGGTGGTGATCAGCCCCGGCACCCGCGACAGCGGCGCCTTCCAGCAGTTCCCCCAGTCCCAGCTCTATCAGTCGCTGGGGGTGCCGGGGGTGGCCGATGTGATCCCCGTTTACGTCGCCAATGTGAACGCCCAGCAGATGGGTGGCATCAAGCCCACCAGCCTGCGCCTGATCGGTTTCGATCCCGACCAGCAGATTCTCGACCTGGCCCCGGTGCGCGAGCAGATCGACCGCATCCGCACCCCCGGCTACGTGCTGTTCGATGCGGCCGGCAACAGCAACACCGGGCCGGTCGCCGCGGCGGTCAAGGCCCAGGGGAGCCAGACGATGATCCTCTCCGACTACTCCAAGACCTTCCGGGTGGTGGGCCTGTTCCGCCTCGGCTCCACCTTCGCCGCCGACAGCAACCTGATCAGCAGCGACACCACGGCCCTGCAGCTCGCCTACAAGCAGATCAACGAGGGCGAGATCTCCATGGGCCTGATCCGCGTCACCGATCCGGCCGCCATCGCCCCGGTCCAGCGTCACCTGCGGGCCCTCTACGGCAGCCAGCTCCAGGTGTTCACCAAGCCCGAGCTGATCGCCAGCGAGCAGAACTACTGGAACACCAGCTCCTCCTTCGGCATCATCTTCGGATTCGGCACGATCATGGGTCTGCTGGTGGGGGGCGTGATCGTCTATCAGGTGCTGTACACCGATGTCAGCGACCACCTGCACGAGTACGCCACCCTCAAGGCCCTCGGCTTCCGCAACCGTTTCCTGCTGCTCCTGGTGCTGCAGGAGGCCTCGATCCTGGCGATCTCCTCCTTCGTTCCGGCCCTTGTGGCGAGCGCCGCCCTCTATGCCTTCCTCACCGCCGTCTCCGGCATCCAGATCGTGATGACCACCGGCAAGACCGTGCTGGTGTTCAGCCTCACCATCGGGGTCTGCGCCGTGGCGGCCGCCATCGCGCTCAACAAGCTGCGGGATGCGGATCCCGCCAGCGTCTTCTGAGCCCGATGCTGCCTGTCGTCGCTGAGAATCTGCGCCACGCCTACGGGGAAGGTTCGCTGCGCAGCGAGATCCTGCACGGGATCAGCTTCACGGTGAACCCCGGCGAGATCACCCTGCTGGTGGGCCCCTCCGGCAGCGGCAAGAGCACCCTGCTCACCCTGGTCGGAGCCCTGCGATCGGTCCAGGAGGGCTCCCTGCGGGTGCTGGGCAGCGAGGTGCGGCGCTCCAGCGAGCGGATGCGGGTGGAGATCCGCCGCCGCATCGGCTTCATCTTCCAGAGCCACAACCTGGTGGCCTCCCTCACCAGCCTGCAGAACGTGTCGCTCGTGCTCCAGCTGAGCGAGCCGGACCCCGAGCGGCGCCGGCACCGGGCCACCGCCCTGCTCGAGGCGGTGGGTCTGGGCCAGCGTCTGCACCACTTCCCCTCCGAGCTCTCCGGCGGCCAGCGGCAGCGGGTGGCGATCGCCCGGGCCCTGGCCCCCGAGCCCGACCTGGTCCTGGCGGACGAACCCACCGCCTCCCTCGACAGCAGCGCTGGTCAGGAAGTGGTGGCCCTGCTGGGCGACCTCTGCCGCAAACGGGGCAGCTCCGTGCTGCTGGTGACCCACGACCTGCGCCTGCTGGATGACGCCGATCGGATCTGGGCCATTGAAGATGGGAGGGTCGAGCCCTGGAAGGGGTCCCATTGAGTCCCCTGTCGTCAGGCCCCATGACCGTCACACCCTCGGCCGAGGCCGGCACGATCTTCCCGGCGGACTGGCTGGGCAGCTGGTCGTGGCAGGGGCACACGATCAGCTATGTGACCAGCGCTTCGGCGGCCCCGGAGGCGACCGGGGCACTGCCCGTGCTGCTGATCCACGGCTTCGGCGCCTGCAAGGAGCACTGGCGCCACAACCTGCCGTCGCTGGCCGGGCGGCGCCCGATGTTCGCCATCGATCTGGTGGGCTTCGGGGCCAGCAGCAAGCCCCCCTCCCGGCTCGAAGATGAGCCGGAGGACGGGCTGGCGCTGCGCTACGGCATCGACCTGTGGGCCGACCAGGTGGCCGCCTTCGTGCGGGAGGTGATCGGCACGCCGGTCCAGTTGGTCGGCAATTCGATCGGCGGCGTCGTGGCCCTGGCCGCGGCCGCCAGGCTCGGCGACGACGCCCGCCAGGTGATCCTGATCGACTGTGCCCAGCGCAGCCTCGATGACCGCCGCCTGAGCGAGCAGCCGCCCCTGCGCCGGATCGGCCGGCCCCTGCTGAAGCGGCTGGTGCGGCAGCGTTGGCTCACGGAGCGCCTGTTCCGCTGGGTGGCCAACCCCGGGGTGATCCGCCGGGTGCTGGGCGCCGCCTACCCCTCCGGCGACGGCATCGACGACCAGCTGGTGCAGCTGCTGCTGACCCCGGCGCGCAGCCCCGGCGCCGATGAGAGTTTCCGGGGCTTCATCAACCTCTTCAGCGACCGCCTCGCCCCGGACCTGCTGGCGGAACTGACCCTCCCGGTCCGGCTGCTGTGGGGGGAGGCGGATCCGTGGGAACCGGTGGCCGAGGCGCGGCGCTGGGCCGGGGCCTTCGCCGCCGTCCGCGACCTGCGCGTCCTGAGCGGCCTCGGCCACTGCCCCCACGACGAGAATCCTTCCCGGGTCAACCCGGTGCTGGAGGAGTGGCTGGCGCTGGCGGATCAGCCCTGAGGCGGAGCCCCCGGCGTGGTGGCGCCGAGCCGGGTGCGCCAGCGCTGGCGATCGGGATCCCAGGCCAGCCAGCCCCGCTGCTGCAGCCGCGCCCGCAGCTCCGCCGCCGCCTGACCGGGGGCCACTGCGGCCGCACAGCTGGCGTCAAGCTCTGCGTCGGCCAGTCCGGCCCGCAGGCCCGTCGTCAGGAGCCGCCGCAGCGCGGCGGGTTCGAGCGCCAGCAGCCGGGCCATGGTCAGCGGTCCCTCCGGCAGCGCCAGGGGCGCCGGGCCGGCGGAGGCACCAGCGTCGGTGTCGTTACCGTTGGCGGGCTCAGAGGAGCGCATCGGCAAGGTCGGCAGCGAGCTGGGTCACCCCGGCGCTCCACGGGTGGGTGGGGACATCCATCAGGGCCAGGCTGCCACTGGCGATGGTGAGCAGGTCGTCGCTGAGGGGCAGGATCGCTCCGACGGGAATGCCGTAGCTCTGGGCCACCCTTGCGCGCACCTGTTCGGCATCGAAATGGGCCGGCAGCTTGTTCACCACCAGGCGGGCCTCGGGCACCATGAGCCTCTGGGCCACTTCGATCGCCACGGCCGTGCCGAGGTAGTCCTGCTGGTCGGGGCGCATCACCATCACCAGGCAATCGGAGATGGCGGTGGAGAGCAGGGTCTCCTCATTGATCCCGGGGTGGGTGTCCACAATCAGCAGATCCAGGTGCTGGCTCTGGCCGAGGCTGAACAGGGCATCGTTGAGCCGCTCCACCTCATAGCCTTCCCGCAGCAGCCGGGCGATCCGGTCACCCTCCATGGCAGCAGGCACCAGAAAGATCCGCCCCTTGCCCCCCGCCATCGAGGCGGGGGTCACGTCATGGGAGCACTTCTCAATCGGAATGGAGCCTTGAAGATGATCATTGAGCGTATGGGATTCCGGCCCTGCCGTGAATCCAAAAAGGACATGAATACCTGGTGAAGCAAGATCGGTGTCGAAGACGCCGACCCTGAGTCCGCGGGCCGCGAAAGCGGCCGCCAGATTCGCCGAGAGGTTGGATTTTCCCGTTCCACCGCGGAAGGAATGGACGGAAAGGATCCTGGTCATGAAGCGATCCATCTCACGGACGTGGGAAAATCATAGACATGGCGTTGCAGGCCCTTTTGAAGATTCGCCAATGGCTCGCCGGACGGCCTCAACGGACAGCGGGGGTGAGGAAGGGGCGACCCTTGCGCCTGTCCGTGCGGCTCATGCTGCTTGGGGTCAGCGGCCCGCTCGTGAGCCTGGCGATCTTCCTGGCGCTGGCCACCATCGGCTCGATCCGCCTGGCCCAGAAGGCCCGGATTGAGATCAGCACCATGTTCGACCACGACAACCTCTCCTCCCTGGCGGTCACCACCTCGATCATCCAGAAGTCGGCCGAGGAGTTCAGCCGGGTCATCCTTCAGGACTCCCAGGACCTGAGCAGGGCCCTGGCGCCGTTGCGGCTGGACACCGAAGGCCGGCTGTCCTGGAAGGGCAAGCCCCTGACGAAGGACCAGGCCCCCGCCCTGCTGAACAATCAACTGCGACTCCCCCTGGCCCTGCTCCGGGAGCGGGCCGCCGTCTACCACCGCGACAGCAGCGGCACCTGGCGCCGCCTCACGGGCATCACCAGCCAGGGTCAGGCCCTGAAGCCCGGCGCCCCGGCCCTGCCGGCGACGGTGGACGACTTCGAACATCTGTTCAAGGGCGCCCCTGCCGGGGAGTTGAGTCGCACCGCCATGCTGCAGCTGGATGGGGAATGGCGGATGGCCCGGCTGACCATCCTGTCGGGCCGCAAACCCGGGGAAGGCCACATGGCCCTGCTGGTGGACGTGAGCACCCAGGCCGCCTCCAAGCTCCTCGCCGCCGGCTCCAGCCTCTTCCCCGCCGCGACCCACCAGGCGGCCTTCTTCGGCATCACCCCCGCCGGAGGGCTGTACTGCAGCTACCAGACCGCCGACACCGAGGCCTGTGTCGACCTGGCCCTGGCCCTGCGGCAGAACGGCGGCATTCCCGATCCACGCACCCTGAGCCAGAGCCAGCCGTTCGAGCGCAAGGCCATGGTGCGCCCCCCTGGCACCGACACCCCGGTGCTGCAGCACCTCTATATCGCCACCTTCCCGGAGTGGAACTGGCTGGCGGTCGTGTCCGTGGAGGAGGAGGCCCTGGCGGATGCCCTCCTGCCGATGCAGCTGGCCAAGGACCAGATGGTCCGTCGTCTGGTGGTGCTCACCCTGATCCTGATCAGCGCCAGTGGTGTCGCCGCCTGGCTGATCGCCCGCGGCATCCGCCGGGAGCTGCGGGAGCTGGCCACCGCCGCCGACGCCATCGCCGACGGCAAGGGCCATCAGGCCCTCACCTACCCGGCGGAGGACGCCATCGGCCGACTGGTGCGGGCCTTCAACCGGATGTCGGGGGCCGTGGCGGATCGGGAGAACTCCCTGCGGGACCAGATCCGGCAGATGGAGATCAACATCAACGCCAGCGAATTGCAGGGCCAGGTCTGCTCGATCCTCAACGACCCCGGCTTCGAGCAGCTCAATGCCCGGGCCCGGGCCATGCGCCAGCGTCGAATGGAGCAGATCAGCGCATCTGCCCCATCCGTGTCGGCAGACGCAGGGTCTGCAGGGGATTGCCCACCGCCTGGAGCAGGGCGGGATCAGGCTGAACCTGCAGGCCGCTCGAGCGGCTGAGCTGCACCAGGGTGTCGTTGTAGGTGGCCAGGTTCTGGATGTAGGAGCTCACCGCCTGGCTGATCTCCTGCTGGGCCTGCACCACATCGGTGATCGTGCCGTAGCCGGCGTTGAAGCGCAGGGTCTGGAGGCGCAGGGCCCCGTTGGCCGCCTTGACCCGTTCGGCGCCGGCCAGCACGATGCTGCGGCCGGAGCGGGCCTGGGCCACCAGGGATTGCACGTCGCTGCGCACCTGCAGCACGGTGGCGCTGTAGGTCTCGGCGGCGGCCGCCGCCTGACGCCGGGCGGCGGCGGCGTTCATGCGGGCCTGGCCGCCGTCGAAGCCCGTGAACGTCAGCTGCAGCAGGGCCGATCCGTTCCATTCGTCGGAGCGGGCGTTGGGCACGAACGGCGGGCCCTGGTTGAGATACCCCACCCCCTTGGTCCAGTAGAGGGACGTGATCAGCTGCAGGGTGGGGCGGTAGGTGGCCAGGTAGATCCGCGCCTGGGCCTCGTTGGTCTGGACGGCGAGGAGCTGCTGCTCCAGCACCTTGCGGTAGGCGAGGCTGGCCGTGATCGAGTCGTCGAGGGAATGGTCCCAGGCGCCGAGGGGCGCGAAGGGCGTGGCGGGGGTGAGGGCGTCGGGACTGGGGGTGGCCAGCAGCTGGGCCAGGTTGGCCCGGGCCGTCTCCACCTGCTGTTCGGCGGCCAGCAGGGCCTGGCGATCGGCCAGCAGGACGGTCTGCTGCTTGAAGACCTCCAGCTTGGAGGCCACCCCCATCTGCACCCGGGTCTGGGCGAGGCGATACAGCAGCTCGTCGTTCTCGACGATCTGGCGGCCGGTCTGGACGGCGGCGAGGGCCCGCTGCAGATCGATGTAGGCCGACTGGGTCTTGAGGCGCTGGTCGCGGCGGGTGATCACATAGGTGTCGGCCGCCTGGCGGACCAGGTACTTGTTCTGCCAGATCGTGGCCGACCGGGTGGGATCGATCAGGTTCCAGGTGGTGTCGATCTGGCCGATCGCCTGGAAGTAGCTGGCCTCGAACACCCTCTGACTGCTGAGACCGGAGCCCGAGATGGAGAAGCCCGCGGAGGCACTGAAGGGGTAGTTGTAGAAGGTCTTGGAGGCGTAGGGCCCGCCGTTGAGGCTGAGGTTGAGGGTGGGCCACCAGCTGGCGTAGGCGGCGCCGAGGCTGTTCTGGGTGGCCACCAGCGACTGGTAGGCGGAGCGCACCACGGGATTGCGGTCCACGGCCCAGGCCGCCGCCTGCTCCATCGTCAGGGCCCCCAGGAGCTCGGGGGGCAGGGCGGGCAGACGGTCGCCGCTGGGCATCGGGCCGGGCCATCCCGCGCCCAGACCCTCGACGGCCTTCACCTCGGGCGGGCTCTCCGTGGCCGGCAGGGACTGGGCCAGGGCCGGGTCCGGCAGCGCCAGCCCGGCGGTGGTGGCGCAGGCGGCGGAGGCGGCGAGGGTGAGGCTGAGGGCCTGGCGGATGGGGCGCCGCTTCATCGCGTCTGGGCGATCACATAGGAGAGGGGAAGATCCAGCAATTTGCCGACCCTGGGCACAAAGGCGCGGTGATTGAAGACGTCATAATCCAACCTCTCGATGACATCAAGGATCCCCCTGTACAACCGCAGCGACGCCCACACGGGCCAGCGGGCATCCGGGGCCAGCCAGCGCACCCCGGCCTCGGAGCGATTGAACCAGTCCCGGGCCCGCTCCAGCTGGAACCGCATCAGCGCCTGCCAGTTCTCATTGAGACGCCCGGCCATCAGATCGGCTTCGGAGTAGCCGAAGCGGTCGAGATCCTCCTGGGGCAGATAGATGCGGCCGCGGCCGCGATCCTCGCCCACATCCCGCAGGATGTTGGTCAGCTGGTTGGCGATGCCCAGGGCCACGGCCGCTTCGGAGGTGTCGGGGCGCTCGCTCCAGGGAGCGGAGGTGTAGGCCGCATCGACCCCCATCACCTCCTGGGTCATCAGGCCCACGGTGCCCGCCACCCGGTAGCAGTAGAGCTGGAGATCGGAGAAGCTGGCGTAGCGGTCGCGCAGCACGTCCATCCGCTGGCCCTCGATCATGTCGAGATAGGCCTGCAGGGGCTGGGGGAAGCGCTCGATCGTGTCCAGCATCACCCGGTCGAGGCCATCGACGGCATGGCCGGCGAACAGGGCGCGGGTGCGCTCCTCCCAGGCATCGAGACGTTCCAGCAGGACCTCGGCGGACAGGGTCTGGGCCTGGGCGCTGTCCATCAGTTCGTCGGTGCGGCGGCACCAGACGTAGATCGCCCAGATGGCCCGGCGCTTGGCCGGCGGCAGCAGCATCGTGCCGAGATAGAAGGTCTTGGCCCACTGCGCCGTCTCCTGTCGGCAGGATTCGTAGGCCTCCTCCAGATCGGAGGAGCGGTCGAGGGGCAGCGGGGCCAGCACGCTCACACCGTCGCCAGGCTCTGGGCGGGGGCCGGACCCTTACCGCTGCCGGAGAGGTGGGCGTCGACGGCGGCGGCGCAGAGCTTGCCGCTCAGCACCGCCCCCTCCATCGAGGCCAGGTAGCGCTGCATGGTGAAGCAGCCCGCAAGGAAGAAGTTCGGAATGGGGGAATCCTGGGAGGGCCGCAGCTGCTGGCAGCCCGGCACGGTCTTGTAGACGGACAGTGGCGTCTTGACGACCACCGACTTGCGCAACACGGCCGGGGCGTCGCCGGTGAAGTGGGTGGGGAACAGGCGCTTGAGCTCCTCCATGGTGGCGGCCACGATCTCCGCATCGGGGCGACCGATCCAGTCGGCGGCCGGGGCGAACACCAGCTCAAGCATGGAGCGGTCGGGATCCTCGTACTCCCGGCAGGTGTTGCTCATGTCGGCATAGACGCTGAGCAGGTCGGAGCGGCTGAACAGCAGGTGGTCGATGTCGGTGAGCTTGCGGTCGAACCAGAGATGGATGTTGATCACCGGCACCCCCCGCAGGCCCTCGAGCTTGCTGAAGTAAGGCAGCGACTTCCAGGCGTCCGGAAGCAGCAGCTTGAGCGGATCGACGGGCATGGCGCTGACGTAGGCGTCGGCCTGGATCTCCCGCTCGGGCCGGCCCTTGATGCCGCCGATGCGGAAGCCCGTCACGGCGCCGTCCTTGTCGATGCGGATCTCCCTGAGGGGCGACTCCAGGTGCACCTCCCCGCCCCGGGCCTCGATGTAATCGACCATCGGCTGACAGAGCCGCTCCGGCGGGTTGCCGTCCAGGAAGGCCATTCTGGAGCCGTCCGTTTCCTGGAGGAAGCGGTTGAGGGCGGTGAGGACCACCGTACTGGAGATCTCTTCGGGGTTGATGAAGTTGAGCGCCTTACTCATGGCGAGAAAGACTTCATCGTTGACGCGCTCGGGGATATTGTGAATCTGCAGCCATTCACTCCAGCTGTACTTGTCGCATTCCTCCACATAGGCCTGGCCGCGCAGCATGGCCGGCACCAGACCGAGACCGAAGGCGATCTTCTCCGGCCAGGTGAGCATGTCGTTGTTGCCCAGGATTGCCGCCACCCCGTTGAGCGGGGCCGGCAGGTCCGGGAAATCGAAGCGGCTGTAGGTGCCGGGAACTTCCTTCTGGTTGAAGATCATGGAGTGGGATTTCCACTGCAGGCGATCCTCGATGTCCAGCTCGGCGAAGAGTTGGCGCATGTTGCGATAGGCGCCGAAGAAGATATGCAGGCCGGTTTCGTACCAGTCACCGTCGGCGTCCTGCCAGGCCGCCACCTTGCCGCCCAGCACGTCTCTGGCTTCGAGCACGATCGGGGTGTGGCCGGCATCGCAGAGGTATTTGGCGCAGGACAGGCCGGCCAGACCGGCCCCGGCGATGACAACCCGCATGTCGTACCCGAGATCAGCAGCAACCTTATCGGGCCTCCCAGGGCAGGGGCGACCGGCGCCGGGGGGCCGCGGCGACGGAAACGGCCGCCGACCTACCTAAAGTCTGGGCAGCACTCAACGGGTGCCACCCCCTTCTTCCGATCCCCGCCCCGAGGCCGAGCCCATGGTCGAGACGCTGCTCAAGTCCACCACCCGCCACATCCGGCTGTTCACGGCGCGCGTCGAGAACGACGACCTCATCCCGGACCCCGACCAGCTCACCCTCGACATCGATCCCGACAACGAGTTCCTCTGGGACGAGGCCGCCCTCGAGAAGGTGCGCGCCCGGTTCCGGGAGCTGGTGGCGGCCCAGGCCGGCCAGGAGCTGAGCGACTACAGCCTGCGCCGCATCGGCTCCGAACTGGAGGGGCTGGTGCGTCAGATGCTCCAGGCCGGCGAACTCAGCTACAACCCCGAGGCCCGGGTTCTCAATTACTCGATGGGCCTGCCCCGCAGCCCGGAAACCCTGTGACCCGCTCGCGCAGCAGCGGTGGCCGGCCCGAACCGGGCGGTTACGCGCCCCGATCCGACCGCCCCGACCCCCGCTACGACCCTCGGGCCGACGCGCGCTACGACCGCCGGGAGGATCCCCGTTACGGGCCCCAGGGCCGCCGCGGCAGCAACGGTGGCGGCGGCGGCCGGCCCCCCGCCGGCAACGGCGGTGGCGGCGGGGGGGGCGGGCCCAACATCCAGCTGAACGTGGCCACGGTGGCGGTGCTGGCCGGCGTGCTGGTCGTGGGCATCGGCATCGGCAGCGCCGTGACCAGCACCACCCAGGGGAACCAGGGCAACATCGCCAGCGCCCAGCAGCTCGACATGGCGGTGCCCGACCCCGAGTTCTGCAAGCAGTGGGGCGCCAGCGCCTTCGTGATGGACATCGAGCTGTACACCACGATGAACCCGAGCAGCAGCTTCGTGACGCAGCCGACCCTCCAGCCCGGCTGCGTCATCCGCCGGGAGAACTGGTCGGTGCTGCAGAAGGAGGGCGCCGTGACCGCCGAGCAGATGCGCCAGTGCAAGCAGCGCATGAACACCTTCGCCTACATCGGCTCGGTGCGCGACAAGCCGATCGTCCGCTGCGTCTACCAGACGGATATCTCCGGCAACAAGTTCCAGACCCGGGGGGTCGCCGGCGCCGCCGATGACGCCGTCGGCATCACACCGGAGGCCGATCAGTTCTGAGCCCGTTGCGCTCGGCCAGCCCCGGCGTGGTCTGCACCTGGCGCAGGGGGCTGTCCGGGCTGGCGAACACCGGCAGCACTTCGCGGCGGAAGGCGTCGGCGGCCCTGGAGCAGTAGCGGGCCGGGTGGGTGATCAGCTTCAGCTGGCGCCGCACCATCAGGTCGGCCACCTGGGGCCGGTGCAGGGTGCCGGCGGCCAGCTCCCGCTCGATCGACACCACCGGCAGGAACGCCGCCCCCAGGCCCGCCTGAACGGCGTTCTTGATGGCCTCGAAGGAGTTCAGCTCCATCTCGATCTTGAGCCGCTGCACGTCGAGCTTGGAGCGGCTCAGCAGCTGGTCCACCATCTTGCGGGTGGTGGACTGGGCATCGAGGCAGACGAAGCCGAGGCGGTAGAGGTCGTCCTTGGTGAGCTCGGGCAGGCGGGAGAGCGGGTGCTTGGGGGGCAGCACCAGGGCCAGTTCGTCGTTGGCGTAGGGCACCACCTGCAGCAGGTCGTTGAGATCCGCCGGCAGTTCACCGCCGATGATCGCCAGGTCGATCTGGCCGTTGGCCACGCTCCAGCCGGTGCGGCGGGTGCTGTGCACCTGCAGCTGCACCGCCACGTCCGGGTACTTCTGGCGGAAGAGACCGATCATCCGGGGCATCAGATAGGTGCCCGTCGTCTGGCTTGCCCCCACCACCAGGGAGCCGCCCCGCAGGTTGTGGAGATCGTCGAGGGCCCGGCAGGCCTCCTGGCACTGGCTCAGGATCCGGTCGCAGTAGCTGAGCAGCAGGTGGCCGGCCTCGGTGAGCTGGGCCTTGCGGCCGCCGCGGTCGAACAGGGAGACGTCGAGCTGCTTCTCCAGGTTCTGGATCTGCAGACTCACCGCCGGCTGGGTGACGTAGAGGCTGTCGGCCGCCTTCTTGAAGCTGCCCTCACTGGCGATGGCCCGCAGGATGCGCAGCTGGTCGAGGGTGAAAGGCAGATCTGCCATGGGTCGGGGAGGCCGCGGGGGGACCGTTCGCCGGAGCCGGCAGGCCGTGCGGAACTCTAGGGGGCTCCCCCGATGGCGAGAATCGGCCCTTCACATCCGCACCAGGACGCCGCTCCCCCATGCCCTCGCTTCCCCTGCTGACCGCGGGTCCCCAGCACAGCAGCGTGGTCATGCTGGCCCTGCTGGTGCTCTTCGCCCTGATCCACAGCGGCGGGGCCTCCCTGAGGGCCTGGGGGGAGGCGCGGATCGGGGCCCGGCTCTGGCGCCTGCTGTTCGCCGGCCTCAGCATTCCCTCGGCGGTGGTGGTGGTGGGCTACTTCCTCGCCCACCGTTACGACGGGGTCAGGCTCTGGAACCTGCAGGACCAGCCCTGGGTGGTGCCGCTGGTCTGGACCGGCACGGCCATCAGCTTCCTGTTCCTGTACCCCGCCACCTACAACCTGCTTGAGATCCCGGCGGTGCTGAAGCCCCAGGTGCGTCTGTACGCCACCGGGATCATCCGGGTGAGCCGCCATCCCCAGGCCGTGGGCCAGGTGCTCTGGTGCGCCACCCACCTGCTCTGGATCGGCACCAGCTTCACCCTGGTGGCCTGTGTGGGGCTGATCGGCCATCACCTGTTCGCCGTCTGGAACGGGGACCGGCGCCTGCGCAACCGCTTCGGCGCCGCCTTCGAGGAACTGCGGGCCTCCACGTCGGTGCTGCCCTTCGCCGCCGTTCTGGACGGCCGTCAGACGCTGGTGGCGGCGGAATTCCTGCGGCCCTCCCAGCTGGGGATCGCCATCGCCATCGGCGTGTTCTGGTGGGCCCACCGCTGGATCGGCCTCGGCGCCACCAGCTTCTCGCGCACGGCCCTCGCCCACTGGCTGGGCTGAAGCCCCCACCAGCCGGCGGGGGTCGATGGGCAGGCCACCACAGAGGCGGAGCCAGGCCGACGGGCCTGCCTAAACTCGCGCCAACAGAGCCCCCAGGATGCCCGCCGCTTCCGAACTTGCCTGGCTGATCCCGGTGTTGCCCCTGCTGGGGGCCTGCCTCACCGGCCTGGGGCTGATCAGCTTCAACCGCACCGTCAACCGCCTGCGCAAGCCGGTGGCCCTGCTGCTCATCACCAGCGTGGGCATGGCCGCGGTGCTGAGCTTCGCGATCCTGGCGGAGCAGCTGGCCGGAGCCGGCGCCACGGAGGTGCTGTTCGACTGGGCCGGCGCCGGCACCTTCCACCTGCAGATGGGCTTCCGCGTCGACGCCCTCGGGGCCGTGATGCTGTCGCTGGTGACCACCATCGCCCTGCTGGTGATGGTCTATTCCGACGGCTACATGGCCCACGACAAGGGCTATGTCCGCTTCTTCACCTACCTGGCCCTGTTCAGCAGCTCGATGCTGGGGCTGGTGATCAGCCCCAACCTGCTCGAGATCTACGTCTTCTGGGAGCTGGTGGGCATGTGCTCCTACCTGCTCGTCGGCTTCTGGTACGACCGCGACGCCGCCGCCAACGCCGCCCAGAAGGCTTTTGTGGTCAACCGGGTCGGCGACTTCGGCCTGCTGCTGGGGATCCTCGGCCTGTTCTGGGCCACCGGCAGCTTCGGCTTCGAAGAGATCGGTGAACGGCTCTCGGCCGCCGTGGCCGGCGGCGGCCTGCCCACCGGGGTGGCCGTTCTGCTCTGCCTGCTGGTGTTCATGGGCCCGATGGCCAAGTCGGCCCAGTTCCCCCTGCACGTGTGGCTGCCCGACGCCATGGAGGGCCCCACCCCCATCTCGGCCCTGATCCACGCCGCCACCATGGTGGCGGCCGGCGTCTTCCTGGTGGCCCGGCTGCAGCCGGTCTACGAGCCCTTTCCGCAGGTGCAGCTGGTGATCGCCGTGATCGGCACCATCACCCTGTTCCTGGGGGCCTCGATCGCCCTCACCCAGATGGATCTGAAGAAGGGGCTGGCCTACAGCACCGTCTCCCAGCTCGGCTACATGATGCTGGCCATGGGCTGCGGCGCCCCGGTGGCGGGCATGTTCCACCTGGTCACCCACGCCTTCTTCAAGGCGATGCTGTTCCTCGGCTCCGGCTCGGTGATCCACGCCATGGAGGAGGTGGTGGGCCACGAGCCGGTGCTGGCCCAGGACATGCGCCTGATGGGCGGCCTCCGCCAGTACATGCCGATCACCTCCGCCACCTTCCTGATCGGCTGCATTGCGATCAGCGGCATCCCCCCCCTGGCGGGTTTCTGGAGCAAGGACGAGATCCTCGGCCAGGCCTTCAACAGCTTCCCGCTGCTCTGGGCCATGGGCTTCCTGACCGCCGGGATGACCGCCTTCTACATGTTCCGCCTCTATTTCCTCACGTTTGAGGGCTCCTTCCGCGGCCAGGACGCCGGCATCCGCGCCCAGCTGCTGAGCGCCGCGGGCCAGCCCGCGGGCGGATCCGCCGACGACGGCCACCACGAACATGCCAGCCATCCCCACGAATCGGGCTGGCAGATGGCGGCCCCTCTGGTGGTGCTCGCGGTCCCGTCGGTACTGATCGGCCTGCTCGGCACCCCCTGGAACAGCCGCTTCGGCCTGCTCGTCGATCCCGCCGAGGCCGTCGAGGTGGCCGAGCATTTCCGCTGGGGTGAGTTCCTGCCCCTGGCGGGTGCCTCGGTGGCCATCTCCAGCCTCGGCATCGGCCTGGCGGTGCTCGCCTACGCCCTGCATCGCATCGACCTGGGCACCGCCGTGGCGGGGCGCTTCCCGGCCATCAACCGGTTCCTGGCCAACAAGTGGTACCTCGATGCCATCAACGAGAAGCTGTTCGTCCAGGGCAGCCGCCGCCTGGCACGCCAGGTGCTCGACGTCGACTCCAAGGTGGTGGACGGGGTGGTGAACCTCACGGGCCTGCTCACCCTGGGCAGCGGCGAGGGCCTGAAGTACTTCGAGACCGGCCGGGTCCAGTTCTATGCGCTGATCGTCTTCGGCGGCGTCATCGGCCTGGTGCTCCTGTTCAGCGCCTTCGGCTGAGCCCCGCTGTGTGTGACAACGCCCATCCGGTGGGTGTGTCGGAGGCAGGGATTTCTACACTCCGGCCAGATGGACAGCACCGTTTCTGTGCCCTTTCCCTGGCTGAGCACCGCGATTCTGTTCCCGATCGGCGCCGCTCTGCTGATCCCCTTCGTGCCCGACAAGGGCGATGGCAAGCAGGTCCGCTGGTACGCCCTCGGCGTCGCCCTCACCACCTTCCTGGTGACCGTGGCGGCCTACCTGCGCGGCTATGACCCGGCCGATCCCGGCCTGCAGCTGGTGGAGCGGGTGCAGTGGCTGCCCGATCTGGGGCTGGCCTGGTCGGTGGGGGCCGACGGCCTCTCGATGCCGCTGATCCTGCTCACCAGCTTCATCACCTCCCTGGCCTGCCTGGCCGCCTGGCCGGTCACCTTCAAGCCCAAGCTCTTCTACTTCCTGCTCCTGGCCATGGATGGCGGCCAGATCGCCGTCTTCGCCGTGCAGGACATGCTCCTGTTCTTCCTGGCCTGGGAGCTGGAACTGCTGCCGGTGTACCTGCTGCTGGCCATCTGGGGCGGCAAGAAGCGCCAGTACGCCGCCACCAAGTTCATCCTGTACACGGCCGGCAGTTCCCTGTTCATCCTCCTGGCGGGCCTGGCGATGGCCTTCTACGGCGGCGGCGCCCCCAGCTTCGAGTACACCGTTCTGGCGGCCAAGGAGTTCGGCACCGGCTTCCAGGTGCTTTGCTACGCCGCCCTGCTGATCGCCTTCGGCGTCAAGCTGCCGGTGGTGCCCCTGCACACCTGGCTGCCCGATGCCCACGGTGAGGCCACCGCGCCGGTGCACATGCTGCTGGCGGGCATCCTGCTCAAGATGGGCGGCTACGCGCTGCTGCGCTTCAACGTGCAACTGCTGCCCGAGGCCCACGTCCAGTTCGCCCCCCTGCTGGTGATCCTGGGGGTGGTGAACATCATCTACGCCGCCCTCACCTCCTTCGCCCAGCGCAACCTCAAGCGCAAGATCGCCTACAGCTCGATCAGCCACATGGGCTTCGTACTGATCGGCATCGGCAGCTTCAGCGCCCTCGGCACCAGCGGCGCCATGCTCCAGATGATCAGCCACGGCCTGATCGGGGCCAGCCTGTTCTTCCTGGTGGGGGCCACCTACGACCGCACCCACACCCTCCAGCTCGACGAAATGGGCGGGGTGGGCCAGAAGATGCGCAAGATGTTCGCCCTCTGGACCGTCTGCTCCCTGGCCTCCCTCGCCCTGCCGGGCATGAGCGGCTTCGTCTCCGAGCTGATGGTGTTCGTGGGCTTCGCCACCAGTGAGGCCTACAGCCTCAGCTTCCGGATCGTCATCGCCGTCCTGGCGGCCATCGGCGTCATCCTGACCCCCATCTACCTGCTGTCGATGCTGCGCGAGATCTTCTTCGGCAAGGAGAACCCCGAGCTCGCCTCCCACACCCACCTGGTCGACGCCGAGCCGCGGGAGATCTACGTGATCTCCTGCCTGCTGGTGCCGATCATCGGCATCGGCCTCTACCCGCGCCTGGTCACCGACAGCTACCGGGCCGCGATCGAGGCCCTGGTCGAGCGGGAGTCGGTGGCCATGGTGAAGGTGGGCCGAGCCCCGGTCCCGGCGGTGATGGCCACCGGCGCCTTCGGCAACCTGCCGCCGGCCCTGCTGCACGCCCCGGCCCTCGGCTGAGCCCCGTCCCCGCCACGGTCGGGGGTCGGGTCTGGGGCCGGTTACGAAACCCTGCGCAGGCCCGGGGCCATGGCGCCATCCTCCGGGGAGGATGCCTACGCTCCTCCATCGCACAGCGAGGGTCTCCATGCGGCAGATCAACTTCCTTCTGATCTTCAGCTTCGGCTTGGCCACGGTGATGTTCACCCTGGAGAACACCACGGCCACCACGGTGCATTTCCTGCCGGGCGTGAGCACCACCCTGCCGCTGGCGGCCCTGCTGCTGCTGGTCGGCGGTCTCGGTGCCACCGCCGCCTGGATCTACGCCGTCTGGAGCGGCGTTGTGAAGAAGGTGGAAACCCTGCAGAGCGTCGGCGAGGTGGAGGCCCAGCAGGTGCGGATCAGCGAGCTGGAGAACGATCTGCGCCGCTACCGGGCCACGGTGGATGCCCAGCTGGGGCTGCTGCCGGCCGCCGGGGAGAGTTCGGCCCCGTCCCGTGATGAGGGGGGCGAAGGCAGCCTCTCGCTGGCCGCCGACTGAGGCCGATGGGGCCGGTTCGGTCATCAACGCGACTGGTGCCATCGGGCCGCAACCGGTAGCTTGCCCAGGGACGGCACCCTCCGAGCAGGACATCGCGCGTGGCAGAAGCGGGCGCCAGACTCGCCATCCGGTTGCTCCAGGACGCGGCCGAGAGGGGCGACATCGATCCCTGGGACGTGGATGTGATCGCCGTCGTCGACGGTTTCCTCGACCAGCTGCGCCAGCGCATCGAGCTGCCCAGGCGCCTCGCCCCCCAGGGAGGCAGCTACGAACGGGATCTGGCCGAGTCCAGCGAGGCCTTCCTGGCCGCCTCGGTGCTGGTGGGGCTCAAGGCGGAACTGCTGGAATCGGCCACCTTTCCGCCCGAGCCGCTGCTGGAGGACCCCTTCGCCGCCGAGGAGGACGACGGCTGGGACCCCTCCGCCGTGGCCCTGCCGCGGCGACCGGAACGGCACCTGCAGCGCCGGCCGGTGGCGCCACCCCCGCTGCAGCGCCCCGTCACCCTGGGGGAACTGATCCGCCAGCTCGAGGACATCGCCGAGCGGCTCGAGCAGGACGGGGGCGAAGGCCGCACCAGGCCCCGCGCCCGTCGCTACAGCGAACGGGCGGCGATCGCCCAGGTGGCCTCCCTGGCCCACCGGGAGAAACTGCCGGAGACCACCGCCGCCCTGAGCCGCTTCCTGCTGGAGTGGGCGCCCACCGCCGAGACCCTCGAGTGGGTGGCCTTCGATGCCCTGGTGGGCGCCTGGGCGGAGACCCTGGCCAGCACCCCCTCCGGCTCGCCGGAGGACACCGATCTGGACAGCGACCGGGTGGGGGTCTTCTGGGCCCTGCTGTTCCTCTCCTCCCAGGGCAAGGTGGAACTGGCCCAGGACAGCGGCCTCTACGGCCCCCTCAGCCTGCGTCGCCGCGGGGAGGAGCGGGTCGAGGCGCTCAGCCTGCCGCGGCTGCCGGGGCAGGGGTCAGATAGGGGGCCGGCTCTGGAGGCAGTGGCCGCCTGAGTTTTCTCCGTAGGCTGACTGTTCACCTCCGACCTGAAACGACGCCGATGAAGGCGATGATCCTGGCGGCAGGCAAGGGAACAAGGGTGCGTCCGATCACGCACACAACGCCCAAGCCGATGATCCCGATCCTCCAGAAACCCGTGATGGAGTTTCTGCTTGAGTTGCTCCGGGAGCACGGCTTCAACGAAATCATGGTCAATGTCTCCCACCTGTCGGAGGAGATCGAGAACTATTTCCGCGATGGCCAGCGCTTCGATGTCCAGATCGCCTACAGCTTCGAGGGGCGCATCAAGGACGGCGAGCTGATCGGCGAAGCCATGGGGTCGGCCGGGGGCCTGAAGAAGATCCAGGACTTCCAATCCTTCTTCGACGACACCTTCGTGGTGCTCTGCGGCGATGCCCTCATCGACCTCGACCTCACGGAAGCCGTACGGCGGCATCGCGAGAAGGGAGCCATGGCCAGCCTGATCACCAAACGGGTGCCCCGTGACCAGGTGAGCAGTTACGGGGTGGTGGTGACCGACGAAGCCGGCCGGGTGCTCTCCTTCCAGGAGAAGCCGTCGGTGGAAGAGGCCGCCAGCGACATGATCAACACCGGCATCTACATCTTCGAACCGAAAGTCCTCGACTTCATTCCCAGCGGCGAACCCTTCGATATCGCTGCCGATCTGTTCCCCAGACTGGTGGAATCCGGGGCCCCCTTCTATGCCCTGCCCATGGAGTTCGAGTGGGTCGACATCGGCAAGGTGCCGGATTACTGGCAGGCGATCCGCAGCGTGCTGCAGGGGGATGTGCGGCAGGTGCAGATTCCCGGCAAGCAGGTGCGCCCCGGCATCTATGCCGGCCTGAATGTGGCGGCCGACTGGGACCAGATCCACGTCGAGGGGCCGATCTTCGTGGGCGGCATGACCCGCATCGAGAACGGCGTCACGATCATCGGGCCGGCCATGATCGGGCCGAGCTGTCACATCTGCGAAGGGGCCACGATCGACAACTCGATCATCTTCGATTACTCCCGGATCGGCCCCGGGGTCCAGCTTGTCGAGAAGCTGGTCTACGGCCGCTACTGCGTCGACCGCAACGGCGACCACTTCGATCTCCAGGAAGCGGCCCTCGACTGGCTGATCACCGATTCCCGCCGCCAGGACGTGGGCACCCCCTCACCGCAGCAGAAGGCCATGGCCGAGCTCCTGGGCACCGACCTCGCCGCCAGCGGCGCCCCCTAGGCCCGCCAGCCGCAGGATCTGGGGAATGCGGTGTTCGGCCTTGATGGCCATCAGGTGCACCCCCTGGGCGATGGAGCGGTAGGAGGCCACCTGTTCCGCGGCGATCGCCACCCCCTCCGCCGCCGGATCGGCCGCGCCGGCGAGGCGGTCGATCAGGGACTGGGGGATGCAGGCCCCCGGCACGACGCGGTTGATGAACTGGGCGTTGCGGGCCGACTTGAGCAGAAACACCCCGGCCAGCACCGGCAGTCCGAGCGGTCCGGTGATCTCCTCCACAAAGCGGCGCAGGGCGGCCGCATCCATCACCATCTGGGTCTGGAGGAAGCGGGCGCCCGCTTCCTGCTTGCGGCGCACCCTGGAGAGCAGGCCGCTCCAGCTGGGCGACTGGGGATCGGCGGCGGCCCCGGGGAACAGGGCCGTGGCCCCATCCGGCAGCTCCCCTTTGACCGGATCCTCGCCAGCGTTGAGACCCCGCACCAGCTGCAGCAGCCGCACCGCCTCCAGCTCGTTGACGGCACGGACCCCGGGCTGATCGCCGGCGCGCACCGGGTCACCGGTGAGGCAGAGCAGGTTGCGGATGCCGAGGGCGTGGGCTCCGAGCAGATCGGCCTGCAGAGCAATGCGGTTGCGGTCACGGCAGGTCATCTGCAGCACCGGCTCGATGCCGGCCTCCAGCAGCAGACGGCACACCGCCAGGCTGCTCATCCGCATCACGGCACGGCTGCCATCGGTGACGTTGACCGCATGCACCAGACCCCGCAGCGCCGTCGCCGCCTCAAGGGTGCGCGTGACATCGCCCCCCCGGGGCGGTGTCACTTCTGCCGTAACGGCGAACCGACCGTCCGCCAGGGCCTGTCGAAGCTGCAACGGCCATCTCCAAGACAGGGGCATCATGGAGCAGCCGCTGCCTAGAGTGAAACAGCCCTCGCCGAGGAGCCGATGGCTGAGCGCAGGTCCCTGGCGGCTTCCAGCTCCCTGTCCCCATCCCCGTCCCTGGAGCGGCCCATGGTGCATCCACACAGCGAGTTATCTGAGCGGGAAATCGAGATCATCGAGCTGGTGGCCACCGGACTGACCAACCTCGAGATCGCCGGCCAGCTGACCATCAGCAAGCGCACGGTCGACAACCACGTCAGCAACATCTTCACCAAGACCGGCGCCAAGAACCGGGTGGCCCTGCTGAACTGGGCCATGGACCACGGCAAGATCTGCCGTGACGGCTTCAACTGCTGCGCCCTGCCCCCTGACAACGGGACCGGGCCCGGCTGAGCGGCGCCACGATGGGTCCTCAGTGGGCCTGGGCCAGCAGGGCCTGCCGGTCGGCCTCCGGCCACATCGCCAGGGGACAGCGGGCCAGGGCGGCATTGCTGAGCTCGCGGCGGCCGGTGATCTCCCTGGCGCACCAGGGGGGAACGGCCACCGGTTGGTCGGCGCGCTCCAGTTCCACCTCCGCCACCACCAGGGGTGCATTGGCCCCCTCGAACACATCCAGGACCCAGTCGCCCCCGGGCAGATCCAGGGCAAAGCGGGTCTTGCCGAGCCGATGGTCGCACCGCTCCAGCAGGGCCTCGGCGTCGGCCACCGGGATCGGGTACTCGTATTCCTGCCGCGTCAGGGCCTCGCCGGCGGCCGGCATCGGCTCCCCGTGCTCCGGCCCCGTCGGGCCCTCGCCGGCGGCCGGCAGCTTGAGGGTGAGAAAGGCCGCCATCGGGCCCTCCGGGGGGAGGGCCAGCCGCACCCGCAGGGTGAGCCCCTCACGGCCGCTGGCCAGATACCCCTGGCGGATCAGGTTCTCTCCCACCGCATGGGGGCGCCACAGTTCGCCGCGGACGAGGAAGCGGCGCTCGATTTCCAGGGCCATGGTTCAGGGTGGGCGCGGATCAGTTGCGGGACGGTTCGCCGGCGGTGAGGCTGCCGGCCCAGTGCAGCTTGTGGGTGAGGGTGCTGTAGTACGAGGGGCTCTGCTCGAGCTGGAGCATCAGCACCGGATGGCGCCCCCGCTGCAGGACGCAGCGATCCCCGGGTTCCAGCACGGTGGCATGGGCCCCGTCCTTCCAGAGCTTCACCCGGCGGCTGGCCTCCCCCAGGGGCCACACCGACAGCCTGGACCCGGGGGGCACCACCACCGCCCGGCTGGAGAGGCTCATCGGGCAGATCGGCGTGACCACGATCGCTTCGATGCCCGGGTGGAGGATCGGACCACCGGCAGCCATGGCGTAGCCCGTGGAGCCGGTGGGGGTGGCGATGATCAGGCCATCGCCCCGGTACTGGTCCACCACCTCCCCGTCGATCTCGAGCTCGAGCATGCAGGTGGGGGACAGCTCGTCGAGGGCGGGACGGAAGTAGAAGTCGTTGAGGGCGGCATGGGGGCCATCGCCGACCCCGCTGAGATCGAGATCACCGTCGGACGCCCCGTCCCCCTCCTGGGGCACGCCGTCGCCGCGATCGACCCGGGCCTCCAGCATCATGCGCCGCTCGATCGCGAAGCGGTCGTCGCGCAGGCGCTGCCAGAGGGTGTCGTCCGGATCGTGGCCGCCGGACTCCCCGTGGCCATCCCCCTGCAGCCTGAGCAGGCGCCGGTCGTGGGTGAGGAAGCCCAGGTGGCCGCCGACGTTGAAGCTGAGCACCGGCACCCCGTAGCTGGCCAGGTGACGGGCGGCGGCCAGCACGGTGCCGTCGCCGCCGAGCACCACGGCCAGATCAGGCAGCTCGGCCTCCGTGGCCAGCAGGCCGGGGAAGGGGTTCAGGCCCAGACCGCTGACGGCGGTGGTGACGATGGCCCCCTGGGAGCGCAGATCCTGGGCACAGCGACGGGCCTGGCGCTGGGCAGCCTGGCTGCCCTTGCGCAGGATCAGCCAGACCCTGTCAAGCCGCATCGGCGGAACCCGGGGACGCTGGCACCGCTACCAGCGCAGCAGGTTGAAGCGCTCCATGTCGACGGTTTCGCGGTTGCGATAGAGCGACAGCAGGATGGCCAGACCGACGGCCGCCTCGGCCGCGGCCACGGTGATCACGAAGATCGCGAACACCTGGCCGCGGATCAGCTGACCATCGAGGTAGTTGGAGAAGGCCATCAGGTTGATGTTGACGGCGTTGAGCATCAGCTCGATGCTCATCAGCACCCGCACGGCATTGCGGCTGTTGATCAGCCCCCAGACACCGACGCAGAACAGCATGGCCGCGACGGCGAGAAAGGCCTCGAGGGGGATCGGGGAGGCGGCGTCGGAGATCATGGCTTGGTGAGCAGGGTGGGGGCGTTGGCGGACGTCTCGATCAGCAGGGGGGTGCGATCCTTCTCGATCAGACCCTGGTCGGCCGGCTCACCGGTGATCACGTCGGTGCTGAAGACGTCGCGGCGGGCCAGGACGATGGCCCCGATCATGGCCATCAGCAGCAGCACCGACGCCAGCTCGAAGGGCAGGAGGTAGTCGGTGAAGAGGTGCTCGCCGATCCGGATGGTGGCTTCCTCGCCGACCGGCGTGGGACCCGGCAGCGCCCACGGAGTGGTGAACGCCACCCGGAGCAGCAGGGCGAACAGGCCGGCGCAGACGGCGCCGGAAAGGAGACGGCGGACCAGCAGGCCGGGGATCGCGGCGAGGGTTTCCTTCTTGTTCACGAGCATGATCGCGAACAGGATCAGGACATTGACCGCACCGACGTAGACGAGGATCTGGGCGGCCGCGACGAAGCTGGCATTGAGCAGCAGGTAGAGACCGGCCACCGAGAGGAAGACACCGCCGAGCAGGAAGGCGGAATAGACGATGTTGGGAAGCAGGACAACGCCCAGGGAGCCGATCACGGTGGTGGCCGAGAGCACCAGGAAACAGATCTGCTGGGTGGTGGAGGCGATCGACATCAGGACTCTGCGGTGCTGTCGGAAGGGGCGGCGGCGGGGGACCCACCGCTGGGGACCGGCTGGAGGGTTTCCAGCACCTGGGATGGCAGCTGGCCGGCCCGGGGCTCGCTGGCGGGAACCCCATGGGGATCCATGGCGCCCTTGGGAAGGTAGGCCAGTTCCCGCAGGGCGAACACCGCCGGATCGGAGGTGACGCTGGTGGGCAGGCGACCGAGGGCGACGTTGTCGTAGTTGAGGCTGTGGCGATCGAAGGCCGCCAGCTCGTACTCCTCGGTCATGGAGAGGCAGTTGGTGGGGCAGTACTCCACGCAGTTGCCGCAGAAGATGCACACCCCGAAATCGATCGAGTAGTTGCGCAGCTCCTTCTTCTTGGTGGCCTTGTTCATCACCCAGTCCACCACGGGCAGGTTGATGGGGCAGACCCGCACGCACACCTCGCAGGAGATGCACTTGTCGAGCTCGTAGTGGATCCGGCCCCGATAACGCTCGGAGGGGATCAGCTTCTCGTAGGGGTACTGGACCGTGATCGGCCGCCGGCGCAGGTGGTCGAAGGTGACCGCCAGCCCCTGGGTCATCGTCTGGGCCGCGCTCACCGCCTCGCGGGTGTAGTCACCGACTTGCTTGAGAAACCCGAACATGGCTGGGGCGGGGGGGGGGTGACGGGATGGGGACCATGATGGCCCCGTGGGGGCCGCTGTGTTGGTATCCGGGGAACGGGTTCAGCCGCCGAAGGCAACCGGGAAGGCCAGCTTGAGGCCGGCGGTGACCAGGAGGTTGACCAGGGCGATGGGCAGCAGGAACTTCCAGCCCAGGTCGAGCAGCTGGTCGATCCGCACACGGGGGGTGGTCCAGCGCAGCAGGATCGCGAAGAACACCAGCAGGTAGGCCTTGAGGATCGTGCTGACGATGCCGATCGAGCCGGTGATCACCTGGACCAGGGGGGCGTCGGGGGAGAGGCCCAGCCAGCCGGTGATCCATTCCACGGGAAGCGGGAAGCCCCAGCCGCCGAGGTAGAGCACCGACACCAGCAGGGCCGAGAGCACGAGGTTGATGTAGCTGCCCAGATAGAAGAGGGCGAACTTCATGCCGGAGTATTCGGTCTGGTAGCCGGCCACCAGCTCCTCCTCGGCCTCCGGCAGGTCGAAGGGAAGGCGCTCGCACTCCGCCAGGGCACAGATCCAGAAGATCACGAAGCCGACGGGCTGGCGCCAGATGTTCCAGCTGAAGATGCCGGCCCCTGTCTGCTGGGCGACGATGTCGACGGTGCTGAGGGAGTTGCTCATCATCACCACCGCCAGCACCGCCAGGGCCAGGGGGATCTCGTAGCTGATCGACTGGGCAGCGGCCCGCAGGCCGCCCAGAAGGGAGTACTTGTTGTTGCTGGAGTAGCCGCTCATCAGCAGGCCGATGGGCTGGATGCTGCTCAGGGCGATCCAGAGGAAGATGCCCACCCCCACGTTGCTGATCAGCAGGTTCTGGCCGAAGGGGACCACCAGCCAGGACAGGATCACGGGAACCACGACCAGCACGGGGCCGAGGCTGAACAGCACGGCATCAGCCCGGGCCGGGATGATGTCCTCTTTGAAGACCAGCTTGAGGCCATCGGCCAGGGGCTGAAGCACCCCCAGGGCACCGGCGTACTCGGGGCCGATGCGCTGCTGCACCGCCGCCGAGATCTTGCGCTCGAGCCAGACGCTCACCAGCACCCCGACGACGGCCCCGACCAGCACCAGGACCATCGGCAGGGGCAGCCACAGCAGGCGGGCCGCACCGGGGGTGAGGCCCATGGCCTGGGCGAGGTCGAGGAAGCTCGACTGGAGGTCGAGACCGGGGGGAGCGATGGCGGCACCCAGCAGGCCAGTGGACAGCATCAGAGAACTCCGTTGGAGGGGAACCTAGGGGGAAAAGGGTCAGCCAGTGACTCAGCCAGGAACCGGACGGCTTTCCAGGGGGAGCCAGCCCCGCTCAGCGGGCCCGGTGTAGATCTGCGAGGGACGGTAGATGCGGTTGGCACCCAGTTGTTCCTTCCAGTGGGCCAGCCATCCTGCCGTACGGGCGATGGCAAAGATGGGGGTGAACAGGTCGCGGGGAATACCGAGCTTCCGGTAGACGAGACCGGAGTAGAAGTCGACGTTGGGGTAGATGCCCTTCGGGCCCAGCCGCCGCCCGGCCACCTCCTCCAGCTTGAGGGCCACGTCGTACATGGCGTCGTGGCCGAAGCGCTGGAAGAGCTCCTCCGCCAGGCCCTGCAGGATCACGGCCCGGGGATCCTTGACCCGGTACTCGCGGTGGCCGAAGCCCATGATCTTCTGCTTCTGGGCGATGGCCCGATCGAGCCAGGGTTCCACCTGATCGATGCTGCCGATCTGGTCGAGCATGTCGAGCACATCCTCGTTGGCGCCCCCGTGCAGGGGGCCGGCCAGGGTGCCCACCGCCGAGGCCACCACCGCGTAGGGGTCGGTGAGGGTGCTGGCGGTGACCCGGGCGCTGAAGGTGCTGGCGTTCAGGCTGTGCTCGGCATGCAGAATCAGGCAGGCATCGAAGATCCGCGCCGCCAGGGGATCGGGCTCCCGCTCGGTGAGCATGTAGAGGAAGTTGGCCGAGTAGGCCAGGTCGTCGCGGGGCTGGATCGGATCCTGGCCCTTCCGGATCAGCTGGAACGCCGCCACCATCGTCGGGATCTTGGCGATCAGCCGCACCACCGCATCGACGATGTACTGGGGGTCGTAGAGGGCGCGGCGGGAATAGAAGAGCCCCAGGGAGGCCGCACTGGCCTGGAGGGCATCCATCGGATGGCCCGTGGCCGGGAAGCACTTCATCATGTCCCGGATGCGGAAGCTGAGCCGCCGGTGCATCTGCACCTCCTGCTCGAACTCCCGCAGCTGGAAGATGGTGGGCAGCTCACCCCAGATCAGCAGGTAAGCGGTTTCGAGAAAGCTGCTGTAGTTCGCCAGCTGCTCGATCGGATAGCCCCGATAGGTGAGCAGCCCCCGCTGGCCTTCGATGTCGCACACGGCCGACTGGGTGGCCGGCACCCCTTCCAGGCCAGGGCGGAACGCGGGCATGGCCGGCGCCGGGGGCGACGAAGGGGGAGAGGTGCCCTGAGGGTCGTTGGCCTCTGGGGTGCTCACCGCCGCCATGCCGAATCCTGTGGATGGGATGAACTTAGGCGCAGGAACGGGCCTCTGCCGTAGCGCCGGCTGCCGGCTCAGGGGCGGGGCAGCCAGAGCTTCGGCTGCACCAGCCATTCCAGTCGGGCGGTGCCGGCCAGCTCTGCCCCGGCGGTCACCGCAGGGAGACGCAGCAGGGCCAGGCCCGCCTTGCGCAGGGCGATGGCGCCGGGCGGCGCCCCCAGGAGGCGGGCCGCCAGCAGCCCCAGGTCCGGTTCATGGCCCACCAGCACCAGCCGGCACGCCGACGCCGTCCCAGCCTCCGCCTGGGTCAGCCAGACCGGCAGCAGGGGCAGGGGGTCCCCCCCCGGCTCCAGGGCCTGGGCCAGCTCCAGGGCCGGGGCCAGCCCGGCCGCCCGGGCGATCTCCCCGGTCTGACGGGCCCGGGCCAGGGGGCTGGAGAGCAGGCGATCGGCCCGCAGCCCCAGGCCGACGGCCCGCTCGAGCACGGCCCGGGTGCGGGCCCGGCCGGCGGCGGTGAGTTCCCGCTCGGCATCAACGCGGTCGGGGCTGCGCTCCTCGGCGATGCCATGGCGAAGCAGCAGCAGTTCCCAGGTCGGGGGCGCCATGGTCAGGGGTCCCCGAAGTCGAGCCTGGCGTCCACCGCCAGCACCCCGGACTGCCCCGTCAATGCCAGGGCCAGCCCGGCCACCGGGTCACTGAGGGGGCCGCCGGCCAGGGCGGTGAGGCGCTGCCACGGCTGCCAGGAGGCCAGCAGGTCGCGGGCCCGCGGACCATCGAGGGCCCACTGCAGGGCCGCTTCCGGGGCGGCCAGGGCCTCCAGCGGGTCCTGGGGGCGTGCAGCGCCCTTCGGCCCGGGCCCGTTGAGGCTCTCCAGCTGCCCCAGGGATTCGCCCCACCAGGCCTGGTCGCCCCGTTGCCAGCGCCAGCCCAGCAGGGGGGCCAGCAGCTGCTCGGCCTTGCCATCGCGGCGGCCGGCGCCGGCCCCCAGCCGCGTCCAGACCTGCAGCGAGCGACCCTCCAGCTCCAGGGGAGCGGCGATCAGGCCATCGGCCGCCAGGGAGGCCTCGACGGCCGCCGCCTCGGGGCGATCGGCCGCCGTGCCGAGCAGCCAGCGCTCGCCGCTGGCCGCGGCCAGCAGGGGCCCCCCGTCGGACCCCACCACCAGGGCGGGCAGGGGCCCCGCCGCCCCGGCCCCCCCCGCCATGCGGGTGAGCAGCGGCTGCAGCAGGGGAATCGCGGCGATGGCGGCGGGGTTCTGCACCAGGGCAAGGCTGGCGGAGGGGTGGTGCAGGGCGGCCCGCAGGGCCAGGCCCAGGTCGCCGTCGGCACCGACCTGGGGCAGTGTCGTCTGCGGCGGCAGCTCCAGCAGGCCCGACAGCCGCAGGCTGCGGCCGTCGGGCCGCAGGGCCAACAGCAGGCCACCGGGCCGCTGGTCGCCCGGTGCCGGCAGCGGCAGTCCCAGCCAGCGCTCCATGGCGTCAGGCGCCGCCTGCACCAGGGCGGCGCCGGTGCCCAGTCGCCGCAGCCCCTCCTGGAAGCCGGGCTGGCCGGCCTGGTTGAGCTCGTCGATCTGGGACACGTCGAGGGCCTGCTCCAGCACCCCCCGTCCCGAGGCGATCAGCACGAGGTCGTCATCCACCAGGGCCGTGGCCAGGGGCATCGGCGTCCGCCCCAGCAGGGCTCCCCGGCCGCTGATCAGACCCAGGCCCCGGTAGGTGCTGATCTGGAGATCCGTGCCCGCCAGGCTGCGGGTCTGCCAGAAACGCTGCAGAAAGCGGCGGGCGCCACCGTCGTCCCGGCTGCCCAGGACCAGCAGCCAGCCCCCCCGCCGGGTGGCTCCCGCCACCCCGCCGGCGTCCGTCTCGAACAGGGCCAGGCCCACCGGTGATGCCAGCCAGGAGCTCAGCTCCGTGCCGTAATCGAGACCGGCCACGGCGAAGGCCCCGTCCCGCAGCCGGCCGACCGCCTCCGCCGCCTGGCGTCGCTGGCGGGGCGGCGCGACGGCACGGGCATAGTCGAGGGGCTGGTCGCCGTCGGTGAACAGGTGGAGGCTGAAGGGGGCGTCCCGGGGCACGAACCGGGCCGCCCGAGGCACCACCAGCGGCAGCCGCTGCAAACGCAGGGCACTGCGCTGCCACACCAGCCACCAGCCACCGAGCCCCAGACCGAACACCGCCAGCACCAGGGCCAGCAGCACCGCCAGGAATGGGCGGGCCTTCATCTGTTCTCAGCAGGATGGGACCATCCTGACGCCACCCCCCCTCCGACGCCCGCCATGGACGAGCCGACCCGCCCGGGCACCCCCCGCACCCTCTCCGCCGTCGAGCTCCACCGGCGCCTGGCGGAGGGGGAACCGCTCCGGATCGTGGACGTGCGGGAGGACGGCGAACTGGCCCTGGCCACGTTGCCGCTCGCGTTTGTGCATCTGCCGCTGAGTCGTCACCGCGAGTGGCTGCCGGAGCTGGAGACCCTGCTCGACCGCCAGCAGCCGCTGGTGGTGCTCTGCCATGCCGGCATCCGCAGCTGGGACTTCGCCTGCTGGCTGATCCAGGAGAAGGGCTTCGGCGACGTCTGGAATCTGAAGGGGGGTATCGACGCCTGGAGCCGGGAGGTGGATCCCCAGGTTCCCCGTTACTGACTCCCCGCCGCGGACGGTCGACGGGTAAGCCGCACCTAGGATCAACGTTCTGTTTAGCTTTTCAACGTTTCCCCCATTCCTTGGACACGCTGCCGCGCCGACAACAGGAGGTCCTCCGGGCCACGGTGCGGCACTACGTGGACACCGTCGAACCCGTGGGCAGCCACACCCTGGTGCGGCGTTTCGGGCTGCCCGCCAGCCCCGCCACGGTGCGGACGGCCATGGGGGCCCTGGAGCAGCGCGGCCTGCTGACCCAGCCCCATACCTCCGCCGGCCGGATCCCCAGCCAGCGCGGCTACCGCCTCTACGTCGATCAGCTGCTGCCGGCACCGGGGGCCGCCGCCCTGCAGCTGGAGCGGGAACTGGCGGGGATCAGCCTGCAGTGGGCCGCCCTTGATGATCTGCTGCTGCACCTGGCCCGCCGCCTGGCCGATCTCACCGGCCTGCTCAGCCTGATCACCCGCCCCCAGCGGCCCAGTCCCCTGCTGCAGGCGGTACGGCTCGTGCCCAGCGGCGACCGGCTGCTGGTGTTTCTCGTCCAGGGGCCCGATTTCAGCACCAGCCTCAACCTGCGCCTCGGCGCCGGCCTGGAGGAGGAGCTGCCGATCCTGGAGCGCTGGAGCAACGAGCAGCTCCGCGCCGGCGGCAACGGCCGCATCCCCTGGGAGCGGCTGCCGGCGGAACTGCGCCGCAGCGGCGGCCTGCTGCGCCAGGCCCTCGACAGCCACGGCCGCATCCGCAGCGAAGAGCTCGATGCCGTGGTGGCGGCCGGCCTGGGTGGCCTGCTGGCCCAACCCGAATTCCGCCACAGCTCCAGCCTGCTGCCCGTGGTGCAGCTGGTGGAGCACGGCCCCCGTACCCTGCTCGGGATCACCGGCACCCAGGACCCGGTCGCGACCGAAGCGATCTGGATCGGCACGGAGCATCCCCATGCGGCCCTCGGCCAGTGCGCGGTGGTGCAGGCCACCTACCGCACCGGGCACGGCGGCCTGGGCCAGGTGGGCCTGGTGGGTCCGATGCGGATGGCCTACGCCACCGCCCGCGCCGCGGTCCAGTCGGTGGCCTCGATCCTGGAGAGGCTGCTCAGCTGATGACCTACTGCCTCGGCTTCCTTCTCCACAGCGGCCTGGTGTTCGCCTCCGACTCCCGCACCAACGCAGGGGTCGATTACATCTCCAGCTACAGCAAGATGCACGTGCTGGCGCCGGCACCCGACCGGCTGTTCGTGCTGATGGCGGCGGGCAATCTGGGCACCACCCAGGCGGTGCTCAACCGGATCCGCCGTGACATCGAGAACCATGGCGCCGGCCCCAGCCCCCAGTGGACCCGCCAGGACGACCCACCGGCCGGGCCGAGCATGCTCACCGCCCGCTACCTGTTCGAGGTGGCCGACTACATCGGCCGGCTCAACGTGATGGTCCAGAAGGAGTTCAATCCCAACCTGCGCCAGGCGGGCGCCAGCGGCGAGGCCAGCTTCATCCTCGGCGGCCAGATCGCCGGCCAGCCCCATGGGCTCTACATGATCTATCCACAGGGGAACGCGATCATGGCCACCGACGACACGCCCTTCCTGCAGATCGGCGAAACCAAGTACGGCAAGCCTCCCCTCGATTACATCGGCCGCCCCGACCTCTCCCTGGAGGATGCGGCGCGCCTCTGCCTGGTGTCGGAGATCGTCACCCGGCGCTCCAATCTCACCGTCGGGCCGCCGTTCGAGATCGCCCTGGTGCGCCGTGATGAGTTCAAGGTGAGCCGGCACGTGAAGCTCGAGAAGGAGGCTCCGGAGATCCAGCACACCATGGACGTGTGGTCCCGCCACATGCAGGAGGGACTCCAGAAGCTGCCCCGTTTCCCCTGGGAGCACGACCCCCTCTGAGGGCCTAGCCCGCCAGACCGTCGCCCAGCTTCTCGGCCACCGTGTTGACATCCTTGTCGCCGCGGCCGGAGAGGTTGAGCACCACTTCGGTGCCGGGCGCCAGGGTGGGGCAGAGGGATTCCAGCCAGGCGAAGGCGTGGGCCGTCTCCAGGGCCGGGATGATGCCCTCCAGCTGGCTCACCCGCTGCAGGGCCTCCAGGGCCTGGGCGTCGGTGACGGCGGCGTACTCGGCCCGGCCGATCTGGCGCAGGTAGCTGTGCTCCGGGCCCACGCCCGGGTAGTCGAGGCCGGCGCTGATCGAGTGGGCCTCCTGCACCTGGCCCTCGTCGTCCTGCAGCAGCAGGCTCATGGCCCCGTGCAGCACCCCCACCCGGCCTTCGGTGATGGTGGCGGCATGGCGACCGGTGGCCACGCCCTCGCCGGCGGCCTCCACCCCGATCAGGCGCACGGAGGTGTCCTGGACGAAGGGATGGAACAGGCCCATGGCGTTGGAGCCACCGCCCACGCAGGCGATCAGCACATCCGGGAGCCGGCCGAAGGCCTCCAGGCACTGGGACCGGGCCTCCTGGCCGATCACGGCATGGAAATCCCGCACCAGCATCGGGTAGGGGTGCGGGCCGGCCACCGAACCGAGGATGTAGTGGGTGCTCTCCACGTTGGTGACCCAGTCGCGGATCGCTTCGCTGGTGGCGTCCTTGAGGGTGGCCGTGCCGGCGGTGACGGGCTGGACCGTGGCCCCCAGCAGCCGCATCCGGAACACGTTCAGGGCCTGGCGACGCATGTCCTCGGCGCCCATGTAGATGACGCACTCCAGCCCGAAGCGGGCGCAGACCGTGGCCGTGGCCACGCCGTGCTGGCCGGCGCCGGTTTCGGCGATGATCCGCTTCTTGCCCATCCGCAGCGCCAGCAGGGCCTGGCCCAGGGCGTTGTTGATCTTGTGGGCACCGGTGTGGTTGAGGTCCTCGCGCTTCAGCCACAGGCGCGGGCCACCCTCGGGGCGGCGGTAGTGCTCGCTGAGCCGCTCGGCCTCATAGAGGGGCGTGGGCCGGCCCACGTAGGTGCGTAGCAGGTGATCCAGCCGGGCGGTGAAGGCGGGATCGGCCCAGGCTTCGGCCGCGGCCGCCTCCAGCTCCGCCAGGGCGGGCATCAGCGTTTCCGGGACGTACTGCCCGCCGAAAGGGCCGAAACGGCCCAGACCATCCGGGCGGACCGACGGCTGCAGCTCGGCAGGATCGGCGCTGCGGGTTGGGGCGGTGCTGGTCACCGGCGCTGCGCGAGGGGGGATAATTCACCTTAGGGAGCCGCCACCCGGGGCGGCAGCGGCGGAACGGAGATCCGGGGGCCACCGGAGAACCATCCGCCGGAACTGCTGCCGACCGAGTCGCCCACGAACGCCAGAGATGCTTCCCGCCGACTACCTGACCTCCCTGCCTCTGGCGGAACGGCTGTATCGACAGCAGCCCGATCTGGCCGGCCGGATCTATTCGAGCGCCGTGCTCGAGTTCCTCCGGGATGGGGTGGTGATCTTTCCTCAGGCGCTGGACCCTGAGCTCCTCGATCGGATGGACCGGGACCTCGAGGCCCTGCCGGGTCTGGCCCGCACCTCACTGCTCCACGGCATGATCGGCATCGATGGCAAGGCGGAGCATTACGACGCCCGGGTTCTGCGCAATCTGCCCCGGCTCGGTGTCACCGATCTCCGTGAGGCCCCCCCGGGGCTGAAGCTCAACGACCTGCACCGCTATTTCGAGTCGGCCCGCACCCTGGCCTTCTCCGATCCGATCATCCATTTCCTCGATGAGCTCTTCGGATCGGCACCGGGGCTGATCCAGTCGCTCACCTTCTGGAAGAGCAGCGAGCAGTCCCTGCACCAGGACTTCTCGTACGTGCACCACCACAGCCGGCTGGGCCACCTGGCCGCCGCCTGGATCCCCCTGGAGGACATCAGCGATCAGGCCGGGCCGCTCGTCTACTACAAGGGCTCCCACCTGCTGGCGAACGATCAGTTCTACGACTGGGGCGGGGGTGGGATCCTGGCCAGTCGCGACGGCGACCCCCGGACGGCGGCGGGTTACGGCCCGTACCTGGAGGCCCTGATCAACACCCAGGGCTGGACCCCGAGCATCTACCTGCCCCGACGCGGCGATGTGCTGATCTGGCACGGGGCCCTGATCCACGGCGGCACCCCGATGGGCGACCCCGCGCTCACCCGTCGCTCCTACGTCTGTCACTACACGGCCGCCGCCGGCCACAAGGCCATGGCCCGGCACCGCGTCGGCGACGGCTACGACTTCTCCGAACCTCCGAGCCTGCCCGAGACGATGCGCCCCAGGTCCCTGCCCTCCCGGCTGGTCGCCGCCGCCGGCCGCCGCCTGAAGCGGCTGATCCCCGGGGAGCGGACCCATGCCTAAGGGGGGCTGGAGGGAGTTCACCGGGACGGACAGCCTGCAGCGGCCCGAGGCCGCGTCGGCCCCGACCCCCAGGGGCCTCCAGAAGGTGCGGGTGCAGCGCACCCGGGCGGGCAAGGGGGGGAAGCTGGTCACCACCATCACCGGGCTGGAAGCGCCCGAGTCCGAGGCGCGCCAGCTGCTCAAGCAGCTGAAGGCCACCGCCGGCACCGGCGGCACCCTCAAGGACGGGGTGATCGAACTGCAGGGGGACCACGTGGCGACAGCGATGGCCGCCCTGGAAAAGGACGGCTACCGGCCGAAGCAGGCGGGGGGGTAGGGGAGAATGCGGCCCGAAGCCCCCTCGCCCCTCCCCGTCCGCGATGACCTCGCCTTCCAAGGCCACCAACATCGTGTGGCACCACTCCACGGTGACCCGCGCCGCCCGGGCCCACCAGCGGGGCCACCGCAGCGCCATTCTCTGGTTCACGGGGCTCTCGGGGGCGGGGAAGAGCACCCTGGCCAATGCGGTGAATTCGGCCCTCTTCGAGCAGGGGCTGACCTGCTACGTGCTCGATGGCGACAACGTCCGCCATGGGCTCTGCAGGGATCTGGGCTTCTCCGACGCCGACCGGGAGGAGAACATCCGCCGGATCGGTGAGGTGGCCAAGCTGTTCCTGGATGCCGGCGTGGTGGTGCTCACGGCCTTCGTCTCCCCCTTCCGCGCCGACCGTCAGCGGGCCCGGGAGCTGGTGGAGGCGGGCGATTTCCTCGAGATCCACTGCGCCGCCGACCTGGCGGTCTGCGAAGAGCGGGACACCAAGGGGCTCTACGCCAAGGCCCGGGCGGGGGAAATCAAGGACTTCACCGGCATCTCCAGCCCCTATGAGGCCCCCGAGGCCCCCGAGCTGCGGGTGGCCACCGGGGAGCAGAGCCTCGACGAATCGGTGGCCCAGGTGATGGCCGAACTGGAGCGGCGCGGCATCATTCCGGCTCCGGCAGATCCCTGAACGGCCCCGGTTCTGACCACTCCCTGCGCAGGCGCAGGGCCCAGGCATCGAGGAAGGTCTTGGCGCAGCTGGCCACCGGCACCGCCAGCAGCAGACCCAGCAGTTCCCCCAGGCCCAGCAATCCCCCCAACCGGGCGCCGATCGGCAGGCTGATCAGCAGCCAGGCGGGCTGCAGCCCCACGATCGAGCCCATCAGCCGCGGCTGGATCACCTGGTCGACCACCTGGCCGACACTGATCGCCACCGCCAGCACCTCCAGGCCGGTGCGCGGATCCTCCAGCGCCAGCAGCACGCTCACCCCCACGATGGTGAGGGCGCTGGCATAGGGGATCAGGGTGGTGAAGCCGATCGCCACGGCGAACAGCACGCCGTAGGGGATCCCCAGCAGGGTGAACACCAGGCTCTGGGCGCCGCTCAGGATCAGGGCCAGCACCACCTGGCCGGCGAAGTAGCCCCGGAAGGTGCGATCGAGGGTGCTGAGCACCAGGGCGCGGGTGCCGGAGGGAAGCCATTCCGCCAATCCCTTGGCGATGCCTTCGCCCCCCAGCAGCAGAAACACCGCCAGCACCAGCACGATCACCGTGTTGACGGTGATGCTGACGGTGGCCCCCAGGATCCCCAGCACCTGCTGGCTCAGCTGGGAGGCGATCTTGCTGGTGCGGGTGATCAGGTCGCTGCTCAGCCCGCCGAAATCGGTGGGCAGCCCCCGTTCGGTGGCCCAGCTCTGCAACTGCCCCAGCAGGGTTTCCCCCTCCGCCAGCCAGCCTGGAAGGGCGAGCACCAGGTCGCCGAGCTGCTCCACCAGGCGCGGCACCAGCACCAGGGCCGCCAGCACCACCGCTGAGAGGCTCAGCCCCAGCACCAGCAGCAGGGCCAGGGGCCGCGGCAGCCCCCGCTGGATCAGCCAGCGGCTAGGGATGTCGAGCAGGAAGGCCAGCAGGGCGGCCGTCAGGAACAGGGCCGGGAACGGCGCCAGGGGCACCAGCAGCTGGCGCAGCACCCAGAGGTTGAGCACCAGCAGGGGCAGGGCCAGGGAGAACCGCAGCCAGGGGGGCAGGACCAGCCGCTCGAGCATCAGCGGGAGCGGGGCCTGGCCCCGGAGGATCGACGATCGCCGACCAGCTTGGCCTGCCGGGCCGGCGGCCGCCAGCGCCTCATCCCGGGCCCATCGCCGCCAGGTAGGCGGCACTGCCGAGGGCCTGGAGGCGCGCATCCTTGGCCACCACCTGATCGTGCAGCCCCCGGCGGTAGGCCTCCAGGGCCTCCGCGAGCCGGGCATCGGCGGTGGCCAGGATCGAGGCCGCCAGCAGGCCCGCGTTGAGCCCGCCGCCGATCGCCACCGTGGCCACGGGGATCCCCGCCGGCATCTGCACGATCGAATGGAGGGAGTCCACCCCGGAGAGGGCCTGGCTGCGGACGGGCACGCCGATCACCGGGAGCATGGAGAAGGCCGCCACCATGCCGGGCAGGTGGGCGGCGCCGCCCGCCCCGGCGATGATCACCCGCAGGCCCCGGGAGGCGGCCGCCTCGGCGAACTCCGCCATCTCCCGCGGCGTGCGGTGGGCCGAGAGCACCCGCACCTCGCTGGCCACCCCCAGCTGCTCCAGGATCCGCACGGCCGGCTCCAGGGTCGGCAGGTCGGAATCACTGCCCATGACGATCGCCACCCGGGGCGGCGGTGTGGGAGCGGACGGGGCGGCTTCGGGGTCCATGGGGCGGGGGCGGCGAGGATGGCATTGTCCCGTCCCGCGGCTGCCCGGATGCGCTGGCTGACCAACCTGCGACTGGCGGGCGATGACCCGGCCCTGGCCGAGGCGGGCTGGCGCTGGCGGGTCGGTGTCGACGGCGAGGGGCGGATCGCCCGGGTGCGGCCCACGCCGCCGGGCAGCCGGGCCGGTGGCGAGGACTGGGGCGGCGACTGGCTGTCCCCGGGAGGGGTGGACCTGCAGATCAACGGCGGCCTGGGGCTCGCCTTCCCCGAACTCAGCCACGACGATCTGCCCCGCCTGGAGACCCTGCTGGAGCTGCTGTGGAGGGACGGGGTGGACGCCATCTGTCCCACCCTGGTGACCTGCGCGCCGGAGGCCCTGCGCCGCGCCCTGGCGGTGCTGGCCGAGGCCCGCCGCCGGAACCGGCCCGGGCGCTGCCGTCTGCTGGGCGCCCACCTGGAGGGGCCGTTCCTGGCGCCGGAGCGGCGCGGCGCCCACCCGGCCCAGCACCTCCTGCCCCCCAGCCGGACCGCCCTCGACCAGCTGATCGCCGGCTTCGCGGGCGGCCCGGAGGCCGATGTCGCCCTGGTGACCCTGGCCCCGGAGCTGGAGGGGGCCGCCGAGGTGATCGCGGCGTTGCGGGCCGCCGGCGTGGTGGTGAGCCTGGGCCACAGCGGTGCCGATGCGGCCCAGGCCCGCCGGGCCTTCGCCCAGGGGGTGGGGATGCTCACCCACAGCTTCAATGCCATGGCCGGGCTGCACCACCGCGCCCCGGGACCGGTCGGGGAGGCCCTGCTGCAGGGGGAGGTGGCCCTGGGGCTGATCGCCGACGGCGTCCACGTGGACCCCACCATGGCGGTGCTGCTGCAGCGACTGGCGCCCCGGCAGGTGGTGATCGTCAGTGATGCCCTGGCCCCCTACGGACTGGCGGACGGCCGCCACCGGTGGGACGAGCGCGTCCTGCTGGTGGAGGACGGCAGCTGCCGGCTGGAGGACGGCACCCTGGCCGGGGTGACCCTGCCGCTGCTGGAGGGGGTGCGGCGGCTGGCCGGCTGGGGCGGCCTGGTGCCGGCGTCGATCGCCGCGGCCACCCTGGCCCCGCGGCACCTGCTGGGGGAGCGGCAACCGCTGGAGCAGCTGCTGCTGGGGCGGCCCCTGGCGGACACCCTGCGCTGGAGCACGGCAGCCGATGGGCGCCTGGACTGGCGGCGCCCCGAAGCGGTGGCCCAGGCCCCAGCTCCCTAGGATCCGGCCCACCTGAACGGCCCTGCGCCCCATGCCCCCGGAACTGCAACCCCCCGCGCCCGCCGAGGCACAGGCTGAGACGCAGGCCGAGAAGGCCGAGGTGCAGGCCTACTTCGAAAGCACCGGCTTCGAGCGCTGGAACCGCATCTACAGCGACAGCGAGGAGGTGAACCGGGTCCAGCGCAACATCCGCATCGGCCACCAGAAGACCGTGGATGCGGTGCTGGCCTGGCTGCAGCAGCAGGGCGACCTCTCAAGCCGCAGCTTCTGCGATGCCGGCTGCGGCGTCGGCAGCCTCAGCCTGCCCCTGGCCGCCCTCGGGGCCGGCTCCATCGCCGCCAGCGACCTCTCCGCCGCCATGGTGGCCGAGGCCAGCCGCCGGGCCAGCGAGGCTGGCCTGGCCTCGGAGCGGCTGAGCTTCACCGCCTCCGACCTGGAGAGCCTCCAGGGCCGCTACGACACGGTGATCTGCCTGGACGTCTTCATCCACTACCCCCAGGCGGCCGCCGAAGCGATGGTGCGGCACCTGGCAGCCATGGCCGAGCGGCAGCTGATCGTCAGCTTCGCCCCCTACACGCCGCTGCTGGCGGTGCTCAAGCAGATCGGTCAGCTGTTCCCCGGACCCAGCAAGACCACCCGCGCCTACACCCTGCGGGAGGACGGCATCGTGGCGGCTGCGGCGGCCGCGGGCTTCCGCCCCGTGCACCACAGCCTCAACCAGGCGCCCTTCTACTTCTCGCGGCTGATCGCCTTTGAGCGCGACCCGGCCTGATCAGCGGCCTGATCAGCGGCCAGCGATCGCCTGGGTCTGGGTGGCGCCGGAGATCGTGGCGGAGGGGCTGCCCTGAAGGGCTTTCTCCTGGGCATCACTCGAGAAGATCGCCCATCGCCATCCCTGATTCTGTACAGCCTGTACAGGCTCTGAAGGGAAGCATCGATCCGCCATGCACGGGCCGCCCAGGTTCGTCGTGCAGCGTTCCAGCGGCACCGCACGGCGCCGATCAGCCCTTCGGCCTGCCGCTGCAGCGGTCGGTGTGATCGCAGGCAGCTGAAGGCTCCGCCGCCATGGCCAGGTCCTGCGCCGGTGGGGCCTCCAGCTCCAGAACCGATCCTTCGGGGCGGTGCAGCCGCAGCCAGCGGGCCTGGAGCCGGTAGCCGCCCTCGCCCGGCAGGCCCCCGGGGCGGGCCCGCCCGCCGGGCCGATACAGCGGATCCCCCCGGAGCGGCGCCCCGATGGCGGCGCAGTGGATGCGGATCTGGTGGGGCCGTCCGCTGACGATCGCCACCTCGACCAGATCAGCCTCGCTGCCGCTCTCCAGCAGGGTGAGCTGGCTGCGGGCCGCCAGGGCACCCGGATCGCCGGGCTCGGCCGCACACCAGATCTCCCCGAGCGGCGGGTGGGGGCGCCGGCCGATCGGCGTGGTGATCACCAGGCTCTCGCCGGCCGCCAGGGCCAGCTGGCCCGGCACCAGCAAGGCCCGGTAGAGCTTGCGGCAGGGCGGGACCCCGTCGCCATCGCTCGCCAGCGAGCCCGTGCTCTCCCGCAGCTGGGCGCTCAGCCAGGCGCGGGTGGCGGGCCGGCGGGCGCACACCAGCAGGCCGGAGGTGAAGCGCCCCAGGCGGTGCACCGGCCGCGGCACGCCGGCGGGGCCGTCGCCATGGCGGCGCTCCAGCAGTCGCAGCACCGTGTGCTCCAGGAATCCCCCCGCCGGCAGCACGGGCAGGCCGCTGGGCTTGTCGATCACGAGCAGATCGCCGTCGTCGTGGACCACCTCCCAGTGGGCCGGGACGGCGGGCTCCGACCAGGGGGGACGCTGCCAGACGAGCCGATCCCCGCCGGCGAGGACCACGTCGGCCCGCAGGGGCAACCCGTTGCGGCTGATCTCGCCGTCCGCCAGACGCCGTTCCCATGCCGCCGCGCTGGAGTGGCCGTAGCGCTCGGCGTAGAAGGCCACCACCCCGATACCGGCCCCGGCGGCGGGAATGCGGTCGCGGTAGGCCCAGCCTCCGTTGGGGCTTGAGGGCAGCCAGCCCGGCGGCAGACTCAGGGCTGGGGACGGGGGAGCGTCAATCCACCAGCCCATGCTCGAGGGCGAAGCGCACCAGCTCGGTGCGGCTGGCGGTGCCGGTCTTGATGAACAGCCGGCTGACGTACTTCTCGACGTTGCGGATCGAGGTCTCCAGCCGGCGGGCGATCTCCTTGTTCATCATCCCCTCGGCCACCAGCTGCAGCACGCTCGCCTCGCGGGGCGTGAAGTCGAGCTTGACGTCGCTGACGGGCTTGCGGGTGCTGCCGCCGCTGCCGGTGCCGGAACCGCCGCCGCCGCCCAGCATCGAGCGGATCTCGGTGATCTGGCGGGCCATGGCGCCGATGTCGGCATCGGCGAAGCGGGCCGCCTCCGCCAGCAGCCGCTCCTGGCGCCGCACCACGTTGCGCACCCGGGCCACCAGTTCGTCCGGATCGAACGGCTTGGGGATGTAGTCGTCGGCGCCGGCCTGGAAGCCGGCGATGCGGTCGGCCGTCATGCCCTTGGCGGTGAGGAAGATCACCGGCGTGCCGCCGAGCCGCTCATCGGCCCGCAGACGCTTGAGCAGGCCGTAGCCGTCGCAGCGGGGCATCATCACGTCGGTGATGACGACGTCGGGCATCTGGGCCTGGGCCGCCGTCCAGCCCTCCTCGCCGTCATTGGCGGTGGTGACGGCGAACCCCTCGTCCTCCAGGTAGGCCTTGACCGCCGTGCGCAGACCGGGCTCGTCATCGACCAGCAGCAGCCGCACCGGGGTGCTGACGGCGGCTTCTGACCCCTCCGGCGGCCCGGACGGCTCGGGGGTGGGGCCGGCGGCGGCGGAGGGTTCCTGGGTCATGGGGGAAATCTATCGACCGGGACCGAGCACCACCTGTTCCCGTTCGGGCAGGAGGCCGCTGTAGCCCAGCTGGCGGGCCACCGGACCGAGGCCGGCGGGATCCTTGCCGGCCTGGTCGGGCACACAGACGGCCCACCACATCAGGTGATCGAGCCGGTTGGCCGGGGTGATCACCCCGCCCGGATTGAGCTCGCGAATCACCAGCCGGCGGGAACTGCCGGTGATCCGCAGGGGGGCGGTGACGCTGCAGCCGATCTTGTCGGTGGCCACGGTCACCCGGTCGTCGAGCTCCTCCCAGACCTGCACCCGCCACATCCCCGGCTGGGCAGGCTCGGCCACCAGGCCGTAGATGCCCACCACCTCCCGGCCCCGGTGGGTGACGCGGTCCTGCAGGACCCGGAAGCCCTTGGGCCGGCTCTCGGCGTTGCTGCGGGAGTCGTCCTGGGCGGCCGCCGGGGGGGGCAGGGCCAGGGGGCCGGCCACCATCACAGCGACCGCCGTCACAGCGACCGCGGCCAGGGTGAATGCCGCCAGCGGGGCCATCGGGACGGCCGACCCCAGCCGCAGGGGGGGGACACCGAAGGAGCGGGGACGGATCAGCATGACGCCATGCTGACGTACCTCGACCACCACGCGAGCACCCCGTGCGATCCGGCGGTGGTGGCGGCCATGGCGCCCTGGTGGACGGCGAACGCCGCCAACCCCTCCAGCCGGCTGCATCGGCCGTCCCTGGAGGCGGGCGCGGCGGTGGACATCGCCCGCAGCCGGGTGGCCGGGGCGCTGGGCATGGACGACGACGCGGTGATCTTCACCAGCGGCGCCACCGAAGCCAACAACCTGGCGCTGCGCGGGGTGGCCGAGGCGGCCCTGGAGCTGGGGGAACCCCGCCGCCGACTGGTGACCCTGGCCACCGAACATCGGGCCGTGCTGGAGCCGCTGGCCTGGCTGGAGCGCCATGGCTTTCCGCTCACGGTGCTGCCGGTGGCGGCCGATGGCCTGGTGGACCCCGACCGCCTGGCGGAGGCCCTGGGGCCCGACACCCTGCTGCTGTCGGTGATGGCGGCGAACAACGAGATCGGCGTGCTGCAGCCCCTGGCCGCCATCGGTGCCCTCTGCCGCGAGCGGGGCGTGCTGTTCCACTGCGACGCCGCCCAGGCGGTGGGCCACATCCCCCTCGCCATGGCCGACCTCGGCATCGACCTGCTCAGCCTGAGCGGCCACAAGCTCTACGGACCCAAGGGGGTGGGCGCCCTGCTGCGGCGCCCGGGGGTGCCCCTGGCCCCCCAGCAGCTCGGCGGCGGCCAGGAGGGCGGACTGCGGGGCGGCACCCTGCCGGTGCCCCTGATCGTCGGCCTCGGCGCCGCCGTGGCGGGCGCTCTGGCCGACCGCGAGGAACGGGCCGCACGGCTCGGGGCCCTTCGGGACCGGCTGTGGGAGGGGCTGGCGGCCCTGGGGGGGGTACGCCGCCACGGCCACCCACTCCAGTGCCTGCCCCACAGCCTCAATGTCAGCGTCGAGAGGGTGGACGGCACCCGCCTGCACCGCCAGCTGCGCCGGGTCCTGGCGGTGAGCAGCGGTTCGGCCTGCAGCCAGGGCAGCCCCTCCCACGTGCTGGCCGCCCTCGGCCTCGACCGCCGCGCCGCCGGCGCCGCGATCCGTTTCGGCCTGGGCCGGGGCACCACGGCGGCGGACATCGACGTCGCCGTGGCGGCGGTGACGGAGGCCGTGGCGGAGCTGCGAGTGTCTGCCTAGTTTTCGGGTCTATGGCCTGGCATGGATGAGCACACCCGGCGGTCGGCAGGGGCCCCGGCTCAACTTCGGTGATGCGCTCCAGGAGGGCTGGCGGGCCTTCAGCCGCAGCCCGGGGCCGTTCGTGGGCTTCCCCCTGCTGGTGGTGGCCCTCCAGTTCCTGATCCAGCCCCTGCAGAGCCGCATCAGCAGCGGCGGCGTGGCCTCCAGCGACCCCCTCGACTGGGGCCTGTACCTGATCGGGCTGACGGCGAACCTGCTGCTGAACCTCTGGTGCGCCATCGGGCTGGTGCGCGGCGCCGGCAGCGCCCTGCAGGGCGGCCACCCCTCCCTGGGGCAGCTGATGCGCTGGGACGGGGAGGTGTTCGGGCGGCTGCTGCGGGCCTGGCTGCTGCTGGCGGCCGTGGTGCTGGTGCCCCTGATCGGCCTGCTGCTGCTGGTGGGCGGTCCCCTGGCCCTGCTCAGCTACTACGCCGACCAGCTCGTGCCCTTCAGCCGCACCCTGGTGGAGCTGCTGGGACTGAGCCTGGCGGTGGTGTTCGCCCTTCTCCTGGGGGTGCTGCTGCTGGGCGTGATCTACCTGGCGATCAACCAGAGCTTCCTCACCCAGATCGTCCTGTTCGAGCGCGCCGGCTCCCGCACCGCCCTCCAGCGCGGGCGGACCCTGGTGGATCCCAGCTGGCTGATGGTGCTGCTGCTCACCCTGATCGGCGGTCTGCTGGTGCTGCTGGGTCTGCTGGCGTGCCTGGTGGGCGCCTTCGTGGCCTGGCCCCTGGTGGTCTGCATCGCCACGGCGGCCTACCGGCAGCTGGTGCTGGCCGGCGGTGGCCCCGATCCCCTGCCGCCCCTGCCCGGCCGCTAAGCAAAGGGGCCCACCGTCAGCAGCACGAAGCCCAGCACCCCCACCAGGGCCAGCAGCAGCTGGGCCAGCCGGCTGACGAGCATCCCAGCCACCACCGCCAGGCCCACCAGCAGGGAGCGGCGCAGCCGGCCCAGGCCGGGCGGGCCGAGGGACGGCGGGGCGGTGATGAGTTCGCCCAGGCTGGCGCCCAGCAGCGGACCCACCAGGGCACCCAGCAGGGGCCCGCCCACCGGCAGGGCCGGCAGCAGCCCCAGCAGACCCACCACCAGCCCGATGCCGGCACCGACGTAACTCCAGCGGGTGGCCTGCAACCGGGCCGGGCCGAGCAGCAGCCCCAGGGCCTCGGCCCCCCAGCCCAGGAGCAGCAGCACCACGGCCAGCGCCAGGGCCGGCCAGCCGGCGGCCCAGCCGACGGCCCAGCACCAGAGCAGGGCGCCCAGGGGGAGCAGGGTCAGACCCGGCGCCACCGGCAGCACGGTGCCGGGAATCGCCAGGGACTGGATCAGCAGGGCGATCCACCAGAGCAGATCGGCGCGGTCGAAGCTGGACAGGCTGTCCGGGGACATGGCGGCAGGGTCAGGCCAGACGGCGGGCCACCCTCAGCTTGGCGGAGCGGCTGCGGGGATTGGCCTGCTCCTCCTCCTCGCTGGCCACCAGGGGCTTGCGGGTGAGCCGCTCCAGGCGCGGATCACTGAGGAAAGCGGTCTTAACGCGCCGGTCCTCGAGGGAGTGGAAGCTGATCACCGCCAGAAGGCCGCCGGGCATCAGCCAGTCGGGGGCCCGCTCCAGCAGACGGTCGAGGGCGCCCAGTTCGTCGTTGACGGCGATGCGCAGGGCCTGGAAGGTGCGGGTGGCGGGGTGGATCCGGCCGTGGCGCGCCTTGGGGGGGAAGCAGCCGGCCACGGCATAGGCCAGATCGGCCGTGGTGCGGCCGCTGCCGGCCCAGGGGCGTTCGGCCACCAGCCGCCGGGCGATGCGGCGCGACAGCCGCTCCTCGCCGTAGCCGTGGATCAGGTCCGCCAGGGCCGACTCCTCCAGCCGGTCGATCAGCTCGGCGGCGGTCTCGCCGGCGGCGGGATCCATGCGCATGTCCAGGGGGCCGGGGGCGCGGAAGCTGAAGCCCCGGGTGGGCTCGTCCAGCTGGGGACTGCTGACCCCGAGGTCGGCCAGCACCCCCACCAGGGGGGCGGGCGGGGTGAAGTCGGCGAAGTTGGCGGCCTGGATCACGGCCCGATCGCCGAAGGGGGCGAGCCGCTCGGCGGCCGCGGCCCGGGCGGCGGGGTCCCGGTCGAGGCCGATCAGGCGCAGAGCGGGGTGGGCCCCCAGCAGCAGGGCACTGTGGCCGCCCCCGCCGAGGGTGCAGTCGAGCAGCAGCGCCTCCCCGGCATCCGCAGCCCCGTCGGCGGCGCCGGCTGGTTGTCCAGGCAACCCGGAGAAGGCCTCAACCACCGAATCGGCCAGAACCGGGAGATGGGCGAACGAAACGGCCATCTCACCTTCCTAAGATCCCGGCACTCCGTTCCTTGCGAAGGGCATGACCCAGCTCGAGACCCGCACCGAGCCGATGGTGGTCAATTTCGGGCCCCACCACCCGTCGATGCACGGGGTGCTGCGGCTCGTGGTGACCCTCGACGGCGAGGACGTGATCGACTGCGAGCCGGTGATCGGCTACCTCCATCGCGGCATGGAGAAGATCGCCGAGAACCGCACCAACGTGATGTTCGTGCCCTACGTGAGCCGCTGGGACTACGCGGCGGGCATGTTCAACGAGGCGATCACGGTCAATGCCCCGGAGAAGCTGGCCGACGTGCCGGTGCCCAAGCGCGCCAGCTACATCCGGGTGCTGATGCTGGAACTCAACCGCATCGCCAACCACCTGCTCTGGCTTGGCCCCTTCCTCGCCGATGTCGGCGCCCAGACGCCCTTCTTCTACATCTTCCGGGAGCGGGAGATGATCTACGACCTGTGGGAGGCGGCCACCGGCCAGCGGCTGATCAACAACAACTACTTCCGCATCGGCGGGGTGGCCGTCGATCTTCCCTACGGCTGGCTCGAGAAGTGCGCCGACTTCTGCGACTGGTTCGGTCCCAAGATCGACGAGTACGAAAAACTCATCACCAACAACCCCATCTTCCGCAAGCGGATCGAGGGGCTCGGTGTGATCGGCAGGGAGCAGGCGATCAACTGGAGCCTCTCCGGTCCGATGCTGCGGGCCTCGGGCGTGCCCTGGGATCTGCGCAAGGTGGATCACTACGAGTGCTACGACGACTTCGAATGGTCGGTGGCCTGGGAGAAGGAGGGCGACTGCTACGCCCGCTACCGGGTGCGGATCGAGGAGATGCGCCAGTCCCTGAAGATCCTGCGCCAGGCCATCGCCATGATTCCCGGCGGCCCCACCGAGAATCTGGAGGCCCGGCGGATGGCCGAAGGCAAGAAGAGCGAGTGGTACGGCTTCGACTACCAGTACGTCGCCAAGAAGGTGGCACCCACCTTCAAGATTCCCGATGGCGAGCTCTACTGCCGGGTGGAATCGGGCAAGGGTGAACTGGGCGTGTTCATCATGGGCAACAACGACGTCACCCCCTGGCGCTGGAAGATCCGCGCCGCCGATTTCAACAACCTCCAGATCCTCCCCCACATTCTCAAGGGGGCGAAGGTGGCCGACATCATGGCCATCCTCGGTTCGATCGACGTGATCATGGGATCGGTGGATCGGTGAGGTCGGCCGGCCGGCGCTGGATCCGCCGGCTCGCGCGCTGCGGCCCCCTCCTGCCGCTGGGGGCCACCGGCCTGCTGGCGCTCAAGGGGCTGCATCCGGGCCTGCCCGGCTTCAGCTGCCCCCTGCGGGCCCTCACCGGCATCCCCTGCCCCACCTGCTATCTCACCCGGGCCACGGCGGCTAGCCTGGTGGGTCGCTTCGATGACGCCGTGGCCCTGCACGCCTTCGGGCCGGTGGTCGCGGCGGGCCTGGTGCTCTGGTCGCTGGCGGCCCTACGGAGCGGGCGGCTGGTGCCCCGGGTGCTGCGGGGCTGGCACCTGGTGGTCGTGGGCGCACTGCTGCTGCTCTACTGGGCCGGCCGGATGGGGCTGACCTATGGCCTCGGCCTGCAGGCGTTTCCGCTCAGCTGAGCCACGCCGACCGCCGTCCACAGGGCAGGCCCCAGCAGCGCAGTGGGGCGATCGGGCCCCCTAGCCTGCATCCCGGTCGGCCCTCCCTCCTTGCTCCCCGGGCCGCCCAAGGAACTGCTTGCCCCACCCGTCCGGCACCGTCGCCCCCTTTGATCCCCAGAACCTGATTGCCCAGCCCGACTACGCCAAACAGCTTCGCCCCCTGTTGCCTGACGAGGCCTTCACGCCCGACCGGGCCACCCCCATCGTTCTCGGCCTGAATGGGGCGATCCTGCTGCTGGGCTGGGCCATGGCCCGCCAGCTGGATGCCAGCCACTGGCAGGGCCTGCTGATCTTTCTGCCCTTCGCCCTGGTGATGGGCAACGCCGTGGTGGTGCTGCTCTTCGCCACCCATGACCTGATGCACAGCAAGGCGATCCGCCAGCCCCAGCTGCGCCAGGCCGTTCAGACCCTCGGCCTGGCGCTGTTCTGGATGCCCCCCACGCTGTGGAAAGCCGTTCACAACAGGGAGCATCACGGCAAGACCAATTCAGAACAGGATCCGGATCGCAACTACACCCTCCAGCAACCGCCCAGCTGGGGCAAGTGGATCCAGAACCTCTTCGTTCCCTCGCTGGAAGTTCACCCCTTCTGGCTGTGGGTGGGGATGACCTCGGCCTGGGGTGTGCATGCCTTCCGCAACCTGACCTCGGTGCTGCTGTTCAACGACGGATCGCCCCGATATCCCGTGTTCTCCTTCCAGGTGAGCCGTCGGGAGCGGCGCCGTATCGCCGTCGAACTGGCCGCCGTGGTGATGGTCCATCTGGCCATCATCGGCTTCATCGGCCTGCGGCCAGTCCCCTTGATTCTCGGCTATTTCCTGCCGATCTGGATCGGCTACAGCGTCGTGATTGCCTACATCTACACCAATCACATGGCCTGTCAGATCACCGAGACGAACGATCCACTGATCAACAGCATCTCACTGAAGATGCCAGCCTTCTTCGACACGTTGCACCTCAACTTCTCCTATCACACCGAACACCACATCTTTCCGGGGATGAACCCTGCGTACTACCCCCAGGTGCGGGCCCTGCTGCTGGAGCACTATCCCGAACGCTTCAATCTCCTGGGCGCCCGCGACGCCTGGCGGCTGCTGATGGGGACCCCAAGGCATTACGTGGATGCCACCACCTTCGCCAGCAGTTGCGGCAGCATCACCCGGCCCTGCCCCCTCAGCTGAGCACCCCGCGGTGGTAGGCAGCGTTCTGGATGTAGAAGGTGGCCACCGGCACCGCCACCAGCGAGCCCAGGAAGCACGTGAAGATCGATACCACCAGGACCAGCAGCCAGGCCAGAAGCTCGATGCCAGCGAAGATGCGGCCCTGGGGTGATCCATAGACGGCCTGGAACGAGGAGGAGAAGGCCTCGGGGATGGGGCTGTCGGTGAGGAACACCTTGTTGACGTACACCGGCATCACCAGGGTGACCGCGATGCCCGGCAGGATGCAGAGGACGAAGCCGATCGCCGCGACGATCGTGAACAGCGCGCCGGCCAGGATGTAGCGCACCGGCCGGTGCATCAGCACGCGGAGGGCCGCTTCGGCGTCGATGATTTCGCCACTGGCGTAATACATCGCCGGGACGGCCACGAACAGCACCCCGACGAGGTTGGAGAGGATGGTGAACGGCAACTGCACCAGGTTGCCGAGCACCGCCGCGAGGCCGGCGGCACTGTCTGCCCCGGCACCGCCGCTGGAAAGACCCACCCCCAGGGTGGTGAGCGCCAGGGAGGCCACGACGCCGATGACGCCAATGACGATCGTGACCACCCAGATCAGCAGGATGGTGGGGATGTGGGCCAGGAAGGCGGCCCAGGCCTTGGAGATGCTGGGGGGCTCGTAGGCGATCGCGGCGGCCAAAGGGAAAAGTGCGTACTGGGCGGAAGCTAGGGGGGTTCCGGCAGGCCAGCAACGGCTTCGGAGGCAGAGGTTCCACTGGAGCCAGTGCCAGCATGGGCTTAACCGCCACGGCAGCGCCCCCAGTTTCGATGGCCCCTCCCGACCCCCCGGACCAGCCTGCGCTCTCCGAAGTGCTCCCCGAGCCCTCGGCCTCGACGGCGGACTGGCTGCTGCTCTGCCGCACGGTGCGCTTCAGTGACACCGACGCCGCCGGGCTGATGCATTTCCACCAGCTGCTGCGCTGGTGCCATGTGGCCTACGAGGAAAGCCTGGAGCGGTTTGGCGTGGTGGCCGGCGAGATCTTCCCCAGGCCGGGCCGGACCCCGGCCGTGGCCCTGCCGATCGTGCACGTCAGCGCCGACTACCGGCGGCCCCTCGCCTGCGGCGATCCCCTGGCGATCGAGCTGCGGCCCCTGCAGCTCGACGGCGGCAGCTTCGAGATTCGCTACCGCTTCCTCCACAACGGCCAGGAGGCGGCCACCGGGCTGACCCGGCACATGGCCATTGAGGCCGCTATCCGCCGGCGGACGGCCCTGCCCGCCGACGTCGTCCGGTGGCTGGAGGCCAGCAAAGCCATCTAAGAATTGGATGCTACATACGTCAGCTCCCACACCAATAAACACTGACCAGTGAACCCGCAGTTCACCTCATTGAGAACCTCAAAAGCCAACGAAATCCGTACTGCCGAAGGGCTTTAAATCATTCATTCCAGCAGAGATGCGCCTCAAGAATCAACCTCTCAACTCCGAAAAGGAATACCACCGAGAGGTATTCGGGCGACATATCCAGATTCCGGTCAGCACCAATCGTAGACCGTTAGCGGATTTTTCAGACTTTCCACGAGGCGCCAAAGGGAGAAACACATGACTCATTGGCAATCAATTCTTCTCGACAATCCTCCCAGACCATGAGATTTCAGTCCTTGTCGCGAGCCGCTACCTGAATCCTTAGGCAATGAAAGAATCTAGCGATACAGACTATGTATATAATACAGCAATGAATATGCTTTGTATCGAATAGCACATAGGCCCGAGGCCATAAGCGCTAAGCTGACAGAGCATGACTTCCTCTCATGGACTATCTTCTTGCGATCTTTTTTCCACCGCTATACTTTTTGATCAAGAAAAAGTGGATAGCACTGGCTCTTTCCACAGTTCTATTTATAATCGGCCTTGCACTTGTCTGGACAATCATAATACCTCTTCTCTTGTATGCGCCATGCACCATTGTTGCGATCTATGACGTTCAGAAGCAAATGCTTCGAAAACAAGCTACTGACATTGCCAACGAAATGGCAGAGAAGGTATCAATATCTGCTCCAGACACTACAAGCAGCTCTTGATCATTAGATCAGTTTTTCCTTCAGCTCAGTTTTGGCTGATGACTTACCTGCAGCATTAGCAACATTCAATCTATTGCATCTATGTCCTTGCCTAGCTTATAGTTAGGGAAACTGTTGTAAACGCAATTCTATTGCGGGCCAATTGCCTTACAAACTCAAGTAAAATCTGGGTTCGTGTCCGGCAAACAGCTCGGCTTCAGCACCTACGAGCTATATACAGCCAAGAAGCGCACCAAATGTGACCTTTTTTGCTTAGATGGAGGCCGCTAAGCCCTTGAAAGTCCTCATTGATCTGATCTAACCTCTGCACCCCAAAACCAGTTCCAAAGGAGAACGTCCGCCCTATACGCTGGGCACTATGCTCAGAGTTCACATAATGCAGCTGTGGTATTCGCTCAGTTATTCAGCAATGCAGGATGCCTTGATTGAGTTGCACGCCATGCGAGGCTTTGCCTACATCGCCCAGATCTCGGATGAAAAACCAATCCTTGCATTCCGGCACCTGATGGAGAAGTACAAGCTCGGTGAGCAGATATTTTCGGTGGTGAAATCCCATCTCAAGCAGCTGGGCATGGCCATGAAGCGGGGAACAATCATTGATACAACCTTGATCGAGAGATCCCAGCTCAACCAAGGGCAAGGCTTGGGGACAAGATCCATAGATGCACTAAACCAAGAAGGGCAGCAAATGGCACGTTGGGATCAAGTTCCATATTTGCATCGACAATGACTCTCTTTTCATCCATTCGGTGGAGACCACCACCGCCAATGTGCATGACCTCACCCCAACCGCTGATCTCCTGCACGGAGAGGCGACTGTGGCCTATGGCAAAGCCGGCTATCAATGGATTGAGAAGCAAGCCGAGATGGCCAAGGCGATCGGCTTCCGCATTGCCATGCGGCCCGAAAAGAGCAGGACCTTGCCGAAAATACCGGGGAAGCCAATGGATGATCGAGTCGAAAAGGCCAAAGCGCATGCCCGCCTCAAGGGCGAACACTCGTTCTGGGTGATAAAGCAGCAGTAGGCTTTTATAGTACGCGACTGCCAGGCATACTCAATAACCGGAGCAAGTTGAACGTGCTGGCAGCCCTGTCAAACTAATTCATGGCACGGCGTAGGTTGTTATTCAGTGCGTGGTCGGGTGAGTAAGTCTGCCCATGAAAAGCAAGATGCCCCCAAATTGGGAAAACTTGGCTTCCAAAAAAGTGAGATCATGCCTTCAATTTCAGATCCCCCCAGAAACTGTTCAACTTGAGCGAATCGCGACCTTAGCCTCTCGGGGGGGGGGGGGGGGGGGG
>CALRND020000013.1:0-61759 GCA_943369455.1 Synechococcus sp. UW140
GTGAAACGCAGCAGCGGCGACGATAGTTGGGGGGTAGCCCCCTGCGAAAATAGCTCGATGCCAGGTAAAACTTTCGTCCCTGCGAGGGGACGATGAGGAGAAGCCACCCGAGGAGGGTGGCTTTTCTGTTGGCATGTTGTGGGGCACGGGGGGCCAGGGGACAGGGCAGGATGCAGGGATGCAGCAGCCTCAAGCGTTGTTGCGCCCAGCTTCTCGATGGTTCAGTTGTTGAACAGGATCAGACGTCGATCTGCGCCAGGCTCGTGATCGCCTCGAAGGGACCGGGGTCCTGTTCGGGGTTCTCCAGGCGCTGGCTGAAGCGTGTCGCCATCCCGGCGGCGCGGGCGGCTTCCAGCTCGGCCCTGGCATCACTCACAAAGAGAATCGCCGCGGTCTCCAGCCCCATGGCCGCAGCGATGGCCCGGTAGCTGGCGGCATCGCCCTTGGCGCCGGTGGTGGTATCGAACCAGTGGCTGAAGAGGGGGCTCAGATCGCCAGCGTTGCTATGGCGGTAGAGGAGCTTCTGGGCCTTCACCGATCCAGAGGAGTAGACGGCCAGCTCCAGCCCGTTGCGTCGCCAGGCACGCAGGGCGGGGGCCACATCCTCGAACAGAGGGCAGCGCAGTTCGCCGCTGGCATACCCCTGGTCCCAGATCAGCCCCTGCAGCTCCTTCAGGGCGGGCAACTTGCGGTCCTGATCGATCAGCTCCTGAAGGAACCGAACACGTCCGAGGTGGGAGCCTGCATCGCCGTGGCTGGCACTGTTGTCGCTCTCTGCCATGGCCGCATCGATGGCCTCGATCAGCGCGGCCAGTGCCGGTTCGTCTGCCCTTGAGCGCAGAAAACTATCCAGTCGCTCCCGGGCATAGGGGAAGAGCACCTGGCTCACGAAGGGCACAGGGCAGGTGGTCCCTTCGATGTCGAGCAGCACGGCCTGGATACCGCTGGCCTTGGGGTGCCGCTGGCCCAGGGCCTCGAGCAGCAGCCGGCGCCAGCGCTGCTCCAGCAGCCACTCCAGGATCTCCAGGTGTCGACGGGCTTCGGCGAGGTCGCGCCCCCAGGCGTAGAGACCATGGCCGCCGATCAGCAGTCCGTGGGGAGCGCCTGCCAGCAGCGGGCCGGCGGTGGCACTGAGCCTGGCCAGGTCCTGGTCGTTGGCGAGCACCGGCAACGTCACCCGGCGGCGATGGCTGTCGATGCCCGCCAGTCCCTTGAGCATTTCCAGGCCCTGCAGCTCCAGGGCCCCGGCGTCCCTCCGCTCCCCCAGACACCAGTCGGAGAGAAGGGTGGCGGCGTGGGAATGGGTGTGCAGCACGGCGCCGGCGCCGGTGCGGGCCACGATCTCCACATGCAGCAGGGTCTCGGCACTGGCCCGACCCGCGCCCGCCACCACCTGAGCGTCGGCGTCCACCTGGATCAGGGCCTCCGGGGCGACGGTGCCCTTGTCGACGCCACTGGGGGCCATCAGCAGAACCAGGGGATCGCGCGAGAGAACACAGCTGAAGTTGCCGCCGGTGCCATCGCACCAGCCCCGGGCATGGACGGCCGCCATGGTCTGGCTGAGCTGTTCGGCGAGGGCGCTGGTCACGCGGGCTGGGGAACGAAGAGAACGGCTTGCGAACGAAGCGAGCGGCGGGGGCAGCCCCTTGGTCAGCTCTGGCAACTGGGGCACCAGTGACTGCTGCGCCCCCCCAGCTTCTCGCGCAGGATCACCGTGCCGCAACGGCGGCAATCTGATCCGCTGCGGCGATACACCCAGGCCTGGCCGCCGTAGTTGCCATTGGTGCCCTGCAGATCACGGAAATCACTGAAGGTGGTGCCACCGGCGCCGATGCTGGTCTCCAGCACCTCCACCAGGGCCTGCCGCAGCCGCTCCAGACGGTTCAGCGGCAGCCGTTCGCTGGGCGTCTGGGGCAGGATCCCGGCGGCGAACAGGGATTCATCGGCATAGATGTTGCCCACCCCCGCCACCAGCGACTGATCGAGCAGGGCATTCTTGATCGGCCGCCGTGAGCCCTTGAGCCGCTGCCGCAGGTAGGTCCCGGTGAACTCCGCTGCGAAGGGTTCGGGGCCCAGACGCCGCAGACCGCCCATCACCTGCTCGTCGGCGACCCCGGGGGGCACCCACCACATCTGGCCGAAGCTGCGGGTGTCGACGAAGCGCAGCTCCTCTCCGCCCCTGCTCCAGATCCGCACCCGGGTGTGGGGGCAGGGGGGACGCTCTTCGGCCAGCCAGAGAAACTGGCCGGTCATGCGCAGGTGAACGCCCCAGTGGCCCGCGGGGCTGCCGTCCGGGGCTTCGAGATCGGCCAGGAGGTACTTGCCGCGGCGATGCCAACGGCCCACGCAAAGGCCCCGAAGAGCCCTGCAGAAATCGGCAGGGTCTTCGGGGCTGGCGATGGCACGGGCTCGGAGCACTTCGACGCGGTCGATGACGAGACCGGACGTCTGATGGTCAAGCCCCCGGCGTACGGTTTCGACCTCCGGGAGCTCGGGCATGCCCGGGATCGTAGGGCTGAGCGTGCAGGGCCTGGCTGGAAGCTCAGGCCTTGACCAGTTCGCTCTCGGCGAAGTTGTTGGTGTTGATGCCGCCGTCGGAGCCGCTGTAGCCGTTGTAGTTCACCTTCTCGAAGCGAACCACGACCGGGTAGCGGATGCCGGAGGTATCCACGGACGCCACGGTGCCCACTTCGTTGTACCAGTAGGACTCGGGACGCTTGATCCGTACTTTGTCGCCGCGGGAGATGGCCATCGCTGGGCTGGAAGGTCGGGTGGTCTGCGCAGCGACACTACCGGCGATCAGGGGTCCGTGCCCCGGCGATGTCACGGTTCGTTGCCGGCCCCGTGGCAGCATCCCCGCACCCACCGCCGGCCCCGCCGATGGTCCCGTCCATGGCCCTGCCCGAGGCCCCCCAGCTGCGCCTGGATCTGCCCGATCCGGAGAGCGACACCCTCAGCACAATGGAGTTCCTGGCCCGGCTGGAGGAGGCCTGGGCCGTCTGCGACCGTTTTGACCTCCAGACCGAAATCTGGCGGGGCCGGATCCTGCGCTCCGTGCGCGACCGGGAACGCCGCGGCGGCGAGGGGCGCGGCACCGGCTTCCTGCAGTGGCTTCGGGAGCGGGAGATCAGCAAGACCCGGGCCTACACCCTGATCCAGCTGGCGGAGTCGGCCGACGGCCTGGTGGGCGAGGGCCTGCTGGAGGAGGCCAGCGTCAACAACTTCTCCAAGCGAGCCTTCCTGGAGACGGCCCAGGCGGACCCGGAGGTCCAGCTGATGATCAGCGAGGCGGCCAACGAGGGCCAGCAGATCACCCGCAAGCAGGTGCGACGGCTCACCGACGAGTTCACCGCCGCCACCAGCCCCCTGCTGCCGGAGGAGATCCGCCAGCGCACCGCCGACAACCTGCTGCCCCCCCGGGCCGTGGCGCCCCTGGTGCGGGAACTGGCCAAACTGCCCGAGGATCAGCAGAACGACCTGCGTCGCGTGCTGCGGGATGAACCGGAGCTGGAGCGGGTCAAGGATGTGACGCTCACGGCGCGCTGGCTCAGCAAGGCGGCCGAGGCCGGCCTGGCGGTGCGGGCCTTCCAGCAGGGGAACCTCGATCTGGAGAAGGCCCTGCAGGAGGCCCAGCGCCTCGATGCCCTGGGCCTCCTGGCCGATGCCGTCGGCCAGGCCCAGGCCCTGGAGAGCGCCGTGCTCAAGCTCCACACCAGCTGGCGCCGGCTGGGGGGCCTGCAGGAGCGTCTCTGGGTGGAGAGCGGCAGCAGCACGCCCCATCTGAGGGAGCTGCTCACCGTGCTGCAGAGCCTGAGCGGCACCACCATGCGGGTCTCCCTGGGCGAACTGGCCGGGGGCAAGCGGGTGCGCCTGCAGCTGGTGGAGGAGTCCCCCGACCAGCTGGAGCCGCCACCGCTGCACTGACGGGGCGTCCCCCACATCTGGTGGGAGCTAGGGTCTGGCGGTACCAGCGGTGGAGTGAGCTTGGGGGTCGATCCCCTCACCGAGAGCCTGCGGCGCCATTTCGGCTGGGAGAGCTTTCGGCCCGGTCAGCGTCCGGTGGTGGAGGCCCTGCTCGCCGGCCGCGACTGCCTGGCGGTGCTGCCGACCGGTGCCGGCAAGTCGCTCTGCTTCCAGCTCCCCGCCCTGGTGCGGGACGGCTTGGTGGTGGTGATCTCCCCCCTGGTGGCCCTGATGCAGGACCAGGTGAGCCAGCTGCAGGCCCGCGGCATCCCGGCGGCCTGCCTGCACCGGGGACTGGAGCAGGGGGAGCGGCGCCAGCTGCAGCAGCGCCTGGCGGCCAACCGGCTGCGGCTGCTCTACCTGGCCCCCGAGCGGGCCCAGGCGGAGGCCACCCGCCAGCTGCTTGATGAGGCCCTCGAGACCGGCCGTCTGGTGGCCCTGGCGGTGGATGAGGCCCACTGCATCAGCGCCTGGGGCCATGATTTCCGCCCCGACTACCGGCGCCTGGGCCAGCTGCGGGCCCTCTGCCCGGGCGTGCCGCTGGTGGCCCTGAGCGCCACCGCCGCCCCCCAGGTGCGGGCCGACATCATCCGCCTGCTGCAGCTGCGGCGACCCCTTGTGCAGGTGCGATCGGCCCGCCGCGGCAACCTCGCCTACACGATGCGGCGGCGCCCGGCTGATCCGCTTGAGGAGGTGGTCGCGGCGATCGGCGAGGCCCGCGGGGCGGTGCTGATCTATGCCCGCACCCGTCGCTCGGTGGAGCAGTGGGCCGCACGCCTGACGGCGGCCGGCGTCGAGGCGATCGCCTATCACGCCGGCATGGACCCCGAGAGCCGCCAGCTGGCCCTGCGCCATTTCCAGGAGCATCCGGCACCGGTGCTGGTGGCCACCGTCGCCTTCGGCATGGGGGTCGACCGGCCTGACGTCGGGCTGGTGCTGCACCTCGACCTCCCGGCCAGCGCCGAGGGCTACCTGCAGGAATCCGGGCGGGCCGGCCGTGACGGGCTTCCCGCCCGCTGCCTGGTGCTCTTCGATCCGGCCGATCGCACCAGCCTGGGATGGGCCATGCGCTCCGCCGGCCAGCAGCTGCCCCCCGACCAGCGGCTGCTGGAGCGCCACCGCCTCGAGCTCGCCCAGCAGCAGCTGCGGCGCATCGAGGCGGTGGCCGAAGGGGAGGGTTGCCGGGAGCAGGCCCTGCTCCTGGCCGTGGGGGAGATCTCCCCGCCCTGCGGTCGCTGCGACAACTGCCTCTCGGCCCGGTCACGCAACGACTGGGCCCCGCAGGCGGCCGTGCTGCTCTCGGCTTTGGAGGACCGCAGCGGCCGCGACCTGCGCAGCCTGGCCGAGGACCTGGCCGGTGCCCACGGGCAGGCGGAACCTGCCTGGGCCTGGCTGGCCCGCCGGCTGGTGCAGGAGGAACTGATCAGCGAGAGCGATGACGGGGCGCAACGCCTGTACCTGCGTCCGGTGGGCCGGAGTTACCTGCGGGATCCCTGGCCCCTGCGCTGGTCGGCCTGAAGCGTCAGCCCCAGGCCGCCGCTCAGCTGCGGGCCTTGCAGAGGTCGGAGACCAGCTGCTGCTCGAATTCGGCCTGGGGGTCATCCCAGCTCTTCCACTGCCCGGCCTGGCTGGTGGCATTGAGCTTGCGGGCGCTGCAGTTGACAGCCAGGTAGAGGGATTCCCCCTGGGAATTGAGCGTGGGGGCCACCATGCTGCCGCCCATGGGCTGCCAGTTGGCCCAGTCCACCTGCAGGGGGCCGTAGTTGCGCCAGTCGGGCTTGCCGGGGCTCGCCGTGGCGGTGCTGGCGGGCCGGGGGGCGGCCGCCACCGTGGCGGGCTGGGGTCGGGGCGTTGGTGCCGGGGTGGCCCGGGCGACGCTGGGGGCGGGGCGGCTGGCGGCCGGCATCGGAGCTGGCGCGGGCTTGGCCGCCGTCGCGGTCGGCTGGGGGCGGGCCGCCGGTGCCGGCGCAGGCCTGGTCGCTGTGGCGGCGGGCTTGGGGGCCGGCTTCGCCGCCGCTGCGGGGCGGGCGGCCGGCCTGGGGGCGGGGGCGCTGGCCGGCTTCAGCCGCAGTCGGGTGCCGGATTCCACCAGGTCGGGGTCGCTGATGCCGTTGATGGCGATCAGCTGCTTCATCGGCACGCCGTAGGCGTCGGCGATCTGGGAGAGGCTCTCGCCGCTGCGGACCACGTGCTCCGAGGCCTTGCGGTTGACCGCGGCGACCGGGGCGGCGCTGCGGGAGGAGGAGGGCACCACCAGCTTCTGGCCGGCTTCGATGTGGTCCGCCTTGCTGAGGCCGTTCAGCTGCATCAGTCGGCTGACGGTGATGCCGTGGCGCTCGGCGATTTCGGAGAGGGTTTCCCCGGGGGCCACCGTGAGGTTGCCGCCGGAGGCCCGGGGTCGCGCCGCTCCCCCCGGCAACGTCAGCGTCCGACCGGCTTCGACGAGATCGGGATCGCTGATCCCGTTCACCTTCATCAGGGTGGACACGCTCACCCGGTGGCGAGCGGCGATGTCGGAGAGGGTCTCACCGGGCTTGACGGTCACCTGGGCAGCCAGAGCCGGCAGCGGCAACACCATGGCTAGAGCCAGGGCGATGAGGGGGCGGCGCATGGGCACTAGGGATAGCTGCTGGCACGTTAAGGGCCACGTCCAGGCCCGCCCAGCCCCCCCTGCTGATTCCTGGGGGCCGCCCTCAGCCCATCAGACGACGGACCAGGCCCAGCTTGCCGGCGTAGGGCGGGAAGCGGATCGGGGGATCGGGCCGCAGCGATCGGCTGATGACACTGCGCTGGTGCGAGAAGGTGAGGAAGCCGGCTTCCCCGTGGTACGCCCCCATGCCGCTGGGGCCGATGCCGCCGAAGGGCAGGCTGGCCATGGCCCCCTGGATCACCGTGTCGTTGACCACCAGGCTGCCCGAACCGGTCCCCGCCAGCACCCGTTCCCGCTCCGCGGCGCCGCCGCCGAAGAGATAGAGGGCCAGGGGTTTCGGCTCCCGGCGCACCAGGGTCAGTGCTTCCTCCAGATCCCCCACCGTCAGCAGGGGCAGGATCGGGGCGAACAGCTCCTCCTGCAGCAGCGGATCGGTGTCGGCATCGTCGACCGCCACCACGGTGGGCTCGATCTTCCGTGCGGCCCCGTCCCAGCGTCCGCCCAGCAGCACCCGGCCCCGCTCCAGGGCCTGGGCCAGCAGCCCCTGGAGTCGCTCGAAGCGGGCCGCTCCCACGAGCCGCCCCAGGTCGGGGCTGGCCAGGGGATCCGGGCCGTACAGGGCCCGGGCCTGGTCGCGCAACGCCGCCACCAGGGCCTCTCGCACCGCGGCCGCCACCAGCACGTGGTTGGGGGCCAGGCAGGTCTGGCCGGCGTTGAGGCAGCGCCCCCACAGCAGCCGGCGGGCTGTGATGGTCGGATCCGCATCGGCCAGCACGATCGCCGGGTTCCGGCCCCCCAGCTCCAGCGTCACGGGGGTGAGATGGCGGGCGGCGGCGGCCATCACCAGCCGTCCCACCCGCTCCCCGCCGGTGTAGAGGATGTGGTCGAAGCGCTCCCGCTCCAGCAGCCCGGCGGCCACAGCCGCGTCGCCGCACACCACCTGCACCACCGTGGGGTCGAAGTGGCTGCCTAGAAGCTCGGCCAGCAGGGCCGCCGAGGCGGGGCTCTGTTCGGAGGGCTTGACCACGGCCGTGTTGCCGGCGGCCAGGGCATGCAGCAGCGGGTGGAGGCAGAGCTCGAAGGGATAGTTCCAGGCGCCGATGATCAGGACGCAGCCCAGGGGTTCGGTGCGCACCGAACCCAGGCCCGGCCAGGCCCACAGCGGCAGGGAGCGGCGGCGTGGGCGCATCCAGCCGGCCAGGTGGCGTCGCGTGTGGCGCAGCTCCTGGCGCAGGGCCGCCAGTTCGAGGCGGCCTTCCATGGTGGGGCGGCCCAGGTCGCTGGCCAGGGCCGCCAGCATCCGCGGCTCCGCCGACTCCAGCAGGCGAGCCAGCCGCTGCAGCTGCTCCAGCCGCCAGGCCAGGGGCCGGGTGGTGCCCCCCTCCACCAGGGCGCGCATCGTCGCCACCGGCACCGTCAGGGGAGAGGGGCTGGCGGGAGCGGCCGGGGAGGACATGGGGTGGTCGCTTTTGGACCAGGCTGGCAAATCGCGCCCCGCCGTGGCCCCCCCGGACGCCTCGGCGCTCAGGAACTGCCGCAGCCGGCGAGGAAAACGGCCCGCCGCAGGTTGTCGAGCCTGGGGGAGGCGGGGCCTTCCAGGGCGTAAAGCAGCGCCAGGCCCAGGCTGAGGTCGCCCCGGTCGAAGGTTCGCTGGATGGCAGCCCACCACACCTCCGGATCGGTGCCCAGGCCATCGAGCTCCCGCTGGGCCCGTGCCATCCGCCCGGCCGGATCCCCCTCCAGCTCGATGATGGCGAAGTCGCCCTTGCCGACACCCAGGGGCCGCAGCAGCAGCACCAGCCGCTGGCCCGGGCGGATCGGGGCCAGGGGCCAGGGGATCGGACCCTCGATGGGCTCGCCGGGAAGGGCCCGCCGCTGCCAGAGCACCTCACCCTCCCGTTCGATCCGCAACTCCTCCAGGGGTTCGGTGCTCAGGATCGTGGGGGTTCCGATCGGGACGGCGGCCACCGCCTCAGCCCGGGCGTTGAGCGCCAGCCTGGGGGTCAGCACGCAGACAGCTGCCGCCTGTAGCCGGGCAGCTCCCAGGGGCACGGCCAGGGCAAGGCCCAGACCGATCGCCAGGCAGGTCCGGCGCACGGCGGGGAGCAACGGGGTGCCAACCAAGGGGATGGGGGGACGCTAACGGCGGCTGGTGCTCACCCGGCCACACTGACCCGGCCACGCTTACCCCGCCATCGACAGCAGGTTCAGGCCGTGCAGTCCTTCAAACAGCAGGTAGGCCCCGAGCACCAGGGCGAGGACCCCCACGAGCCACTCGGCCTTGTGCTGCAGCCAGTCCTCCAGGCGCATGATCGGCTCCCGGATCGCCCCGCCGCTCACCAGCCAGGCCAGGGGCGGCAGCAGCAACAGGGAGCTGGCCATCAGGGTGAACAGCCCCGTCACCTCCGCGTCGGCGGTCAGTCCGGGGTCGTTGACCAGCAGCAGGCCGGCCTCCTTGAGATAAAAGACCAGGTTCTCCGGGGTGAGCAGGGCGCTGGTGGCGCCGATCAGCACCAGGGTGAAGGTGCTGAAGTCGGGCAGCTGGTTCATCAGCCGCAGGGCCATGCCCTCCTCGCCGATGTTGGCCTGGGGTGTGAGCTGATAGAGCCCCAGGCCCACCAGCGCGCCGGCCCCGAGCAGGTCGATCAGCACCTGCTCCCGCTCGCCATGGCTGAGGCTGATGGAGAAAGCTTCACCCAGCACCATCAGCAGCACGATGGCCAGGGCATTGGCGGCGGCCCAGCCCGTCACGTAGGCCATGGCCCGCTGCAGCGGCGAGCGACCCAGCAGCAGCAGGGTGACCACGGCGATGTGCAGGGGGCTGAAGGCGATGCCGATCCCGAACAGGGACGACTGGGTGATCAGGGTCGGCGACAGGAGCGCGGGAACGCCGAGGAAGAAGGGGGACAACAGGGGCGGCAAGCAGTCCGTCCGGGCGGCGAAGGTCCCGCATTCTCGGGCATGTTCCCGGCGGACCGCGAATGGAATCTCACCGCCGCCGCAGGGTCGCCTGGGCTGGGGAAGGGGCTGGGGGGAAAGCCCTTGACGAGACTTGAACTCGTGACCTCTCCCTTACCAAGGGAGTGCTCTACCGCTGAGCTACAAGGGCATGTGGAAGGTGGGCCGGGTTGGATTTGAACCAACGTAGGCAGAGCCAGCGGATTTACAGTCCGCCCCCATTAACCACTCGGGCACCGACCCGAACCACACCCTCAGAACTTACCAGCCGACCTTCCCACCCCCTCCCTGCCCTTCCCCCCCGTTCCCCACCCCGATGCGCCTGCTCGTGCTCCATGGCCCCAACCTCAACCTGCTCGGCCAGCGGGAGCCCGGCCTCTACGGCAGCAGCACCCTGGCGGCCATCGATGCCGCCCTGGAGCAGCAGGCCGCGGCGCTGGGGGTGGAACTCGTCTGCTTCCAGAGCAACCACGAGGGGGGCCTGGTGGACCGCATCCAGCAGGCCGGAGGCCAGGCAGGGAGCCCGGCCAGCGACGGGATCCTGATCAACGCGGCCGCCTACACCCATACCTCGGTGGCGATCCGTGATGCCCTGCTGGCGGTGGCCCTGCCCTTCGTGGAGGTGCACCTGAGCAACACCCACGCCCGGGAACCCTTCCGCCATCGCTCCCTGCTGGCTGACCGGGCCCTGGGGGTCATCTGCGGCTTCGGCCCCACCAGCTACCGCCTCGCCCTCGAGGGCCTGGTGGCCCATCTGCGGGCCTCGTCATGAGCGGCGCCCCTCCGGCAGCGGCGGCCCGGGTGCGGTGGCTGGCGGCCCCCAGCAGCGCCGACTGGCTGGAGCAGGCCCTGGCCCACCCCGAGCTGCTGCTGATCGACCATGCCCACTGCGAGCGCAAGGCGGCCGGCGCGGCCCTGCAGCTGATGTTCCGCTACCCCTCCGACGGCGATCTGGCGGCCGTGCTCAGCCCCCTGGCCCGGGAGGAACTGGAGCACTTCGAGCGGGTGCAGGCCCTGCTGGAGCGGCGCGGCCTCGGCCTGCGGGCCCTGGCCGCCCCGCCCTACGGCGCCGCCCTGGCCGCCCTGGTGCGCCGGCAGGAGCCGGAGCGGATGCTCGACAGCTTCCTGGTGGCGGGTCTGATCGAGGCCCGCAGCCACGAGCGGATGGCCCTGCTGGCCGCCCACAGCCCCGATCCGGAGCTGCGGGACCTCTACGCCGACCTGCTGGCCAGCGAGGCGCGCCATTTCGGCCTCTACTGGGTGCTGTGCGAACGGCGCTGGCCCCGGCCGGTGGTGGCCGACCGGCTCACGGAACTGGCCGGGAGCGAGGCGGAGATCCTGGCCAGCCTCCATCCCCAGCCGCGCATGCACAGCTGAGCCCTGCTGCGCAGGCACCGCTGTGCCGCCCGATCAGGCCGCGGCCAGCACCTCCTCCAGGAGGGGGAAGCGCGTGGCGATCGGATCACCGGTGAAGCTGGCCACCCAGCCGTCGCTGTTGTCGAAGAAGCGCAGGGCGCAGAAGGTCGGACGCTCACCGGTGTCGAACCAGTGGCGGGTGCCGGCGGGCACCCCGATCCAGTCGCCCTGCTCGCACACCACCTGAAGCACCTCGCCTTCGATGTGCAGGCAGAAGAGGCCGCGGCCCTCCACGAAGAAGCGCACCTCGTCCTCGGCGTGGGTGTGCTCGGAGAGGAACTTCGCCCGCAGGGCCTCCCGGTCCGGATGGTCGGGGCCGAGCCGGATCGCGTCCACGGTGCGGTAGCGCCCCTCGGCCTGCACCCGGGCGATCTCGGCGGCGTAGGCGGCCAGGATCGCGGCCTGGTCGGCGTCCGCCGCCAGGGAGGCCGGCGTGGCCCAGCGCTCGAAGCGCACCCCCCGGCCCCCGAGTTCCCGGGCGATCACCTCGGCGTCGCTGCTGCGCAGCAGGGGGGCGGCGTGGCCGTCGCCGGCGGCGGAACGGATCACCAGGTGGGTCATCGGGGCGCTCCAGGTCGGTCTGGGGATCTGCAGCCTAGAAAGGTCTGCAGCGGACTTCCCCCCATCGCCGACCGTGCTGCCAGCGCCGGCCTCACCCTGGTGGGGGTGGGGCCCGGCGATCCCGACCTGCTCACCGTGGCGGCGGTGCGGGCGATCGAAACCGCCGACACGATCGCCTACCCGGTCGCCCGCGAAGGGGCCGAGGGGATGGCGGCCGCCGTGGCCGGCCCCTGGATCGGCTCCGGTCAGCGGCGCCTGCCCCTGGTGTTCCCGATGGTGGCGGCGGCCGAGCCCCGCCGGCAGGCCTGGCATGCCGCCGCTGACCGGCTGGCGGGTGAGGTGGCGGGCGGTCGGTCGGTGGTGCTGCTCTGCGAAGGCGACGTCTCGCTGTTCGCCAGCAGCAGCTACGTGCTGCTGGCCCTGCGGGACCGCCATCCCGCCCTGCCGGTGCGCCTGATCCCGGGCATCAGCGCCGTGGCGGCGGCGGCCGCCGCCGGGGCCTGGCCCCTGGCCCTGCAGCAGGAGGGGCTGCTGATCCGCCCCACCCCGGAGGAGCCCGGCCAGCTGGAGGACCTGCTGGCCCAGGCGGCGGCCGGTGGCTGGGTGCTGGCCCTGCTCAAGCTGGGGGGGCGCTGGCCCTGGGTGCGCCCGCTGCTGGCCGAGCGGGGTCTGCTGGCGGACGCGTTGTTTGCCCAGCGGGTGGGCTGGCCCGACCAGCGGCTCTGTCCGGCGGCCGAGGTGCCCGCCGCCGCGGTCCCCTACTTCTCCCTGCTCCTGGTCCGGCAGGGGTGGCCGGCGGTGCTTCCATGACCGTTCGCGTTTTCCCCCGCCCTTGCCGATGCCTTCTGCCGGGATGACAGCCACCGACTGGTTCGCCCTGCTGCACCCGGTGCTGATCATCCTGTTCGTCTACCCGGTGGTGGGCGCCACCATCCGGCTCGGAATCCTGGCGCGGGAGCGCCGCCTCGACATCAACCCCCTGCCGCCGACGGTGGGGGTGGAGCACACCGACCACGGCCGCTGGGTGACCTCGGGCGTGGTGGTGGCGGTGCTGATCGCCATGGCGGCCACCTTCGCCAGGGGTGACGTGGCCGCCAGCGCCGGATCGGGTGCGGCGCTGCTGCTGGCCGGCGTGGGTTGTCTGGTGAGCTGCCTGGCCCTGTGGCGGGCCAAGGGCCCCTGGCTGCGGGCCGGTTTCGCCCTGATCTGCTGGATCGGGCTGCTGACCCTGGGCAGCCAGCCTGCCCTCTGGCACCTGGGCCGCAGTCCCTTCGACGGAGGCGTTTGGGGGTCCCACTACTGGAGTGGCGTGCTGCTCTGCGGCCTGCTGCTGTTCGCCATGGCGGCTGCCCCCGAGACCCTGCGGTCCCCCCGGATGCGGCGTCTGCACGTCAGCGCCGCCTTCCTCACCGCCCTGCTGCTGGCGGTGCAGGCCATCAGCGGCAGCCGGGATCTGCTGGGCATGGCTCTGGGGCACTGATCTCCAGTTCCGCCTCCGCCCGCTGCAGCAGCTCAAGGGCGCTCTCCAGGCTGGGGGCCACCATCAGCTCCCGGCGCAGCCGGGCCGCGCCGGTGAAGCCCTGGCAGGTCCAGCCCAGGTGCTTGCGGGCGATCAGCAGGCCCTGATCGCCGCGGGCGGCCACCAGGGCCTCCAGGTGCTCCCGGGCCAGGGCGATCCGGGCCTGGCTATCCGGCTCGTTCGGCAGGGGGCGGCCGGCGAGGGCCGCGGCGATGCGTCCAACAAGCCAGGGGTGTCCCAGGGTGCCCCGCCCCACCATCACCCCGTCGGCGCCGGTGATCGCCAGGCAGCGCAGGGCCTCCTCCGGGCCGGTGATGTCGCCGTTGGCGATGACCGGAATCCGCAGGGCCGCCTTGACCCGCCCGATCGCCCCCCAGTCGGCTTTGCCGGAGAACCCCTGCTCCCGGGTGCGTCCGTGCAGGGTCAGGGCGCGGGCGCCGGCGTTCTGCAGGGCCAGGGCGAAGCCCACCGGATCGGCACTGGCCCCGCACCAGCCCAGCCGGGTCTTCACCGTCACCGGCACCCGCACCGCCGCCGCCACCGCCGCCACGATCCGCAGGGCCAGATCCGGCTGGCGCAGCAGGCCGCTGCCGCCCCCCTTGCGGGCGATCTTTCGCACCGGGCAGCCCATGTTGATGTCGATCAGCCAGGCCCCGGCGGCCTCGGCCCGGCGGGCCGCCTCGGCCATCGCTTCGGGCCGGTGGTCGAACAGCTGCACCCCGACGGGGCCGGGATCCCGGTCGAGGGCGGCCATCTTGGCGCCGCCGTGGCCCAGCTCCAGCGCCGTGGCATTGACCATCTCCGTGAACAGGAGGGCGTCGGGGGCCCAGCGGCGCACCAGGGCGCGGAAGATCCCGTCGCTCACCCCCGCCAGGGGCGACTGCAGCACCCGGCAGGTGAGCATCCTGTCGGTGCCGCTGCCTTCCAGGCGGAGGGGGCCGGTGGGGCAGGGATGGGGGGCGGGACTGGGCATGCTGGGGGCACTCTCGGATGCCGAACGCCGCTTTGGACGCTGCCGCCGCTCCCCCCCTGAAGCCCGACGGCGCCCCGGAACCCTTCCCCCTCAGCCGCGCCCTGCTGGAGGCGGTGCTGGCCGACCGCACCAGCGATCGCTTCGTCTGCCGGCTGATCTGGGAGCGGCTGGGCTACCGCCCCGCCGCCGAGGGTCGCTGGCAGGCCGGCCCCGACACCCCGCCGGCCTGGGCCGAGGCCTTTCCCGAGGCGCCGCAGCTGGTCGGCGAGCGGCCCGCGAGCGTGCGCCTCACCCGCTCGATCGCCCCCGAGCACAAGCAGCTGCTCAAGCAGCAGCTGGGCTTCGCCGGCTACCGCATCGGTGGCCTCTACCCCCGCCGCACCCGGCGGGCCACGGCGGTGAACTGGCTGCTGGCCCATCTGGCCGAGCGGGGCGAGCCGCTGCCGGAGGCGGGCCCGCTGCCGGAGCTCCTCGACCCGCCCGAGGATCCGGTGGCCGGCCATCCCGGCGATCCCCCGGTGGGTTGAGGCGGCGGTGGGCTGGGGCGTCGGTGGCTCTGTAGGGTCTAGGTAACGCATCCGTCGTAAGGAATAAGTCAGATTGGCGCTCCCCGTCGTCGCCGTGATCGGACGCCCCAACGTGGGCAAGTCCACGCTGGTCAACAGGCTCTGCCGCAGCCGTGAGGCGATCGTTCACGACCAGCCCGGGGTGACCCGGGACCGCACCTACCAGGAGGGTTTCTGGGGTGACCGCATCTTCCGGGTGGTGGACACCGGCGGCCTGGTGTTCGACGACGACAGCGAATTTCTGCCCGAAATCCGCGAGCAGGCCAACCTGGCCCTGGCCGAGGCGTCGGTGGCGGTGGTGATCGTCGATGGCCAGCAGGGGGTCACCGCCGCCGATGAATCGATCGCCGAGTGGCTGCGGGGCCACAACGTCCCCGTGCTGCTGGGGGTGAACAAGTGCGAGTCGCCTGATCAGGGCCTGGCCATGGCGGCCGACTTCTGGGGCCTGGGCCTGGGCGAACCCCACCCGATCTCCGCCATCCACGGCGCCGGCACCGGCGATCTGCTCGACCGGGTGATCAGCTTCCTGCCGGCCACGACCGAGAGCGATGAGGCCGAGCCGATCCAGCTGGCGATCATCGGCCGCCCCAACGTGGGCAAGTCCAGCCTGCTGAATGCCATCTGCGGCGAGAACCGGGCCATCGTCAGTCCGATCCGCGGCACCACCCGCGACACGATCGACACCACGATCGAGCGGGAGGGCCACACCTGGAAGCTGCTCGACACCGCCGGCATCCGCCGGCGCCGCAGCGTCGACTACGGCCCGGAGTACTTCGGCATCACCCGCAGCTTCAAGGCGATCGAGCGCAGCGATGTCTGCGTGCTGGTGATCGATGCCCTCGACGGGGTCACCGAGCAGGACCAGCGCCTGGCGGGCCGCATCGAGGAGGACGGCCGCGCCTGTGCCGTGGTCGTCAACAAGTGGGACCTGATCGAGAAGGACAGCCACACCATGAGCGCCATGGAGAAGGAGCTGCGCGCCAAGCTCTACTTCCTCGACTGGGCGCCGATGCTGTTCACCTCCGCCGTCACCGGTCAGCGGGTGGAGAGCATCTTCGCCATCGCCGCGGTGGCGGTGGAGCAGCACCGCCGCCGGGTGAGCACCTCGGTGGTGAACGAGGTGCTGCAGGAGGCCCTGCGCTGGCGCTCGCCCCCCACCACCCGCGGCGGCCGCCAGGGCCGCCTCTACTACGGCACCCAGGTGGCGACCCGCCCCCCCAGCTTCACCCTGTTCGTCAACGAACCCAAGCTGTTCGGCGACACCTACCGCCGCTACGTCGAGCGCCAGATCCGCGAGGCCCTGGGCTTCGAGGGATCGCCGGTGCGGCTCTTCTGGCGCGGCAAGCAGCAGCGGGACGCCGAGAAGGAGCAGGCCCGCCACCAGAGCCGGGGCGGCTGAGGTCGATGGGGACGGCGATTCCGGGGGCGATCCAGGGGGGCCTGGCCTGAATGGACTGGTTGCGGCAGTTGCCGATCGGTCAATACGTCGATGACGGCGAGGGCGGCGACGGCGGTGAAACGGCCGGCCGCGGCAGCTGGCTGCGGCGGCTCGATCCCCGGGTGAAGCTGGTCTGGACCCTGGCGTTCCTGGTGACGCCGATCCTGGCCGGGCCCCTCTGGCGGCTGTCCCTGGTGGGGCTGCTGCTGCTGATCACCGCCGTCAGCGGCCTGCCCTGGCGCCTCTGGCGGCAGAGCCTGCCCCTGCTGATCGCCCTGGCGCTGCTGGTGGGCCTGCTGGCCGCCCTGCTGCCGGCCGGAGGGGGCGCGCCGGCCAGCCTCCAGCGCCCGCCGGGGGAGCTGCGGCTGGTCCCCGGCCCCGCCGGCGCCCCGGCCCCGACGCGGGCGGGCCTCTCCTGGGAGCTGGTGCGCTGGGGTCCCGTGACGGCCGGGCCGCTGGAGCTGGGCCCCCTGGTGGTCACGCGCCGCTCCGCCGAACTGGGCATCAACGGCGCCACCCTGCTGTTCACCGTCATCCACAGCGCCAACCTGCTGCTGCTCTCCACCCCCCCCGAGGAGCTGGTCTGGACCATCGCCTGGTGGCTGGGCCCCCTGCGGGCCCTGGGCTGGCCCGTGGAGCGCCTGGGCTTCACCCTGCTGCTGTCCCTGCGCTTCCTGCCCCTGGTGCAGGAGGAACTCCAGAACCTGCTGCGCTCGATCGCCACCCGGGCGGTGAATCTGCGCCGCCTGGGCTGGAAGGCCAGTCTCGGCCTGGTGCTGGCGGTGGGGGAGCGGCTGCTGGCCAACGTGCTGCTGCGCTCCGAACAGGGGGCCGAGGCCCTGATGGCGCGCGGCGGGATGTGGCTTCCCCCCGACCGCCTGCACCAGCCGGCCGCCACCCCCTCCGGCGCCAGCCTGGCGGCTGTGCTGGCCCTGGCGGCCCTTCTGGCGCTCCGCTGGAAAGTCGGTGCCCTTTAATGGCCCCAGCCTGCAGGGAGTCGTGAGCACGGAGCGCTATCTGAACCACCCGACCTTCGGGATGCTCTATCGGGTAGCGCCGGTGGCCGAGAGCCGCGACCTCTATGCCACGCTCTACGCCCAGCGGATCTTCTTTCTGGTCACCCTCCAGGAGCGCGGCGCCCACTTCGAGGTGATCCCGCTGATGGACGCCCGCCACTTCGCCGAGCAGAACCTGGCCCGCTGCCGCCGCGAGGGGCCCGAGGCCCAGGCCCGCTGGCGCCAGCTCTTCGACCAGACCTTCATCTGATGGCACAGGCGTCCCCCGCGGCGGCGGCGGCGTTCGGTTCCAACCTGGCGGAGCGGCTGGGAGCCCTCCAGGCGGCGTTGCCACCCTCCACCCATCTGCTGGCGGTGTCGAAGGGCCATCCAACCGAACTGGTGCGCCAGGCCGCGGCCCTGGGCCAGCGGAGCTTCGGGGAGAGCCGGCTGCAGGAGGCCATCGCCAAGCAGGACGCCCTGGGGGACCTGCCGGACCTCGACTGGCACTTCATCGGCCGGCTCCAGGCCAACAAGGCCCGCGCCGTGCTGCGTCGCTTCGGCACCATCCATTCCGTCGACAGCCTGGAGCTGGCCGGGCGGCTGCAGCGCATCGCCGCCGAAGAGGGCCTGACCCCGGGGATCCTGCTGCAGGTGAAGTTCCGCCCCGACCCGGCCAAGACCGGCTTCGAACCGGACGAGGTGCGGGCCCTGGGGCCCGACCTGGGGCAGCTGGCGCCCCTGCGCTGCCTCGGTCTGATGACCATCGCCCCCCTGGGACTCACCCCCGGGGAGCGGCTGGAGCTGTTCAGGGAATGCCGCGCCCTGGCCGATGCCCTGGGGCTGCCGGACTGTTCGATGGGGATGAGCGGCGACTGGCGCGAAGCGGTGGCGGCGGGCAGCACCTGGGTGCGCCTCGGCAGTGTTCTGTTCGGAAGTCGCCCAATCCAGCCATGAAAGGGCGTTGGGATCTTGCCGGCTCGGATGTGGGACGCTATTCAAGGCCAAGCATCCTTCCCGAGGTCGACTCCGTGTCGTTGTTCTCCCGCCTGCGTGCCGTCGTCTCCGGTGACGACTATCTCGATGGCGACTTCGACGACGAACTCGACTACGACCCCGGCGACACCACCACGGCCGCGACCACCTCGACGGCCGGCAGAAACACCGGAGCCCTCGCTCTGAGCACCGATTTTTCCAGCGATGATCCCTTCGCCGGAACCAACGTCATCGGCATGCCCGGCATCACCAGCGCGGTGGCCGAGGTGTGCCTGATGGAGCCGCGCAGCTTCGACGAGATGCCCCGTGCGATTCAGGCTCTCAGGGAGCGCAAGACGGTCATCCTCAACCTCACGATGATGGAGCCGGACCAGGCGCAGCGGGCCGTGGATTTCGTCGCCGGTGGCACCTTCGCCATCGACGGTCACCAGGAACGGGTGGGCGAGAGCATCTTCCTGTTCGCCCCCAGCTGCGTCACGGTCACCACCGCGGGCGGTGAGGAAGCCGCTTCTCCCACGGTGGTCTCCGGGCGCACGGGCCCCGTCGACGACCAGCAGGAGGCCGCCCCCAGCCCCGCCTGGGGCCGTTCGGATGCCATGGTCTGACACCGTCGGGGTGGTGGGCCTCGGCCGGATGGCCCGGGCCCTGCTGCTGCCGCTTCTCGACTCCGGCCTGCTCGATCGCTCCGCCGTCAGGGCCGCGGTGGCCAGCGAGGCTTCCGCCCGGCGGCTGAGGGATGAACTCGGGATTCAGGTCTCCACCGATCCCGCCCCGGCCTGGGCCGCGCCCGTTGTGCTGCTGGCGGTGAAGCCCCAGCAGATCGAAGCGGTGGCCCCCGCAGCGGCCGAAGCCCTGGCAGAGGCCCTGGCTTCGGGCCCCTCCCTGACGGCCGCCCCCTCCGGCGGCGAGCCGCTGCTGATCTCCGTGCTGGCGGGGGTGACCCTCTCGCGGCTCCAGGCCCTGTTCCCGGGACGGGCCTGCGTGCGCGCCGTGCCCAACACCCCGGCCCTGGTGCGGGCCGGACTCACGGGGCTGAGCTGGGGCGAGGGTGTCGGCGAGGCCCGGCGCGAGCAGGTCCGCGGGTTGTTCGCCCAGGTCGGGGAAGTGCTCGACCTGCCGGAGCCCCAGCTCGATCCCTTCCTGGCCCTCACCTCCTCCGGCCCCGCCTTCCTGGCCCTGGTGGCCGAATCGATGGCGGACGGGGCGGTGGCGGGGGGCCTGCCCCGCCCGCTGGCCATGCACCTGGCCCACCGCACCATGGCGGGCACGGCGGCGTTGCTCCAGGGGCAGGAGCTCCACCCCGGCCAGCTCAAGGACATGGTGACCAGCCCCGCCGGTACGACGGCCGCCGGGCTGCGGCACCTGGAGCGGGCCGGACTGCGCTCGGCCCTGATCGAGGCCGTGGTGGCCGCGGCGGAGCGCAGCCGCCAGCTGGCCTGAACCCCCTGAGGGCGGCGCTGCGAGCCAGCTCGGTCAGCTGCGACCGGCCCCGAGGCGCGGCTCCGTGCCGGCCATCAGCCGCTGCAGGTTGCTGCGGTGCCGCCAGAGCACCAGCGCCGTGGTGAGCAGGGCCAGGCTCAGGTAGGCAGGCCGCAGGCCGTCGGACCCGAAGGAGCCCAGCATCAGCAGGGGCAGCGACAGGGCCGCCACCACGCTGGAGAGCGACACGATGCGGCTAAGGCTCAGCGTGGTGAGGAAAATGCCGAAACAGGCCAGTCCCACGGGCCAGGCCAGCCCCAGCAGCATGCCCAGGCCGGTGGCCACCGCCTTGCCCCCTTTCCAGCCCAGCCAGAGCGGCCAGATGTGGCCGGCCAGGGCCGCCAGGCCCGCTGCCACCACCCCCCAGTCGCTGGCGGCGCTGAAGCCGAGGGGCTGGAGCACCGCCTTGGCCAGCAGCACCGCGGCGGTGCCCTTGAGCACGTCGAGCAGGAACACCACCAGGGCCGGACCCTTGCCCAGCACCCGCAGCACGTTGGTGGCGCCGGTGGAGCCGGAGCCCTCCTGGCGCAGATCGACACCGGCGAGCCAGCGGCCCGCCAGCCAGCCGAAGGGAATCGAGCCCAGCAGGTAGCCCGCCGGCAACACGAGCAGATCGGGGAGGAAGGCCATGGCAGGAGAGGTCGGGTGGGTCAGTAGAGATCGGCTTCGGCGTCGATCTCCCCGGGGCCGGCGGCGAAGGCCAGCCAGAGGGGGAACTGCAGGATCGGAATCTCGATCACCTGCTCGGCCGCGTCGATCACGATGAAGGGCAGCTCGCCCCGTTCCTCGAGACGGTCGGCCCGCTCGATCAGGGCATCGGCCCGCTCGAACAGCACGATGCCGCTGGCGGGGCCGAAATCGTCGCGGCTCAGGCCCAGGCAGTCCTGCAGTCCCCGTCGCCATTCGCCGAGGCGCTCCGGCTGGCTGGCCAGCACCAGGGTCTGGAAACGCTCGCCGTAGAGCTCCCCCAGGATCGCGATCGCCGCCGCCGCCGCCAGGGCATTGCGGCTGCGGCTGCCGCCGCTGGGCTGGGCGCCCCGGCCGCCCTGGGAGAGGAACCAGTCCTCGAGCCGGGTGGCGGCGGAGCGTTCCAGGGTGCGGCGCAGTTTCCAGGGATCGGCGTAGAAGTCGGGCTGGCCGCCGAACTGCTCCAGCCGCTCCCGGACCAGGTCCGCATCGTCACGGAACAGGCCCGCGGCGGCGGGGGCCGCGGCGGCCTCCGGGGTGACGGCCTCGGCGCCGGCCGTCGCCTGGTCGAGGGGGGAGGGCTGCACCACCAGCGGCTGGACCACGAGTTCCATCTGCTCGGCGGCGGCGGCCAGATCCTGCAGGGCCCCCACCAGGTAGTCCTGGAAGCCCTTGAGCCGCCGGGCGATCGCATCCGACTGGCCGGCGAAGCTGCCGGCGATCTCCTGGCGGATCTGCTCCCGGCGGGTCTCCAACTCGCCGATCTCGCCCAGGAGTTCGGCGCGGCGCTCCCGCAGTTCCGTCAGGGCCAGCTCCATCAGCCCATCGGTCCCGGGGACGGCCGATGCGGGGGTGGTCGCCGGGGTGGGTTCGGCAGGGGTGATGGCGGGCGGTTCGGGTTGGTCGCTCATGGCGGGCGGGGGGGCAAGGCGGCGGGGGGCTCAGGCGGGGTGCGGGGTCACGGGGAGCCGGCTTCAGGGGGAGCGGACTCCGGCGGGGCCGGGGCCGGCAGGCGTCGCTCCAGCTCCTCCCGCAGGGCCGTGGCGTCGAACAGCATCGGCAGCAGGTGGATGCTCTTCTGCTCCCGGAAATAGAACAGCACCGGCAGGGCCGGCCACCAGACCCGCCAGCCGATCCAGTCGTCGTAGGGGAAGCGGCGGATCACGGTGTCGCCGCGGGACACCAGCAGGGCATCGGCCGCGAAGCGCAGCCGCAGCAGGGCCGTCTGCAGCAGCAGGAACAGCCCCATGAGCCCCATCGCCAGGGCCGGCCAGAGCGCGGCGCTCCACAGGGGCCGCAGGCCCAGCATGGCGCCCGCCAGCGCCAGCAGCCCGAGCGGCACCCAGGCCCTGGGACGGAGGACCACCGCGTCCGCGTCGCCGCCGCCGAGGGCGGCGCTGGCCGGAGGGGGGGAGGGGGCGGAGGTCATTGGCCGAAGAGCAACTGGGTGAGCAGCACGTCCACCAGGGCGACGCTGACGAGAATCATGACCACCGCGCCGGTGGTGCTGGCGCCCACCTCCTTGGGCCCCCCCCGGGTGGTGAGTCCCCAGCCGCAGGCGATGACGGCGATCATCAGGCCGAACACCACGGCCTTGAGCAGCATCGAGGGCAGGTCGTCGGGTTTCATCCAGACCCGCACCGAGTTCCAGAAGACGGTCGGAGGAATGCTGTACAGCAGGGTGCTGCTCACCTGGCCGGACCAGATCGCCATCCAGAAGAACAGCAGGCACTGCACCGGCGCCATCACCACCATGGCCAGCACCCGCGGCACCACGAGGTACTCCACCGGGTCGGTGCGCAGCATCGTGATGGCGTCGATCTGCTCGGTCACCTTCATGGTGCCCAGCTGGGCGGCGTAGGCGGTGGCCACCTTGCCGGTGAGCAGCGTCGCCGTGAGCAGGGGGGCGATCTCCCGCGAGAGGCCCAGGGCCAGCAGACCCCCCACGGCGGCGCTGGCCCCCTGCTTGGAGAGTTCGGCCGCCACCTGAATGTTGAACACGGTGCCGGCCGCCAGGGCCGTGATCAGAACGATCAGGAAGCTGCCCGGTCCGGCCTCCAGCAGTTCCTGGACCAGGTCGACCATGCCGATGCGGCCGCGGGCGATGGCACTCACGGCCTGACCGCCGATCATCAGGCTGGCCCCCAGCCGCTGCAGCCAGCGCGGCGCCTTCATGGCGCCGAGGGCGTCAGGGTCTCCGGCTCGGGGCCCCTTTCCGGCCAGCGCCGCATCACCACCAGGCCCAGCACCACCAGCAGCGCCGGGATGAGGCCCATGCACATCCGGATCGCCAGTAGGGCGCTGTCCGGCTGCAGGATGCCCTTGGCCGCCTGGTAGCCGCTCAGGCTCATGAGGTTGCCGAAGAAGAACAGGGCCAGGCTGATGCAGATCTTCTGGGTGAACACCATCCAGGCGCTGTAGAGCCCGGCGGGCTTCTCCGGATCGGCATCGATGGCATCCGGCAGCAGGGCCCAGGGGATCAGGTAGGCGGTGGAGGCCCCCAGGCCGACGATCAGAATGGTCACCACCAGGGCGGTGAGACGCACCAGGTTGGCGGCCGAGGCGGTGGGGCCGACGGCGGCATCGAGCGGCACCAGCAGCATCGCCATCACACAGGCGGCGATCCAGAGGGCGGTGCCCCAGTGCAGCGCCGTCAGGCGGCCGCGGTGGCGGGCGATGGCGGTCCAGAGCTGGAGCCCCACCAGGGTGCTGATCTGGAAGGGCAGCAGGATCCAGTTGCTCCAGCCTTCCGGCAGCCGCATGACCACCGGCAGGAAGATCAGCGCCGCCGTCTGCATGATCTGCAGGGCGCACCAGAGCAGCAGGTACAGACCCAGCACCATCTGGAAGCGCCCGTTGCTGCCCACCCGGGCCAGGAGCCGCCGGGTGGTGCCCCGCTGGCTGGTGGGCCGCTGGCAGCGCCGCGCCGCCGGTGCGATGCCCCAGCCGCAGAGCAGGGTGGAGCAGGTGATCAGCACCCCGGAGAAGATCCCCACCTGCAGGTAGCTGTCGGGGTTCTGGTGATCCTTCAGCAGCACGCCCCCCAGCACGATCCCCACCAGGCCGGCGATGATCGAGCCGGTGAAGCGGGCGCTGTTGAGGCGGGTGCGCAGGTTGACGCTGGTGGTCAGTTCCGCCGCCAGGGCGGAGTAGGGAAGGTTGACGCAGGTGTAGAGGGTGTTGGCCACCATCGAGATGGCCACGAACACGGCGAACCGGACCCAGAGCCCCCCCGGTGGCAGCCACCACATCAGGGCCATGGCGAAGCCGAGCGGAACGGCGCTGCCCAGGATCCAGGGCAGCCGGGGCCCCCAGGAGCTGCGGGTCTTGTCGCTCAGCCAGCCCACGATAGGGTCATTGATGGCATCCCAGAGCCGGGCCGTCATCAGCACCAGCCCGGCCATCCAGGCCGGCAGCCCCGCCGCCGAGGTGTAGAAGATGAAGAGGTAGAAGCCGATCAGGGAGGCCGCCATGCCGGTGCCGGCGTCCCCCATGCCGTAGGCCAGCAGCACCCTGCGGCGCCCACCGGCCGGAAGGTCCGCCGTATCCACCACACGATCCGCCACGCCATCCGCCACGCCATTCGCCACACCCGACGGCAGGTCCGGCGCTGCCGGTGGCGGGGTGGACGGTGTGGGGGTGGTCAAACCTGGAAGCGCTCCGGTGGTGGTCGTCCGGTTGTGATCGTCCGGCGATGGCCGCCCGGTGGTGATCGGGCGAAGCAGGTCGGGCGGTGCAGGTCATAATGCTGCAGCCGGTTCCAGGGAACCAGTCGCCAGTACCCATGTACTGCTGCGGGCGTAGTTTAGTGGTAAAACCTCAGCCTTCCAAGCTGATGATGCGGGTTCGATTCCCGCCGCCCGCTTGCTCCTCCGCCGGAGCCGCCCCCGCAGGCCCAGCCTGGGCTCCAGTCTGAGCTTCCGTGTCCTCGAGCAGCGGGGTGGCCACCAGCAGCATCAGGCTGCGGCTCTCCAGGGGCGCCGTCGGCAGCAGCCAGGGATCGGCTTTCGCCGGCAGGTCGTGGTCGCCGGGAATGGCCGTGTCGATGACGCGCCGCCAGCCGGCGGCCTGGGTCGGCAGCTGGAACTGCATCGGCTGGTAGTAGGCGTTCATGCCGCACCAGAGCAGGGGACCGAGGCTGGCGTCATGCAGGCTCCAGGCCAGGCAGTGGGACCAGCTGGCCCAGTCGGGTTTGCCCAGCTCGAGGCCGTGCCACTCCCGCCAGAGGGGCAGGCTGCCGGCGCCCCGGGCCTGGCCGGCCGGGGCCGGGGCCAGGGGCAGCTCCTGGTTGAGCAGGGGGGCGAGCCGTTGGCGCAGCTGGATCAGGCGCCGCAGGAAGCGGCGCAGGGCCATGTCCCCGGCATCCGGCTGCCAGTGCATCCACCCCAGGGGGTTGTTCTGGCACCAGGTGTTGTTGTTGCCCCCCTGGCTGCGCCGCACCTCATCGCCCATCAGCAGCATCGGCACCCCGGGGGCCAGCAGCAGGGAGGCCAGCAGGTTGCGCAGCTGCCGGTCCCGCAGGCCGTTCACGCCCGCGTCGGTGCAGGGGCCCTCCACGCCATGGTTCCAGCTGTTGTTGTGGTTGTCGCCGTCGCGGTCGTTTTCGCCGTTGGCCAGGTTGTGCTTGCGGTCGAAGCTGACCAGGTCGGCCAGGGTGAAGCCGTCGTGGGCGGTGAGGAAGTTGATCGTGCGCCCCACCGGAGAGGGCTGGCCGTTGAACAGATCCGGATTTCCTGACAGGCGCTGACTCAGGCACCAGGTGCTGCGGTCGTCGCCCTTCCAGAACCGGCGCACGTCGTCGCGGAAGCGGCCGTTCCAGCTGGCCACCCGCCGGGCCGGGAAGTCGGCGAGCCGGTAGAGGCCGCCGCAGTCCCACGGTTCGCTCACCACCTTCAGATCGCTGAGATCGGGATCCGCCTCCATCTCCTCGAACAGGGGGGGCGCATCGAGGGGGGCCAGGGCCTCGCCCCGGGTCAGGGCGATGCCGAGGTCGAAGCGGAAGCCGTCGATGCCCAGCTCCGTGCTCCAGCAGCGCAGGGACTCCAGGATCAGGCGCCGGACCAGGGGGCGGTTGGCGGCGATCGTGTTGCCGCAGCCGCTCACGTCGAGGTAGTCGCCCCTGGCCGTCTGGTGGTAGTAGAGGGCGTCGCCGAAGCCCCGCCAGCTCAGGGTGGGGCCCTCCTGGTTGCCTTCGCTGGTGTGGTTGTAGACCACATCCAGAATCACCTCCAGGCCGGCCTGGTGGCAGGCGGTCACCAGCTGGCGCACCTCATGGCGGCCCTGCAGCGGGTCGCCGTCGACCAGGTAGGCCGGATGGGGGGCCATCCAGCTCACCGGGCTGTAGCCCCAGTGGTTGAACCGCCCGGCGGGGGCGTCCTGGGGATCGAAGGCCATCACCGGCAGCAGTTCGATCGCCGTCACCCCCATCGACTGGAGATAGGGCAGGGTGTCGATCAGCCCCAGCAGGGTGCCCTGGCGTTCCGCCGGCACCGGGCAGCCCGCGCCCTGGGTGAAACCACCCACGTGCAGCTCATAGATGACGCTCTTCTGCCAGGAATGGCGGGGGCGGGGGGCGGCATCGAAGTCGAACCGGTCCCGCTCGGTGACCACCCCCTTGAGGCAGGCGGAGGCGTTGGGGACGGCGCCGACGGCGGCGCCCCGCTGGTAGACGTCCCAGCCGGTGATCGCCCTGGCGCAGGGATCGAGCAGCACCTTGGAGGGGTTGAAGCCATGGCTGCCGGGCTGGATCGGACCGAACACCCGGTAGCCGTAGCAGCAGCCGATCCCAAGCCCCTCCACCTCCACATGCCAGTGCTCACCGGAGCGGTGGCCGGGGTCGAGCTCGATCACCTCCAGGGGCTCCCGGGCGGCCCCGTCCGCGAAGATCAGCAGCTCGATGCGGGTGGCCAGGGGGGCCACGACGGAGAAATTGACGCCCCGGCGGGTGACGGAGGCCCCCAGTGGCCAGGGATGTCCGATCCGGGTCGCCGACAAATCACTGGCCTGGGTTCAGCCCAGGCTACGCCGGGCCTCCGGAAGCTGCCGCCGGGGGTTCAATGGGGCGATGAACGCTTCACCAGCCTCCCTGCTGCCGTCCGAGGAGGGCCGCCCGCCCCTGCCGGTCCGGCCAGGGCTGTGGCTGTTCGCCCCCAGCCGCGAGAGCCAGGGGGGCAGCGCCTGGCTGCTGGAGGCCGCCGGCGCCGACCTGCTGATCGACTGCCCCGCCTACACCCGGGCCAACCTGCGCTTCCTGGCCGACCGTCCCCGCCATCGGACGGCGGGGACCGGGCCGCCCCAGGCCTGGATCCTGCTCACCGGCCGCGGCGGCCACGGCCGCTGCCGGCGCCTGCAGCAGGCCCTGGGTTGGCCTGTTCTTGTCCAGGAACAGGAGGCCTACCTCCTGCCGGGTGTGGATCCCCTGCACACCTTTGCCGCCGAACACCGGCTGGAACCCGACGTGCGGCTGCTCTGGACGCCGGGGCCCTCCCCCGGCGCCTGTGTCGTGCATGTCGCCCCGGCGGGGGGGGACGGCCCGGGCGGGCTGTTCTGCGGGCGGCTGCTGGTGCCGGTGGCGCCGGCCCGCGTCGCGCCCCTGCGGCAGCGGGGCACGTTCCACTGGGGGCGCCAGCTTCGCAGCGTCGAGCGTCTGCGCCGCTGGCTGCCGCCCGGCTCCCCCGGCTGGATCGCCAGCGGCGCCGGACTGGGGGCCCTGCGGGGGCCGAAGCTGGTGGAGCAGGCCGCCGCCCTGCTGGCGGCCCTGGATCTGGAGTCCCTGACGCTTCAGCCCCCCGGGGGTGGTCTGGAGGTTGCCGCCATTACCACGGAACACCCCGCTGCGGGCCCCCTGCCCCCCAAACCGCTGTCATGAGTGGACTTCTCCTGTTGCGGCCCCGCCGCAACGCCCATACGATTGGCGCGCTGAACGCACCGGGCGGTCGGGGACTTCCGATTCGCCTCCATCACTCGACGACCCGAACCCCGCCATCGCCACCTACCCGGAGGCTTCCCCCGAAACAATGAACAAAGCTGATCTCGTCAACATCGTGGCTGCCCGCACGGAGCTCACCAAGACCGACGTCTCCCTCGTCGTCGATGCCGCCATCGAAACCATCGTCGATTCGGTGGTCGAGGGCAAGAAGGTGTCCATCCTCGGTTTCGGCTCCTTCGAGCCCCGCGAGCGCTCCGCCCGTCAGGGTCTGAATCCCAAGACCGGCGAGAAGATCAAGATCCCTGCCAAGCGCGTGCCCGCCTTCACCGCCGGCAAGCTCTTCAAGGACAAGGTTCAGGGCTGATCCACCGCCGCCGCTTCCGGCCATGGCGGCGGCCGCAGGGGCTTCGACACCGCCCCTGCGGCTGCCCCTCCATCTCCAGGAACGCCTCGCCGCGGGTCTGGAGCACAGGCGGCAGGGCTACCGAACCCGTTTCGCCCCCTCCCCCACCGGTCCCCTGCACCGGGGCAACCTCCGCACCGCCCTGCTCGGCTGGCTCGAAGCCCGGCTGAGGGGCGGTGAATGGCTGCTGCGCATCGATGATCTCGACGGGCCCCGCAACCGGCCGGGCGCCGAGGCCTCGATGCTGGACGATCTCCGCTGGCTGGGCCTGCACTGGGACGGTCCCGTGTCCCACCAGAGCGCCCACCGCGGCGTCTACGCCACCGTTCTCTCGGCCCTGCGCCAGGCCGGACGGCTCTATCCCTGCCGCTGCAGCAGGCGGCTGCTGGCCGATGTTTCCGCGCCCCATGGGGCGCTGGCGGTGTATCCGGGCCATTGCCGGAATGGCCCGCCCCTGTGGGGCCCCCAGGCCGGACGGCTGCCCAGCTGGCGTCTGCGCCTGGAGCCCGGTGCCCTGCGCTGGCAGGAGCGCTGCGGGCCCGCTGGCGGCCAGGACGGCCCCGCCGAGGTGGGGGACGTGGTGTTGCGCCGGGCCGACGGGGTGGTGGCCTACCACCTGGCCACGGCCGTGGACGAGCTGCTGATGGGCATCAGCGAGGTGGTGCGGGGGGAGGATCTCTGGCCCTCCACCGGGGCCCAGGTGGCCGTGATGGCCGCCCTCGGTGCCGACCCGCCCTCCTACGCCCACGTGCCCCTGTGGCGGGATGGCCAGGGGGATCGTCTGAGCAAGCGGGAGGGGGCCGAGGGGCTGGCCGGTCTGCGGCGCCGGGGCCTGGATGCCCCCGGGGTGATCGGGGAGCTGGCCGCCAGCCTCGACCTGGTGCCGCCGGGCAGCCGCCTCAGTGCCCGGGAGCTGGCGGACGGCCTGAGCCTGGACGGGCTGCAGGGTTGCCTGCGCAGCGGGCAGGGCGCCAAGGCTTAAGGAAGATTTCGGGATCCAGGGGGTCTGGGCGAGGCACAGTGAGGAGATGAAAACAAACCCCTGCGAACCGGCCATGGCTGCCCAGGTTCCTGCTTCCGGGTCGAGGGGTCAGTCCCTCGGTCAGAGCCGATGTCCCCAGTGCGGCGGCAGCGGCCTGCTGCGCATCGATGATCAGCGTTACCGCACCTGCCTCGACTGCCTCGGCCAGGGGCGCTCCCCGGCCATGGGGGGCGATGGGATCCTCTTCCGGATGGTCACTTCGAGGTCCGTTTCTTCCGCCAGATGAAGAAAGCGGCGGTGGCCACCACCACGGCCAGGGGTGCCGCCGTGAGCAGCAGCAGGATCACGGCGGTCCAGTCGGTGTACATCGGTGCGTGTGTTGAAGCGGTGCCATCATCCCAGCAGATGCCCCCTCCGGTGATGGCCGACGCTCCCCTGTCCAGCGACGTTTCCCGGCCCTTCTTCGGCCTCCGGGCGGGCTCCCTGGCCGGCCTTCTTCTGCTCGTCCTGGCGGGGGGAGGGGGCAGGGCACTGGCGAACGTGCAGTTCGAGAATTGCGTCACCGCCGCCGATGGGTCGATCACCTGTGACACGGTGCCCACCGGCAACACCCTGATGAATGACGTGGACGCCCGCTACGGGTTGCTGCAGAACGCCAGTCCCGGCTGGAGTGAATTCGACCCCTACGAGGGCTATGACGATGACTTCGGCGGCAACGAGACGTGAAGGGCCGGGATGGCCGGGTTGCAACGACATGTGGCGTCCCCTCGCGGCCGGCAGGTGCTCTGGAGTAGTTCAGAAGGGCCACTCGCGGGGGTTGTGATGCATTTCTGGGCACCCGAGATCGATCCGGCCCATCCCCTGGAATGCACCCAGGCCGAGCGCTATGTGCTGCAGCGTCTCTCCGACCGCTCCTACGTCTCCATCCGTCCTGACGACCAGGGTCTCGGCGACGTGAGCGAACCGATGGCGGCCTATCTCTTCCATACCCACGAGGCGGCCGTGCGCGCCGCCGGTGAACTGAATCGCCTGGGCGGCGACGACTTCGACGTGGTCAAGGTGGAGTGGCCCGTCGCCCTCTGCTGAAACCGTCCCAGCTTCATTGGCAGTCCGTCATCGCCAGTCCGCCATCGGCAGATCGTGATCGGCAGTCCGTGATCGGCAGATCCTCCAATGACGACAAGCGACGAAACCTTTATAGTGTGAGCCGAAAGGTCTTTCGTGCTTCCGATGCTTACCGGATCTGATCTCCTGGCCAAGGTCAAGGAACTGGGCGATGTCTCGAAATCCGATCTGGTGCGTGGTTGCGGCTACGTCAGCACCAAGAAGGACGGGGCGGAGCGTCTGAATTTCACGGCCTTTTATGAGGCCCTGCTGGAAGCCAAGGGCGTCAGCCTGGGCGAAGGTGGTGGCAAAGGCGCCTCCAAGGGCGGCCGCAAACTCAGCTACGTGGCCACCGTCCAGGGCAACGGCAATCTTCTGGTGGGCAAGGCCTACACCGCCATGCTCGATCTGCAGCCCGGCGATGAATTCGAGATCAAGCTGGGCCGCAAGCAGATTCGCCTGATCCCCGCCGGATCCACCGAAGACGACGACTGAACGTTCAGCCCGGCCCGGGGGGCGGAATGTCTCTCCTCTGGCGATCGCAGGCCACCAGGAACGCCGTCACCCGTTCGCCCCAGTTCACCACCACCAGCAGGTTTCGTGGTGATCGCGAGAAGCCCTGCTGCGACAGCACTGCGAACCGGTTCAGATCATCGTGGCTGACCAGGGGCAACGTTCCCTGCAGGCCCTCCCAGGCGCCGAGGAAGGTCTCCCCTTCGCCGGCGCGGCATCGGGCATAGGCCTCACCCACGTCGACCCCCTGGCGGCGCAGCCGCACGAAGGCATCCAGATCCGGCCCCAGATGCTCGATCCAGCGGCCCAGGTCCCCCACGGCCACCAGCTGGCTGCGGGTCGGGCCAGCCGTCCGCAGCAGGAGGGCCGTCGTCGCCAGCGACCATGCCGGCTCGGCCAGCAGGCGCTCGGCGGCCTGGCAGAGGGCCCCGTGGTGGCTCTCCAGCAGGCCTTCATGGCGGGCCTTCAGATCATCCATGGCCGTTCAGGTCAGCGCTGGAGTGGCCACGGGAGGCCGGGGCGTCGGAAGCCTCAGGACGGCCGGCGGGCAACGGGAGCGAGGTGAGCGAAGAAGCCGGTGATCGGATTTGAACCGACGACCTACTGATTACGAATCAGTTGCTCTACCCCTGAGCTACACCGGCATCGGCCAAGAAATTAGCATTCGTCGGATCACCACTTGCTGGGCACCATTCCATGGGATCCGACCCGAACAGATCCCTGGATCCGGCGCTGCGCCAGCGTCTGCTCACCGAAGCAAGGACCCCCTGGCGGGGCCTCAGGCGGGCCCTGTGGTTCGCCCTGGTGGCCTCCGCCGGGCTGGGCCTGGCCACCATGGCCCTGCGGGCTTCCGCCGGCTCTGAGGTGGCCTCAGGGGATCTGCTGATCCAGGTCGGAGCCTTCGGCCTCTTCGGGGGGCTCCTCTGGTTCGACCGCAACCGCCTCGACGGCTGAGGCTTCGGCAACGGGGGGCTCGCTGTCTGGGGGCTCCGAGGCCGGGAGCTCGTCGGCTGGGCCCGGGGGCGGCGCTGGTGGTGCCTCGGGCGCTTGGGTCTCCGGGGGCGCCTCAGGCGGCTGGGCTGGGGGTGGGTCCTGGATGTCGGCTGGCGGCATCGCTGTGGGGGGCATCACCGCCTCGGCCAGCTTCAGGGGCTCGGGCAGCAGCAGGGGCAGGCCCAGGCAGAGGCGCTGCTGCTCCAGTTCCTCCAGGCTGAGCGGGCGGGTGGCGGCCACGACCTCGGGGCTGCGGCTCAGCAGCCACAGGGACTGGACCAGCTGCTGCCACTGCCACAGCATCACGACCAGCAGCAGGGCCGCCAGCAGCAGGGCCACCAGGCGCGGGCAGGAGGCGAAGGGGGTGAGGGGCGCGGCCACGGCGGCATGGCCATCGATCCACCACAGCAGGGGCAGGGCGAGGGCGGCGCCGCCGGCGGTGGCCAGGGCCAGCCCCGGGGCCGCCTGGAGCCGACTGAGACGCCGCTGCAGCTCCCGACGGCCCCTTAGCGGGGTCTGCAGCAGCAGCAGCGACCAGACGTCGGCGGGACGGCGGGCCAGCAGCAGCGAGGGTGCCAGGGCGCCGATCGCCCAGCAGAGCAGGCGCTCCAGAGCCGGCAGGGGGCCGGGGTCGCTGCCGGCCAGCACCAGCAGCAGCAGCAACGCCTCGAGCGGCAGCACCCCGAGGGCGATCAGCTGGAGCCAGAGCAGCGGCTCGCCGCGGGGGGTCACGGGATCAGGTGCTGAGGGTCCGGCGCTGGGTGACCAGCTTGAAGGCCTCGACCCGATCCTTCTCCTGCCAGCCGGTGAACCGATCGCAGCCGATGCCGCATTCGAAGCCGGTGGCCACCTCCTTGACGTCGTCCTTGTTGCGGCGCAGCGAGTCGAGGTCGCCTTCGTAGACGAGCTCCTTGCCGCGGTGCACGCGGATGCGGCAGTTGCGCTGCAGTTTGCCGTTGGTGACATAGCAGCCCGCCACGGCGCTCTTGCCGATGGTGAACACGGCCCGCACTTCCGCCTCGCCCAGGCTTTCCTCCACCAGCTCAGGCTCCAGCAGGCCCTCCATGGCCATCTGGATGTCCTCGAGGAGCTTGTAGATGACGTCGTAATCGCGCACATCCACCCCGGTGGCATCGGCGGCGCGCTTGGCGCCGGAGGCCATCGAGGTGTTGAAGCCCACGATCACGGCGCCCGACGCGGCCGCCAGATCGACGTCCGTTTCGGTGATCTCGCCCGGTGCCGACAGCAGCACCCGCACCTGAACCTCCTCCTGGGGCAGCTGTTCGAGGGATCCGAGGATTGCCTCGACGCTGCCCTGCACGTCGGCCTTGAGGATCAGGTTGAGCTCCTTGAGCTCGCCTTCGCTGACCTGGCCCGACATCGAAGCCAGGGAGACCCTTCGGGAGGCCATCTGCTGGGCCAGGCGGGTGGCCCGGGCCTCGGTGGCCCGGTCGCCGACGACCGCCCGGGCGCTCTTCTCATCGGCGTAGACCTCGAACTCGTCACCGGCGGTGGGCACTTCGCTGAAGCCCAGGGCCTCCACGGCGCTGGAGGGGCCGGCCTGCTTCACCCGCTTGCCGGTGTCGTCGACCATGGCCCGCACCTTGCCCAGGATCGGACCGGCCGCCAGCACGTCGCCGGCCTTGAGGGTGCCGTTCTGGATCAGCAGGGTGGCCACCGGACCCTTGGCCTTGTCGAGGTGGGCCTCGATCACCGTGCCCCGTGCCATCCGGTCGGGGTTGGCCTGCAGGTCCTCCACTTCGGTGACCAGCAGGATCATCTCCAGCAGCTTGTCGATGTTCTCCCCCTTGATGGCGCTCACGGGGACCATGACGGTGTTGCCACCCCAGTCCTCGGCCACCAGCTCGAGGCCGGAGAGCTCCTGCTTGACCCGGTCGGGCTGGGCCCCTTCCTTGTCGATCTTGTTGATCGCCACCACGATCGGCACCTCGGCGGCGCGGGCGTGGCTGATCGCCTCCAGGGTCTGGGGACGGACGCCGTCATCGGCGGCCACCACCAGCACCGCCACGTCGGTGACCTTGGTGCCGCGGGCCCGCATGGCGGTGAACGCTTCGTGGCCCGGGGTGTCGAGGAAGGTGATCTTGCGGTGCTCGTCGCCGTGGGGCACATCGACCTGGTAGGCGCCGATGTGCTGGGTGATGCCGCCAGCTTCCCCGGCCGCCACGCGGGTCTTGCGGATGGCGTCGAGCAGGCTCGTCTTGCCGTGGTCGACGTGGCCCATCACGGTCACCACCGGCGGGCGCCGGATCAGGTGCGCCTTGTCGCTCTCTTCGATCATCTCCACGGTCTTCTTGGCCGCGGCCTCGACGTCGTCCTCGAGGACGGGCACGCCGAACTCCTCCGACACCGTCTCGATCGTGTGCAGATCGAGGGTCTGGGTGACGGTGGCGATGATCCCTTTGAAGAAGAGGGATTTGATGATCTCGGAGCTCTCCACCCCGAGGCGGTCGGCCAGCTCCTGCACCGTGAGGTTGCCCTCCGGCACGATCAGCATCTCGGGCCGCTGGGCCTTGGCCTCGCGGGAGGCCCGCAGTTCCATGGCACGGCGCCGCTGGCGCTGGCGGGTGGTCTCCTTCTTGCGCTTGCGCACCGCCACGGTGGGCTTGGCCGCGCTGCCAGGAGCGGAGCGGGGCTTGGCCGGGCGGGCCAGGCTGGCCTGGAGCACCAGGGCTTCCTGCTCACCGGCGTAGCCGCCGGTTTCGGCGGTGAGGGCATCATCGTTTTCGCCGATGATGTGCACCTTCTGGCGCTGTTTCTGCGGGGTGCGGCTGCGCAGGGCCTCGAGCTTGGCGCTGTCGTCCCAGTCGGGGCGCCGGGCGCCGGGGGCGCGGGCGCCCGCCGGGGTGGGCGGCCGGAAGCCGGGGCGACGGGGCGCGGCCGGGGGCGTGGCGGTGGGGCGCGTCACGCCCTCCGTCTCGCCACCGGCCTCGGTGCCGCCCTCGCTGCGGTCGGGCCGCCGCGGCGGTGGTGCGGTGGGGCGACCGGTGGGCTTCTGGAGCTGCATCAGCTCGCCGGGGGCCATCGGCTTGCGCATGCCCGCGGGGATACCCGGGCGGCCGGGGGCCGCCGGACGGCCGGGGGCCGAGGTGCCGGGACCGGCCGAGTCGCGGCGGATCGGCTTGCCGACGAGTTCAAGCGGGGTGGGGCCGGGCCGCCCCGGAGCCGAACCGGCCCTGGCGCCGGCGCTGCCGGGACGGATCGGTGCGGGGGCACCGGGGCGCTGGGGCCGGGCCGAGGGGGGCGCGGGCCGGCTGCTGGTGGGGCCGCCCTGGCCGGGCTGGGGACGACCGACCAGCTGGGGCCGGGTGGCGGGCGGCCGGGTCGGTGTGCCGGCCTGGGCGGGCCGTCCCGGAGCCGGGGCCGGCGGACGCTGGGGCGAGCCGACCCGTACCGGGGGCTGGGAGGTGCGGTTGACGGGGGCCGGACTGGTGGGCTTCGGAGCCGCCAGGGGCTTGGCCGGTGGGGCCACGGAGGCCGGGCGGGCGGGCGCCGCCGGGACCGGCCGTGCCGGTGAACCACCAGGGGTGGCCGGCGTCGCTGCGGGGCCGGCAGCCGGGGGTGCGGCGGCGGGCTTGCCCATGATCGTGGGCGGCCGGCCGGCCGGTTTGCCGGCCTCCACCGGCCGCGGCCGCGCCGGGACAGGCGCGGGGGCGCCGGCGGGCCTGGGCCGCGCCGCCGGGGGTTCCGGGCGGGACGGGGCCGGGGCCGGGGCCGGTGGCGGAGCCGCCGCCACAGGACGGGGCGCGGGGGGGCGGCTGGCGGGGGGAGCCGGTGGAGCGGCGGGTGGAGCGGCGGCGGCCGGAGCCGCGGGCGGAGCGCTGGCCCGGGGGGGGCTCACCGGAGCCGGAGCGGCCTTCTTCACCGCCAGGATCGCCTTGGCCGGGGGAGTGGGCGCCGGCGGTTCGGGCCGTGCCGGGGACGGGGTCGCGACGTTCACGCCGATCAGCGAACGGATCCGGGAGGCCTCGTCATCACTGATGGAGCTGCTGTGGCTCTTGGCCGCAATGGAGAGCTTCTCGGCGGCATCGAGCACGTCCTTGTTGTCCAGGCCCAGGTCCTTCGACAGCTCGTAGATTCTCACTTTGCCGCTGCTGGTCATTCAGAAAGGTCTCCGTACGGTGGGGCCGAAAGGGCCCCGGGGCCGCACGCACGTGGCGACCATGGTTCATCTTGCCTCAGAGGTCGCGGGGCCGATCGCTCGAGACGTGCCTCGAGGCTGGCGAGGATGGCCTCGCTGACGGCGCAGCGCAGGCCGCGCTGGAGGCGGCGACGGCGGCGGGCTTCCTCCAGGCAGCTCGGTTGCGGGCACAGATAGGCCGATCGGCCCATCCCCCCTTCCAGGCTCACCGTCCCGTCCGCCTGGCGCACCACCCGCCAGAGCTGGGTGCGGTCGCACAGGCGGCGGCAGGAGACGCAGCGCCGCAGCACCGGCCGCCCGGTCGGCGGCGTCACCGGACGTCCTCGCCAGGGGTCTCTTCGGTGGCCTCGTCGAGCGGCGGCTCAGCCCCTTCGTCTGTCTCGGCTTCGGAAGGGGCGACCTCCTCGCCACCCTCCACGCCACCTTCCACGCCACCTTCCACGCAGTCGTCCTCGCCGTCACCCTCCCCGTAGGACTCCTCGTCCTCCGGCAGGGGGTACAGCTCCCGCAGGCGGGCGTCCTCCTCGGCGCGGGTGGCCTGTTCGGCCTCCAGACGGGCCTCGGCCTCGGCCTGCAGGGCCTCCTCCTCCTGGCGCTGGGCGATCAGGGTCGCCACCCTCTCGTCCTCACTGATCTGGTCGTACTCCTGGGCATCCTTGATGTCGATCTTCCAGCCGGTGAGGCGGGCCGCCAGGCGCACGTTCTGGCCCTCCCGGCCGATGGCCAGGCTCAGCTGATCGTGGGGCACGAGCACATGGGCGTGGTGCCCTTCGGGATCCACCAGGCGGACCATCTCCACCCGCGCCGGGCTGAGGGAGTTGGCCAGGTACTGGGCCGGGTCCGGAGACCAGCGGATCACGTCGATCTTCTCGCCCCGCAGTTCATTCACCACCTGCTGGATGCGGGAGCCGCGGGCACCGATGCAGGCCCCGACCGGATCCACTTCCCGTTCGACGCTGTCGACGGCCACCTTGGTGCGGGGGCCGACGGCGCGGGAGGGGGGATTGGCCTCGCGGGCCACGGCCACGATCCGCACCGAACCCTCCTGGATCTCGGGCACCTCGTTCTCGAACAGATAGACCACCAGGCCCGCATTGGCCCGGGAGACGAACAGCTGGGGACCGCGGCGGGGCACCTCGCTGACTTCCTTGAGGAACACCTTGAAGGTGGCGTTGGCGCGGTAGTTGTCGTTGGGCAGCTGGTCGCGGCGGGGCAGCTCCGCCTCCACCTCCGGCCGGCCCAGGCCGCTGCTCACGGCCATGATCACGCTCTGGCGCTCGAACCGGATCACCCGGGCGGTGAGCACCGGATCCTCCAGGTCGGCGAATTCCTCCTGGATCATGCGGCGCTGCTGGTCGCGCAGCTTCTGGGCCAGCACCTGCTTGGTGGTGGCGGCGGCCATGCGGCCGAAGTCGTCCTTCTCCGGGGTCACGTCCAGCACGACCGTGTCGCCGATCTGGGCGTCTTCCGCCACCTGGCGCACCTCTTCGATGGCGATCTGGTGGTCGTCGCTCTCCACCTCCTCGACGATGATCTTGCTGGCCAGCACCCGGTAGCCCTCCTCCTCCAGATCAAGGGCGACGTCGAAGTTGCTGAAGTAGTCCTCCTCGAAGGGGTCCTCGCTGATGCCCAGGTAAAGGGTGCGGCGGTAACGCTCGTAGCCCTTCAGCAGGGCCTCCCGCAGGGCCGCCTCCACCACCTGGGGAGCCAGCTTCTTCTCGTCGCTGATGTCCTCGATCAGGTTGTTGAGACCGGGGAGCAGAACCAGGGCCATGGACTCGGGGGCGTGGGGGCAGGAAGGGAACGGGGGGTGAACCGGAGCGGTTCAGGAATCGGGAGGCGCCTGGGTGAGCCGCACCCGCAGCACGTCGTCGCGGGGGATGCGCAGGATGCGGCCGCGCTCGTTGAGCTGCACCACCTCGGCATCGCGGCCGAGCAGGAGGCCCGTTCGCCGCACGTCGGCACCGTCGGCGTCGCGGCGGAGCACCTCCACCGGAAAGCCCCGGAAGCTGACGAAATCCCGGTCGGAGTGGAGGTCCTCCCCGATGCCGGGGCTGCTCACCTCCAGGACGTAGGCCATCGTCAGCAGCTCGGAGGCCTCGATGGCCTCGGCGAGGGGACCGCTCACGGCGGCACACTCATCGAGATTGACATCGGTGCCGTCGGCCCGCTGCACCCGCACGACGACCGTCAGGGGGATGCGGTGGGCGAGCACCTCGACCGACTGCACCTGGAGCTGCGCCGCCGCGACCACCGGCCGAGCCAGTGTCTCCAGGTCGTCAGTGAGGGGATGGGGCAAGGACGGGCGGCGTAGGGAGAAGACTCCCGCTGGCGGGATGGTCCGCCGCGCGCTGCAGTGTTCACTGCCCCCAACCACCTGGCCTCTTCCCGTCAGGGGGAAGGCCGTGCGGAACAAGGGTGAGCCCCGGCGGGCACTGATTCACCCTAGAGGATTGGCCTCCGGCGGCCTGGGAATCTCCAGGATCGGAGCCTCCGCGTAGTAGTCGTTGGCGCTGACGTCGCCCCGCAGGCTGAGGTCCTGGTTGAGGCACTGGCCGCACTGCTCGGGCGTGCGCAGGTACTGGCACACCCGGGCCCAGAGCTTGGCGCGGCTGCCCGGAGCCCCCTGGCTGAAGTGGACCAGGTCGTTGCCCCCGGCCATCCCCTGGATCTCCACCTTGCAGAGGGTGCAGCGCTGCCGCGTGCCGGGGGGGATCGGGGCCATGGCCTCGGGGAGGACTGGGGGCAAAGTTAAGCCGTTTCAGGTCGAGCGGTCCCGCCCCGGGCCGGCCGGAGCCGTCTCCGATGCGAATTCTTCAACTCAGCGATCCCCATCTGCTTGCCGATCCCGAGGGTCGCTGCCATGGCCGGCCGGCGCTGGCCCTGCTCCGCCACGGGCTCCACGGGGCCCTCGGCCAGCTCCGCGGCGCCGGCGAGGCCCCTGACCTGGTGCTGATCAGCGGCGACCTCTGCGATGACGAGACCTGGGGTGGGTACGTCCGTCTCGGCGACCTGCTGCGGGAGATCCCGCTGCTGGTGGCCCTGCTGGCGGGCAACCACGACCACCCCGCCCTGCTGCGGGCCGCCCTGGGGCGCCGCGCCGTGGTCGCCCCGGCCCTGATCCGCTGCGGTAAAGGCCAGTTGCTGCTGCTCGACAGCCACCGCAGCGGTGATACCGGCGGCGAGCTGGGCCGGCGCCAGCTGGACTGGGTGCGGCGCCGGTTGGCCGCCGGATCGGCGGACGGCGACCTCCCCCTGCTGGTGGCGGTGCACCATCCCCCGGTGCCGATCGGCGATGCCGACATGGATCCCATCCGGCTGCGGGACGGCGACGCCCTGCTGGATCTGCTGCGGCCGGTGGCCGCCCTGCGGGGGCTGGTCTTCGGCCACATCCACCAGCACTGGCAGGCGGGATTTCCCGGGCGCCCGGCGGTGCCCCTGCTCGGGTGCCCCTCCACCCTGCGCAGCTTCGGGCCGGTGCAGCCCTGTCCCCTGGGGCGGCCGGCCGATCCCGGCGGGCGCTGGCTGGCGCTGGGGGAGGACGGCGTCCTGCGGCAGCGGTTGCTGCGCTGGGCGCCACGCGACGGTCCTAGCCTCCGCTGATGCAACGCCCCTTCCCCCTGTCTTCCCTGATCCGGCGGCTGCGGGGCCTGATGGCGGTGGCCCTGCTGCTGGCGTTCGCCGCCCTTCCCCTGCCGGCGGCAGCGCTCGAGGAGGCCCCCCCGGTCCTGACGCCCCACAGCTTCGTGGCCGACGCCGCCCGGCGGGTGGGGCCGGCGGTGGTGCGGATCGACACCGAGCGCAACGTGGCCCGGCCCCCCTTCGATCCGGCCCTGCTGGATCCCCTGCTGCGGGATCTGTTCGGCGATCCCTCCGGCAGCACCCGCGAACGCGGCCAGGGCTCAGGGGTGGTGATCGACAGCCGCCGCTCCCTGGTGCTCACCAATGCCCACGTGGTCGACAGCGTGGACCGGGTCACCGTCACCCTGGCCGATGGCCGCCAGCTGGACGGGACCGTGGTGGGCACCGACCCGGTGACCGATCTGGCGGTGGTGCGCCTCACCGGCCAGGGCACCCTGAGCGCCGCCCCCCTGGGGGATTCCGAGGCCCTGGAGGTGGGCGACTGGGCCATCGCCCTGGGCAGCCCCTACGGCCTTGAGCGCACCGTCACCCTGGGGATCGTCAGCAGCCTGCACCGGGACATCAACAGCCTGGGCTTCGCCGACAAACGCCTCGACCTGATCCAGACGGACGCGGCCATCAATCCGGGCAACTCCGGTGGCCCCCTGATCAACGCCGCCGGCGAGGTGATCGGCATCAACACCCTGGTGCGCTCCGGACCGGGGGCCGGGCTGGGCTTCGCCATCCCCATCAACCTGGCCAAGAAGGTGGCCGACCAGCTCGGCGAGGGTGGCAGCGTCGTTCACCCCTACCTCGGCCTCCAGCTGGTGCCGCTGACGGCCCGGATGGCCCGCGACAACAACAGGGATCCCGATGCCCTGCTGCAGCTCCCCGAGCGGGACGGCGCCCTGGTGCAGCGGGTGCTGCCGGAAAGTCCGGCGGAGGCGGCCGGGCTGCACCGCGGCGATCTGGTGGTGGCCATCGCCGACCAGCCGGTGAACACCCCTTCGGCCCTGCTCCAGCAGGTGGAGCAGGCCCAGGTGGGCCAGCCCCTGCCGCTGAAGGTGGTGCGGGGCCAGCGGGAGCTGCAGCTCTCGATCCGGCCGGCGGCCCTGCCCCAGGCGGGCTAGGCGCCGAGGGGGACAGGACAGTCCCCCTTGCTACGGTCTGCGCCATTTCCGGCAGACCCCGATGTCCGATCTTCAGGACCGCATGAAGGAGGCCGTGGCCACGGCGGCGGTGGATCAGATCCGTGACGGCATGGTGGTGGGGCTGGGTTCGGGCTCCACGGCCGCGCTGATGATCCGGGCCCTCGGCCGCAAGCTGCAGCAGGGCGAACTCAGCGGCATCGTCGGGGTCACCACCTCCTTCCAGGGGGAGGTGCTGGCCGCCGAGCTGGCCATTCCCCTGCAGGCGCTGAATGCCGTGCAGCGCATCGATCTGGCCATCGACGGCGCCGATGAGGTGGATCCCTCCTTCCAGCTGATCAAGGGGGGCGGGGCCTGCCACGTGCAGGAGAAGCTGGTGGCCCGTCGGGCCGACCGCTTCGTGGTGGTGGTGGATGCCACCAAGCTGGTGGAGCGCCTCAACCTGGGCTTCCTGCTGCCGGTGGAGGTGCTGCCCGGGGCCTGGCGCCAGGTGCGGGATGAACTCACCGCCATGGGCAGCCGCGTCGAACTGCGCATGGCCGTGCGCAAGGCCGGTCCGGTCGTCACCGACCAGGGCAATCTGGTGCTGGATGTGGCCTTCGATGGCGGCATCGGCGATCCCGCCGCCCTGGAGGCGACGATCAACAACATCCCCGGGGTGCTGGAGAACGGGCTGTTCGTGAACCTCGCCGATCAGGTGCTGGTGGGTGAGGTCGTGGACGGTGAGGCCGGGGTGCGCGACCTGGCGAGGCGCTGAAGGATCTTCCGCTGGGCCACCTGGCGGCTGGCCTCCAGAATGGAGGGGTCCTCTGTGGGCGAGGCGAACGGTGCCCCACGGCGACCTCAGCAAGCCGCTGCTCCAGCTGCTGGCGGAGACGGCAGAGGCGTTCATCGTCGAGCCCACGAGTGAACTGGACGCCACCATTGATCGCACCCTGGCGTCCATCGGCGGCCTGTTCGATGTGGATCGGGCCTATGTGTTCTCCCTGACCCTGTATCCGGGTTTTTTCAGCAACACCCACGAGTGGTGCGCGCCTGGAGTGGAACCGCAGATCCACCTGCTCCAGCACGTGTCGGAAGGGTCGATCCCCTGGTTTTTGGCAGAACTGCTGGCCGGGCGGGCGATCAATTTGGAGTCGCTGGCTGATCTTCCTGCCGAGGCCGGCCACGAATGGGAGATTCTGAGCTCCCTGGGCATTCAGTCAGTGCTGATGCTCCCCCTGGTGCGGCGGGGCCAGCTCGAGGGGTTCGCGGGTTTTGACCACATCCGCGGCAGCCGCCGCTGGAGCGAGCAGGAGGTGGCCGTGCTCTCGATCGTGGTGAGCGGCTTTGCCCAGGGCTTCGAACGCCGGCTGATTGACCAGCAACTGCGTCAGCTGGCCTACGAGGATCCGCTCACCCGCCTGCCCAATCGCTCCCTGCTCAGTCAGCGTCTGGGCGAGGAGCTGGAGCGCGCCAGGCGCAACGGCACCCAACTGGCGGTGGGCTACCTCGACCTGGACAACTTCAAGCCCATCAATGACAGCCACGGCCATGCCGTCGGAGACCAGTTGCTGGTGGCCGTGGCCGAGCGCCTCTGCCGTTGCCTGCGACCGGGCGACACGGTGGGCAGGCTGGGTGGGGACGAATTTGTGGTGATCCTTCCCGGCCTCAGCAGCCTGGCCGAGCTGGAGTCGCTGGGGGAACAGCTGCTCAGTGCGGTGGCCCAGCCCACCCTCCTCGGCGAAACGCTCTGCGTGGCCATGAGCACCAGCATCGGCTTCCGGCTGGTGCCCCCCGACGACGCCGATCCGGATACCTTGCTGCGCCAGGCCGACCAGGCCATGTATGCCGCCAAGCGAGACGGTCCGGGGCGCATGCACCACTTCGACGTGGAGCTGGAACGGCGCCAGTTGCTGCAGCGCTTCCGGCTGGAAGAGGTGCGCCAGGCGATCGAGGAGCAGCAGCTGCGCCTGTTCGTGCAGCCGGTGATCGACCTGGCCACGGGGCAGCTCTGCTTTGCCGAAGCCCTTGTGCGCTGGCAGCACCCCCAGCGGGGGCTTCTCTCGCCGGACGTCTGGCTGGGCTGGATCGAGGATCAACCCGAGATCAACCGCCTCGGCGACTGGGTGCTGGAGCAGGCCCTGCGCCACTGCTCGGCCTGGATGCGGTCCGGACAGCGTGTGGCCGTGAGTGTGAACATGTCGGCCCGGGAGCTGCGCGACCCAGGCTTCGCGGAGCGGATCGGCGCGGCCCTGGCCGCCCATCCCGATCTGCCCGCCTCGGTGCTGAGACTGGAGGTGCTGGAAACAGCCGCCCTGGAGGATCTGGAGCAGGTGGCCGAGAACATCGCGCGCTGCCAGGACCTGGGTGTGAGCTTTGCCCTCGACGACTTCGGCACCGGTTACTCCTCGCTCACCTACCTGCGCAGGCTGCCGATCTCCACGATCAAGATCGACCGCTCGTTCGTGGCCAGGATGTTGGTGGATCCCGCCGATCAGGCCATCGTCAAGGCCGTCGTGGATCTGGCCCATGCCTTCGGCCGCACCTGCGTGGCCGAAGGAGCGGAGACGCCAGAGCACCTGCAGGCCCTGAGGGCGATGGGCTGTGAACAGGCCCAGGGATTCGCCATCGCCCGGCCGATGCCGGCGGAGGACCTGTCTGGCTGGAGCCCCCCCGCCTTTGAAGGCGGCTGAGGGTCGGTTCGCTCAGCTGTCCTGGTCCCCGAGCCGCTGGCGCACCGATTCGGCGTGGCTGTGCAGCCCCTCGCTCTCGGCCAGGGTGACCACGGCCGGGCCGGTGGCCTCCAGGGCCGCCCGGTTGAAGTGGATCAGGCTGGTGTGGCGCAGGAAGGTCTCGACGCTGAGGGCGCCGGCGAAGCGGGCGGTGCCCGAGGTCGGCAGGGTGTGGTTGGGGCCGGCCAGGTAGTCGCCCACCGCCTCGGGCGACCAGGGGCCAAGAAAGATGGCGCCGGCATGGGTGATCCGATCCGCCAGGGGTTCGGGGTCGTCCACCAGCAGCTCGAGGTGCTCCGGAGCGAACCGGTCGCTGAGGGCCGCCGCCTCGGCGAGATCAGCGCAGACCACGATCAGGCCCCAGTCGTTGAGGGCCTGCAGGGTGATGGCGGCCCGCGGGTGCCGCTCCAACTGGGCTTCGATGGCGGCAGGCACCGCCGCGGCCAGGTCCTCGCTGGTGGTGATCAGGATCGCCGCCGCCAGGGGATCGTGCTCCGCCTGGGCCATCAGGTCGGCGGCCACCTGGGCGGGCACGGCGGTGTGGTCGGCGATCACCAGCACCTCGCTGGGGCCGGCCAGGGAATCAATGCCCACCGTTCCGTAGACCGCCTTCTTGGCCAGGGTCACGTAGAGGTTGCCGGGGCCGCTGATCACATCGACGGCGGGGATTGTTTCGGTGCCGTAGGCCAGGGCCCCGATCGCCTGGGCGCCGCCCACCCGGTAGACCTCCTCCACCCCGGCCCGGTGGGCGGCGGCCAGCACGGTGGCGTTCGGCTCGCCGCCGGGGCCGGGCGGGGTGACCATCACCAGCCGTTCCACGCCCGCCACCCGGGCGGGAATCGCATTCATCAGCACCGTGCTGGGGTAGGAGGCCCGGCCGCCGGGGACATAGATCCCCGCCCGCTGCACCGGGCGCCAGCGCCGCCCCAGCCGCTCGCCGTGGGGGCCGGTCACGGCCAGATCCGCCGGCATCTGGCGGCGGTGGAACTCCAGGATCCGGTCGTGGGCCAGGTCGAGGGCCTGGCGCAGGGGTTCGGGACAGTCGTGCCAGGCCTGGGCCAGCCGCTCGGGGGGCACCCGCAGGGGATCGGGCCGCAGGCCGTCGAAGCGCTCGCTGAAGTCGAGCAGGGCCGCGTCGCCGCGCTCCCGCACCTCGGCCAGGATCGCCGCGATCCGCGCCTCCTCCTCGCGCATCCCGCCGCCCTCGGTGCGGGCGGCGATCGCTTCGAGCCGTTCGCCGGCCCGCTGGTGATCCCGCAGGCAGGCGATCCGCAGCGCCGGCCGGTCTCCGTCAGCGCCACCAGTGGCGGCAGGGGCGACGGCACGGGTGGGGGTACTGCCGGCAGGGCTGCTGCCGGTTGGGGTGGAAGCGACCACGGGGCGGTGGCGGAGATGGAGGGCTGCCTTGAAACTAGGGCCTGGAACCGGCTGGGGCCCACGGGGTAGGATCCCCGTTTGCCGAGCCAGCGCCCCTACGCCTGTGGCCAATAACAAGTCTTCGAAGAAGCGCATCGAGATCGCCGAACGCAATCGCCTGCGCAACCGCACCTACAAGTCCGCGCTGCGCACCCTGATGAAGCGCTGCCTCACCGCCTGCAGCGCCTATGGCCAGCAGCCCGGCGAGGAGGCCAAGGTCGCCGTTCAGACCAGCATGAACGCCGCCTTCAGCAAGATCGACAAGGCCGTCAAGGTGGGCGTGGTGCACCGCAACACCGGCGCCAACCAGAAGTCGCGTCTGAGCGTGGCGGTGAAGAAGGTGCTCGAGCCGACCGCCGCGGGCAGCGCCGGCGCCTGAACAGCACCCCATGGCCGTGAGCTCTCCGCAGGCCGCCCCACCCCTGGTCGACAGCCACTGCCACATCGTGTTCCGCAATTTTGAGGCGGACCTCGATGCAGTGGCGTCCCGCTGGCGTGAGGCGGGGGTCAAGGCCCTTGTCCATGCCTGTGTGGAGCCGGCTGAGATCCCGGCGATCCGGGCCCTGGCCGATCGCTTCCCCGAGCTGCGCTATGCCGTCGGGGTCCATCCCCTCGATACCCAGCACTGGCAGGGCGACACCGCCGCCACCCTCGAGGCGGCGGCCCGCGCCGACGATCGGGTGGTGGCGATCGGCGAGCTGGGCCTCGACCTGTTCAAGGCCACCAACCTCGACGAGCAGCTGGCGGCCCTGGGGCCCCAGCTGGATTTGGCGGTGGCCCTGGATCTGCCGGTGATCATCCACTGCCGGGACGCGGCCGAACCGATGCTCGCCGAGCTGCGCCGGCGCGAGCGTGAGGGCCGCTGCCCCCGCGGCGTGATGCACTGCTGGGGGGGCACCCCAGAGGAGATGGCCGGCTTCCTTGAGCTCGGCCTGTTCATCAGCTTCAGCGGCACGGTCACCTTCCCCAGGGCCGAGCCCATCCATGCCTGCGCCCGGCTGGTGCCGGCCGACCGCTACCTGGTCGAAACCGACTGCCCCTTCCTGGCACCGGTGCCCCGCCGGGGCAAGCGCAATGAGCCCGCCTACGTGGCCTCGGTGGCGGCCCGGGTGGCCGAACTCCGGGGCGAGACGCTGGAGGAGGTGGCGGCGACGACCACCGCCAACGCGGCGCGTCTTTTTCGACTGCCCCTCCAGGTTGTATGATGTCTTATTGGCCTGGAAGCGGAAGCGCTCCTTTTGTCTACGACGGCATCAATTGAGTCGGCAAACCCGCAGCGAGCCCTGTAAGCGCCCCCGCCGGATCGTTCGTCCCTGCTTCAGGGGCGGTCGGTTCGGCTGAGCGCCTGTTGGCATGGCCCGTCCCCCCGGGCAGCCCAGGCAGGTCACGCCGCGATCCCCTTCCTTACCCCGTCCAGGTCCGCCCCACCACCTCGTTCCTGCAGGTTCACCGCATGAGCAGCGCGATCCAGGTCGCCAAGACCGTCACTTACCTTCCCGATCTCGTGGAGGTACAGCGGGCGAGCTTCAAATGGTTCCTGGAGAAGGGCCTGATCGAGGAGCTGGACAGCTTCTCCCCGATCACCGACTACACCGGCAAGCTGGAGCTGCATTTCATCGGCGACCAGTATCGCCTGAAACGCCCGCGCCACGACGTCGAAGAGGCCAAGCGTCGCGATGCGACCTTCGCCTCCCAGATGTACGTCACCTGCCGCCTGGTCAACAAGGAGACCGGTGAGATCAAGGAGCAGGAGGTTTTCATCGGGGAGCTTCCCCTGATGACCGAGCGCGGCACCTTCATCATCAACGGCGCCGAGCGGGTGATCGTCAACCAGATCGTCCGCAGCCCGGGCGTCTACTTCAAGGACGAGCAGGACAAGAACGGCCGCAAGACCTTCAACGCCAGCCTGATCCCCAACCGGGGCGCCTGGCTCAAGTTCGAGACCGACAAGAACGACCTGCTGCACGTTCGCGTCGACAAGACCCGCAAGATCAACGCCCACGTGCTGATGCGGGCCATCGGCCTGTCTGACAACGACGTCCTCGACAAGCTGCGGCACCCGGAGTACTACCAGAAGTCGATCGAGGCCTCCAACGAAGAAGGGATCTCCTCGGAAGACCAGGCCCTGCTGGAGCTCTACAAGAAGCTGCGCCCGGGTGAGCCGCCCTCGGTGAGCGGCGGCCAGCAGCTGCTGCACAGCCGCTTCTTCGATCCCAAGCGCTACGACCTGGGCCGGGTCGGCCGCTACAAGATCAACAAGAAGCTGCGTCTCACCATCCCCGATGCGGTGCGCACCCTCACCGCCGAGGACGTCCTCTCCACGATCGACTACCTGATCAACCTGGAGCTCGATGTGGGCGGCGCCTGCCTCGACGACATCGACCACCTCGGCAACCGCCGGGTGCGCTCGGTGGGTGAACTGCTGCAGAACCAGGTGCGGGTGGGCCTGAACCGCCTGGAGCGGATCATCAAGGAACGGATGACTGTCGGCGAGACCGAATCGCTCACCCCCGCCCAGCTGGTCAACCCCAAACCCCTCGTGGCGGCGGTCAAGGAGTTTTTCGGCTCCAGCCAGCTGAGCCAGTTCATGGATCAGACCAACCCCCTGGCCGAGCTGACCCACAAGCGCCGCATCAGCGCCCTCGGCCCAGGCGGCCTCACCCGGGAGCGGGCCGGCTTCGCCGTGCGCGACATCCACCCCTCCCACTACGGCCGCATCTGCCCGATCGAGACCCCCGAAGGCCCCAACGCCGGCCTGATCGGCTCGCTCGCCACCCACGCCCGGGTCAACGAGTACGGCTTCATCGAAACCCCCTTCTGGCGGGTGGAGAACGGCATCGTGCTCAAGCAGGGCGATCCCCTCTACCTTTCCGCCGACCTCGAAGACGAGTGCCGGGTGGCCCCGGGTGACGTGCCGACCGACGCCACCGGACGCATCACCGTCGATCTGGTTCCGGTCCGCTACCGCCAGGACTTCGAGAAGGTTCCCCCCGAGCAGGTGGACTACGTCCAGCTGTCACCGGTGCAGGTGATCTCGGTGGCCACCTCCCTGATCCCCTTCCTCGAGCACGACGACGCCAACCGGGCCCTGATGGGTTCGAACATGCAGCGCCAGGCTGTGCCCCTGCTGCGGCCCGAGCGGCCCCTGGTGGGAACCGGCCTGGAAACCCAGGTGGCGCGCGACTCCGGCATGGTGCCCATCACCAAGGTGAACGGCACCGTCTCCTTCGTCGATGCCACCGCCATCGTCATCCGTGACGAGCAGGGCCGCGACCACACCCACTTCCTGCAGAAGTACCAGCGCTCCAACCAGGACACCTGCCTCAACCAGCGGCCGATCGTCCGCCAGGGCGATCCGGTGATCGCGGGCCAGGTGCTGGCCAACGGCTCCGCCTGCGAGGGCGGTGAGATCGCCCTCGGCCAGAACGTGCTGATCGCCTACATGCCCTGGGAGGGCTACAACTACGAAGACGCCATCCTGGTGAGCGACCGGCTCGTGCAGGACGACCTCTACACCTCGGTGCACATCGAGAAGTACGAGATCGAAGCCCGCCAGACCAAGCTCGGTCCCGAGGAGATCACCCGGGAAATCCCGAACGTGGCCGAGGAGAGCCTGGGCCACCTCGATGAGATGGGCATCATCCGCATCGGCGCCTACGTCGAATCCGGCGACATCCTGGTGGGCAAGGTGACCCCCAAGGGCGAGTCGGACCAGCCGCCCGAAGAGAAGCTGCTGCGCGCCATCTTCGGTGAGAAGGCCCGCGACGTGCGCGACAACTCCCTGCGGGTGCCCAGCACCGAACGGGGCCGGGTGGTGGATGTGCGCATCTACACCCGCGAGCAGGGCGACGAACTGCCGCCGGGCGCCAACATGGTCGTGCGGGTCTACGTGGCCCAGCGCCGCAAGATCCAGGTCGGCGACAAGATGGCCGGCCGCCACGGCAACAAGGGCATCATCAGCCGCATCCTTCCCCGGGAGGACATGCCCTACCTGCCCGACGGCACCCCCATCGACATCGTGCTCAACCCCCTGGGGGTGCCGAGCCGCATGAACGTGGGCCAGGTGTTCGAGTGCCTGATGGGCTGGGCCTCCTCCCACCTCGACTGCCGCGTCAAGGTGGTGCCGTTCGATGAGATGTACGGCCCGGAGAAGTCGAAGCAGACGGTGCAGGCCTACCTCGAGGAAGCCGCCAAGCTGCCCGGCAAGGACTGGGTCTACGACCCCACCAACCCCGGCAAGATCCAGCTGATCGACGGCCGCAGCGGCGAACCCTTCGACCAGCCGGTGACCGTGGGCTACGCCCACATCCTCAAGCTGGTGCACCTGGTGGACGACAAGATCCACGCCCGCTCCACCGGTCCGTACTCCCTGGTGACCCAGCAGCCCCTGGGCGGCAAGGCCCAGCAGGGCGGCCAGCGGCTCGGGGAGATGGAGGTGTGGGCCCTGGAGGCCTATGGCGCCGCCTACACCCTGCAGGAGCTGCTCACCGTCAAGTCCGACGACATGCAGGGCCGCAACGAGGCCCTCAACGCCATCGTCAAGGGCAAGCCCATCCCCCGGCCGGGCACGCCGGAGTCGTTCAAGGTGCTGATGCGGGAGCTGCAGTCCCTCGGCCTCGACATCGCCGTCTACACCGATGCCGGCGAGGAGGTCGACCTGATGCAGGACGTCAACCCGCGCCGCAGCACCCCCAGCCGTCCCACCTACGAATCCCTCGGTGTCGCGGATTACGACGATGACTGATCGCTTGATTCACCGGCTCTGATTTCTCCGTCTCTCTCGATCACCCTGCGTCCCCGCCATGTCCAACAGCAACCTCCGCACCGAAAACCACTTCGACTACGTGAAGATCACGCTCGCTTCCCCCGAGCGGATCATGCAGTGGGGGCAGCGCACGCTGCCCAACGGACAGGTGGTGGGTGAAGTCACCAAGCCGGAAACGATCAACTACCGCACCCTCAAGCCCGAGATGGACGGGCTCTTCTGCGAGAAGATCTTCGGCCCCTCCAAGGACTGGGAATGCCACTGCGGCAAGTACAAGCGGGTGCGGCACCGCGGCATCGTCTGCGAGCGCTGCGGCGTTGAGGTGACCGAAAGCCGGGTGCGGCGCCACCGCATGGGCTTCATCAAGCTGGCGGCGCCGGTGTCCCACGTCTGGTACCTCAAGGGGATCCCCAGCTATGTGGCGATCCTGCTCGACATGCCCCTGCGGGACGTGGAGCAGATCGTCTACTTCAACTGCTACGTGGTGCTCGACAAGGGTGACCACAAGGACCTCACCTACAAGCAGCTGCTGACCGAAGACGAGTGGCTGGAGATCGAGGACCAGATCTTCGCTGAAGACTCCGAGATCGACAACGAGCCCATCGTGGGCATCGGTGCCGAGGCCCTCAAGCAGCTCCTCGAGGACATCGACCTCGAAAAGGAGGCCGAGCAGCTGCGGGAGGACATCAACAACTCCAAGGGACAGAAGCGGGCCAAGCTGATCAAGCGCCTGCGCGTGATCGACAACTTCATCGCCACCAACGCCCGTCCCGACTGGATGGTGCTGGATGTGATCCCGGTGATCCCCCCCGATCTGCGCCCCATGGTGCAGCTCGACGGCGGCCGTTTCGCCACCAGCGATCTCAACGACCTCTACCGGCGGGTGATCAACCGCAACAACCGCCTGGCGCGCCTCCAGGAGATCCTCGCCCCCGAGATCATCGTCCGCAACGAGAAGCGGATGCTGCAGGAGGCTGTCGATGCCCTGATCGACAACGGCCGCCGCGGCCGCACCGTGGTGGGGGCCAACAACCGGGCCCTGAAGTCCCTCAGCGACATCATCGAGGGCAAGCAGGGCCGCTTCCGCCAGAACCTCCTCGGTAAACGGGTCGACTACTCCGGCCGTTCCGTGATCGTGGTGGGCCCCAAGCTCAAGATGCACCAGTGCGGCCTGCCCAAGGAGATGGCGATCGAGCTGTTCCAGCCGTTCGTGATCCATCGCCTCATCCGCCAGAACATCGTCAACAACATCAAGGCGGCCAAGAAGCTGATCCAGAGGGCCGACGACGAGGTGATGCAGGTGCTGCAGGAAGTGATCGAAGGTCACCCGATCCTGCTCAACCGGGCCCCGACCCTGCACCGCCTGGGGATCCAGGCCTTCGAGCCCAAGCTGGTGGATGGCCGGGCCATCCAGCTCCATCCCCTGGTCTGCCCCGCCTTCAACGCCGACTTCGACGGTGACCAGATGGCCGTGCACGTGCCCCTGGCGATCGAGGCCCAGACCGAGGCCCGGATGCTGATGCTGGCGAGCAACAACGTGCTCTCCCCCGCCACCGGCGAGCCGATCATCACCCCGTCCCAGGACATGGTGCTCGGTGCCTACTACCTCACCGCCGTCGACCGGGACAAGGCGCAGCCCGCCTTCGGCGACCGCTCCCGCACCTTCGCCGACCTCGAGGACGTGATCGCCGCCTTCGAAGAGAAGCACCTCAGCCTGCACGACTGGGTCTGGGTGCGCTTCAACGGTGAGGTGGAAAGCGACGACGAGGACAACGAGCCCGTCTCCACCGACACCCTCTCCGATGGCACCCGCATCGAGCAGTGGAAGTTCCGCCGCGACCGCTTCGATGAGGACGGCGCCCTGATCAGCCGCTACCTGCTGACCACCGTGGGTCGGGTCGTCATCAACCACACGATCATCGACGCCGTGGCCGCCTCCTGAGTTCCACCGGCCGGGCTGAGACCCGCGCCCCGTGTCTTCCGATTCCCTCCAGCCTTCTCCATCGCGCGCCGCCATGACCGCCACCCCCGCCAAGAAGATCAGCAAGAAGAGCGCCAAGGCCGCCGCCGACCTGGCGGCCGCCACCGCCGCCGCGGCAGCTGCGGCCTCCGCCCTGAGCAAGCAGGCGCCGCCGTTCCGCAACCGGATCATCGACAAGAAGGCGCTGCGCAACCTGGTCTCCTGGGCCTACAAGCACCACGGCACCGCCGCCACCGCAGCGATGGCCGACGAGCTGAAGGATCTGGGCTTCCACTACGCCACCCAGGCGGCGGTGTCGATCTCGGTCGACGACCTGCGCATCCCCGGCGACAAGGCCGTCCTGCTGGAGGAGGCCGAGGAGCAGATCACGGCCACCGAGGAGCGCTACCGGCTCGGTGAGATCACCGAGGTGGAGCGCCACACCAAGGTGATCGACACCTGGACCGAGACCAACGAGCGGCTGGTGGCGGCCGTGCGCCGCAACTTCAACGACAACGATCCACTCAACTCGGTGTGGATGATGGCCAACTCCGGCGCCCGGGGGAACATGTCCCAGGTGCGTCAGCTGGTGGGCATGCGCGGCCTGATGGCCAACCCCCAGGGGGAGATCATCGACCTGCCGATCCGCACCAACTTCCGCGAGGGCCTCACGGTCACCGAGTACGTGATCTCCTCCTATGGCGCCCGCAAGGGCCTGGTGGACACCGCCCTGCGCACCGCCGACTCCGGCTACCTCACCCGCCGTCTGGTGGACGTGGCCCAGGACGTGATCGTGCGGGAGGAGGACTGCGGCACCCACCGCTTCATCCCCATCAACGCCGACGAACGGGGCCGCTTCGGCACCAAGCTGGTGGGCCGTCTGGCGGCCCAGCCCGTCGTCGACAGCGACGGCGTCATCATCGTCGACCGCAACGGCGAGATCGACCCGGCGATCTCGGCCGCCATCGAGAAGGCGGCGATCGCCACCGTGATGGTGCGCTCGCCCCTCACCTGCGAGGCCTCCCGTTCGGTCTGCCGCAAGTGCTACGGCTGGGCCCTGGCCCACAACGAACTGGTCGACCTGGGCGAGGCCGTCGGCATCATCGCCGCCCAGTCGATCGGTGAACCGGGCACCCAGCTCACCATGCGCACCTTCCACACCGGTGGTGTGTCCACGGCCGAAACCGGCGTGGTGCGCTCCCTGGTGGATGGGGTGGTGGAATTCGGGCCCAAGGCCCGGGTCCGCGACCACCGCACCCCCCATGGCGTCGAGGCCAAGCTGGCTGAAACCGATTTCACCCTCACCCTCAAGCCCTCGGGCAAGGGCAAGGTGCAGAAGATCGACATCACCAACGGCTCGATCCTGTTCGTGGCCGATGGCGATCCCGTCGCCCACGACATCATCCTGGCCCAGATCTCCTCGGGCTCGGCGGTGAAGAAGAGCGTCGAGAAGGCCACCAAGGACGTCATCTGCGACCTGGCCGGCCAGGTGCGCTTCGAGGACGTGATTCAGCCCCGGGAGGTCACCGACCGCCAGGGCAACATCACCCACAAGGCCCAGCGTCTCGGCCGCCTCTGGGTGTTCAGCGGCGATGTCTACAACCTGCCGCCCAACGCGCTCCCCGTCGTCGAGACCGACAAGCCGGTGACCACCGGCAACGTGCTGGCCGAGAGCCGTCTGCAGAGCGAGTACGGCGGTGCCGTGCGACTGCGGGAGTCCACCGGCGACTCCCGCGAGGTGCAGATCGTCACCGCCAGCCTCACCCTCAAGGACTGCAAGCTGGTGGGTGAATCCAGCCACACCGGCGAGAGCTGGCACCTGGAGGGCAAGGACAACACCCGCTACCTGGTCAAGACCCAGCCCGGCACCAAGATCGGCGCCGGTGAGGTGATCGCCGAACTCACCGACGACCGCTTCCGCACCCAGACCGGCGGCATGGTGAAGTTCGCCCCCGGCCTCTCGATCAAGAAGGCCCGCTCCGCCAAGCACGGCTTCGAGGTGAGCAAGGGCGGCACCCTGCTGTGGATTCCCCAGGAAACCCACGAAATCAACAAGGACATCTCCCTGCTGATGATCGAGGACGGCCAGTGGATCGAGGCCGGCACCGAGGTGGTGAAGGACATCTTCAGCCAGACCGCCGGCATCGTCACCGTCACCCAGAAGAACGACATCCTGCGGGAGATCATCGTGCGCTCCGGTGAGCTGCACCTGGTCTCCGATGCCAAGGTGCTCGCTCGCTACGGCGAGGACGGCAAGATGGTCAACCCCGGCGAGGAGATCGCCCCCGGCCTCAAAGCCGAGGCGATGAAGTTCGTCGAGAAGGTCGACACCCCCGAGGGCGGCGCCCTGCTGCTGCGGCCCGTCGAGGAGTACGCGATCCCCGATGCCGCCCACCTGCCCGAACTCTCCACCGTCAAGCAGACCGGCGGTCCCTCCCTGGGGCTGAAGGCCACCCAGCGCCTCACCTTCAAGGACGGCGAGCTGATCAAGTCGGTGGAAGGGGTGGAACTGCTCCGCACCCAGCTGATCCTGGAAACCTTCGACACCACCCCCCAGATGACGGTGGATGTGGAGGCGGTCGCCGACAAGCGGGCCAAGACCATCGAGCGCCTGCAGCTGGTGATCCTGGAAACCCTGCTGGTGCGACGCGACACCCTCTCCGACGCCAGCCACGGCTCCACCCACACGGAGCTGCAGGTGGAGGACGGCATCACCGTCAAGCGGGGCGACGTGGTCGCCACCACCCAGATCCTCTGCAAGGAGGACGGGGTGGTGCAACTGCCCGATCCCACCGCCGGCGAACCGATCCGCCGCCTGATCGTGGAGCGGGCCGACGACACCCGCAGCCTGGATCTCGGCACGGCCGCCCCGACGGTGGCGGTGGGCGATCGCATCGTCGACGGCGACGTGCTCGCCGACGGGGTGATCTCCCCCTGCTGCGGCCAGGTGGAGGCCATCGACGGCAAGACCCTCACCATCCGCCTCGGCCGGCCCTACATGGTGTCGCCCGATTCGGTGCTGCACGTCCGTGACGGCGAACTCGTCCAGCGCGGTGACGGCCTGGCGCTGCTGGTGTTCGAGCGTCAGAAGACCGGCGACATCGTCCAGGGTCTGCCCCGGATCGAGGAACTGCTCGAAGCCCGCCGCCCGCGGGAATCGGCGGTGCTCTGCCGCAAGAGCGGCACCGTGCAGATCAAGCAGGGTGAGGATGACGATTCGATCACCGTGTCGGTGATCGAGACGGACGACGTCATCACCGAGTACCCGATCCTGCTCGGCCGCAACGTGATGGTCTCCGATGGCCAGCAGGTGAGCGCCGGCGAGATGCTCACCGACGGCCCGATCAACCCCCACGAGCTGCTCGACTGCTTCTTCGAGGACCTGCGCAGCCGCAAGCCCACCATGGAGGCGGCCCAGGAGGCGATCTCCAAGCTGCAGTTCCGCATGGTGACGGAGGTGCAGAACGTCTACAAATCACAGGGGGTCTCGATCAGCGACAAGCACATCGAGGTGATCGTGCGCCAGATGACCAGCAAGGTCCGCATCGAGGATGCCGGTGACACCACCCTGCTTCCCGGCGAGTTGATCGAGCTGCGTCAGGTGGAGCAGGTGAACTCCGCCATGGGTATCACCGGCGGCGCCCCCGCCGAGTTCACCCCGGTGCTGCTGGGCATCACCAAGGCCTCCCTCAACACCGATTCGTTCATCTCGGCGGCCTCCTTCCAGGAGACCACCCGGGTCCTGACCGAAGCGGCCATCGAGGGCAAGAGCGACTGGCTGCGGGGCCTCAAGGAGAACGTGATCATCGGCCGCCTGATCCCCGCCGGCACCGGTTTCGGGGGCTTCGAGGAGGAGCTGCGCGCCGAGGCCGGACCCCACCCCGACATCCTCGAGGAGGAGGCCGCCGGCTACCGCCGCAACCAGAACCTGCGTCCCGACTACACCGTCGAGATGCCGGCCCCGGCGGTCACCGCCGCCGTGCTGGATGACCCCTCCGAGGAGGACCTGGAGGCCACCCGCAGCCGCCACGGCATCGAGGCGGCCGCCAGCGGCTTCGCCGCCTTCGCCCGTCCCACCGCCGAGGAGGGACTGGAGGAGGAGCTGATCGCCGATCCGGCGGCCCTCGAGGGTCTGCAGGAGGAGGGATTGCTCAGCGATGACTGATCCCGCCGTCGCCACCCCTGCGGCCCCCTCCCGGCCCACCCCCGTGCCGGTGCGCCGGCTGCCGCGCTTCGGCTTCCACACCCACACCGAGCGCCTCAATGGCCGCTTCGCCATGCTGGGCTTCATCGCCCTGCTGGCGGTGGAGTGGAAGCTGGGCCACGGCCTGTTGATCTGGCCCTGATGGGCGGGCCTGCCCCCCTGCTGGGGATGGGCCAGGCGGCCCTGGAGGCCTGGGCCGGTGACCAGGGCCAGCCAGCCTTCCGGGGCCGGCAGCTGCACGACTGGATCTACGCCAGGGGGGCCCGCAGCCTCGACGCGATCACGGTGCTTCCCAAGGCCTGGCGCGAGGGGCTGGCGGCGGCCGGCACCGGCATCGGCCGCTCGGCCCTGCTGCACCGCAGCGACGCCCGCGACGGCACCACCAAGCTGCTGCTGGCCACCGCCGATGGCCTCAGCCTCGAGACCGTCGGCATCCCCAGCGGCGACCGGCTCACGGTCTGCGTCAGCAGCCAGGTGGGCTGCCCCATGGGCTGCCGCTTCTGCGCCACCGGCAAGGGGGGCCTGCAGCGCTCCCTTGCGGTGCACGAGATCGTCGACCAGGTGCTCAGCATCCGCGAGGCCATGGACCGGCGCCCCTCCCACGTGGTGTTCATGGGCATGGGCGAACCCCTGCTGAACCCCGAAGCGGTGCTGGAGGCCATCGCCTGCCTCTGCACCGACCTGGGCATGGCCCAGCGCCAGATCACCGTCAGCACGGTGGGGGTGCCCCGCACCCTGCCCACCCTGGCGGAGCGGGCCCTGGAGCGGCTCGGCCGCGCCCAGTTCACCCTGGCCGTGAGCCTCCATGCCCCCGACCAGCGCCTGCGGGAGGAGCTGATCCCCACCGCCCACGCCTATCCCCTCGAGGCGCTGCTGGACGACTGCCGCCACTACGTGGCCATCACCGGCCGGCGGGTGAGCTTCGAATACATCCTGCTGGGCGGTCTCAACGACCATCCCCGCCAGGCCGACGCCCTGGCCCGCCTGCTGCGGGGTTTCCAGAGCCACGTCAACCTGATCGCCTACAACCCGATCGCCGAGGAGGATTTCCGCCGCCCCGCCCCGGAGGCGGTGGAGGCCTTCCGCGCCCAGCTGGAACGGCGCCACATCGCCGTCAGCGTGCGGGCCAGCCGCGGCCTCGACCAGGACGCCGCCTGCGGCCAGCTGCGCCGCCGGCTGATGGACGCCCCGGTGGGGTGAGGGCCATGTCGATGCCGCCGCGCCTGCTCCCGGCCCTGGCGGTCCTCCTGGCCGGCGCCCTGGCCTACGGGGCCCTGTGCGGCCTGCTGTTCCTGCGCCAGCGCTCCCTGCTCTATTTTCCCCAGCCCCGCGCTGCCGATGCGCCCGGCGAGCTGCTGGCCCTGCCGATCACAGACGGCCCGCCGGGGGGCCGGGTGCTGGTCACCGTCCGCCGCCGCCCCGGCCCGAAGGCTTTGCTGTACTTCGGCGGCAACGCCGAGGCTGTGGCGGGCCAGCTGCCCCTGCTGGCGGCCGCCTTTCCGGAGCACTCCCTCTACCTGCTGCACTACCGGGGCTATGGCGGCAGCAGCGGCCAGCCCTCGGAGCGGGCCCTGTTCGCCGATGCCCTGGCCCTCTTTGACCGGGTCCGGCCCGACCACGACCAGATCGCCGTGATCGGCCGCAGCCTGGGCAGCGCCGTGGCGGTGCACCTTGCGTCACGACGCCCCGTCGCCCGGCTGGTGCTGGTCACGCCGTTCGACAGCATCGAGGCGGTGGCGGCCCAGCGCTTCCCCCTGGTGCCGGTGGGGCTGCTGCTCCAGGACCGGTACCGCTCCGCCGCGGCGGCTCCCCGGATCGGGGCGCCCACCCTGCTGATCGCCGCCGAACGGGACGAGGTGATCCCCCGCGCCAACACCGACGCCCTGCTGTCCAGCTTCCGGCCCGGGGTGGCGTCCCTGGTGGTGCTGCCGGTCGAAGGGCACAACGCCGTGGAGGACGCCCCCGGGTACCTGCCGCTGCTGCGGGGGTTCCTCGGGCCCGACCCGGCTGGGGAGGCCCCGGGGGCCGGTCCTCAGCCGCCGTCGCGCTCGGCGCTGTAGGCCCCGCGGGCGCCCTGGCCGTTCCAGGGGGTGAGCCGCAGCATCAGCAGGAAGGCCGGCAGGGCCGCGGCGGTGGTGGCCAGGAAAAAGCCAGGCCAGCCCAGCCGTTCGGCCACCAGCCCGGCCGGGGCGGCCAGCAGCGAGCGGCTCAGGGCATAGACGCCCGAGAGCAGGGCGTACTGGGTGGCGGAGAAGCGGGGGTTGCAGAGGCTCATCAGCAACGCCACGAAGGCGGCGCCCACCATGCCGCCGCCGATGTTCTCCAGGGCCACGGCCGTCAGCAGGGCCGGCATGCCGCCGTCGAAGCGGGCCAGGCCCCAGTAGGCCAGGTTGCCCGCCGCCCCCACCAGGGCGAACAGCCAAAGGGAGCGGTTCATGCCCAGCCGGCCGAACAGCACGCCCCCCAGCACCGTGCCCACAATGGTGGCGCCGATGCCCCAGCCCGCCAGCACCGACCCCACCACCTCGGGGCTGAAGCCCTTCTGGATCAGGAACGGCACCGCCATCAGGCCGAGCAAGCCGTCGGGCCAGCGGTAGAGCAGCACCAGGGTGAGCAGGGCCACGGCCCGGGGGCCGCCGCTGCGGTGCAGGAACTCCCGCGCCGGACCCAGCACCGCCTGGCGCAGGCTGCTCACCGGCACCGCCAGGGGCTCCAGCCGCGGCGCCGTGAGGGTGAACGGCACCACCACCAGCATCAGCAGGGCCGAGAACAGGAAGGCCAGGGGCCAGTCGAAACGGCCGGCCAGGATGAAGCCGCCGGCCCCCACGGCCAGCATCGCCGTGCGGTAGCCCAGATTGGAGGCGGCGGCCCCGGCGCCCCGCTCCAGATCGGGCAGCAGGTCGGTGCGGTAGGCATCCACGGCGATGTCCTGGGTGGCGCTGACCACCGCCAGCAGCACCGCCATCACGCCGATCGCCGTGAGGCTGGCCGGATCGCTCGAGGGCCGCAGCAGGGCCATGGCGCCGATCACCGCCACCAGGGTGAGCTGCAGCACCAGCAGCCAGCCGCGGCGGCGGTCCGGCCAGGGCAGGGGCCAGCGGTCGAGGGCCGGAGCCCAGAACATCTTGAGCGTGTAGGGCAGCTCCGCGAGACCCAGCAGGCCGATCAGGCCCAGGGGGATCTGGCTGGCGGTGAGCCAGCCCTGCAGCAGCTTGGTGCCCACCATGTAGGGGGTGCCGCTGGCCACCCCCTCGGCGGCCACCGCCAGGAGGCGACGCCAGGGGCGGACACTGCTGGAGGCAGGGCTGGCCATGGCCGCTCGCGGATCGCCGAACCCTAGGGGTGACCGGTCGGACCACAATGCAGCCAGCACCGCTGTCCCTATCCCCCATGTCCTTCCTGCGCTCCACGCTGCTGCCGGTCGCCATCGTGCTGCTGTTCGCCCTGGCCCTGTTCGCCGTCAGCGCCCGCATCTGGCTGCCCGGCGACATGGCCGCCCCCGCCCCGCTGGGCTGATCCCGTGCCCCTGGGCTGATCCGGCGCCCCCGGGCCGATCCGGCGGCCAACCGGCTTTTACGATGCCCTCACCTGGATGGCTCCATGCCGGACGACGGCCTGCCCTTTCCCGAAACCACCCATGCGCTGGCCCTCGATCCGGAGGTGCTGGCCCGGGAACTGGCGCAGGAGCTCCTGGGTGACCCCCTCGATGAGATCGACAGCGTCGCCCCCTCCAGCTCCGACGTGGCCGCCGAGTGCGACCTCGGCATCGAGCTGCTCAAGGGGGGACGGGAGGAGCGGCTGCAGGGCCTGCGCATCTTCTGCGAGCACCGCGATCCCCGGGCCATTCCCCTGCTGCTGCCACTGCTGAAGGCCGGCTGCCCGATCGTGCGCATGAGCGCCGTCTACGCCCTCGGCCGCAACCCCCACCCCCTGGCGGTGGAGCCCCTGCTGGGCCTGCTGGCCGCCGACGACAACGGCTATGTGCGCAAGGCGGTGGCCTGGAGCCTCGGCAACTACCCCGAGGCCCCGGTGCTCAACCCGCTGATCCGGGCCCTGGAGCTCGACATCGCCGCGGTGCGGCTGTGGGCGGCCAGCTCCCTGGCCGATGCCGGCGCCACCGGCGTGGCCAAGGCCGACCCCGCCGCCGCCCAGCTGCTGCTGAGCCTCCGCATCGACAGCGAGCCGGCGGTGCGCAGCAACTGCGCCTGGTCCCTGGGCCGCCTCTACACCGACCTGGTGGAGCCGCGCCAGCGGGACGTGGTGGAGGCCCTGCTGCACACGATGCTGCACGACGGCGACCCCACCGTCCGGGACGAAGCCCGCATGGCCCTGGAGCAGCTGGAGCAGCCCGAGGTGCTCGAACGGCTGCAGACCCTGGTGGACGAGGGACTGATCAGCTGAAGGGCTCCGGCCAGGGCCCTTCAGCGGCCGCGAGCTCCGGAAATCGCGGTTAAGATCCCGGTCTCACCTGTGCAGCCCATCCGGGATGGCCCAACGCACCATCCGCTTCCGCATTCGCCCCGACGGGCGCGTGGAGGAACTCGTGGAGGGCGTGCAGGGCGAGGGGTGCTCCCAGCTGACGGAGCGGATCGAGGCCCGGCTGGGCAGCGTGCAGCAACGACGCAGCACCTCGGAAGCGTTCCAGACGCCCCCCCTCGTTCTCCAGGACCCCCAGGTGGTCGTCCAGCACCACGGCCCCTGAGCCCCCGCTCCCCCATCCCTTTCGTCCCATGTCGCACTTCAGCACCGTCAAGACCGAGCTGCGCGATCGCCAGGCCCTGGTGGACGCCCTTCGCGACCTGGGCCACCCTCCGGCCGAGGGCGCCTGCCAGGTGCGCGGCTACCGCGGCCAGACGGTGACCGCCGATCTCGCCATCCCCCAGGCCGACGGCGTTGACATCGGCTTCCGCTTCAACCCCGACAGCGGCAGCTACGAGCTGGTCACCGACCTGGAGCTCTGGAAGCAGCCCATCCCGGTGGAGCGCTTCCTGGCCAAGCTCACCCAGCGCTATGCCCTGCGCACGATCCTGGCCAGCACCGTCGAGGAGGGCTTCCAGGTGAGCGAGCAGACCAACCACCAGGACGGCAGCATCGAACTGGTGGTGACCCGCTGGGACGCCTGATCCCGTGAGCGCGACGGGTCCCGCCGCCGGTCTTGACCCCGCCCTCGCCTTCCGCACCGCGGTGGCCCCGGAGTCGGCGGCCACCGGCCGGGAGCCCGTGCTGGGCGGGGCCCTGCGCCAGCAGGCCGTCTGGGTGGATGAGGCCGTCTGCATCGGCTGCCGCTACTGCGCCCATGTGGCCGGCAACACCTTCGTGGTGGAACCCGACTGGGGTCGCTCCCGGGCCCTGCGCCAGGACGGCGACAGCACCGAGCGGATCCAGGAGGCGATCGACACCTGCCCCGTCGACTGCATCCACTGGGTGCCCTACGAGCAGCTGCCGGCCCTGAGGGCCCAGCTCGACGACCAGGAGATCCAGCCCCTGGGGCTCCCCTCCCATGGTCGCCGCCGCCGCACCCTGCCCCGCGCCGTCCCGCCAGCGCCGTGACGATCCCCAGCCGGCGTTTCGGCCGCACGGGACTGGCCATGCCGGTGCTCTCCCTGGGGGGGATGCGCTTCCAGCAGAGCTGGAGCGACCTGCCGGCCGAGGCGGTGGAGGCCGGCAGCCAGGCCAACCTGGAGGCCACGCTGCGGGCCGCCATGGCGGCGGGGCTGCACCACATCGAGACCGCCCGCCACTACGGCACATCGGAACGGCAGCTGGGCTGGCTGCTGCCCCAGCTGCCGGATCCCCGGCGCATCCTCCAGACCAAGGTGCCCCCGGCCGCCGACCCGGCCGCCTTCGAGGCCGACCTGCGCACCAGCTTCGAGCGGCTGGGCCTGGACGGCGAGGGGGGGCTGGGCGGTGAAGCGGGCCGGGTTGATCTGCTGGCCATCCATGGCCTCAACACCCCGGAGCTGCTCGACCAGACCCTGCGGCCCGGCGGCTGCCTGGCGGTGGCCCGCCGCTGGCAGGAGGAGGGCCGGATCGGCCACGTGGGCTTTTCCACCCATGCGCCGCTGCCCCTGATCCTGGAGGCGATCGCCAGCGACCAGTTCGACTACATCAACCTGCACTGGTACTTCATCCGCCAGGACAACCGGGCGGCGATCGAGGCCGCCACCGCCCACGACATGGGGGTGTTCGTGATCAGCCCCACCGACAAGGGGGGCCACCTGCACAGCCCCTCCCAGCGTCTGTGCGACCTCTGCGCGCCGCTGCATCCGATCGTCTTCAACGACCTGTTCTGCCTGTCGGCCCCCGGCATCCACACCATCAGCGTCGGGGCCGCCTCGCCGCAGGATCTGGAGCTGCACCTGGAGGCGGTGGCGCTGCTGCCCAGGGCGGGCGAGCTGCTGCCGCCGATCCTGGCCCGCCTCGAGGAGGCCCGCCGCCGGGCCCTCGGGGACGACTGGCTGGCCAGCTGGGACCGGGGCCTGCCCGCCTGGGAGGACACCCCCGGCCGGATCAACCTGCCGGTGCTGCTCTGGCTGCATAACCTCCTGGAGGCCTGGGACCTGGAGGCCTACGGCCGCGCCCGCTACGGCCTGCTGGGGCAGGGCAGCCACTGGTTTCCGGGGGAGAACGCCGAGGCCCTCGATGGCA
>CALRND020000014.1:0-60304 GCA_943369455.1 Synechococcus sp. UW140
GCCTCGAGGCCTCCGGCACCGGCAACATGAAATTCATGATGAACGGCGCCCTCACCATCGGCACCCTCGATGGCGCCAACGTCGAGATCCGCGAGCAGGTCGGCGACGACAACTTCTTCCTCTTCGGCCGCACCACCGAAGGGATCGCCGACCTCAAGGCGCAGGGCTACCGGCCCTGGGAGCTGATCGACTCCACCCCGGAGCTGCCGGAGGTGCTGCATCTGATCGAGAGCGGCCACTTCAGCAACGGTGACAAGGAGCTGTTCCGTCCCCTGCTGGAGAATCTCACCGGCCGCGACCCCTTCTTCGTGCTGGCCGACTTCGAGGCCTACCTGAAGGCCCAGCAGGACGTGAGCGAGGCCTGGGGCGACCGCCCGCGCTGGAACCGGATGTCGCTGCTGAACACCGCCCGCAGCGGCATGTTCTCCTCGGATCGCTCGATCAGGGAGTACTGCGAGCGGATCTGGCAGGCGGAGGAGTTCCCCGTGACCATCACCTGCGAGATCGACGAGGCCCCGGCCAAGGGCCGCCGGCTACCGGCGGCGCCGTGAGGGTGGCCTGAAACAGTGGGGGCGGCTCAGCCGCCCCGGTGATCGGGCAGGTCGGGCGTCTGGTGCAGCAGCCGGTTGAGGCGCAGCCGGTCGGCGTTGAGGGGATCGGGCGCGAGTTCACCGGCCACCTCCCGGAAGGTCTGCTCCACGGGCTCGGGCACCCTCACATCGAAGATGCGCTCCATCAGGGCTTCGATGGAGAAGAGGTGGGCGTTGATGTTCTCCAGATCAGCCATGGCCTGCTGGATCGCCTCGTTCTCGGGGGGCGCATCGGCGCTGGCCTCGGGGGATGCACTCTCCGGGGCCGCGGGTGCAGGGGGCGCATCGCCGTCACCGTGCTGCTTCTGGAGCTCCTCGAGCACACGGCCGGCGAGGGTGCGGAACGACTGCAGCGCCGCCCAGTTGAGCTCCTGCTGCTGACGCAGGCTGGGATTTTCTCGGATCAGCCGGTCGTGTTCCCGATAGAACCGCTGGCAATCAGGACATTGGCAGGGCTCTTCTGGCACCGCGTCCCTTCTTTCATTCAATGGTCATCATGGCACCGACCGGGAGCAGCGGGGCAAAGTGCCGCGCGGGAGCTGAACCGCTCAGGCGGCCATCGGGTCCTGATCGGGATGGTCCCCCGCCTCATGGAGCAGCGGCAGGGGAATCTCGATCGAACTGACCACCTGGATCACGTCCCGCAGGCGCATCGAATCGGCGAACCAGCCCATGGCCTGCTCCACGTCGCCGCGGCGCTCGGCATCGCCGGCCTGCTCCTCATGGGCATCGGCCAGGAGGGCCAGCCAGCAGAGGCAGCGGGCCTGGACCACCGAGAGATCGAGATCATCGGGGTGGCTGTGAGCGATGGATTCGCTCTCCTGTTGCACCAGCAACCGCAGGCGCAGGTCGTGAAGCTGGGTCATCCACTGCTGACGACTGGGGCCACGCTAGCGGGAGCGTCCACTTTGGGAAGCCCACCAGCGGTAGCGCTCGTTACGGGCCAGGCCAGGCGTCAGTTGCCGGCGTAGGCGATGCCGGCCTCCACCTCGGCGATCGCCTGGCTCACCAGGGCGATCGCCCGTTCGCGGTGCCCACCTTTATTAGGGGTCGCCATCTGCAGGGACGACCGGGCGCTGAACAGCGCATTGAGGGCGTTCTGCATGTTGGGCTGCTGGGCGACGGCGACGCCCGAGGCGACGACCACGCCGGCGAGGAAGGCGGCGGGGGTGGCCAGCCAGGGGGAGAGCAGGGGACGGGACGCCATGGTGCAGGTAGGGATTGCGGGGAGTTTAGGTCTCACAACCGGAGGACCCTGGGGCCGCTCGGAAGGGCTCGCAACGGCTTGGAACGGGGCTGGCGGGACTCGAACCCACGACCTACGGTTTAGGAAACCGTCGCTCTATCCGGCTGAGCTACAGCCCCACGGCGGTGATTATGGGATCCCGGTACGGCCGGCGCATCAGCGGAGGTGGCCAGGCCCCCGGGCCGCGTGGGCCTCCGACCGCGGAGAACCCTTCCGCCATGAGGAGATGCCCTGGGCGGGTGGGTGTCGGGGACGCGCCGGTCGCCAGACCGGTCCAGACCACAAGGTGAAAGTTTCCTGAAACTCACTAGAGTTTCAATCACGGCAATTTTCACCTTTCTCACAGCATGGCCTTCGCTAGCCTCCCGGCATCCTTCAGGTCCATCCTCGGAGCCGGCCTGGCGGTCACGCTTCCGGTGCTGCTGACCGGCTGCGGTGAAACCTCCGGCGGTCAGAGCCTTGGTGCTGGCCCAGCGTTGTTCAGCATGCCCTCCAGCCCCCCCCTTGTGAGCTCCCCGGATATCCCCTTCTCCAGAGGCGGTTTCCTTGGAGGCGGTGCCTCCGGGGGGAGCCCCCTGGGTGGGAGTTCTCCGCAGAGCTTCAGCGGTCAGAGGACCGGGCGCCTCACCATCCTGCCGAGCGACCCCGAGCCGGCGGCTCCCCAGCCACGACCCACCGATTCCGTGCCCGGCCCCGTGCCGGTCCTTGGTGCTGCGGCGGCGTTCGGCTGCTCCCGCCGACTGCGGCGGCGCATCAAGCACGGCTCCTGATGGCGGCCCTTCCTCCCGGCCTCCCGGGAGGCGCTATCTATGCTGATTCCGGAAAGCAGGCGAGGTGATCGCGATCGGTGCGGTGCGGCCTTCGGGTCACCGCCGCGGCCGGTTGAGGAAAGTCCGGGCTCCCCAATGGCCAGGCCTGCTGGGTAACGCCCAGTGCGGGTGACCGTGAGGACAGTGCCACAGAAACACACCGCCGATGGCCCCCGGGGGAGGTCCGCCTCGCCCGGCGCACAGGCAAGGGTGCAAAGGTGCGGTAAGAGCGCACCAGCGGCATCGAGAGATGCCGGCTTGGTAAACCCCGGCTGGGAGCAAGGCCCAGGGACAGCGGTTGGCCATCTTCCCCGTCCCGATTCCCATGCGCCGCTCGAGGCCGCCGGTGACGGCGGTCCCAGACAGATGATCACCCCCCCTGCCGGCGGCGTGCCGCCGGCAGGGGAGAACAGAACCCGGCTTACGTCCTGCTTTCCCCTTTTGCCCCGCGATGACTCCCCAGCGCCGCCAGCAACTCCTGGCCTTTCTGGAGAGCCTCGGCTTCGGCGCCGCCTCCGACCTGCTCCCTTCGGATCCGGCTGCCGCGGACGCCGCCCTCGACACCCTGGATGAGGCCCTCACCCACAGCTCCACCGGCCTCCCCCGCCACCACGACCGGCTGGAGTTCCTCGGCGACGCGGTGCTGCGGCTGGCGGCCGCCGAGTTCCTGCATCGCGAGCATCCCTCCCTGGGTGTGGGGGACACCTCCGCCCTGCGGGCCCAGCTGGTGTCCGACCGCTGGCTCAGCGAGCTGGCCCGCAGCATCGCCCTGGAGCCGGTGCTGCTGATGGGGCCGATGGCCGCCGGCGACCGGGCCGGCCGCTCCACCGTGCTGGCCGAATGCTGCGAGGCCCTGGTGGGCGCGATCTACACGGTGGGGGGCGGTCCCCAGGGCGGCCTGGCGGCCGTGCAGCACTGGCTGGCCCCCCACTGGCAGGGGAGCGCCGCCGAACTCCTGGCCGACCCCGCGCGCCACAACTGGAAGTCGGTGCTGCAGGAATGGAGCCAGGGCCAGGGCCAGGGCCTGCCCTCCTACCGCAGCCACGAGCGCAGCCGGGTGCATGGGGATCCGGAACGCTTCGAATGCCGGGTGGAGGTAGCCGGCCTCAGCGGCGAGGGCCGGGGTGGCTCCCGCCGGGAGGCCGAGCAGCAGGCGGCGAGGGCGGCGCTGGCGGCGCTCGCGCTCAGGCCTGCTCCAGGGTGCTGAGCGGCACGGTCACCAGCTTGTCCCAGTTGCCGCCCTCGAACAGCACCGCGGCCATGGCCCCGCTGATGCGCTGCACGAAGCCCTGGTAGCCGTTGTAGATCGAGCGGGGATCGCGCACCACCACGGTGGAACCGGGCAGGATCGGGCTGCTGGCCATGGCGGATGCCCTGGAGGGGACCATCAAGTGGGGCCATTATCGATGCCGAAGCGCCCCGATGGGCCCGTGACGCGATGATGCGCCGCGACGGGAGCGATCAGGCCGTGGCCGACACCAGCAACGAGGGGCCAGGGGCCGACCCGGGCGAGCTGATGGCCGTTGGCCGGGTCGTGGCGGCCCAGGGCATGGGCGGCGACGTCCGCCTGCTGCCCCTGAGCGACTTCCCCGAGCGGTTCACCCGGCCCGGTCCCCGCTGGCTGCAGGCCCCCGGGGGCGAACCCCGGCCGGTGCGACTGCTGGCCGGCAGGCCGGTGCCGGGCAAAACCCTGTTCGTGCTGCGCCTCGAGGGCATCGGCGACCGCACCACCGCCGAAGGCCTGGTGGGCCAGCACCTGCTGGTGCCGGCCGCCGACCGTCCCACCCTGGAGCCCGGGGAGTTCCACCTCCTCGATCTGGTGGGGCTCCAGGTGCGGTTGCTGCAGGATCCCCAGGCCCCGATCGGCACCGTGACCGACCTGATCCATGGGGGCAACGATCTGCTGGAGGTGGAGCTCAGCGACGGCGGCCGGCGGCTGCTGATCCCCTTCGTGGAGGCGATCGTGCCGGAGGTGAACCTGGCGGAGGGCTGGATCGGCCTGACGCCGCCGCCGGGCCTGCTGGACCTCTGAGCTGGAGCTCTGAGCTGGACCACTGGGCAGGGTGTCGGCGCCGGCCCCGTACCCCGGAACGCTGACGGCCGGGACCGGCTCCGGTTGAATGGGCCCGTGTGATGGTCCTGCGGGACAGCTGCCGCCCCCATGGCTACCCCCTCCCTGGTCCCGGTGATTCTCTGCGGCGGCACCGGGACCCGCCTCTGGCCCCTCTCCCGGGCCAGCTACCCGAAGCAGTACTGGCCCCTGGCCGGCACCAGCGAGGAAACCCTCCTCCAGCAGACCCACCAGCGCCTCCAGGGGCTGCCGGATCTGGCACCGCCGTTGCTCATCTGCAACGAGGACCATCGCTTCAGCGTGGCCGAGCAGATGCGCCAGATCGGCGTGGAGCCGGCGGCGATCCTGCTGGAGCCGGTGGGACGCAACACCGCCCCCGCGGTGGCGGTGGCGGCCCTGCAGGCCACCGCCCGCGGTGAGGACCCCCTGCTGCTGATCCTGGCCGCCGACCACGTCATCCGCCGGGCCGCCGACTTCCGCGCCACCGTGGCCGCCGGCATGGCCGCGGCCACCGGCGGACAGCTGGTCAGTTTCGGCATCGTGCCCACCAGCCCCGAGACGGGCTACGGCTACATCGAGGCCGCCGAGCCCCTGGCCGCGACCCCCGTGCCGATCGCCCGCTTCGTCGAGAAGCCGGACCGGGCCACCGCCGAGTCGTTCCTGGCCACCGGTCGCTTCACCTGGAACAGCGGCATGTTCCTGTTCCGCGCCAGCGCCATCCTGGCGGAGCTCGACCGCTTCGTTCCCGAGGTGGTGAGCGCCTGCCGCACCGCCCTGGAGCACGACAGCGCCGACCTGGAGTTCCTGCGGCTGGAGCGGGAGGCCTTCGCCAACGGCCCCAGCATCGCCATCGACGTGGCGGTGATGGAAAGGACCGACCGGGGCGTGGTGCTGCCCCTCGATGCCGACTGGAGCGACGTGGGCAGCTGGGCGGCCCTCTGGGAGACCTCCGAGCAGGACGGCGAAGGCAACGTGCTGCGCGGCCGGGTGATCAGCGAGGGCAGCAGCAACTGCTACCTGCGCAGCGAGCACCGTCTGGTGGTGGGGCTGGGTGTGCAGGATCTGGTGGTGGTCGAGACCGACGACGTGGTGCTCGTGGCCCACCGCGACCGCGCCCAGGAGGTGAAGGGCATCGTCGGCCGGCTGGAGCGGGACGGCGCCCCCGAGAGCCGGGCCCACCGCCGCATCTACCGCCCCTGGGGCCATTACGACGGGGTGGTGGAAGGGGAGCGCTGGCAGGTCAAGAAGATCTCGGTGAAGCCCGGCGCCAGCCTCTCCCTGCAGATGCACCACCACCGGGCCGAGCACTGGGTGGTGGTGCGGGGCACTGCCGTGGTGGAGAAGGACGGGGTGGAGGAGCTGGTGGGCGAGAACCAGAGCACCTACATCCCCCTCGGCGCCCGGCACCGCCTCACCAACCCCGGCAAGATCGCCATGGAGCTGATCGAAGTGCAGAGCGGCCCCTATCTGGGCGAAGACGACATCGTGCGCTTCGACGACCGTTACGGCCGCAGCGACGCTCCAGCCCCAGTGCCGGGCTGAGGGCGTCGGCCTGGGGCGGCGAGCCCGCGCCGCGGGCAACGCCGCCTGCGGCCGGCGCCCTCAGCCCCGCAGGAGCTGGGCAGGAGCCGGGCAGGGGAGGGAGGCCACGGAAGGCTCTCGGAGCCACTCCCCCCGGGAGGGTGTCGGGCCTGTGACCCCCGAAGGTGGGCGTTGCCCGCTGCGCGGGCTCGCCCACCGCAGGGAGTCACCGGCCCGACACCCTCACTCGACAGTGACGCTCTTGGCCAGGTTTCTGGGCTGATCGACGTCCAGGCCCCGGTGGGCGGCGATGTGATAGCTGAGCAGCTGCATCGGGATCACCGTCAGCAGGGGGCTGAGCAGCTCGTCCACCTCCGGCAGGGGCAGCAGCACGTCGAAGAGTTCGGTGTCCGGACAGGCGGGGGCCACGCCGATCAGCTGGGCATCGCGGGCCTTGGCCTCCTGGGCGTTGGAGAGCACCTTCTCGAACACCGTGCCCGGCACGGCGATCGAGACCACGGGCACCCGGGCATCGAGCAGGGCGATCGGACCGTGCTTCATCTCCCCCGCCGGGTAGCCCTCGGCGTGGATGTAGCTGATCTCCTTGAGCTTGAGGGCCCCCTCCATGGCGATCGGGTAGTTGATGCCCCGCCCCAGGAAGATCACGTCCTGGGTGTCGGCGAACAGGTGGGCCAGCTCGGCGCAGCAGCGGTCATGGTCGTCGACCAGGCGCTGCAGCACCGCGGGCATGGCCCGCAGCTGCTCCACCAGCTCCCGCAGCTGGGCGGGGGTGCGGCCGCCGCCGAGGGGGTGGGCCGTGCCACCCCGGCGCTCGGCGAAGGCCAGGGCCAGGCCGTAGAAGGCCAGCAGCTGGCCGAGGAAGGTCTTGGTGGCGGCCACCCCCACCTCGATGCCGGCGCCGATGTCGAGCAGGTGGGGCACCAGGCGGCCCAGGGAGCTCTCCGGCCGGTTGGTGATCCCCAGCAGCCGGGGGGCATAGGTCGGATCGGCCACCAGGAAGCGCCGGTCCTGCTCCATCGCCAGGGCGGCGAGGGTGTCGGCCGTCTCCCCCGACTGGGTGACGCCGATGGTCAGCGTGTGGGGCTCCAGCGGCGGCGGGGCGTAGCGGAACTCACTGGCGTAGAACACCGACGTGGGCAGCCCTGCCAGCTGCTCCAGCAGATAGGCGCCCACCTGGGCCGCGTGGCGGCTGGTGCCGCAGGCGAGGATCTGGATCCGCTCCACCCCCTCGTAGACGGACTCATCCAGGGGCAGGGCCACCAGGGCGCCCTCCGGCAGATGGCGGGCCACCCACAGGGCCACCGTTTCGGGTTGCTCGTGGATCTCCTTGTGCATGAAGTGGCGGAAGCTGCGCTTGTCCGCCACGTGCTCGGTGCCCACCAGCAGCGTCGGGTTGCGCTGCACCCGCGCCCCGGAGCCGTCATAGAGCTCGATGCCCAGGGGCGTGAGCAGGGCCACCTCACCGTCCTGCATGGGCAGGATCGTGCGGGTGAAGCCGGCCAGGGCCGGGGTGTCGCTGGCGCACAGGAATTCCCCTTCCCCCAGGCCGATCAGCAGGGGCGCCTGCCGCCGGGCCACCACCACCGCCCCGGGCACCGCCGCCCAGACCACCGCCAGGGCGTAGGCCCCGTGCAGCCGGGGCAGCACCTGCTGCAGGGCCTCCAGCAGCAGCGCCGGTGAGGCCGTGGCCCCCTCGGCCTGCCGCTGCCGCAGCCAGCGGGCGATCAGGTGGGGGATCACCTCGGTGTCGGTGTCGGAGCGGAACTCCACCCCTTCGGCCTGCAGCTCCTCCCGCAGGCTGCGGTGGTTCTCGATGATGCCGTTCTGGACCACCGCCAGCTGGCCGCTGCCGTCGAGGTGCGGGTGGGCGTTGCGCTCCTCCGGCTTGCCGTGGGTGGCCCAGCGGGTGTGGCCGATGCCGCACTGGCCGGGGGCCCCCCGTTCCTCGTAACGGGCCGTGAGGTTGACCAGCTTGCCCTCGGCCTTGAGGCAATGCAGGCCGGCCCCGTCAACGGTGGCGATGCCGGCGGAGTCGTAGCCGCGGTACTCCAGCTGGCGCAGACCCTCCAGCAGCTGGGGGGCCGCCTCCCGCGAGCCGATCAGGGCAACGATGCCGCACATAGGAGAAGCAATCCGGCGGGAAACGGGGGTGGGGGGCCAAAAAAAAGCCCGGCGCTGGCGCCGGGCAAGAGCTTATGGGAGGGCAGCAGGGCCGCCGGTGTCAGTAGGCCAGGCCCATGGAGCGGCTGGTCTCGTCGCCCAGGTAGACGCGGATGCTCAGGAAGTCGGTGGGGCAGGCGGTTTCGCAGCGCTTGCAGCCGACGCAGTCTTCGGTGCGGGGCGAGGAAGCGATCTGGGCGGCCTTGCAGCCATCCCAGGGCACCATCTCGAGAACGTCGAGGGGGCAGGCACGGACGCACTGGGTGCAGCCGATGCAGGTGTCGTAGATCTTGACGGCGTGGGACATGCCAGGGCCGGGAACGAACGGCGAGGTGCCCAAAGTACCCACACCGTTCCGGCGCAGGGCGACACCCGGGGCTGGCCGTCACCCTTGTTCATACGCGGAAAGGGCCCGAACGGGGCGACCCGTAGGATGCTGCCTCCCTCACAGCAGCCATGTCCCAGGAAGCGATCTTCGAGAAAGTCCGGTCGATCGTTGCCGAACAGCTCAGCGTGGAGGCTGACGAGGTCAAGGCGGAATCCAATTTCCAGAACGACCTGGGCGCCGATTCCCTCGACACCGTCGAGCTGGTGATGGCCCTGGAGGAAGCCTTCGACATCGAGATCCCCGACGAGTCGGCCGAAGGGATCACCACGGTGGGTGACGCCGTCAAATACATCCAAGAGAAGCAGGCCTGAGGCGTCCATGGTGGAGGGTCTCCGCCGCGTCGTCGTCACCGGCCTGGGCGCGGTCACACCGATCGGCAACAACGTCGCGGATTACTGGGAGGGGCTGACCAGCGGCCGCAATGGGGTGGCGCCGATCACCCTGTTCGATGCCTCCCGCCATGCCTGCCGCTTCGCAGCCGAAGTCAAGGACTTCGACACGGCCGGCTGGCTGGAGCCGAAGGAGGCGAAGCGCTGGGATCGCTTCTGCCAGTTCGGCGTGGTCGCAGCCAAGCAGGCGGTGGCCGATGCCGGCCTGACGATTGACGACGGCAACGCCGCGCGCATCGGCGTCGCCATCGGCTCCGGCGTGGGCGGGCTGCTGATGATGGAAACCCAGGCCCACGTGCTGGCCGACCGCGGTCCCGACCGGGTCAGCCCGTTCTGTGTGCCGATGATGATTCCCAACATGGCCACCGGCCTGGCGGCCATCGCCATCGGCGCCAGGGGCCCCAGCAGCGCCGTGGCCACCGCCTGCGCCGCCGGCTCCAACGCCATCGGCGATGCCTTCCGGCTGATCCAGCTGGGCCTGGCGGACGCCATGGTCTGCGGCGGGGCCGAATCGGCGATCACCCCCCTGGGGGTGGCCGGCTTCGCCAGCGCCCGGGCCCTGTCGTTCCGCAACGACGACCCCGCCACGGCCAGCCGACCCTTCGACGCCGAGCGCAACGGCTTCGTGATCGGCGAGGGGGCGGGGGTGCTGGTGCTGGAGAGCCTCGAGCACGCCACGGCCCGGGGCGCCCGGGTGCTGGGCGAGATCGTCGGCTACGGCATGACCTGCGACGCCTACCACTACACCCTGCCCTCCCCCGGCGGCGTGGGGGCGGCGGAGGCCATCCGCCTGGCCCTGGCCGATGCCCGGCTGGAGCCGGAGGCGGTGGACTACGTCAATGCCCACGGCACCAGCACCCAGGCCAACGACAGCAACGAGACCGCCGCCATCAAGTCGGCCCTCGGAGCCCACGCCATGACCATTCCGGTCAGTTCCACCAAGTCGATGACCGGCCACCTGCTGGGCGGCAGCGGCGGCATCGAGGCCATTGCCGCGGTGCTGGCGGTGGCCCACAACCTGGTACCGCCTACGATCAACTACAGCACGCCCGATCCTGCCTGCGATCTGGATGTGGTGCCCAACCAGGCCCGGGAACACGCCATCAACGTCGTGCTTTCCAACTCCTTCGGATTCGGCGGCCACAACGTCTGCCTCGCCTTCCGCCGGATGACCTGAACGCCCGGCGCGCCAGCGCACCGGGCCACCCATCCCAGGAACACCTCCCTCCTCCCTGTACTCCCCCGTCAAGCCATGGTCGCCGCCCCCACCACCCAGGTCGATAGCCACGTAGAGACGCTCTGCATCAACAGCATCCGCTTCCTGGCGGTCGACGCGATCAACAAGTCCAACTCGGGGCACCCCGGGCTGCCGATGGGCTGCGCACCGATGGCCTTCTCCCTCTGGGACAAGGTGCTGCGCCACAACCCGAAGAACCCCCAGTGGTTCAACCGCGACCGCTTCGTGCTCTCCGCCGGCCACGGCTGCATGCTGCTGTACGCGCTGCTCCACCTCACCGGCTACGACAGCGTGACCCTGGAGGACATCAAGCAGTTCCGCCAGTGGGGCTCCCGCACCCCCGGCCACCCGGAAACCTTCGAGACCCCCGGCGTTGAGGTGACCACCGGCCCCCTCGGCCAGGGCATCTCCAACGCCGTCGGCCTGGCGATCGCCGAAGCCCACCTGGCGGCGAAGTTCAACAAGCCCGACGCCACCATCGTCGACCACTACACCTATGTGCTGATGGGTGACGGCTGCAACCAGGAGGGCGTCTCCGGCGAGGCCGCCTCCCTGGCCGGCCACCTGGGTCTGGGCAAGCTGATCGCCCTCTACGACGACAACCACATCACCATCGACGGCAACACCGGCGTGTCCTTCACCGAGGACGTGATGAAGCGCTACGAGGCCTACGGCTGGCATGTGCAGCACGTCGAGGACGGCAACACCGACGTGGCTGCCATCACCCGGGCGATCGAGGCGGCCAAGGCGGTCACCGACCGTCCCAGCCTGATCAAGGTCACCACCACGATCGGCTACGGCTCCCCCAACAAGGCCAACACCGCCGGGGTGCACGGCGCCGCCCTGGGGGCCGAGGAGGCCGAGCTCACCCGCCAGCAGCTGGAGTGGACCTACGGGGCCTTCGAAGTGCCCGAGCCCGCCTACGAGCACTGGCGCGAAGCGATTCAGCGCGGTGCCGCCGCCGAAGCCACCTGGAACGAGAGCCTGGCCGCCTACCGCAGCCGCTACCCCGCCGAAGCCGCCGAGTTCGAGCGGCTGCTGCGCGGTGAGCTGCCCGAGGGTTGGGATGCCTCGCTGCCCGTCTTCACCCCCGAGGACAAGGGCCTGGCCACCCGCCAGCACTCCTACAACGCCCTCAACGCCTTCGGCCCCGGCCTGCCCGAACTGATCGGCGGCTCCGCCGACCTCACCCACTCCAACCTCACCGACATCAAGGGCGAGGCCAGCTTCCAGAAGGGCCACGAAGCCAACCGCTACCTGCACTTCGGCGTGCGTGAGCACGCCATGGCGGCGATCCTCAACGGCATCGCCTACCACAACAGCGGCCTGATCCCCTACGGCGGCACCTTCCTGGTGTTCGCCGGCTACATGATCGGCGCCATGCGGCTGTCGGCCCTGTCCGAGCTGGGCGTGATCTACGTGCTCACCCACGATTCGATCGGCCTGGGTGAAGACGGCCCCACCCACCAGCCCGTGGAAACCCTCGCCAACCTGCGCGCCATCCCCAACCTGCTGGTGATCCGCCCCGGCGACGGCAACGAGACGGTGGGGGCCTACAAGGTCGCCGTCACCAACCGCAAGCGCCCCACGGTGCTGGCCCTCAGCCGCCAGGCCATGGTCAACCAGGCCAACTCCACCGCCGACAAGGTGGCCAAGGGTGGCTACATCCTCAACGATTGCAGCGGCACCCCGGACCTGATCCTGATCGGCAGCGGCACCGAGCTTGACCTCTGCGTCAAGGCCGCCGCCCAGCTCACCGCTGAAGGCAAGGCCGTGCGGGTGGTGTCGATGCCCTGCGTCGAGCTGTTCGAGGAGCAGGATGCCGCCTACCGCGAGTCGGTGCTGCCGGCGGCCGTGCGCAAGCGGGTGGTGGTGGAAGCCTCCAGCTCCTTCGGCTGGCACAAGTACACCGGCTTCGACGGCGCCACGGTGTCGATCGACAGCTTCGGTGCCTCCGCCCCCGGCAACGTCTGCCTTGAGAAGTTCGGCTTCACCGTCGACAACGTGGTGGCCACCGCCAAGGCGCTGGGCTGAGCCTGCCGGTGGGGCCCGCGATCGAGGCGGGCCCCTTCAGTACTCACCTGTGCCGGGCCTGCGGGCCCGGCTTTTTCATGGCCGAGCGCCTCGAGATGATCGAGCGCCCCCTCAGGCCGGGCGGCTGGGCACGTTGTGGCGGCTGCGCTCCACCACCAGGGGCAGCCGCAGGGTGCGCTGGTTGATGAAGCCGATGTATTCGCCCAGGATGCCGAGGGCAAACATCATGGCGCCGGCGAAGAACAGCGCCGAGACCGACAGCATGGCCACACCGAACTGGAAGCTTTGCCAGAACACCAGCTTGCTGACCATCACCACGAACGACAGCAGGATCGAGAGGGCCCCGAGGGACAGGCCGGCGGTGGTGATCAGCCGCATCGGCTTGCGGGAGGAGGTGACAATGCCGAGCACGCCGAAATCCACCAGGAACGAGAGCGAGGCCGAACTGCTGCCCCCCTTGCGATCCGCACTCACGTAGGGAATGGTGGACCACTTGAAGCCGATGGCGCAGACCAGACCCTTGATGAAGGGATAGGAATCGATCGATTGCCGCAGGGCCAGGATCACCGAGCGGTCGTAGATGCCGAAACCGGTGGTATCGCGCACCATCGGATAATCGGACAGCCAGGAGAGGGTGGCGTAATAGACCTTCTTGCAGAGAAAGAGGATCGGGCTCTCATGGCTGGAGCGCCGCACGGCGAAGATCACCTGGTCGTCGCCCTTCTTCCAGCCGTTGATCAGATCGGCCACCAGCTCGGGGGGATCCTGCAGATCCGACATCAGAAACACATTGGCATCCGCATCAGGCACCAGCAGGGCGTTGGCCGAAGAGCGAACGAATCCGAAGTTTGAGACGTTGCGGATCAGACCGACACGAGAATCCCTCGCCGCCAATCCTTCGATCAGGGCGACCGTGTGGTCGGTGGAGCAGTTATCGGCAAAAACGATCGAGAAAACGTCGTCCGGAAACTGCTCGAGAACCTTGGCCAGCCTCACATAGAGCGCTTCAACGTTGGACGACTCGTTGTAACAGGGTATGCAAATGGCGATATGATGCGTCGATGTCGTCATGGGCTAATGCTGTCAAAAAGCATGCTGCAGGCAGTGTATCTTTTGGCTGCCGTTCTTGCGGCATGCCTGGGCCAATTCATCTTGCGGATCCGTCCACCGGCCGAAGGCGTCCGCACCGGTGTGCTCTACCTGGCGGCCTCGCTTGTTTGCTATGGCGCCTCCTTCGGAATCACCGCCCTTGTGCTGCCCGCCGCCGACCGCAAACTGGCGGTGCTGATGCTGAGCCTGCAGTATCCGCTGCTGTATGTGCTGTTCTCCCTGAAGGATGCGGCCGCCCTGCAGCCGGCCAGCGTGATGGCGATCACCCTGGGCTATGCGATCGTCGCCGTGGGTATGTTCAGCCGTTAGGAATGGCCGGCGCAGAGTCGTGCCATCTGCCGCTCACCCAGCAGGAAGCTCCACATCGGTCCGCCATAGATATGGGTCAGTTTCGGATGGGGCCATCGGCATTGCTCGCGTAGCTGCTCGGCATAGTCGAGCGTCCGCATCTCTCCGGCGGGGGTCATCACCTCGATTGGCCTGGGTACGACGTTGTTGTGATAAAAAACCAGCGTCAGCACCAGCCAGATCGCCAGGGCACGGCAGGCGGTGCCCTGGCGGGTGCGGTGCTCCCGTGCCAGCAGCACGAAGGCGATCAGCAGCACCGACAGGAACAGGACGGTGTTCCAGTAGAAGAAGCGCCCGCCCGCATCTTCAATGCTCAACATCTTCAGGTCCACCCCGCGACGGGTGGCCACCAGCAGGCTCGAGAAGGAGAGCACCAGGGTGGAGAAGATGGCCAGGTAGAGCAGGTCCGGCTGGCCCATGCGCCCCGTCACCACCCGCACGGCCAGCACCACCAGGGCCAGCACCCCGAGCACGGCCAGCAGCTGCAGGGGATCGGGCAGGCCCCGCAGGTACCACCAGGGCTTGTAGCCCCCCAGCAGCGGGGCGATCAGGTGCACCGTGAACCAGTCGAGCAGCACGGCGGGCTGCATCAGCAGCTTGGCCAGCGCCTGGGCCGTCGACAGGGGATAGGTGGTCTGCAGCTGGGAGAAGTAGAGCTGCAGGGAGGAGAGCAGCACCGGCAGGCTCAGCCACAGGGGCTGAAGCGGCAGCCGCCGCCGGCGCAGGCCGGCGAAGAGCAGCAGCGGAATCGTGTAGATGGCCAGGAAAGGGCCGGTGAAGGCCGCGACCAGCCCGTAGAGGGCCAGGGCCCCCTTGAGGAACGGAGATCGGAAGGCCTCCGCTCGCCCGCTTGCCTGTTGCGCCACCACGCCGTAGGCGATCAGGATGAAGCCGAGCGGGAAGAAGATGTAGGCATTGGGCAGATTGAGGTAGGTCTCACCGGCATAGGGGACGTAGACGTAGGGGATGTAGGCCACCCGCATCAGCCGGCCGAACACCCCGGCGCCGATCAGGGCCTCCACGCTGATCAGCGGCAGCAGCCAGGAGACCCAGGCCACCAGCAGAAAGAAACCGGGATAGGCCAATGGCGAGAGCAGGTTCACGGCCGTCAGGGCGGTGATCCGCTGCAGGAGATGGCTGTAGCCCGCATAGAGCTGCAGCAGCGATCCGGCCCCCTGGTCGATGGCCTGCTGCAGGAAGATCGCGCCATCCTCCGCATAGAGGGTGGGCGCCAGGGAGACGGAGGGACGCCGCAGGTGATAGCCGAGGGCGCAGAGGCCGATCAGGGCGGCGGACACAAGGAAGCGATGGAGCCGGGGAGGCAGCCGCTGCTCGGCGGAGTGGCGGATCTGCTGGATGTGCCGGAGGACGGTGGCCATGGGTGCGCGCAACGGCTCCGCTCAGGCCGGCATCAGGTTGGTTTCGGTCCAGGTGAGCATGTTGGTGACACCCTCGCGGCAGGAGATGGCCGGTGACCAGCCCAGCAGGCGCTGGGCCTTGCCGATATCGGCGATGAAGCAGTCCTGGTCGCTGGCGCGGCGGGGGGTGGGGGTGAACACCAGCGGCGGGATGGCCAGCAGCTCGGCGAGCAGGGCGAACAGCTCCAGCAGGCTGAGGGAGTTGGCGGCGCCGCCGCCGATGTTGAAGATCTCGCCGTTCATCCGCTCCCGGTGCTCGTAGGCGGCCCGATAGAGGCGGATCAGGTCGTCGGCATGGAGCACATCGCGCACCTGCTTGCCGGTGCCGGCGATGGTGAAGGGCTCGGGGGCCACGCCCGCCTGATGGGCGCGCTTCTGCTCGATCGCCTTCTGGCAGAACCAGCCCACCCAGCCCTGGTCGAAGGAGGCGAACTGGCGGCCGCCGAAGATCGAGGAGTGGCGGAACACCACCGTTTTCAGGCCGTAGACCCGGGCCCAGTCGCGCACGTACTGATCCGCCGCCCCCTTGGAGCAGCCGTAGGGGGTGGAGAAATCCAGTCCCAGCGCTTCATCGAGGCCATCGGGATGGTCGGGAAGGCGGTAGCGGGTGGGGGTCTCCTCGTAGCGCAGCCCCTCCAGGTCGCCGTACACCTTGTTGGTGCTGCTGTAGGCGATCAGGGCCTCAGGGGAAAGGGCCCGGGCGGCTTCGAGCACCGCGAAGGTGCCGAGCACGTTGGTCTGCAGGTCGCGGGCGGGATCGGTCAGGGAGGTGGTCATGGCCACCTGGCCGCCGACGTGGCAGATGTAATCGAAGGGGGCGTGGCGGCGGAACACGGCCAGCACGGCCTCGGCCTCGGCCAGGTCGGCCTGGATGAAGTGGAAGCGCCCCGGGGCAGCCTGGGATTCCAGCCAGGCCAGGTTCGCCGCCGAACCGCGCCGGAACAGGGCATCGACCACGATCACCTCGGCGCCTTCCTGCAGGTAGGAGGCGGCCAGGTTGGAGCCGAGAAAGCCGCAACCGCCGGTGATCAGGACCTTCATCGGATTCAGGAGTGGGGAGAGGCCGGAATCCGCAGCCCGCTCAGGTCGGGCACATACCGTTCGATCTGATCGGGGCGGTCCGGAAGGCTGGCGGGCAGCAATCTACCGGCCGCCCCCAGGCGCTCCCATTCCGTTTCGGCGAAGGCCAGCAAGCTGGTGGCAACCCCCGAACCGATGTTGACCACCAGGGGCACACCGGCGGCCACATCGGGCCGCGCGCAGGCCTCCAGCAGGTGGGTGGCCGCATCGGCGACGGGGATGAAGTCGCTGACCTGGCGGCCGGAGGTCATGGGGAAATCCTCTCCGGCAAGCGCCGCCCGCCGCAGGGAGGGCCAGAAGTTGCCGGCGAACTGGCCCTCGCCGTAGGCCGAGAAGATGCGGCCGTAGAAGAGCTCCAGCCCCTGGGCGATGGCGAAGGCCCGCAGCAGCTGGAAGGCCGCCGCCTTGCTGGCGCCGTAGGGGCTCAGGGGCTCCAGGGGGGCGTGGGGGGGGATGGCCTCAAAACGGCGGGCGGCGTTGCCGTACTCGTGGCTGCTGCCGGCGACGACGCAGCGGCGCACCCCCGCCTCCGCCGCCCGCTCCAGCAGCCGCAGGCTGCCGGCCACGTTGGCGTGCACCAGCTCGTCCCAGCTGGCGGGCTTGGGGCTCACCCCCGCCGAGGCCAGATGCAGCACCGCCTCCACCCCCTCCAGATCCGCGGCCGAGAGACTGTGCAGATCGCCCTCGCACCACTGGGGCTCACAGGGCAGGGGGATCACCGAAGCGGAGGCGGGGCTGCGGCGCAGGGCCCGCACCTCGTGGCCCGCCGCCAGGGCCGCCGCCAGCACGTGGGAGCCGATGAAGCCGGTGCCGCCGGTGAGGAACAGCCGCATCAGGCCTGGCAGAAGGCCCGGATCACGTCGATCTCCTTGGCCAGCATCGGCGCCGTGAGGCCCGGGTAGGTGCCCAGGAAAAGCGTGTCGACCATGATCGCGTCGGCGCCGGCCAGGTCGCCCACCACCCGCAGGGCGTCGGGGCGGTCGGCGCGCAGCTGCACGAAGGCCGGCTGGCGCACCAGGTTGCCGCCGAAGAGCATGCGGTTGCCGATGCGGTGGGCATCGAGCTCCCGGGCCAGGTCGGTGCGGCGGAAGGGGGCGTCGGGCTTGACGGCGATCTTGAAGCCGAACCAGGAGCAGTCGGTGCGGCAGCCGCTGGCATCCCAGGAAAAGCCGGTCTGCGGATCCCAGCCGGTGGCGTGGGTGGGCAGGGAGAACTCCAGCACGGGCTCGGTGGCCACCAGGCCTTCGCGCAGGGTCTGCCAGTTGCGCTTGCGGGCCTCGATGAACTCCGGCAAGCGGCGCAGCTGCACCCGGCCGATGGCGGCCTGGGGATCGAGGGGTTTGAGGTTGAAGCCGAGGTGGCTGTAGATGTACTTGTGGTCGTAGCCGGCGGGCAGTTCGCCCAGCTGCCAGTCGAAGCGCTTGCCGCAGGTGTCGTCCTTGCCGGAGGGGCACCAGCAGTCGCGGCCCCAGTCGCGGAAGCTCTCGGCCACCACCTTGAGCTTCTGGTCGCGGACGATGTTGACGGCGCCGCCCTCGCCCATGGTGAGGTGGTGGGGCGGGTAGAAGCTCTGGGTGCTGATGTCGCCCCAGGTGCCGGTCCAGCGGATGACGCGGTCGGGGCCCTCATCGAGGCCGGGGCTGTTGTCGCTGAAGCCGAGGGATTCGGCCAGCTCCCGGGGCATGGAATAGGAGCAGCCCAGGGCGTCGCAGTTGTCCTCGACGAGATAGAGGTCGTGGGCGCGGCAGAAGCGCAGCACCGCCGCCAGGTCGAAGGGGTTGCCCAGGGCGTGGGCCATCATCACGGCCTTGGTGACGCCGGGCCGGTAGGCGGCGTCGAGCTGGTCGCAGCGGGCGTTGCCGGTGATCGGATCGGCGTCGATGAACACCGGCACCGCGCCCACCTGCAGGATCGGCGCCACGGTGGTGGGGAAGCCGGCGGCCACGGTGATCACCTCATCGCCGGGGCGCAGGCGCCGCTCGGCGGGCAGGCGGTGGGAGGTGAGGGCCGAGATGGCCACCAGATTCGCTGAGGAGCCGGAATTGACCAGCAGGCTGTGGCGTACCCCCAGGAAGGCCGCCAGCTCGCTCTCCATGGCGGCGCCTTCCGTGCCGAGGGTGAGCCAGAAGTCGAGGGTGGTGCCGACGGCCGCTTCCACTTCGTCTTCGGTGAAGACCCGGCCCGCGTAGGGGATGGTCTGGCCGTCGGCGTGGGGGGTGCGGTCCGGGTCGTCGCCGGGACGGAAGCCGGCGTGGGCCCGGCGGGCGTAGTCGCGGGTGAGCCGGAGGATCTCCTGCTTGAGCTGGTCGAGGTCGGCGGTCATGGGGTGGATCGGCCCGGCGGGAGAGAAGCGAGATAGGCGGTGAGGTCGTCGAGGCAGCAGGCCAGCGGATCGTCGCCCGCCTCGATCACGCGGCGGTACCACTGAAGCGTGCGGGCGGTGGTGGTGGCGAAATCCCAGCGGGGCGACCAGCCGAGGCGGTGGTGGGCCTTGTCGACAACGAGATTCAACAGGCCGGCCTCGTGGGGGGCCGTGGGGTCGGAGGCATCGATCCAGGTGCCGGGCCAGTGGGCCAGGGCCTGCTCCACCAGCTCCTGCACGGGCCGGTTCGCCTCCAGCTGGGGCCCGAAGTTGAAGGCTTCGGCCATCGCCAGCCCATCGGACGGTTCGGCGAGGGCCTCGGCCAGGGCCAGGTAGCCGCCGAGGGGTTCGAGCACGTGCTGCCAGGGGCGGGTGGCGCCGGGGTTGCGCAGGGTGATGGGCTCCCCGGCGCGCAGGGAGCGGACGGTGTCGGGAATGATGCGGTCGGCGGCCCAGTCGCCGCCGCCGATGACGTTGCCGGCCCGGGCACTGGCCAGGCGCAGGTGGGGCGACTGGTGGGGCAGGGTGCCGCAGTAGCTGGCGCGCCAGGAGCTGATGGCCAGCTCGGCAGCGGCCTTGCTGCTGCTGTAGGGGTCGTGGCCGCCGAGGGGGTCGTTCTCCCGGTAGCCGTAGAGCCATTCGTTGTTGCGGTACACCTTGTCGGTGGTGATCAGCACCGCGGCGCAGGGATGGGTGAGCGGGCGCAGAGCCTCGATCAGGTGGATGGTGCCCAGCACGTTGGTGTCCCAGGTGAGCACCGGCTCGGCGTAGCTGCGGCGCACCAGGGGTTGGGCCGCCAGGTGCAGCACCACCTCCGGCTGGACGGCGGCCACCAGCTCACTGAGGGCAGCCGGATCGCGCAGATCCCCCACGTGGTGATCGAGGCGGCCGGCCAGGCCCAGCTGGTCGAACAGGGAGGGGTCGGTGTCCGGTGCCAGGGCGAAGCCGGTGACGCGGGCCCCCAGCTCGCAGAGCCACAGGGCCAGCCAGCTGCCCTTGAAGCCGGTGTGGCCGGTGAGCAGCACGCTTTTGCCCTGCCAGAAGGCGGGGTCGGGCTGCCGCCAGGCCCGCCGGGGGGAGGAGCTGGCCATGGTCAGCTCCAGATCTTCCAGGGGGCGCGGCCCTGCTGCCAGAGATCTTCGAGCCGCTGGCGGTCGCGCAGGGTGTCCATGGGCTGCCAGAAGCCGCGGTGCTTGAAGGAGTTCAGCTGGCCCCGGGTGGCCAGGGCCTTGAGGGGGGCCTGCTCCCAGATGCAGTCGTCGCCGTCGATCAGGTCGATCACGGGGGGCTCGAGCACGAAGAAACCGCCGTTGATCCAGGCATTGTCGCCGTCGGGCTTCTCCTCGAAATCGGTCACCACATCGCCGTCGAGGTGCAAGGCGCCGTAGCGGCCGGGGGGCTGCACGGCGGTGAGGGTGGCCTGCAGGCCCTCGCGGCGGTGGTGGGCGATCAGGGCGGTGATGTCCACGTCGGCGACCCCATCGCCGTAGGTGAAGCAGAAGGACTCGTCGTCGGGGAGATAGCTGCGCACCCGGGCCAGACGGCCGCCGGTGAGGGTGGCGTCGCCGGTGTCGACCAGGGTGACCTTCCAGGGTTCGGCCTTCTGGCGGTGCACTTCCATATGGTTGAGATCCATATGGAAGGTGACATCACTGGTGTGCAGGAAATAGTTGGCGAAGTATTCCTTGATCACATAACCCTTGTAGCCACAACAGATGATGAAATCGTTGATGCCGTGGTGGCTGTAGATCTTGAGGATGTGCCACAGGATAGGCTTGCCGCCGATCTCCACCATCGGCTTGGGCCGCAGATGGGTCTCCTCCGCCAGTCGGGTGCCCAGTCCACCGGCCAGGATGACGGCTTTCATGCAGAAGGAAAAGGGGAGGGGAAAGGCGCAACGCCCACATTTTCCTGATGCAGGGATCAGGAGAGCGGCCAGAGCTTAGCAAAGGCTCTCTGCAACACCGGGCCGATCAGGCCAGGTGATGGTGGTAACCCATAACGACCCAGACAACAATGGGCAAGGCAGCCAAAGCCCCCGGGGCAGCGAACGCTATGGAGCACGCACTCACGGAGCAACCCGAAGTCCCTGCGAGCCGTAAAGCATGAGTTCAACCTTGGTCCCTTCTTTGGTCGAACAGAACCGCGTTTCCTTGGGTTGGCCATTCAGCGACAGGATGGTGTCCTTGAATGGTGCGGAGGGCATTTGGCTGTTGTTGGCTAGTACAGCAAAGTCATATCTCTTGTTCGAATACCAGTTTTCGTTGTTGATCCAAAGGTAGGGGGACAGATCAGCGAGGAACTGCACCACGGAAAGGCCTTCCCTGGACAGGTGGGTGATGAGCTTCGCCTCCCAATATTGCGAAACTCCCCTGTGGATCGGTTGATTCTCTTGTGCAGCGAAGTCTGAGACAGCACGGTCGATGCATTGAACCAGGGGCGGATAGTAGACAAGGCTGAATCCACTGTTTGGCACAGGCAGGAGCTGCAGACCAACGAATGCCATCCAGGCGCAAAGGGCGAGACGCAGCCAGCTCATCGTGATGGCAAGGGGCCGGAAAACAACCCAGGAGAAAAAGATGGGAAACCAGAACAGGTTGGGAATGTACCTCAACTCATGGCTATCCCCGCTGAGCACTCCATTCGCCACGACAGCCGTAAGGGTCATCAGAGGAGAGATGGCAAGAAAGAGCAGGATGTAGAGGCTCTTGTCTGAAGTCTGGGACCCACTGCCAGAGCCGCCCCTGGGTGAGGCGAGCACACCAAAGAGCTTGAAGGCCACGGCCAAGGAAGAATGCCACGATGACAGCGGCAGCCAGGGGCTGGTGGATGAAGCTGTGGCTGAGCATGGAGACAAGAAGCCTGACCTGGAGCTTCCAAGGGGTGATGGCCAAGCCGATGTATTGACCCATCGTGTCCTTCACGATCAACTGCTTGACAAGCCACCCCAGAAAAGAGCAGACGATGAGAACCGACGAGAGATCAACGGCCGAACGTCGCGTGAATGTCGTGGATCTCCAGGCCGTCAGCGCCATGGCCACAATGGCGGGCACAATCACCATCGGCACAAACATGAGATCGGTAGCCGTGGCCACCATGGCGATCAGGCCCAAGCCCACACGGCCAGCCACGCGGCGAGAATCCAGCGCCAGAAACATGCAGGACGTGAGAATCAGAGTATTGAAAATCGCCCCGAAGCGGTAGACAGGCAAGAAGATATGGACATAGGGTGCAGCCCCTCGATAGGAAAAGAGGGCAATAGCTGTGAAGAAGAAAACGCCAAAGACAAGTCCTCTTTCGCTTCTTTGGGGCTGCGCCGGATCGAACGCACGGATCATCACAAGGGCGGCCAGGAAAGCCAGCCCGACCTGGAGGGCAGAAAAGACGGTGAAATTGAGAAGGGTGTTCTCAGTCAGAGATCGCGCCAGAAAGAACAGCACCATGTCCGGGAAGAATCCTGGCGCTGGCGTCAGATGCCAGGACGAAAGACGTCCCCCTTCACGGAGCAAGTCATCAAAGAGCATCGGCAAATAGAAGGTATCGCTGTTGAAGATCAGGTTGCGTTCAACAGTTCCCAGGAGAAACGAGGCCGCAGCGACTGCAACGGATAGGCCGCCCGTCAGAAGGATCCAGAAGTTGAGAGCTCGCGCGTTCGGCGTCGGTCTTGCAGTCAGATCCTTTGCGTCGCCAGACAACCTCGACCTGCCGAGGGATCGATTCATGCGCGCTGTTCCTCACCCACGCCAGGTCAGTCTGAAAGCAACATGATGCCAACGAACGGTGGCGCTGGGAAGCAACGCTCCATAGCCGGCGCCATGGGCGTCATCGACGTAGAGCTAGACGATCTGCTCTGATGACCTGCTTGGTGGCGGGGTTCCGGCGGCAGGGAAGGGAGCCCGTGGAGCCGGCCAGGGAAACACGACAGTTTCCTAAGCCCCAAGGCAACACCCGAAGCCCTTTGGCCACCATGAAACACCTTCCCACCACTGGCCTGTGGCCGCCCGAAGCAAGAAGTTGACGCTGACGGAGGTCAGGGGGCTGATCCAGGCGCTCCTGGCAAAGCCGGAGCTGGACGAGGCCGACCTGCTGACCTTCGCGCAGACGATCAACGGGGCAGCGTTCAAGGATCCGCCGCCGCCGAAGCCCAAGCCCCCCACTGCCACCGAGATCAAGACCAAGGTGCTGGCCCATTTCAGGTGCAAGTCCGTCACCCAGCTGCGGAAGGACAAGAACTTCCAGCTCTCGATGACGGGCGAAGAGGTGGCGCTGAAGACCAAGGACGACTGGCTGGTGCTCTATCGGCGCTTCATCGGCATTCCGGCCAACGAGCGGAACCTGGAGGACGGACCCACCGTGATCAACGGCATCGACGTGCTGCAGCACTTCCGGCCCTGGGTGGTGTTCGGCCTCGACCCCAAGACCGCCACAGCCGATGAGGTGCGCGAGGCGTTCCGGCGCCTGATCCAGGTGCACCACCCCGACCACGGCGGCGATCCCCGCGTGGCGGAACGCCTGCAGGCGATGAAGGACTCCATCCTCCCCCTCATGCATTCAAGCCATGCGTGATCTACTGACGGCCAAGGAAACGGCCGGGATTCTCCGGAAACGCGTCAACAGCCTCTACAAGATCGTGGAGGCGTTTGACGCCAACGCTGATGACGAATGGGAGTTGGTAGAAGGCGAGCATTTCGAGTACGCCGGTCCCCCTGTGCCTGGAGACAACGGCCGGCGACCCCGGCGCTTCAGCGAGGAGGGCGTGGAGGCCCTGGCCCGCTACATCGAGGCCACAGAGAAAACGGGCGTCCTCGGCTGGTTCCGCAAGCGGTTGTTTAAGGAGACACAGAAGCGAAAGCTACTACTGGTATCGCGACGGATCACCCAGGAGTTCATTGAAGCCGGCGGCACCCTGGAGATCCGGGGCGATCTGGCCTTCGTGAGCCGCAAAACCACCGTGGGCATCCTGCAGACCAACTACAAAGGGCTATACAACTCCTGGGAGCGGCTGCGCACCGCTGGCACCGAAGACGGAGAGGAAGCCCTGGAGATCGGGAAAGACTTCATGCAAAGTGACGAGCGCCAGGTGCTGATCAGTCAGCGGGGCATCGCCCGTGTGGCCCGCGACATGCGCGCCAACAGCCGCATCACCAAAACACGTCAGGCCTGGATTGAAGCGGTGGGGGAGGTGGTGGAAACCTGCTTCAAGTCCGAGATCCGCCACCTTACCGACGGTGTGGACCGAGCGAAGAAGCGAGCCAAAGCGGCAGCGAGCCATCGATGCGAGATTACAGGGGAATCCTCAAAGGCCTACCGGAAGATCGACCTCGATGGGCACCATCTGTTCGACCGCCTCAGCCGACCTGATCTGGCGGACTTGCCAGAGAACATTCTCGTGTTGGTTCCCGAACTACACCGCGAGTTCCACATCTGGAAAAGTGGCCCCTGCACCCCAAAGGATGTGCTGGTGTTCATTGAAACCGTCCGGGCAGATCTGTTCGATCCAGTGAACTCACGCCACATGAAACGGCTACGGACGTTGACCCACCGGCTGCAGCGGTTCCAGAGTGAGCGGGAGGGGCAGAAGGTGAGGTATCACCGGAGCTAGCGCTTGCCATGACTTGGCTGCAAAATGCCAGCGGGGCCACGAAGGACCAGTTGGCGGGGGCATAGGCACATGGAAGGGTTAAGCATCATTGGTCAACTTGTACGAAACCTTCTCATCAGCCACAGTGATGAACTTCGCCTTGACCATCTGATCGACCACAGCCAGGACGTCTGTGTCATTGACTTGCTTGTAAAGGATAGCGTCAATTGAAGACTTGAGCGCTGACAACGTCCGCGGACGAGAAGATCCAGATCTTAAGCGATCCACCACTAGGGTCATGCGCTCCTTGGGTGTCTTGGCGTTTGATGCACGGATCAAAGGGATCTCGCCAATTGTCTCGCTCCTTACCGAAAAGATCTTCCTTTCCCTTAGGTGCTCGATCAGTGGGTCAAATCCTTTATCTTTAGATATGATATGGAAAAACGCATTTGGATCAGTCGCACCAATCCTACCAATGTAGAACGCAATATGAAAGTCTAATGCGTTCGGGCCCGCTCCGGAGATCTTGATATACTTAGCGCGCTCACCAAGGTCCTGTATTGCCGACACGGTCTCAAAAGAGAGTTTTGTCTGCCCCTTGCCCACAAAGACATAGGCAATAAACCCATCCCTATTGAGCAGTTCAAGCTGGTTTGGCTGAACGCTTTCATAGTCAATCAAGACATAGTTAATTCGCTTCGTCGTAGATGACATGAAAAGCGTCAGGCACAAGGACTGTGAAGTTGAGTCTAGGTATTGAAGGCAGATATCGCCACTTCAGCAAGCTTCGCAACATTCGAAGCGTGTCCAGGAATATCTGGCTCCTACTGAATGCCTAACGCTCCAGATCAGAAGCGGGCAAGAGTTCGTGGTCAGACAGTATCCACTGCTCCCGTCTTCTGTATCTAGATGTTAAGCATTAGTTCATGCTCGATAAGTGCTTCACGATCGCGACTTATGCGTCGAGATTGCTGCCTCTAGCATTGTCTTTAAATCAGTATGCATTGGAACGGCTGGTTTCGAAATCAGCTTCAGCCCCTTAAGCTTTCTCGCATCGGGTGTGCCGACGTATCTCGTCTTCGCCGCCTCTTCGAGTTTCTTCAAAAGCGTCTTTCCCTTGATGGTCGCGGCACAAGGTCCAGCAAGTTCTCTCCAACGCTTGCTCGGGACGCTAACCTCGTCTTTACTCAAGCCACCACTGGCCGCTACGTACGCCATATTGAAATCTGTCTCTGCTGCGTCAGCGTCGACTAGGGCAACGGCTTCGGATAGCAGAGCCGCCGCGTCAGGCCTGTCAATCTCAAAGACCTTCTCCAAGTGCTCCGGCGAGCAGAATCCCGCCTCTATGTCTGACCCTGCCGGCATCCAAAATGGAATGTTGTGGGTATCATACTCCATTTTCTTGGTCAATGCAGCCTTATCCGTGTCAGATAAAAAGTCTCTGTCCCTGTGAACCGCAACAGCGATGCCAAGCTCCGCTCTGGTCTTCGCTAGGGCGGAGCCGCGAGGCAGAGACCCCGAGCCAAATGTTGGCCATAGCAACACCTTTCGGGCCAGTTCGGGCCATTGCGCAAGGATGTTCTTCATATATTGGAGATTACCGTCTTCGGTGATGAGAAGGAGGTCCTTGTCTAGTGCTCCCCACCCCATGCGCTGGCGTACCTGATCCTCTCTCTCGCTCCTTAGGGCGCCATCGCTTATCCACAATACGTGAGAGGTAGCACTGGAGGCCCGAACTAAGCTCGGTGAGTGCGTTGCAAGCATGAACTGGGTTTCCGAGAACGCGCTCGCGGCGTCTTCAATCGCTGAAATTAGTCTCTCTTGAGTCCCTGGATGTAGGTGAGAATCAGGTTCATCAATAAGCAGAAGCCTTGGCCTGAAGTGAAGCAAGTAGGCAAAGATCTGAACTACTTGCAGAAAGCCCGTGCCGGCCATCTCCAGCGATCTCCACTGCAGGTCTAGCTTCTTTCCAGGCTCAATCATGTCGTTGGTGAGGAACTTCGCGTCAATGTTTACATCCCTCAGTCGATCAAACTTGACCCAAAAGCGAACCCCTGGAAAGACCTTTCCGACCCATCGACTAAGCTCCGAAAGCTCCTCATGCTTCTCGATGCTCTCGCGACCGGTTCCGGAGATTGCTAAACCGAGCAAGATATGCCGCAGAACAGAGCCGCCCTCACCTGAGGCGGCTCGCCGGTGAAGTACGGGTGTGGCAAGTAGTGACTCCGCCTCCGAGAGGCCAGCTAAGCCTGGGATGTACGCAGTTATCTGCGAGGTGGCAGTGACTGTGTTTGCAAGGGTTCCAGTAACGATCGCCTTGATTCCAGCATCGTTGCGAGTTGAGTGCATACTGATCTCTAACTCGTCGTCGCCGGATTCCAATGCCACGCGAACTTTTGGGGAAACGCCCGCACTATTCAGGCGAATCTTATGAGCAAGATGCAAGAAGTCTCTACTCGGCGCGTAATCCATTCGCTCTAGAGTTACGCGATTTGAGCCGTCCCTCAAGACGGCGCAACGGATTGCCCAATGAATCGCCCGAAGAATCGATGATTTGCCGGATCCGTTCTCGCCCACGAGAATAGTGACTGGGCCCAAGGGGATCCTTGCTTCGGCGCTTATTCGCATGAAGTTGGCAACGGTCACTGAGTCGAACATGTCTCGCGTAGGATCTTCGAGTTAACTTGCACTGATATCGATGATGGCGCATGCTAGATGAGTTGGTCAAGCGCGGTCGAGTTCTGATGCCTAACTCCTTATTGGACAGTTCCGTGAAACACCCCCAGCCGGCAGGTCCATTCCAGATAAGACAACTGAGCTCACAGCAGGCAGTTTCTGAAACCCTTGGCCCACAAAGACATTCTAAGCAGGCATGCCAGCCCCAACCGTGGTTATCGCGTCCGTGAACCACTTGTGCCTACGGCTACAACAGAGCGCAAGGGTGTGATTCAAGCGGGATGCTCCAACGGCAGCCCCTGCGCCTTCCAGGCCCGCAGGCCGCCACGCAGGTTGGCCACCTGGCTCAGCCCCTTCTTCTGCAACTGCTGTGTAGCCAGAGCCGAACGACTGCCGGAGTGGCAAAGCACCACCGTGGGCCGATCCGTGGGGATCTCGCCGGCTCGCGCCGGCAACTCGGGCAGGGGAATCAGCAGGCAGCCCGGGATGCGACCGTCCGGGCCCTGCACTTCCGCTTCGGAACGCACGTCCACCAGCGTCAGGGTCTCGCGGTGGTCGGCCACCCAGTCGGCCGTCAGTTCCGGCAGGCCGGCATAGCTGCGCTCGATCGGTGCCCAGTCGTCCGCTTCCTCCAGGCCGCCGTCCGCGGGCCGGCCGGAGCGCAGGTTGGCCGGCAGGGCCACGGAGATCCGGTTGGGGTGGGGGAGGTGCAGGTTCTCCATGTAGCCCACGAAGTCGCGCTCGTCGGCCTCGCCCCCGAGCCGGGCGTTGTAGGCCTTCTCCTCGGCCACCGAACTCACCGCCCGGCCGCTGTAATCGTGGGCCGGGTAGAGCAGGCAGTGGTCGGGCAGGGAGAGGAGCTGCTCGGTGATCGAGTGGTAGAGGGTGGCGGCATCCCCCTGCTGAAAGTCGCAGCGGCCGCAACCCCGCACCAGCAGGGCATCGCCGGTGAAGGCCACGCTGTGGTCATCGAGCACCACGCTGAGGCAAGCGTGGGTGTGGCCGGGGGTGGCGCGCACCTCCAGATGGCGGCCACCGAAGCTCACCCGATCCCCGTGCCGCAGGGGCAGGGTCACGTTCTCGGCCCCGGCGAAGGCGGCCAGGGCGATGGCGCAGCCGGTGGCCCGGTGCAGTCGCCAGCTGCCGGTCACGTGGTCGGCGTGCACGTGGGTGTCGAGGCTGGCGACCAGCTGGATGCCCAGCTCGCGGATAAGGGAGAGATCGCGGGGGTGCTGCTCGTACACCGAATCGATCAGCACCCCCTGCCGGGAGGCCACATCCGCCAGCAGGTAGGTGAAGGTGCTGGTCTCGGCGTCGAACAGCTGCCGCAGCAGCAGCGGCGCACCGCCGGCGGCGGCCGCCAGGGGGAAGGAGGAGGAAGCCATCACCGCTGGGGAATCAGCCCGGACCCTGCTGCGCCCCAGCCTGCAACGTCAGCCGGCCTTCCGCCAGCACGCCCTGCAGGGAAGCGCCCGCGAACATCCGGGCCAGGCCGGCCAGCAGCGATTTCAGCTCATGGGAGAAGGGGCAGTCCGTAGGCGAACAGACCACCACCCAGGAGGATCGCGAACAGGCGCTTCATGGGGTCACCCCCAGCGCCAGCCGCCACCTGCCCAAGGCCGTACCGATGCGGTCACCGAAGTCGCTTGAACCATGAACACATGGCTCAAGGCGGGCAACGGCTGGGGGCTGGCCCGCCCAGCAAGATCCGTGCATGGTGGCTAGGCGCGCTCTGGCCAGGCAGACCGAGGGCAGCCCAACCCACAGGACTCAGCGCAGACTGGGGCCCTCAACCTCCATGATTCCTGCCATGCGGGATCAATAAGAAATCTCTGTAACGAGGATGGGCCTCGAGAGTCTCTCTGTGCTCAAGACCGTTCGGCGTCACAAGATAGAAGTCGTAGTTCTCTCGCAGAGCAGAAATCTCGTTGAGTTTTTGCTCATATGATCTCAAGACCTCCAGGATGATCTCAGGTCGCTTTTGAAGAATTAATGATGTCAGGCTCCTAAGGACGACTTCCTCGGCTCCCTCGACATCAATCTTGACGAGCAACTTGGTGTGCCCAGAAACCAGCTCGACCAATTGGTCCGCTGCAAACGAAGGAACGATTGTCTCGACCACATGGTCTGAAAAATGTGCAGCAAAGTCAACGGCGAGGCTTCCATTGGTCAAGTGACCTTCGGGTTCAAAAAACCGCAGAAACCCAGACTCATCCGCTACGGCAACATTGAATGCGTAAACATTCTTGGCATCGTTCGCGACAAGATTGTCCAAGAGCCTGAGAAAAGCTTTTCTTGATGGCTCGAAGGCAAACACTGGCGCGCTCAACCCCAGACTGCCTAGAAGGACAGAGAAGAACGACGTATAGACGCCTACATTTGCTCCAATCTCAATAATGGCATCATAACTCTTCAGTCGCTTCGATAAAAGTTCAAACAGTTCAGATTCGTAGTCGAGGTCCCTGCTGAAAAGGGCATTGAAATCAAATTCTCCAACATTGGGAGTTAGTTTAATCGTGCATTGGCTCGTCACATTCACGCTCCTTGGCCCGAATCGGACGCTTGGCCAGTGATGGCCATAAAGATTGACGGCCAAATTCCGGCTTAACGGAAAGCGCCAGCCAGACCGAAGCAGGAGGCTCCACGCACTCAAGTAGACCTTGGTCAACTTCGGAGAAGTTGCAACAAAGCCATTGATGTTTCGTGAAATCTAGAAAAGAAATGGATGGTTGTGCTTCATTAAGATCCAGCCCTTACTGCTATCTGAAACCATCCTGCAGACGACCGGCCAGCACCTGCTGGGCCGTGATCAAACTCCCAGCGGTTCCCCCTGGGCCTTTTTCTGCTCGGCCAGCACCTGCTCCAGACCCTCAATGTCCTCGTCGGTGATCTTGGTCTGCATCGGGCAGTGCTTGGGGCCGCACATCGAGCAGAACTCGGCCTGCTTGTAGATGTCGGCGGGCAGGGTTTCGTCGTGGTACTCGCGGGCCCGCTCCGGATCCAGGCTCAGGTCGAACTGCTTGTTCCAGTCGAAGGCGTAACGGGCGCGGCTGAGCTCGTCGTCGCGGTCGCGGGCGCCGGGGCGGTGGCGGGCGATGTCGGCGGCGTGGGCGGCGATCTTGTAGGCGATCAGGCCCTCGCGCACGTCTTCGGCGTTGGGCAGGCCCAGGTGCTCCTTCGGCGTCACGTAGCAGAGCATCGCCGTGCCGTGCCAGCCGGCCAGGGCTGCACCGATGGCGCTGGTGATGTGGTCGTAGCCGGGGGCGATGTCGGTGACGAGGGGGCCAAGAACGTAGAAGGGCGCCTCGCTGCACTCCTCCATCTGCTTCTTGACGTTGAACTCGATCTGGTCCATCGGCACATGGCCCGGACCCTCCACCATCACCTGCACGTCGTGCTTCCAGGCGCGGCGGGTGAGCTCACCCAGGGTCTTCAGTTCCGCCAGCTGGGCGGCATCGGAGGCATCGTGCTGGCAGCCGGGCCGCAGCGAATCCCCCAGGGAGAAGCTGCAGTCGTAGCGCTTGAAGATCTCGCAGATGTCGTCGAAGCGGGTGAACAGCGGGTTTTGCCTGTGGTGGTACAGCATCCACTGGGCCAGGATGCCGCCGCCGCGGCTGACGATGCCGGTGAGGCGGCCCTTCACCTTGGGCAGGTGCTCGATCAGCAGGCCGGCATGGATCGTCTGGTAGTCGACGCCCTGCTGGCAGTGCTTCTCGATCACATGCAGGAAGTCGTCCTCATCGAGCTTCTCGATCATCCCGTGCACGCTCTCCAGCGCCTGGTACACGGGCACCGTGCCGATCGGCACCGTGGAGGCGTTGATGATCGCCGTGCGCACCTCATCGAGGTTCACCCCGCCGGTGGAGAGATCCATCACGGTGTCGGCGCCGTACTTCACCGCCAGCTTCAGCTTGGCCACCTCCTCATCGAGATCGGAGGCATTGGGCGAAGCGCCGATGTTGGCGTTCACCTTGCACTTGCTGGCGATGCCGATCGCCATCGGCTCGAGGCCAGGGTGCTCGATGTTGGCCGGGATGATCATGCGGCCCCGGGCCACCTCCTCCATCACCAGCGACTCGGGCAGGTTTTCCCGCTTCGCCACGTAGGCCATCTCCTCGGTGACCACGCCCTGGCGGGCGTAGTGCAGCTGGGTGACGTTGGCTTGACCACGACGCTTCTGGATCCAGGCGCTGCGCATGACAGGAATGACGAAGGACTGTTGGGCGCAGCCTGAGAGCTTCCGCACTTCCCTGCGCCGGCATGACCCGGATCAGGTTCGGAGGGTGTGATCTCAGCCCTGGGCGAAGCGATCGGTGGATCCTGCGCCGGGCACCCCTAGTGACGCCCGAAACCTAGCAAGGCTGATCGGGGGTGGGGCTGCGCAACAATCCTTTCCAGTTCTGTACAGCCTGTACAGGCCCGGGTAACAACGCGCCACTCCTCACCGGGCCTACGACCCCCCCCCCGCAGGCGCAGGCTTCAGGGCTGCAGACCGTCCAGGGCGATGGCCGTGACGCGATGGTCGCTGTCGCCCTGGAGCACCGCCAGGACCTCGCGGGCCTGGACCGCCTCCGGCCCCCGGCCCTTGCGCACCAGGCGGCCCAGGATCTCGGCCCCACCGGCCCGCACCGTGCCGTCGCCATCGGCCACCGCCTCCCGGGCCAGCTCCAGCAGCCAGGCCGCCGGCATCGCCTCCTGCTCCGCCAGGGCCGAGAGGATGCTGCAGCGCACCAGCCACTGGTCGTCGGCCACGAACGCATCCCGCAGCAGGGGCCAGGACCGCTCCACCCCGTAGCTGGCCAGGGCGTTGGCGGCCTCGGCCCGCACGTTGGCGTCCTCGTCGTGGCGCAGGACCTGCTCCAGGGCCGCCCAGCCGGCCTCGCTGCGCTTCACCCCCAGGCCGGCGCAGGCAAGCGAGCGGATCACGAAGGTGGTCTGCTCCAGCCCCAGCAGCAGCAGCGGGATGGCCGCCTCGGCCTCCACCGTCCGAAGCCCCGCCAGGGCCGGCATCGCCTGGCCGGGATTGCCGGAGGCGATCGCATGCCGAACCGCTTCGAGATCGGGGGTGGAGTCAGGCATGGGGGTCTTCTGATCGGCACGCGGCGATGAATCAACATGGCACAGTCCAACCCTCGGCCGCGCAACAATCCAGGAGTGAGTCATGCGGAAACAGGGGGAAACTGCGCCCCCAATGGAATCCTGCATGCAGCCACAGCCAAGCCCGAACCATCCAACGGCCATGGCCCCGATCAACGCGACAGATGGGGTGGGGAGATGCCCTGGTAGGCAAGAGATTAGATCATTCGAATCCTCACCACCTCCCCCCGGATTTCCATCATGAATTCCGACGTGCAGATGGCCGTGTCATCTGCACGCTGACAGATTTCATCGGAGAGATCCTGCGGCAAAGGCTCCACAATCTGGAGCATCGGCAGACCATGGGCTGACATGATCACACTTCCAATATCGTTGTTGTTACCGATGATTCGAAACACCAATCGATCCATCAGCGGAAATCGTCTTGTTGCATTCTGCAGGAGCGGCGATCTCGGCGTCCCACCGACATAGGAGATGCCTTTCAGTTCACTCTTCGCAGGCATCGTCGCCTCCAGGCGACTGACCGCAGAAATCAGCCTGGACAGTCGGCCGGCGACAAACATCTCTTGAGCGCGAGCGGCCTGGCCGTAGGCGAAGGAAAACAGGATGAATGACCATGCCAGCAACCCCATGGGGAGCACCCTGATCAACGTCCGGGGGGAAGACTGGCCCTCCCACCCAGACGATGAACTGACAACTTGAAGGGCTAGCGAGGCAAGCAAAGGACCAACGAAGACAAGAGTTCTTGGAAGGGAATGGGGTGGATTGGCCAGCAGGATGGCGGCCCCCGGGGAAATCGCCAGAATCAGGATCAGCGAACCCAGGATCAGGGCGGCCCGACGCCAGGACAACCAGGTGAAGATCAGCAGCAGCAGAATCTGAAGGCCAATGAAAAAGAGGATGGGCGTTGCCGACCAATCGCCAAGGTAGGTTTGTAAGTACCCGATCGTATTCCTGGCAAGCGAAATGACGATCCCGGAGTCCAGATCAATCAACTTCGAAGCCTTTGCTGCGTAGGCGGAAGGATTTCTCCAGAGCAACCTGACAAACAGTGCGAAAATCCCAAGGGTGACCGCATAACAGGAAAAGAGCTTCAGCAGTCGTATGGCCCCTGCGGATGGTGGTTGCCCGGGGATGATTCCAAGCCATGCGGCGAGGCAGAACATCAATCCGAAGGCCAGAAAGCTGGAGGCAGAAGGCTGATAGGTCAGCAGAGTGGCCAACAGCAGCAACAGCGCGATCCCATAGGAGGCACGTGCTTTGGACGTCAGCAAAACCACCGCCGCCGTGACGGCAAAAAACTGCGCCAACGACATCGATAGGGAGTCAAAGCCAAACGAAAGGTTCGCCAGATAGTAGGGTTGCCCCATCAAAGGCAACGTGGCAATGGCACCGATCCAGGGGTTGGTGACCCCATAAGCACGAGCCGCCATCACACAGGTGATGGAAATGACGACTAGGGCACCAAGTTGGTAAAGCGGAGAAACGGCAACAATCGGTGTTCCCAGATTCAATCCAAAGAAAAGAATATCCGCCAAAGGCCTGGCATCCCTCGCCCAACCGAGAAATCCAAAGCTGGCACGCGAGTAATCATCCAGATACAGAGGGACGTGCAGGATGATCGGGATTAGAATGATGAAGTTGAGCGCCAGGCACGCCAAAAACTGGCTCTTGGAATCACGCCAAGTCCGGGAAATCCACGGCATGATTTTAACATAGAATGTGCCTAGGCGCATGAATCTAGTTTATAATCACGACGCCAAACCTAGCACTGAAATCGCCATTCACTGATTGGCCAAAAGCATGGTAAAATACGCTAAATCATAGTGGCGATGGGCGACTCTCCTGCTGTCGACATAGTTATTCCCTGCCATAATGAAGAGGATTCTGCGCCCGCATTAATCAGCGAATTGCAGGCGGCGACCAAGGAGGCAAAAGCCAAATGCCCCCTCCGTCTTTCGTTCAATCTCTACATCGTCGACGATGGCAGCACCGATGGAACCGTGGAGACCTTCAGACACCTCCTGGCTGAGGATTCCTGTTTTCACGCAAAAAGAATCCTCAGGCTGAGTCGTAACTTTGGCAAGGAGGCAGGAATTGTTGCCGGCATGAAGCATTGTCATGGCGATGCCTGCATCATCATGGACGCCGATCTTCAGGACCCACCGTCCCTCATCCCTGAGATGATCAAGCCTTGGCTTGATGGATACAAGATTGTCAATGCCGTCAGAAACGATCGCACCAGCGACGGTTTTTTCAAGCGCCTCACGGCAGAGGGATTTTACACAATTTTCTATCGGCTGAGCAAGCTGAAGGTCCAATTCAATGCTTCTGACTATCGCTTACTCGACAAGGTCATTGTCTCAGCTATCGCAGAATGCAATGAGCGGGTTCGCTTTTCTAAAGGCTTTTTTGCTTGGGTCGGTTATGAGCCCTACAACATTTACTTCACACGATCCACGCGTTCCGGTGGCTCGACCAAGTGGGGCAGCTGGAAACTCTGGAACTACGCCCTGGATGGCATCTTTAACTTTTCGACAGCACCTTTGCGTGTGTGGAGTTATATAGGCCTGCTCGTAACGATTGGATCCTTTGTTGTTGGAATGGTCTCCCTGCTCCGCACCATTCTGCTCGGCATCGACGTGCCCGGCTACGCTTCGCTGTTCACGGCTGTCACCTTTCTTGGCGGACTGCAGTTGATCGGGATCGGAATACTTGGTGAGTACATCGGCAGGGCCTATATCGAGGCAAAAGCCAGGCCGCATTTCATTATTCGTCAAGTCATTGATCTCTGATGCAGCGACTCCGCCTGGTTCGCTTCGGGATCGTCGGCGGGGCCGCCACACTGGTTCACGGCCTGGTGCTGTTCCTGCTCTCCTCTGTCCTGGGGCTCAACAGCGCCTTGTCCAATCTTCTGGGATTCGTCATCGCCTTCGTCGTCTCGCTGAACGCCCAGCAAGCCTTCACGTTCGCGGACAGACTGGATTCCCAGCGCTTGAACTCCAGAGCCGTCAGCATCCTCTTCGCCATCAATGCCGTGGCAGCCTTCTTCCTGGGCGGCGCCCTGCGGGGGTGGACAGCAATTGTTTTACCTCTCATACCAGCCGGCATCAATTACGTTCTTTACTATCTTTTCTCAGGCCTGGCCAGCTTCAAATCCCAATCCAATCGGTCCTGATTCAACCCTCACTCTCAACCCGGCTCAGCGGGTTGCCCCTCCTGCCGCAGCGCCCGCAGCAGTTCGGCCCGGCGGCGGCGGCGGCGGATCCAGCTGGTGGTGAGCAGGCCGCTGCCGATCACCAGGGCGGGCACGGCCGGCAGCTTGTCGGCCCCCTGGCGGGTGAACAGCACCAGCAGGGCCAGCAGGATCAGCAGCGGCGAGGAGAGCGCCAGCAGCGCCGCCCGGAAGCGGGAGGGCCGACGGCCGCTCAAACCGGCTGCTCCATCCAGCGCAGCAGGCTGAGGGTGAGCACCTTGATGCCCACCTCCAGGCAGCCCTCGTCCGGATCGAAACTGTTGCTGTGCAGGGGTGTGCAGCCGCCTTGCCCGGCCACCCCCAGGCGGAACATGGTGCCGCGGGTGCCCTCCAGCAGCTGGGCGAAGTCCTCGGCCCCCAGCGACGGCTGCTCCAGCCACTGCACCCGGGAGCGGCCCAGCAGGGCCACGGCCGTGTCGGCCACCAGCTGGGTGAGCTCCGGATCGTTGTGCACCGGCGGCGAGATGCAGCGGTAATGCACCCGGGCCTCACCGCCGTGGCCGCGGCAGAGGGCGTGCACCGTGTCCTCGATCCAGCCCGGCAGCTGGGCGTGCACCTCCAGATCCAGGCAGCGCACCGTGCCCAGCAGCCGCACATGGTCGGCGATGACGTTGAAGGCCTTGCCCCCCTCGATCAGCCCGAAGCTCACCACCACCGGATGGAGCGGATCCAACCGCCGGCTGATCGCCTCCTGAAGGCCGCTCACCACCCGGGCGGCGATCCAGATCGCATCGGTGCTCTGGTGCGGGCGGGCGCCATGGCCCCCTTCCCCCAGCACCTCCACCTCCAGCTCCCCCGCCGCGGCCGTGAGGCTGCCGCTGCGCACCCCCACCGTGCCCACCTCCAGGCTGGGGAACACGTGCACCCCGAACAGGGCCTTCACCCCGTCCATCGCCCCGTCGGCCCGCATCCAGGCGGCCCCCTCCGCCGTCTCCTCCGCCGGCTGGAACAGCAGCCGCACCCGGGCCGTGAGCCGGTCGGCCACGCCGGCCAGCAGCCGCGCCACCCCCAGACCCACGGTGGTGTGGATGTCGTGGCCGCAGGCATGCATCAGGCCCTGGCGGCTGGAGGCGTAGGGCAGCTCGGTGCGCTCCTCGATCGGCAGGGCATCCATGTCGGCCCGCAGGGCCACCAGCGGCGCCCCCACCGGCCCCAGCTCGGCCACCACCCCGGTGCGGCCCACCCCTTCACGCACCTCCCAGCCCCAGCGCCGCAGCTCCCCCGCCACCAGGGCGGCGGTCTGCTGCTCGTGGCCGCTCAGCTCGGGGTGGCGGTGGATGTGGCGGCGGATCTGGATCAGCTCCGGCAGCAGCGTCTGCAGGGTCGCCTCCAGCCCCAGGGCGTCCCAGGCCCCATCCCCCCCCTCGGCAGGGCCACCACTGGCGGCGATGGGGGAGAAGGACAAAGGGGTCATGGGCGGAGGGTGGGGCCGAGGGGGCGAAGCCGGTTCAGGTAGCCAGGGCCAGGAACTGGGCCAGAGCCTGCACGGGGACGGGCGGCCAGCGCCGTATCTGCAGCAGCCATTCTTCCTGCCGGTAGCGGGGATCGAGGCCGGAGGCCGCGGCCCAGTGGCTCTCGGCCTCGCCCCGGGCCCCCCGCTGCCACAGCAGCGCCGTGAGGCCGGCGCGGGCATCGGCGAACAGGGGATAGCGGCGGATCAGGTCGCGCAGCTGCTTCTCCGCCACCGAGATGTCCCCCAGCTGGAAGGCGGCCAGGGCGGCGCTGGAGCGGGCCATGGCGAAGCCCGGCCGGGCGGCGGCGGCCGCCTCGAAGCACTGGCGGGCCGCCGGCCAGTCGCCCCGGGAGCCTTCCACGTTGCCCAGGTTGTAGAGGGCGGAGGCATCCTCCGGATGCCGCTCCAGGATCCAGGCGTAGTCGGCGGCGGCCTCGCTCCACAGGCCCAGGGCCTCCTCGGCGGTGCCGCGGTTGAGACGGGGGTCGGCGCTGCCAGGCTCCAGGGCGATGGCCCGGTCCTGATCGGCGATCGCCGCCCGCGCATCCCCCAGGGCCAGCTGCACATTGCCCCGGTTGCTCCAGGCCGAGGCGTCCTCGGGCGCCAGATCCACCACCCGGTCCCACAGGGGCAGGGCCTCGCCGAAGCGTCCGTCGCGGCTGGCCGAAAGGGCGGCGTCGAAGAGCTGCGGCAGGGGCGACGTGGCCCGGCCGTCGTCGGCCCTCAGGGGGCCGGGGCAGCCGAACAGCCACAGCACCAGCAGCAGGGCCGCCAGCCGCCTCATGCGGCCGCACCGGCGCTGCGCTGCAGATGGGCCCGGCCCGCCTCGGTGACGATCCGGCCCCGGGGGGTGCGCTGCAGGAAACCCAGCTGCAGCAGGAACGGCTCCACCACCGCCTCCAGGGTGGCGGGGTCCTCCCCCAGGGCCGCCGCCAGGGTTTCGAGCCCCACCGGTCCGCCGGCGTGGGTATCGAGCATCAGCCGCAGCAGGCGGCGGTCGCTGGCATCCAGGCCCCGGTCATCCACCCGGTGCAGGGCCAGGGCCTGGCCCACCAGGGCCGCATCGATGTTCCCGTGGCCCCCCACGGCGGCAACGTCGCGCACCCGGCGCAGCAGCCGGTTGGCGATGCGGGGCGTGCCCCGGCAGCGGCGGGCCACCTCCTGGGCCGCGCAGGGCTGCAGGGCCAGCTGCAGCAGGCCGGCGGCCCGCTGCACGATCGCCTCCAGGTCGTCGAGGCCGTAGAACTCCAGCCGCTGGATCAGGCCGAAGCGATCCCGCAGCGGCGAGCTCAGGGAACCGGCGCGGGTGGTGGCCCCCACCAGGGTGAAGGGGGCCAGGGGCAGGCTGCGGGTGCGGGCCGTGGTGCCCTTGCCCACGGTGAGATCCAGCCGGAAGTCCTCCATGGCCGGATAGAGGATCTCTTCGGCCACCCGGTTGAGCCGGTGGATCTCGTCGATGAACAGCACCTCGCGGGGCTGCAGGTTCACCAGCAGACCCACGATGTCGCGGGGGCGCTCCAGGGCCGGCGCACTGGTGATGCGGCAGCGCACCCCCAGCTCCTCCGCCAGCACCAGGGCCATGGTGGTCTTGCCGAGGCCGGGGGGGCCGTAGAGCAGCACGTGATCGAGGGCCTCCTCGCGGCTGCGGGTGGCCTGCACGGCGATGCCCAGCACCTGCTTGAGTTCGCTCTGGCCGATGTAATCCTTCAGCCGGCGGGGCCGCAGCCCGTCCTCCCGGAGCAGCGGTTCCTCCTCCGTGCGGGCGGTGGGATCCACCAGCCGCCTGCCGGGCTCGGCGGGCCCCGACGGAACCGTTCCTCCCGAGGAGATGATCGCCATGGCTGGAGGGTACCGGTCCCGGGCCACCGATGGTGAAGCGGCAGGCCATCCGACGATCCGCGCCGCCTGTCGGCGGCAGGAAAAATGCTGACGCCACGGGAAGAATCGCTTCTCGGCAAGTCCCCTAAGGTGAGCCCCTTCACAACCCAGGTTCATGATTCCCGGCCTGGCCTCCACGACGGGAGAGACATCGCCGGGAATGGCGCCCAGGGACGAACGGGGCTACCCCCTGATCCTGGTCATTCTGCTGGTGGCCTCCCTGGTCATCTCGGCCGCCTTCCTGCTGCGGGACAGCGGTGTGGTGCCCGGCCATCCGATGGACCAGAGCTTCGCGTCGGCCGCCGATCTTTCGATCCGCCACAGCGGGGGGCACTGGACCTTCCAATACCCCTCCCTGCAGAGCTCGGGTGGCATCACCTCCACCCTCATCGCCGGTGTCTACAAGCTGATCATTCCCACGTCGAAGGCGACGCTCAACTGGCACATCCGCATCCTGGCGATGGTGATGTACCTGGCCAGCAGCTGGTGGCTGGTGCGCAGCCTGGTGGCTTCCGCCTCCGGAAGGGTTCTGGCCTACCTGGTGATCTGCGTCTCCGGATTCCAGTTCCTCCAGCCCTCCAGTGATCTCTTCGCCGGCACGTTCTTCAGCCTGGCCCTGATCGGGCTCCGGCGGGGCTGGCCGCCGGTCCTTACAGGGCTGCTGCTGGCGGTCTTCGGCCTCACCAAGGTGGAGATGATCGCCGCGGCCGTGGTGATCGCAGTGCTGTGGGGGATCCGGGAGCATCACCTGGACCGCCCCCACCCGGCCCGGCTGACCTGGTGCACCTGTGGCTGGCTGCTGCTGTTTCTGGCCCCGGGCCTGCTGCTCCAGGGCGCCGCTCCAGCGGGGGCCGACCGCAGCCTGCTGGCCTTCATCACCGCCTACACGGATTTCTTCAGCCGGCACCAGTTCGGAGGCTTCCACGGCACCATCGACATCGCCACGATGAAGAGCGTGAGGGAAGCCCAGTTCCCGGGAGCGAAGAACCTGCTGGACATCATTTCCAGGTACCCCGGTCTGTATGCCGACTTCCTCGGCATGTCCACGGCCCGCAGCCTGCCCAACCTGATTCATGCGGGAAAGCTGATGCTGATTCCGCTGGGACTGGTGATCGTTCAGAACCAGCGACTCTCCAGCTTGCGTCCCTACCTGTTCATCCTTCTGGCGGCCAGCGCCTTCACGCTGATCCCCGCCTGGCTGATCATCTTCGTCAAGATCCGCTATGTGGCCAAACTGTTTCCAGCCATGGTCGCCATCGCCGTGGGCGGCTGCATCGAGCTGAGCGCCACCAACCGGCATGCCCATCAGATCCTGTGGGCCTGTGGCCTGGGCACGCTGCTCTGGGAAGCCTGGTTTCTCCAGGACATGTGGCAGTACTCCCACTTCAAGTGAGCGGACCCTTCGCGAGCGGGCCGCTGCCCTCCTCTCCCGAGCGGTAGCCTCCAAGGCTGGATGGGCGAACGGATCCGATGGCGAAAGGGCCCGGCAGGAAGGGTGGCGGTGCCAAGACGGCCGACCCCGCCAACCGGCTCCTGGCCGACAACCGCCTGGCCCGCCACCAGTACGAGATCCTCGAAACCCTTGAGACCGGCGTCGAACTGCTCGGCACCGAGGTGAAATCGATCCGGGCCGGCCAGGTGAACCTGCGCGACGGTTTCTGCCTGATCCGCAACGGCGAGATGCAGCTCCACAACGTCCACATCTCCCCCCACAGCCACGCCGGCAAGTTCTTCAACCACGAGCCCCTGCGGGTGCGCAAACTGCTGGCCCACCGCCGCGAGATCGACAAGCTGCGCGTGGCCCTCGACCAGAAAGGCCTCACCCTGATCCCGCTGAACCTGCACCTCAAGGGCTCCTGGATCAAGATCACCATCGGCCTGGGCAAGGGCCGCAAGCTGCACGACAAGCGCGCGGACGAGAAGAACAAGCAGATCGCCAAGGAGACCCGGGCCGCCGTCGCCAGGCTCTGAGCGGCCTCAGTTGCTGGGCGGTGCGGGGGGCGCCGGTGGGGTCGCGGGGGCCGGTGCCGCCGGGGAGGCCGGTGCCGGGGTGGCGCCGGGGGTGGCCGGGGCTGGCGTGGTCGGCGTGTCCTGGGGCTCCTCGGGGGCCGTTGGCGCGTCCGGCGCCGGCGGCGGCGTGGGGGCCGGCGGATCGGCCCGCAGCGACAGGCGGATCAGGGCCGGGGCGACGCCGTCGTTGGTGAGCAGCAGCTGCACCGGCGAGCTCTTCTGCGAGTCGAGGGTGACCACCCGCAGCGGCCCCCTCGGCTCCAGCAGGGTGCCCCCGGCCGAGTAGACGCTCATCTGCAGCAGCGGCGAGCCGCTGACGCCGAGGGCGAGGCCGTGGCCGGCGGGCAGGCGGATCGGGAACAGGCGCGCGCCGCTAGCGGGCACCTCGGCCGACAGCACCTGGGCGGTGCCGGAGGGGGCCTCGATCGGCTCGATCCTGAGGTTCTCCAGCATCATTTCGGCGGCCGCGTACCAGATCTGGCGGAACGGTTCCGGCGGCATCGCCTGGGAGGCGCGGCTCGGCAGCAGGTTCTGGACGCTGGCCGACACCAGCTCCCGCAGCACCGACGGGCTCAGCCCCTGGCGCACGAAGCCGCCCTGGCGCTGCTCCCAGTCGCTGCCGCTGAAGCTGCCCAGCCGGCGCCGCAGGGGCAGGGGCAGCTGCTCCACCCGGGCCAGCCATTCCTCGGCCAGTTCGTTCCACACCCGCCGCAGCGGCGCATCCTCCAGGGTGTCGGAGGGGAGGCGGCCGTTGCGCTCGGGGTACTGGGCCAGCAGGGCCGCATCCACCAGGCTCAGGAACCAGGCCCGGTCCACCTGCATCGCCCGCAGGCGGTTGAGCAGCTGCTGGCGCTGGTCCACCTCCGAAGGCGGCAGGCTGCTGGGGAGCTCGCTCTGCCCCCCCGGGACCGGGGCGGCCACCTTGCCGCGGCTCAGCCACCACCAGCCCACCGCCGTCCCCACGACCGCCGAGAGCACCAGGGCGATCAGGACCGGCCAGAAGCCCCCCTCGGCCTCCTCCTCCCGTTCCTCGTGGCGGCGCCGCACGCTGTCAGTGACGGCCACGGCGGCCGGCGGGGGTGGCGTGGCGGTGGCGGCCGTGCGCAGCGGCAGCTGGGGCTCCGCCCGCGATGCCGCGGCAGGGGGGCCGATCGCTGCCCTCTCTTCGGCGACCTCGGCCGGTCGCCACTCCTGCGCCGGCTCCGGCCCCCGCTCGGGGACTGGCGGTGGCGCAGCGGCCTCCGGCACCAGCACCACGGTGCGGTCGGCCCGGGGAACCGGGCCCGTGCTGTCGGGCATCGCCAGGGACTGGAACGCCACCAGGGCCTGGCCGGCGGAGGCGAAGCGCTCCTCGGGCTGACGGCTGAGCAGGCGCTGCAGGTGGCGCAGCAGCTCCGGATCGTGCTCCAGGGCCGCCGGCCAGCGCCACTGCATCGTCGCCGGATCGAGCAGGCGTTCCGGCCCGTCCCCGCTCAGCAGCACCAGGGACACCACGCCCAGGGCGTGCAGATCCATCCAGGGCTGGGCGGGCTCGCCCCTGGCCAGCTCCGGCGGGGCATAGCCCGGGGTGGCCCCCAGCAGCCGCTCCCCGGCGGGGCCGCCGGCGGTGCCCCGGACCAGGCCGAAATCAAGCGGCACCGGCAGGCCGTCGCTGTCGCGGCGCAGCAGGTTGGCGGGACTGAGGTCCCCGTGCAGCAGATCCTGGCTGTGCAGGGCGGCGAGCACCGGCAGCAGCTGGCGCAGCAGCAGCAGCACCTCCCCAGCCCCGAACACCAGCTGGCGCTCGGCGCGCAGCTCCAGCAGTTGCTGGTAGGTGCGGCCCGCCTGCCACTCCCGCACCAGCCAGAGCTGGCCCTCGGCCTCGATCACGGCGCCGATGCGGGGCACCTGGGGGTGGAGCACCCCCTGCAGCCGCGACCACAGGTCCCGGGCCCGGGCCTGGTCCTGCTCCGGCCCGATGCGGCGCAGGGCCACGGGCCCATCGGCGGCCAGCTGGTCACTCGCCAGCCACAGCTCCCCCTGGGGTCCGCCCGTCTCCGCCCCGAGACGACGCTCAAGCCGGTAGCGGCCGCCGATCACCTGGCCCTGGGCTGCACTCATGGGATCAGGGCCGTGCCGGTGCGCTGGGGCTGCTCGAGGCCGCGGCCCGCCAGCCAGTCCTGGTCGTAGAGGCGGGAGCGGTAGCGATCGCCGCTGTCACACAGGACGGTGACGATGCGATGGCCGGGCCCCAGCCGCCGGGCCGTCTCCACCGCCGCCGCCACGTTGATCCCCACCGATCCCCCCATGAACAGGCCCTCCTGCCACAGCAGGCCGTAGATCGTGCGCAGGGCCATGGGGTCGTCGATCCTCACCGCGTCGTCGATCGGTGCCCCCTCCAGGTTGGCGGTGACACGGCTGTTGCCGATGCCCTCGGTGATCGAGTTCCCCTCGCTCCTGAGGCTGCCGTCGGTGGCCCAGCTGTAGAGGGCGCTGCCGCAGGGATCGGCCAGGACACAGCGGACCCTGGGGTCCTGCTCCTTGAGATACAGGGCCACCCCGGCATAGGTGCCGCCGGTGCCGGTGGCGGCCACCCAGGCATCCAGCCGGCCCCCGGTCTGCTGCCAGATCTCCGGCCCGGTGCTGCCGTAGTGGGCGCGGCGGTTGGCGAGGTTGTCGAACTGGTTGGCCCACACGGCGCCGGGCGTCTCCTCGGCGATGCGGCCCGAGAGGCGCACGTAGTTGGCCGGGTCGCTGTAGGGCACGGCGGGCACCGTGCGCACCTCGGCACCGAGGCTGCGCAGCAGGCCGATCTTCTCCGCCGACTGGGTCTCGGGGATGACGATCAGGCAGCGGTAGCCGCGGGCATTGCACAGGTGGGTGAGGCCGATGCCGGTGTTGCCGGCGGTCCCCTCCACCACCGTGCCCCCCGGCTTCAGCACGCCGCTGGCCTCCGCCTCCTGGAGGATGCCCAGGGCGGCCCGGTCCTTCACCGACCCGCCGGGGTTCATGAATTCCGCCTTGCCGAGGATCTCGCAGCCGGTGAGGGCGCTGAGGGCATGGAGGCGGATGAGCGGCGTCCCGCCGACCGCCCCACTGAAGCCCTCGGTGATCCCGGTGCTCATGCCGTCGCTGTGGGCTCCCATGCGGCTGGCCTTCTCCATGGCTGCGTGGCCGGATCGTAGGGAACATCCCTATGGTCGGCCCCAGAGAACGGCAGGACCATGGGTTCCAGGGCACACGCGCCGGCGGACATCCCCTGCCTGCAGCAACGGCTCCAGGCGGTCCGCCAGCACAGTGAACGCCTGATCCAGGGTCTGGAACCCGAGGACCTCTGTCTCCAGGGCATGGCCGATGCCAGCCCCGCCAAGTGGCACCTGGGGCACACCACCTGGTTCTTCGAGACCTTCCTGCTGGAGCCCCACCTGCCGGGCCATGCCACGCCCGACCGCCGCTGGGGCCACCTGTTCAACTCCTATTACGAGGCGGTCGGCAGCCGCCACCCCCGCCCCGAACGGGGCCTGCTCACCCGCCCGGCCATCGGCGAAGTGCTCGCCTGGCGCCGGTACGTCGACGCCGGGCTGGAGACGCTGCTGCTGGAGCTGGATCGCCAGCCACCCGAGGCGGCCGGGCCCCTGCTGGAGCTCGTCGAACTGGGGCTGCAGCACGAGCAGCAGCACCAGGAGCTGCTGCTGATGGATCTGCTCGACGGCTTCAGCCGCAATCCCCTGGAGCCCGCCTACGGCGTCGAACCCCCCGGGGCCGGGGCACCGGACACCACCGGCGGCTGGCGCTCCCACCCCGGCGGGCTGGTGGAGATCGGCCACGCCGGCGGCGGCTTCCACTTCGACAACGAAGCCCCCCGGCACCGCCAGTGGCTGGAGCCCTTCAGCCTCGCCGAAACCCTCGTCACCAACGAGGCCTACGCCGCCTTCATCGCCGATGACGGCTACCGGCGGCCGGAGCTGTGGATGAGCGAGGGCTGGGCGCTGGTGCAGCAGCACGGCTGGAGCGCGCCCCGCTACTGGCGCGGCGCGTGGGAATTCAGCCTGGCGGGCCGCCGGCCGCGGCACCCCCAGGCGCCCGTGCGGCACGTCAGCTGGTTCGAGGCCGATGCCTTCGCCCGCTGGAGCGGCGGCCGCCTGCCCAGCGAGGCCGAATGGGAGCTGGTGGTGGAAACGGCGGCCCAACCGGGCGGCCGCCCCCTGCCCCAGGCCTTCGGCGCCCTGTGGCAATGGACCGCCAGCCCCTACCGGCCCTACCCGGGGTTCCGCCCCGCCGCCGGTGCCGTCGGGGAATACAACGGCAAATTCATGACCTCCCAGTTCGTGCTCCGCGGCAGCAGCTTCCTCACCCCGGCGGGCCACGCCCGCCCCACCTACCGCAACTTCTTCGCGCCCCACTGCCGCTGGATGGCCGCCGGACTGCGGCTGGCCCGCGACGGCGCTCACGACGGTACGGGAGCCCCATGCTGATCGACCTCCATCCCCAGCCGGCCGACATGGCGCGGTTGGTGATCGACGGCATGGCCCGCCACCCCAAGCAGCTGCCGGCCTGGCTGCTGTACGACGCCGAGGGGTCGCGCCTGTTCGAGGCGATCTGCGAGCAGCCGGAGTACGGCCTCACCCGCACCGAGACGGCCCTGCTGGAGGCGCGGGCGCCCGAGCTGGCCGCCGCCCTCGGACCCGGGGTGGTGGTGGAGTTCGGGGCCGGCAGCGCCCGCAAGGTGAGCCCCCTGCTCAGCGCCCTGGAGCCGGCCGCCTACGTCGCCCTCGACATCAGCGCCGACCACCTGGCGCCCGCCTGCCGGGCCCTGCAGCAACGCCATCCCGACCTGCCGGTGCTCGGCATCTGCTGCGACTACAGCCGCCTGGAGCAGCTGCCCGAGCACCCCGCCCTGGCGGGCCACGGCAGGCTGGGCTTCTACCCGGGCAGTTCGATCGGCAACTTCGATCCCGCCGGCGCCCGGGACCTGCTGCGCCAGTTCCGCCGGTTGCTGGGGCCGGACAGCCGCCTGCTGATCGGCATCGACCAGCCCAAGGCCGTGGAGCGGCTGGAGGCGGCCTACAACGACGCCGCGGGCTGGTCGGAGGCCTTCGCCCGCAACCTGCTGACCCGGCTCAACCGTGATCTGGACGGCGATTTCCACCCCGACGACTTCCACTACCGGGCCTGGTGGGAGGCCGGCCAGTCCCGCATCGCCATGGCCCTGGTGAGCCGCCGCGAGCTGGAGGTGCATCTGGCGGGGCGGTCCTGGCCGTTCGCGGCCGGCGAACCGCTGATCACCGAATACAGCCACAAGTACGCCCCCGGGGCCTTCCTCGCCCTGGCCGCCGAAGCCGGCTGGCTGGGGGCGGGCCGCTGGAGCGATGACGCCGGCGATTTCTGTCTGCACCTGCTGATGCAGGCAGACTCGGAACAGCACCGGAGCGAGCCATGAGCAGGGAGGAGCAGCGCCAGTCCATGCGCGGGGTGCGCGAGGGGCTGATCGAGGAACTCGAGGATCTGTACCGCCGGGCCTTCGACCGCATCGGCGAACAGGACCTGGGCGAAGGGGCCATCGCCCGGCTCACCCAGCTGCTGCTGCGCTCGCGGGAGGCGGCCATCACCCCCCTGCAGGAGGAGATCGAGGCGCCCCTGATCACCCGCGCCCCCGGCGAACCGGTGCCATGAGCAGCAGCTGGCTGGAGGAACTGGAGGCGCGGCTGGATCAGCAGCTGGAGGGCTTCCTGCGCACCAATCCCCAGCAGGAGGAGCTGCTGCGGGAGCAGGCCGCCCGCGACCGCCAGCGGCAGCTGCTGGCGGAACGGGTGCGCCTGCGCCAGCAGGCCCAGGAGCAGCGGCGCGAACTGCTGCGGCTGGCCGAGGAGATCCGCCAGTGGCAGGAGCGCACCGGCCGGGCCCGGGCCGCCGGCGCCGAGGACCTGGCCGGCCGGGCGGAGCAGCACGTCGGCGGCCTGATGGACCAGGGCCGCCACCGCTGGCGCGCCCTGGCGGATATGGGCCAGCGCTTCGCCGGCGTGGAGCAGGAGCTGGCCGAGCTCACCAGCCGGCCCCGCCCCGGCGCCGCCCCCACCCCCGACCTGGAGGCCGACTGGGCCCATTTCGAGGCCCAGCAGGAGCTGCAGGACCTGAAGCGCCGCACCCAGCGCTGAACCCAGCCGCCCCATGGGTTTCCTGCTCTCGAAACTGCTGCCGCTCGGCCTCTACCCCCTCGGCCTGGCCCTGCTGCTCCAGATCGCCGGACTGCTGGGCCGGCAGCGCCGCTTCGGCCCGGTGCTCTCCGGGGTGGGCATCGCCCTGCTCTGGCTGGCGGCCACCCCCCTGCTGAGCCGGCAGCTGGTGTGGAGCCTGGAGGAGCGGGCCGCCCGGCTGACGCCGGTCCCGATCCCCAGCGCCGATGCGGTGCTGGTGCTGGGCGGCGGCCTGCGGCCGGCCCTGCCGCCGCGCCAGGGGGTGGAGGTGAACGAGGCCGGCGACCGGCTGCTGCGGGCCGTGGCCCTGATGCGGGAGGGCAAGGCCCCCTGGCTGCTGGTGACCGGCGGCAGGGTCACCTTCATGGCCAATGATCCGGCGGCCGGTGAGGCGCGGCTGGCCAAGGCCCTGGCCACCAGCCTGGGGGTGGCGGCCGATCGGATCGTGACCAGTGAGGAGGGGCGCAACACCGGCGAGGAGGCCGGCGCCCTGGTGCGGGTGGCCCGGCAGCGGGGCTGGCACTCCCTGCTGCTGGTCACCAGCGCCACCCACCTGCCCCGTTCGCTGGCCACCCTGCGCCGCGCCGCCCCGGACCTGCGGATCATCCCGGTGGCCTGCGACTTCCAGCTGCCCGAGCGGCGATCCTTCGGCACCCCGACCGTGGCCGGCACCCTGATGGGGGTGCTGCCCAGCGCCGAAGCCCTGGTGCTGACCACCACGGCCATGCGCGAGCACCTCGGTCTGCTGGCCTACCGGCTGCGGGGCTGGGTCTGAAACTGGATCGCTTGCTTGATCGCTCGCCAGGCGCTGCAGCGGGTTACTTCTTGGGCGGCGCCGGCACCAGGCTCACCCCTTCGGGCGGCGGGGTGGGGTCGGGATCGGCGATGAGCATGTGCTGCAGAACGATCTCCGGACGTTCACTGTCCCTCCAGCGGATCCGGTAGGCGGGCATCTTGGTGCCCCGGCTGGTGGTCTGCTCCACGGGCTCCATGACCCAGCCACGGCGAGATCGCCCCTGGGGATTGCGCTTCACCACAGCATCGGCGTGTTGAAAGCGAAAACCGACGCGCTCACCACTCATACCAGAGCCCCGAGGGGGAGAAGGCCTACTGGGGACCATTATCCCACTGCGTCGGTTCCGGTCTTCTCGCGGGCCTCCGGGCGCAGCAGGGGGAAGGCGATCACATCGCGGATCGAGGGGCTGTCGGTGAGCAGCATGGCCAGGCGGTCGATGCCGATGCCGAGGCCGCCTGTAGGGGGCATGCCCACCTCCAGGGCGTGCAGGAAGTCCTCATCCACCGTCTGGGCTTCGGGATCCCCCGCCTGGCGGCGCAGCTGCTGCAGCTCCAGCCTGGCCCGCTGATCCAGCGGATCGATCAGCTCGCTGAAGGCGTTGGCCGTCTCCCGCCCGACGATGAACAGCTCGAAGCGCTCCACCAGCCCGGGCTTGCTGCGGTGGGCCCGGGCCAGGGGCGAATTCTCCACCGGGTAGTCCATCACGAAGGTGGGCTGCACCAGGGTGGTCTCCACCGCCTGCTCAAAGGCCTCCACCAGCAGCCGGCCCACGCTGTCGGCCGCCTCGGGGGCCGCCAGGCCGGCGGCCTCCATCGCCGCCACCGCCTCGGCACGATCGCTGAAGCCGCTGAAATCGAGGCCGGTGGCCTGCTCCACCAGCTCGTGCATGGTGACCCGCCGCCAGGGCGGGGTGAGGTCGATCTCCTCCCCCTGGTAGGTGAGGCGCGTGCCGCCGCAGACCTCCAGGCAGGCTGCGGCCAGCAGCTGCTCGGTGAGGTCCATCATCGTGTGGTAATCGGCGAAGGCCTGGTAGATCTCCACCGAGGTGAACTCGGGGTTGTGCCGGGTGCTGATCCCCTCGTTGCGGAAGATGCGCCCCAGCTCGTAGACCCGCTCGAAACCGCCCACCACCAGCCGCTTGAGGTGCAGCTCGGTGGCGATGCGCAGGGTGAGGGGCAGGTCGAGGGCGTTGTGGTGGGTGGCGAAGGGGCGGGCGTCGGCGCCGCCGGCCTCGGTCTGCAGGACGGGCGTTTCGATCTCGAGGAAGCCACGCTCGTCGAGCCAGCGGCGCATGGCGCTCACCAGCCGCGCCCGGCGGCGGAAGGTCTCGCGGGTGTGGGGCGAAACGATCAGGTCGAGGTAGCGCTGGCGGTAGCGCTTCTCCACGTCCGCCAGGCCATGCCACTTGTCGGGCAGGGGCTGGAGCGCCTTGGAGAGCATCACCCAGTCGGTCACCTTGACCGAGAGCTCGCCCCGGTCGGTGCGGCGCAGGCTGCCATGCACCCCGATCCAGTCGCCGCCATCCACCAGGGATGTGATCTGGGCGAAGGCCTCGGGCTCATCCGGGTGGGCCGCCAGCAGGGTGGCCTTCTCGATGAACAGCTGGATCGGACCGGTTTCGTCGGCGATGGTGAAGAAGGCCAGCTTGCCCATCACCCGCCGGGTCATCACCCGGCCCGCCACGGCCACCGCCACCGCCCGCTCCTCGCCGTTGGGCAGGTCGGCATGGGCCTGCTGCAGCTCAGCGGTGCGATGGCTGGGGGCGAAGCCGAGGGCATAGGGGGCCCGGCCCAGGGCCTCCAGGGCGCGGGCTTTCTCCAGACGGGTCTCACGCAGATCCGACAAGGCAGGCAGGGCGGAGGAGAAGGATCGCAGCCATCCTGCAGGATGGGCCGGCGGCGGTCTGGGCGGGAACTCAGCCGGCGGCGGCCAGGGTGCCCTCGCCCATGCGCTGGGAGGCGTAGCCCGTGCCCCGAACCGTGAGGATCAGCTCCGGGTTGCGGGGGTCGGGCTCGAGCTTGCCGCGCAGCCGGGCCACGTAGACATCCACCACCCGCAGGTCGGCGGCCCGGCGCGGCGGGTAGCCCCAGAGCTGCTCAAGGATCTCGGCCCGGGGCACCACCCGTCCCGGCTCACGGAACAGCAGCTCGAGGAGGCTGAATTCGGTGTAGGTGAGGGCGATGCGCTGTCCCTCGCGGGTCACCTGGCGGCGGTTGGTGTCGACCACCAGATCCCCCACCCGCAGCACGCCGGAGCCCGTGGGCAGCTCCCGCGGCTCGCTGGTGGCCGCGCCCCGGCCCATGCGGCGCAGAATCGTGGAGATGCGGGCCTCCAGTTCCTTGGGACTGAAGGGCTTGGGCAGGTAGTCGTCGGCGCCGAGGTCCAGGCCCGCCACCCGCTCGGCGATGGCATCGAGGGCGGAGAGGAAGATGATCGGCACGCAGGATTCGGCCCGCAGGCGCCGGCAGACGGCGAAGCCGTCCAGCTTCGGCAGCATGACGTCGAGGACCACCAGGTCGGGCTGCTCTTTATGGAACAGGGCCAGGGCCTCCTCGCCGTCCTCGGCGCACAGGACCCGGTAGCCGGCCAGCTGCAGGCGCATCAGCAGCACCCGGCGCACAGCGGCTTCGTCGTCGACGACGAGCAGGGTGGCGATGGGCTGGGCAGGCTCCTGGTCGGAGGGAGGGGGGGAAGCGGGCTGCTGGGCGGCGGAGCCGCCACCGGAGGATTCCTGCAGATCAGCCCCGTCGGTGAACGGAGAGGCTGAGGACGCTGAGGATGCAGAGGATGCGACCGAATGCGTGGGCATCGCTCCTGTCCGACCGGATGAAGAATCGCAACCATAACGCGACGCCGTTTCGAGCCGTGAGCACGGAATCGGCTCCAGCGGCTGGCCTCTGGCGAGAATTCAACATTTCTACAGGGTGCCTGCGGCGGCGCTGGCGGCCTCAGGGCCAGCGGGCCTCGGCATAGCGGTTCCACTGCCCCTCGGCCTCGGCCAGGGCCGCGTCGCTGTCGAGCTGCCCGAGCATCGCCCGCTGCAGCTGGGTGTAGAGGATCGCCTGCAGCCGCTTCACCCCCGGGGTCGCCGGCACCAGCACCCGCGCCGCGGCCAGGGTCTTGATCGAGAGCAGCCGGGCGCTGTGGACCAGGCGCTCCTGCCCGTCGGCGGGCACCGCCGCCCGCAGCCGGCCCTCCAGGCTCGCCAGGGCGCCCCGGGAGGAGGGCAGCACCCGGGCCTCCTCGGCGAAGGCCAGCTGGTTGGCGGCATCGCTCAGGAACAGGGCAAAGCTCACCGCCTCTGGAGCCATGGTGCTCTGGCGGGGCACCACCAGGTTCATCACCGCCACGTTGGCCTCGCCGCTGGCCCCGGTCAGGGGCGGGAAGGGGGCGGAGGTGGCGGCGATGCCGGGGGCGTTGGTCTGCAGGTTGCGCAGGAAATCCGGGCCGCTGGCCACCTGGGCCAGGTCCCCGGCCTGATAGAGCTCGATCGCCCGCCGGTACCCCTGGCTCACCACTTCCCGTGGCAGCAGCCCGCGGCGGTAGAGGTCGCTCCAGAACGCGAAGGCCCGGCGACCGGCGGGGCTGTTGAAGGCCGCCCGCTGGCGGTCGTCCAGCAGCCGCACCCCCATCTGCACCAGCGCCTCCATCAGCTCGCCGGAGTCGTCGGGCACCACGGTCACGAACAGGGCGTAGCGGCCGGTGCGGCGCCGGACGGCCTCCGCATAGGCCGGCACCTCCTCCCAGCGGCGCGGCGGCGCGGCCAGGCCGGCCTTCTGCAGCAGCCGGCGGTTGGCGATCGTCACCCGGGCCGTCAGGTACCAGGGAATGCCGAACTGTTCCCCCCCCTGCTGGCCGGAGGTCCAGATGCCGGCCAGATAGCGCTCCGCGGCGTCGGGGGGAAGCAGGGGGGTGAGGTCCCGCAGGCCCCCCTTGCTGGCCAGGTTGGCGGCGAAGTTGGGGTTGAGGTTGACCAGATCCGGCGCAGTGCGGGCGAACACCGAAGCCAGCAGCTTGCGTTCCACCGACCCCCAGGGCACGTCGGTCCAGCGCACCGTCACGCCGGGATGGGCCTGCTCCCAGGCGGCGATCACCCGCCCCATGTAGTCGTTGAAGCGTGGCGCCAGGTCCAGGGTCCAGACGTTGAGCACCTTGCCCCGGCCGGTCGTGGGCGGCCGGCCACAGGCCCCGGCGGCGAGGGCGAGGGCGAACGGGGCGGCGAGCAGCCGCAGGGCCTGGCGGCGGGGCAGGCGGGACGGCCGGCTGGAGCGGGAAGACATCCTGGCCATGGCCTAGCGGCGCCAGCCGGAGCCCAGTTGCCGCCAGAGCAGCAGTTGCAAGGAGCAGAGCATCGGTGCGAGCACGGCCGTGATCAGGGTCTGGGCGAGCAGAACCCGCAGGCCGGATCCCGCCAGATCATCCCAGCGCCAGCCCGGCAGGGCCAGCAAGGCGGGATTCACCCCGTGCGCCTGGGCGCTGCGGCCGGCCAACGGTCCCGCCAGCTGCAGCGCCTCCCGGGTGCCGATCCAGTCGAGGATCCCCCACTGCAGCATCAGGGTGAGGCCCAGCAGGGCCGTGCCGATCAGGGCGAGCAGGCCGAGGCTGAAGCTGCGCTGGATCGGCGCCGCCCGCCGTCCCATCCGCCCCCACCACCAGCCCAGCAGCAGCAGGGCGGGGATCTGGGTGACGCCACCGGGGTGGAGGGCATCCAGCAGCAGGCCCAGGGCCAGGCCGGCGCAGGCCCCCGAGAAGGGGCCGTCGCACAGCGCCCAGGGCAGCAGCCACAGCACCGCCCAGCAGGGACCGACGCCGTCGAGGGCCAGCCAGCCCGGCGAAGCCAGGACCAGCAGCGGCACCAGCAGGACCGAAGCGGCGAGCAGGGGCTGCCGGCTGAGCAGATCCATCAGCGCACCTGCACCTGCACCCAGTCGAGGGCCGACACCGGCGCGATCAGCTGCACCACCGCCTCCGGCGCCGGATCGGCATTGGCGTCCATGGTCTGGATCACGCCCACCGGCAGGTTCGGCGGCACCAGGGTGCTGGCGGGGGAGGTCACCACCACGTCACCGGGACGGGCCTGGGGATCCTTCTCCAGGAAGCGCAACAGGGGCCGGGCGGTGCCGATGCCGGTGAGCAGGCCGTGGTGCTGGGTGCGCCCCACCCAGACTCCGACTCGGCTGCTGGGATCGGTGAGCAGGGTGACGGTGGCCGTGCTGGGGGTGACACTCCCCACCAGGCCGACCAGGCCGCCGGGGCCGAGCACCGCCTGGCCGGACCGGATGCCGCTGAGGGCCCCCTGGCCGAGCAGCAGCTGGCGCCACCAGCCGGAGCCGTCGCGGGAGATCACCGGCGCGGTCACCCGGTTGGGATTCTTCTGCTGCAGCTCCAGGAGCGAGCGCAGCCGCTGGTTGTCCCGCTCCAGCTGCGAGAGACGGGCCCCGTCCTCCACCCGGCGGGCCGAACGCAGCCATTCGGACTGGGCCGTCCCCGGCCAGAAGGGTCGGCTGAGGAAGGCGTAGGCATCGGTGAGCATCGCCCCCTTGCTGAGACGCACGGCCACGAGCGCCAGCAGCACCAGCAGCCAGGGCAGGAGGCGTCGCAGGGAGGAGCCGTCGACGAAGCGGAGCCAGCGCCAAGCCGGCATCGGACTCAGGCCGTCATACGGGCGAATTCAGGGGTGTCGAGCACGCGCTCGAGCCGGCTGTAGTCCTCCAGGACCATGCCGCAGCCGTTGACCACACAGAGCAGGGGGTCTTCGGCCACGTGGGTGAGGATCCCGGTCTCGTGGCTGATCAGGTCGCAGATGCCCCGCACCAGGGCGCCGCCGCCGGCGAGCATGATCCCCCGGTCGACGATGTCGGCCGCCAGCTCAGGAGGGGTGCGCTCCAGGGTGCGCTTGACCGCCTCGACGATCACGTTGAGCGGCTCGGCCATGGCTTCGCGGATGTCGCCGGCGCGGATGTTGATCGTGCGCGGCAGGCCGGAGAGCAGGTGCAGACCCCGCACGTCCATGGAGGTCTCGTCGTGGCCGTCGTCGGGGAAGGCGGAGCCGATGCGGATCTTGATGTCCTCGGCGGTGCGTTCGCCCACCACCAGGTTGTGGACCTTCTTGAGATAGACGCTGATGGCGTCGCTGAGTTCGTCGCCGGCCACCCGCACCGACTCGCTCAGCACGGTGCCGCCCAGGCTGAGCACGGCCACCTCGGTGGTGCCGCCGCCGATGTCGACGATCATCGTGCCCACCGGATCGGTCACCGGCAGACCGGCGCCGATGGCGGCCGCCACCGGCTCATCGATCAGGTGCACCTGACGGGCCCCGGCCAGGCCGGCCTGGTGCACGGCCCGGCGCTCGACGCCGGTGACGCCGCTGGGGATGCCGATCACCAGGCGCGGGGCGATCACGCCGCGGCCTTCGTTGCCCTTCTGGATGAAGCTTTTGATCATCTGCTCGGCGGCGTCGAAGTCGGCGATGACGCCGTCGCGCAGGGGCCGGATCGCCCGGATGTTGCCGGGGGTGCGGCCGAGCATCAGCTTGGCCTCCTCCCCCACCGCCAGGGGGGTGCCCCGCTCCAGATCGATCGCCACCACGGAGGGCTCCTGCAGCACGATCCCCTTGCCCGAGACGTACATCAGCGTGTTGGCCGTCCCCAGATCGATGCCGATGTCGCGGGAGAACTGGAAGCGGCGGAAAAACACGGGCAAGGCCTCTGGCAGCGGTGAATCATAGGTGGGGCCTTCCCAGCGGCCCTCCGCAGAGCCGCCGGGTGTGACAACCGGGACGAAGGGTGGAACGGAAAGGGAGAGGCCCCCGATCGGGGTGCCGCATCATTGATCCATTCGTTCCAGGAGCACGCCATGGGCGTCAATTCCATCACCCTCGTCGGCAGAGCCGGCCGCGACCCGGAGGTTCGCTACTTCGAGTCCGGCAGCATGGTCGCCAACCTCACCCTGGCGGTGAACCGCCGCAGCCGCGACGACGAGCCGGACTGGTTCAACCTGGAGATCTGGGGCAAGCAGGCCCAGGTGGCCGCCGACTACGTCCGCAAGGGTGCCCTGATCGGCATCATCGGCTCCTTCAAGCTCGACCGCTGGACCGACAGGGCCAGTGGGGAGGAGCGCAGCAAGCCCGTGATCCGCGTCGATCGGCTGGAGCTGCTCGGCAGCAAGCGGGATGCGGAGGGAGGCGGCGGCGGCAGCTTCGGGGGCGGTTTCGGCGGCGGCGAACCCAGCGAGGAAGAAGTGCCGTTCTGAGCCTGCGGGCACGGATTCGGCCCGGGGGGCTTGTGCCAGTGGCCCAGCCGGGTTATCAAGCGTCCGAAGCCAGAGAAGGCGCCCCCCGGGGCGCCTTTTTTACTGTCCGGGGCCGGGCCGGAGTCCCTGCAGGCCCTGGGCTCCGCTCAGGGCCGCTGGCGGCTCTGCTTCCAGATCCGCAGCCCCAGCCACACGGCCCCAGCCAGCACCGCCAGCACCAGCAGCACCTTCACCACCCGGGCGGCAGGTGCGATCCAGAGCTCCACGTTGGTGTAGCCCTCCCCCAGCGCCAGCCCCGCCAGCGTCAGCAGCAGGGTCCAGATCAGGCTGCCGGCAGTGGTCCAGAGCAGGAAGGGGGTCATCGGCATCATCTCGATGCCGGCGGGCACCGAGATCAGGGTGCGGATGCCGGGCACCAGCCGGCCCCAGAACACCAGGGCCGTGCCGTGGCGACTGAACCAGCGGCGGCTGCGACGCAGCTCCTGGGGGCTGATGCCGATCCAGCGGCCGTGGCGTTCCAGCCAGTGCTCGATGCGCTCCTCGTTCACCAGCCGGCCGATGCCATACCAGGGCAGGGCACCCAGCACGGTGCCCAGCAGCCCCGCCAGCACCACCGGCACCAGGGAGAGCTTGCCCTGGTGCACAAAAAACCCCCCGAGCGGCATGATCAGCTCGGAGGGAATCGGGGGGAACAGGTTCTCCAGGAACATGGCCGCGAAGATCGCGCCATACCCTGCGGCCGGGTTGGCCTCCACGGCCGCGCCGATCATCTCGGGCAGCTTCTGGACCAGTTCGATCGCCATCGGGACTGCCGGATCAGAGGCGCCAGTCTTCCACGTGGGCCCGGACGCTGCCAGCAGCGCCGGGCCGTCGCCGCTCAGTAGCGGTAGTGGTCGAGCTTGTAGGGACCTTCCACGGGGACGGCGATGTAGGCCGCCTGCTCGGGGGTGAGCTCGGTGAGCCGGGCGCCGATCCGGTCGAGGTGCAGGCGGGCCACCATCTCGTCGAGGTGCTTGGGCAGCACGTAGACCTCCTTGCCGTACTCGTCGCCCTTGGTGTAGAGCTCGATCTGGGCCAGCACCTGGTTGGTGAAGGAGTTGCTCATCACGAAGCTGGGGTGGCCGGTGCCGCAGCCCAGGTTCACCAGCCGACCCTCGGCCAGCAGGATGATCCGGTTGCCGCTGGGCAGGATCACGTGATCCACCTGGGGCTTGATGTTCTCCCAGGCGTACTGCTTCAGGGACGCCACATCGATTTCGTTGTCGAAGTGGCCGATGTTGCACACGATCGCCTGATTCTTCATGGCGAGCAGGTGCTCGTGGCGGATCACCTGGTAGTTACCGGTGGCGGTCACGAAGATGTCCACATCCGCCACCACGTCCTCGAGACGGACGACGCGGTAGCCCTCCATGGCGGCCTGCAGGGCGCAGATCGGATCGATCTCGGCGATCATCACCGTGGCGCCGAGCCCGCGCAGGGACTGGGCCGAACCCTTGCCCACATCGCCGTAGCCCAGCACCAGGGCCACCTTGCCGGCCACCATCACATCGGTGGCGCGCTTGATGCTGTCGACCAGCGACTCGCGGCAGCCGTAGAGGTTGTCGAACTTGCTCTTGGTGACCGAGTCGTTGACGTTGATGGCCGGGAACGGCAGCTCACCGCTCTTCTGCATCTGGTACAGACGGGCCACGCCGGTGGTGGTCTCCTCGGTGACGCCCTGGATGTTGGCGTAGATGCGGGAATAGAAGCCGGGCTGCACCGCCAGCCGCTGGCGGATGGAGTTGAACAGCGCCACTTCCTCCTCGCTGGAGGGGTTGTCGAGCACCGAGAGATCCTTCTCGGCCTTGCTGCCGAGCACCACCAGGCCGGTGGCATCGCCACCGTCGTCGAGGATCATGTTGGGGGTGCCGCCGTCGCCCCACTCGAGGATGCGGTGGGTGAAGGCCCAGTACTCATCCAGCGTTTCGCCCTTGTAGGCGAACACCGGGATGCCGGCGGCGGCGATGGCGGCGGCGGCGTGGTCCTGGGTGGAGAAGATGTTGCAGGAGGCCCAGCGCACCTCGGCGCCGAGGGCCACCAGGGTCTCGATCAGAACGGCGGTCTGGATCGTCATGTGCAGGCTGCCGGCGATCCGGGCACCCTTCAGGGGCTGCTCGGCACCGAACTTCTCGCGCAGGGCCATCAGGCCGGGCATCTCGGTTTCGGCGATCGCCAGTTCCTTGCGGCCCCAGTCGGCCAGGCCGAGATCGGCGATCACATAGGAACCGGTCGCCTGAAGGCCAGCGAAGGCAGCCTCAGGGCTGGAAGGTGTTGCCACCATGAATGGGAAGCTCCCCAAGGGGAGGACGAAGAAGTGGAAATATCTGCAGAGACGCCGAGGCTTCGGGCTCGCTGGAAGGCAATCTACATCGATGGAATCCGCTGACGCGATCGAGGTGTGCCATCTGGCGGACCCCTCCGCCACCGATGCCCTGGGGCGGCGACTGGCGGCCCGGCTGATCGGGGGTGGTGACGGTGACGGCGCCCTGCTGCTGCTGCGGGGGGAGCTCGGGGCCGGCAAGACGTCCCTGGTGCAGGGGCTGGCCGCCGCCCTGGGGATCAGCGAGCCGGTCACCAGCCCCACCTTCGCCCTGGCCCAGCACTACGACACCGACAGCGGCTCGGATGCGGGAACCACGGCCCTGGTGCACCTGGATCTCTACCGGCTGGAGCCGGGCGCCGCGGCCGATGAACTGTTCGCCCAGGAGGAGGAGGACGCCCGCGGCCTCGGCGCCGTCCTGGCGGTGGAGTGGCCCGAGCGGCTCAGCTTCCGGCCCCAGGGAGCCTGGGAGGTGGCCTTGAGCCACCCGGAGGATGGCGAGGGCCGGTTGGCCCTCATCACACCGCCAGGCTTGACCCCGCCGCGATCCTTGCCTCCAGCGCCGCGATGATGCGGGCGTTGGCGGCCGGGAAGGGGTAGCTGGCGAGGTCCTGCGGCGCCACCCAGCGCACCTGCTGGGAGGCCAGGGGCTGCGGCTCCCCCGCCAGCCAGCGGCAGAGATGCACCACGAAGCGCAGCCGCTTGTGGCTGTAGGCGTGCTCGAGGGTGATCAGCTCCTCCCCCACCGTCACCTCGATGGCCAGCTCCTCGCGCAGCTCACGCCGGATCGTCGCCTCGATCGCCTCGCCCGGTTCCTGCTTGCCCCCCGGGAACTCCCACAGGCCCCCGAGCAGGCCCTCCGGGAGCCGCTGGTCGATCAGCACCCTGCCCGCATCGTCCGACACCACCCCCACCCCGATCACCTGGAACGGCACGGGCGGGGGGGTGTCCTTCACGGGGAAGCGGCCGGGGTCGCCGGCAGCGTAGGCAGCGCAGTTCCCCTGCCATGGGCAGGTGCCGCAGGCGGGCTGGCGGGGGGTGCAGACGCCGGCGCCCAGGTCCATCAGGGCCTGGTTGAAGGCGCGGGGCCGCTGCGGGTCGAGCAGGGTCTCGCTGAGCCGCCAGAACCCGGCCAGCTCCCGCTTCGGCGGAACCGGGTGGGCCACCAGCCGGGTAAGCACCCGCTGGACGTTGCCGTCGAGGATCGCGAAGGGCCGGTCGAAGGCGGAGGAGAGGATGCTGCCGGCGGTGCTGCGGCCGATGCCCGGCAGGGCCATCCAGCCCTCGAGCGTGCGCGGCCAGGGGTCGCCGCTGCCCTCAGCCGATGGCTGGGCCGCGGCGACGAGCTGCCGGGCCCCCGCGTGCAGACGGCGGGCCCGGGCGTAGTAGCCCAGGCCCTGCCAGAGCATCAGCACGTCGTGCTCGCTGGCGGCGGCGAGGGCGCCGAGATCGGGGAACGCCGCCATCCAGCGGTGCCAGTAGGGCAGCACCACCGCCAGCTGGGTCTGCTGCAGCATCACCTCGGCGACCCAGATTCCGTAGGCGGCCAGGGGCTCCGCCGGCCCCGGCCGGGAGCCGTCGGTGTGAAGCTTCCAGGGGATGTGGTGGCGGCCCTCCCGCTCCCACCAGGCGAGCAGATCGGCCCGCAGGGGCTCGATCGGGCCGGGAATCACCGGCGGGCGCGTCCTAGAGGAACCCACCCGGTCGGGGTCGGCCGCTGGAAAGGGAGACGTTGCCCTGCCCGCCGCCGGCCCCAGCCCCCTGCCCTGCCCCCTGGGAGGAGGCCGGCGGCGGGGCGGGGCGCGGGGGCGGCTGGGGCACGGCCACCACGTTGAAGGCGATCGACCAGCGTTCCCCCTCGCCACGGAACGGGGGCACCGAGTGGGGCTGCCAGGCCGGGAACACGTAGAAGTCACCGGGCACCGGCAGCACGTAGTGGGCCATGCCGGTGCGGAAGCTCTGGATGTGCCATTCCTCCGGGCCGTGGAAGCAGAGCTGGCCGTCGAAGCTGTCGGCCCGGATCTGGGGCGGCACCTGCAGGAACAGCACGCCGGAGAAGCTGCCGCCGTGGGTGTGGGTGGGGTTGTAGTCGCCGGCGCGCTGGGCGTTGAGCCAGAGGTCGATCATCTGCAGGCCGTAGCGGCCCGGCGTCCAGGGTCCCCGGCCCTGGGGCGGCTGCTGGTCGATCACGTGCCGGATCCAGCGCTCGCAGGCCGGCAGGATCACCGAACGGCAGAGTTCGGCGGCGGCGGGGTGGTCGGGGCCGAGCTCCCGCTGCTGGGACAGCTGGCCCGCCAGCTTCACCGAGGCATCGGGACTGCGTTCCGGCGCCGCCAGCACCGCCCGGGCCATCGCCTGCAGATCGGCCAGCTGGGAGGCGCCCAGACGGCCCTGGAGCAGATAGCGGGGAAAGAGGCTGATCACCTCCATCGTGGGGTCCTCCGAGGCTGCGGGGGGCATGCCGGCCATGGGAGGAGGAGGTGCTTGCAGTTCCAAGCCTCGCAAACGGAGTGCTCCGAAGGCCGTCAGATGGCCACGTAGGCCTCGACGGCATCGCTGAGGCGGCGCAGACCCGCTAGGCCGTCGCGCTCCAGGTTGCGCACCCGGTCGCGGCTGATGCCCAGGATGCGGCCGATGCCGGTGAGGCTCATCGGCTCCTCGCCGTCGATGCCGTAGCGCATCTTCAGCACCCGCCCCTGCAGTTCCGGCAGCTTCTCCAGCAGCGCCCGCAGGTCCCCCTTGAGGCATTCGCCGTCCACCAGATCGGCGGGCAGCAGGTCGTCACCGGCCAGCAGATCCAGCAGCTCGGTGTCCTCGCCGTCGCCCACCTTCGTCTCCAGGCTCACCGGCTGGCGGGCGCGGCAGAGGAGGTCCTTCACTTCTTCCTCGGGCAGTTCCACCGCCACCGCCAGTTCGCTCAGGGTGGGGGTGCGGCCCAGCTCCTGGCTGAGCTCCCGCTGGCCCTTCTTGAGCTTGTTGAGGGTTTCGGT
>CALRND020000015.1:0-35888 GCA_943369455.1 Synechococcus sp. UW140
GCTCCCGGTACCTACAGCCTCAACCTGGGTGCTGGTGGTGGTCTGTGGTGGAAGAGCGGCGGCTTCAGCATCAGCGCCAACTACGTCTCCGCCAACGGTGACGTGGGCAACCCGATCGCCGGCACGGCGAACTGCGGTGGCATCGGCAATGCCTGCTCCTCCCAGACCGGTACCGGCCAGATCGCCTACACCGGCTCCAACTGGGGCATCGCGGCGGCCTACACCTACTCCTCGGGTGGCGCCGGTCTCTACACCGGCAACGGCACGCCCCTGGCCACCATCTTCCAGACCAACGCCGCCGCCACCAACTCGGTGGGCATCAGCGCCTACTGGCAGCCCACCAACTCCGGCTGGGTTCCCTCCATCAGCGCCGGCTGGGGCATCAACCGCAGCAACTACAACGGCACCACCTTCCTCAACGGCGCCGCGAACCTCGTCTCCACCACCGGCATCACCAACTCCACCAGCCAGTCCTGGTACGTGGGTCTGCAGTGGGATGACGTGTTCATCAAGGGCAACGCCTTCGGCATGGCCGTGGGTCAGCCCACCTTCCTGACGTCCGTGAGCGCCGGCCCCGCCGCCTTCGGTGGCCCCGCCGCCGCGACCGCCATCGTCGATGGCAACTACGCCTGGGAGTGGTGGTACAAGTTCCAGGTCACCGACAACATCAGCGTGACCCCGGCGCTCTACTACCTGAGCGCTCCTCTCGGTCAGATCTCCAAGAACGTGGGCGGTCTGCCCAACAGCGGCTCCGATTTCAACAACTTCGGCGGCTTCATCAAGACCACCTTCAAGTTCTGATCCTTCCGGATCAGGTCTCCTCACAACGACCTCCCCTCTGCCCGGCTGCTCTGCAGCCGGGCTTTTTTCTGCTTGGAAGACAGGGCTGCCGCGCTCGGCGCCCCGAGCCATCCGGCGGTGCACCCGCTTCCCCCCCCCCCGGTGGCCCCATGGCTGCGCCGGATGGCTCCAAAGTCCGCTCCCGCTCAGACCCTTCCCCGGCGGCGCTCAGCGGGGCCTCATGTCAGCTGGGATACGCCTTGGTGTGCTCAGGCCTGTCTGCCGCGTCCCTGGATTCCTATACCTTTGCGCCGTCCCCTTCGGGGGATTCCTCTTTTTGGTGTGAGGACCAATGAAACCCTTCCAGCAATTCCTGCTGGCGCCGGTGGCCCTTGGGCTGCTGTCGCCCCTTGCCGCTTCGGCCAGCGAGATCTCCCCGTCCCAGAGGGCGGAGATCTCCACCTACATGGAGCAGCAGGACATCGATCGCTTCAAGGCCTGGGAAGCCCAGAACCAGGTCACCAGCATCAACCAGTTCTCCGACGTCAAGCCCACCGACTGGGCCTTCCAGGCCCTGTCCAACCTGGTCGAGCGCTACGGCTGCGTCGCCGGCTACCCGGACGGCACCTTCAAGGGTCGCCAGGCCATGACCCGCTATGAAGCGGCGGCCCTGCTGAACGCCTGCCTCGACCGGATCACCGAGGTGACCGACGAGCTCAAGCGCCTGATGGACGAGTTCGAGAAGGAACTCGCCGTGCTGCGCGGCCGTGTGGATGGCCTGGAGGCCAAGGTGGGTGAGCTGGAAGCCACCCAGTTCTCCACCACCACCAAGCTCCAGGGTGATGCCGTCTTCGTGATCGGCTCCAACAGCTTCGGTGGCAACCAGGGCCTGCCCAACCCCGCCGTCGGCGTCCCCGCCGCCGCCGCCAACGCCTTCCCCGCCAACAACCGGCGCAACTGGGGCGCCACGGTCTTCAACTACGACGTCCGCCTCAACTTCCTCACCAGCTTCACCGGCAAGGACCTGCTGTACACCCGTCTGCGCAGCGGCAACTTCACCAACAGCCCCTTCGGCGGCCAGCCTTACAACCTGATGGCGCTGGATCGCGCCTTCTCCCCCGTCGGTGGCAATGACGTCGTCAACATCGACCGTCTCTACTACCGCTTCCCGATCGGCCGTGACTTCACCGCCCTGATCGGCGCCAAGGCGCGGAACACCGAGTTCCTGGCGATCACCCCCTGGTTCTACCGGTCGGAGATCCTCGACGTCTTCACCCTGCACGGCGCCCCCGGCACCTACAACAAGGCCACCGGCGCCACCTTCGGCCTGATGTGGAAGCAGAACGTCAAGAAGGGCAAGCCCTTCTTCGCGATCTCCACCGCCTACGTCGCCCCTAACGCCGACAACGGCAACCCGAACGCGGGCGGCCTGCTCAACGAGCGCAGCCGCGGCACCTGGACCACCCAGGCCGGCGTGGCTGGCAAGAACTGGCGCTTCGCCTTCGCCTGGAGCTATGTCCAGTGCGGCCAGAACTTCCGCCGCGGCACCTCGTTCGCCCAGCCGGGCGTCGACTGCGCCAGCATCACCAACAACTTCCTGGGCTCGGAGAACTTCGGCAACAGTGCCGCCTACTCCAACAACTTCGCCACGACCTTCGCCTGGCAGCCCAAGAAGAGTGGCCTGATCCCCTCCATCAACCTGGGCTGGGGTTACAACGCCATGACCCAGGCTGAGCTGAACCCCCAGACCGCCACGATTGGCCGGGGCGCAGCCGCGGTGAGGGTCCCGACCTTCAACACGGTCCCGACCTTCAACCAGTCGGCCAACCGCGGCGCCAGCCAGTCCTGGAGCGTGGGCCTGCAGTGGAACGATGTGTTCATGAAGGGCAACCAGGCCGGCATGGCGGTGGGTCAGCCGGTGTTCGCCACCTCGCTGCGCAACGGCCAGACGCCCCAGGACGGCAACTTCGCCTGGGAGTGGTGGTACAAGTTCCAGGTCACCGACAACATCAGCGTGACCCCGGCGCTCTTCTACCTGAGCCGCCCCAACGGCCAGTTCACCACCATCGGCCAGTCGAGCAGCGTGCTCGGCGGCCTGATCCAGACCCAGTTCAAGTTCTGATTCCCTCGGGTCCCCCCGCGGGACCCTCGGATCGGCGCTCCTTCCTCCTCACGCTTCCTCACAACCCTTCAGCCCCCCTCTCCAGGGGGGCTTTTTCATGGGCGGGTGCGAGGGTCCCTCCGGGCGGGCCCATCGGCGATGCTGGAGCCAGATGGCGCCGCCAGCGCATGGCCAGGACCTCCGCCGACCACTACGCCATCCTCGGGGTCTCGCCTGGGGCCACCACCGCCGAGATCAAGGCCGCTTACCGAGCCCTCGTCAAACGCCATCACCCGGATGCCGGCGGCGATCCGCGCACGATCCTGGCCCTCAATGCGGCCTGGGAAGTGCTGGGCGACGGGGACCGCCGCCGCCGCTACGACCACGGGGCCGGCGTTGGCGTGCCGGCACACCCCGCGGCGGGCCCATCCTCAACGGCCAAGGGGGCAGCGGCGGGCCGTCATCGCGGCGTCGGGGCCGCCAGTGACGAGGAGCTCCTCGGCTGGCTCCAGCAGGTGTACGTGCCGATCGACCGGCTGATCGGTCAGGTGATCAATCCGTTCCCGGCCCAGCTGCGCTCCCTGGCCGCCGACCCCTACGACGACGAGCTGATGGGGGCGTTCTGCGCCTTCCTCGACCAGAGCCGGCTGCGCATGGAGAAGGTGGAGGCCCTCTACCGGTCCCGGGCCTGCCCAGCGGCGGCCAAAGGCTTCGGCCTCAGCCTCTACCACTGCCTCAGCCAGGTGCAGGATGCCCTGGTGGAGCTGGAGCGCTACACCATGGGCTACGTCGACAGCTACCTCCATGACGGCAAGGAGATGCTGCGGGAGGCCAGGCTGCGCCGCAGCCGCCTGAAGGAGGAACGGCGCCGGGTGGAGATCTAGGCCAGTCGATCTAGGCGGTGGGCATCGCCTCGAGCTGGTCGAGCCGCAGCCACACGTCGGGAACGGGCAGGCGCCAGCGGAGCTGGGCGTGCTCCCCCTGGATGGCCAGGATCTCCCCGGGTCCCTCGAACAGGTAGCCGGGGGGCACCGGGTCGCTGGCACCGGCCTCCAGGCTGTTGCTGTAGGCGATTCTGTTCACCCTGACCAGGGCACCCTTTTTCAGGCTCGGGGGAGCGGCAGGCGCGGACTCAGCCATCGTGGAGAAGAGGGTTCGGCACAGGTTAGGGCTGCCGGAACCTAACCTCGGCTCTGGAGTCCGATGGAACGGTGGGCATGCGGCTGCTTCTGCTCGGATGCACGGGTTTCGTCGGCCGGGAGCTGGTGCCGTTCCTGCTCAACCTCGGCCACCAGCTCACCCTGGTGAGCCGTCGCGCCCGGCCCGACAGCGAGGCGGCCGACCCCCGGCTCACCACCCTCTGCTGCGATCCTTCGGATCCGGCCAGCTGGGGCCAGCCGGCATTGCTGGAGGCCCTGGCGGCGGCCGATGGGGTGGTCAACCTGGCCGGGGAGCCGATCGCCGACCAGCGCTGGACGCCGGTCCACCGCCAGCGGCTGCTCGACAGCCGCATCGGCACCACCACCCAGCTGGTGCGGGCGATGGCGGCCCTGGCCACCCCGCCCCGGGTGCTGGTGAACGGCTCGGCGGTGGGCTACTACGGCACCAGCCTGGAGGCCGGCTTCACGGAGGCCAGCCCCCCCGGCGACGATTTCCTGGCCCGCCTCTGCGCCCGCTGGGAAGCCGCCACCCAGGTCGCCCCCGAGGCCTGCCGCCTCGTCGTGCTGCGGGTGGGCATCGTGCTCGGGCCCGACGGTGGCGCCCTCGGCAAGATGCTGCCCGTGTTCCGGGCCGGCTTCGGCGGGCCGGTGGGCAGCGGCCAGCAGTGGATGAGCTGGATCCATCGCCACGACCTCTGCCGGCTGATCGTCACCGCCCTGGAGGACGACGCCTACGCCGGCCCCTACAACGCCGTGGCCCCGGAGCCCACCCGCATGGGCATCTTCGCCTCCAGCCTCGGCCGTGCCCTCGGCCGGCCCAGCCTGCTGCCGGTGCCCGGCCCCCTGCTGCAGCTCCTGCTCGGTGACGGTGCCGCGGTGGTGCTCGAAGGCCAGCAGGTCCGGCCGGAGCGACTGCTGGCCCAGGGTTTCCACTTCCAGTACCCGGAGCTCAGCGCTGCCCTCGCCGCTGCCACCAGCCCAGCCCGCCGCTGAGCAGGGCCGCCGCCATCAGCAGGCCGATGGCTGGCGTGAACAGCGGCTGCCACAGCCGCTGGAAGAGCTCCAGGGGTGCGTCCAGCCGCTGGCCGTGCAGCACCACCGCCACGGCGAAGAACAGGGCCCCGGCCAGCACCAGGAAGACGTCGGCCACCAGCACGACGTCGAGAACGCGGCGCACCTGGGCGACGGGGCCGGTGGCGGGAGTGCTCATGCCTGCGGGGTGAGCCGGGAGTGGGGGGAAATCCCCGGTGAGCCCAAACCTAAACTCGACCGTGCTTGGTGTCCCGTGTGCCCCTTTCCCCTGCCCCCAGGATCCTGCTGATCAGCAACGGCCATGGGGAGGATCTCAATGGGGGACTGATCGCCGACGGCCTGCGCCAGTGTGATCCCGGGCTGGAACTGGCGGCCCTGCCCATCGTCGGCGCCGGATCCGCCTACGGGCGTCGTGGCATCCCCCTCCTCTACGCGGGCCGCAGCCTGCCGTCCGGGGGCATGGTGTACCAGGGCCTCAACCTCTGGAAGGACCTGGCGGCGGGCTGGCTGCAGCAGAGCCTGGCTCAGCTCTGGACGGCCTGGCGCCACGGTCGCCGCTTCGACCTGGTGGTCAGCATCGGCGACCACGTCCCCCTGATTTTCGCCCTGCTCACCGGACGGCCGACGGTGGTGTTCCTGGTCTCCACCTCGAGCTACTACGAGGGCCGGCTGCGGCTCTCGGCCCTCACCCGCTGGTGCTGCCGGCGGCGGCGGGTGCGCGTGGTGCTCACCCGGGATGCCTTCAGCGCCACCGACCTCCAGGCCCAGGGCCAGGCCAAGGCCCTGTTCCGCGGCTACCCGATCATGGATCTGCCGCCACCGGACCCGGGCCAGGTGGCCCGCCTGCCGGGCACCCGCACCCTGGCGCTGGTGCCCGGCAGCCGCTTCCCGGAGGCCCTCCACAACCTGGTGCTGATGCTGCGGCTCTGCAGCCAGCTGGGCGAGCGGGCCGGGGAGAGGCCCTGGCGCTTCCTGGTGGCCGTGGTGGAGAGCCCCCACTGGCGGGAGCTGGAACCCCTGGCGGCGGCGGTCGGCTGGCAGCTGGACGGTGGCGTGCTCCGCTCCGCCGGCGGCGACCTGGAAGTGCGGCTGCTGCCGGGGGCCCTGCCCTCGATCCTGGCCGCCAGCGACCTGGTTGTGGGCATGGCCGGCACCGCGGTGGAGCAGGCGGTGGGGTTCGGCCTGCCGGTGGTGCAGCTGGTGGGTCGCGGCCCCCAGTTCAGCTACGCCTTCGCCGAATCCCAGATGCGGTTGCTGGGTCCCACGGTCCACACCGTGGGCCGGCGTCCTGCCGAGACGGCCGATCTCCAGGAGGCCGCCGGCCTGATCCAGCGCCTGCTGGCCGACCCCGACCTGCCGCAGCGCTGCGCCCAGGCCGCCCTGGAGCGGGTCGGCCCGCCGGGGGGCTCGCGGCGCATCGCCGAAACGGTGCTCGAGGCCCTTGGTAGGGGCTCCGGCAGCTTCAGCTGAGCCAGGCCTTCACCTTTTCCAGGGCCTGCCAGCCCGGCCGCCGCTGCAGACCATCGGCGATGGAGCCCTGCAGTTCCTCCGCCAGTTCCGGGGCCATCAGCATCACCCGCTTGACCATCTCGATGTGCTCCCGCACCCCCTTGGCGCCGGTCTCCAGCATCGCCACGCTCAGGTTGATGCGGGCCTGGGGATCCTGGGGATTGAGCTTCACCGCGTTACGGGCCGAGGGCAGGGCCGCCTGGGGCTGGTCGAGCAGCAGCTGCAGCCAGGCCAGACAGGTCCATCCCGCCGACTGACGCGGCTCCTGGGCCGTGATCTGCAGGAACTCGTCGATCAGGTCTTCCGGCGCGGCCCCCTGCTGGTAGCGGGCGATGGCCTGGTCGAAGCGGGACTCCTGCTGGGCCGTCATGGCGGCGGGGGGTGGTGGGGTGGGGATCGTCAGACTCCCATGCCACGGGACCGGAACGCCATGGACCGGCCCGCCCTCAGACAGCGAAGGAGCTGCCGCAACCGCAGGTCTGGGAGGCGTTGGGATTGGTGAAGTTGAACCCGCCGCCGATCAGGGCCGAGGAGAAATCCAGCTGCATCCCGTAGATGTACAGCAGGCTCTTGGGATCGCTCACCACCCGGAAGCTGGGGGCGCCGGCGGGTTCGTAGGTGTAGGTCTCGTCGTCGGGAAGGATCTCCGATCCGTCGATGAAATCCATCGTGTAGCTCATGCCACTGCAGCCGCCGGAGCGCACGCCCACCCGCAGCACCTTCTCGCCCCCCTGGGAGGCCATCAGGGTGCCCAGCTGGCGCATGGCCGGCTCGGTGATCAGGATGCCCTTGCCATCCACACCGGTATGGGTGACCGCCGGCTCGGCGGCTTCGGTGGCGACTTCAGTGGCGGCCAGGGTGGCAGCCGGGCTGGGGATCGGGGTCTGGGTGGGGCTGCTCATCGATCGCAGGGGGGTCGGATGGGGGGAATCGGGCCGCCGGACGACGCGGTGAGAGTCCACTCTATGGAGATCCCTCCCCGGTGGGTAGGCTCCGGTCCATAGAGTCAGGACCTTCACGGGAATCCAAGGGTGCGGGTCGCCATCGTGGGTGCGGGTCTGGCCGGTCTGAGCGCGGCCGTCGATCTTGTCGATGCCGGTCACACGGTCGATCTGTATGAATCCCGCCCCTTCATGGGGGGCAAGGTGGGCAGCTGGGAAGACCCGGACGGCAACCACATCGAGATGGGGCTGCACGTTTTCTTCTTCAACTACGCCAACCTCTTCGCCCTGATGCGCAAGGTGGGCGCCATCGACAATCTCCTGCCCAAGGAGCACTGGCACCTGTTCGTCAACCGCGGCGGCGACCTGCGGGCCCTGGATTTCCGCTTTCCCGTCGGCGCCCCCTTCAATGGCCTCAAGGCCTTCTTCACCACCTCCCAGCTCGACTGGATCGACAAGCTGCGCAATGCCCTCGCCCTGGGCACGAGCCCGATCGTCCGGGGGCTGATCGATTACGAGGGGGCGATGAAGGTGATCCGTTCCCTCGACGCCATCAGCTTCCAGCAGTGGTTCCTCAGCCATGGGGGCAGCCCCCGCAGCATTCAGAGGATGTGGAACCCGATCGCCTACGCCCTCGGCTTCATCGACTGCGAGGCCATCTCGGCCCGCTGCATGCTCACCATCTTCATGATGTTCGCCTCCCGGACGGAGGCCTCCAAGCTCAACCTGCTCAAGGGATCCCCCCACCGCTGGCTGACCGGTCCGATCCTCGACTACATCCAGGCCCGTGGCGGCCGCCTGCACCTGCGCCACCGGGTCAGCGAGGTGCGCCACGAGGAGCGCAACGGCCAGACCGTCGTCACCTCCTTGGTGCTGGGCACCCCCGACGGGGAGAAGCGGGTGGAGGCCGACGCCTACCTGGCCGCCTGCGATGTGCCGGGAGCCCAGCGGCTGCTGCCCCAGGCCTGGCGCCGTTTCCCCGAATTCGCCGCCATCGACCGGCTCGAGACGGTGCCGGTGGCCACCGTGCAGCTGCGCTACGACGGCTGGGTGACCGAACTGGGCGACGGTGCCGGCCCCGCCGCCCGCCGTTCCGACCTGGGACGCCCGGCGGGCCTCGACAACCTCCTCTACACGGCTGACGCCGACTTCAGTTGCTTCGCCGACCTGGCCCTGACCAGCCCGGCTGATTACCGGCGGGAGGGCCTGGGTTCCCTGCTGCAGTGCGTGCTCACGCCCGGTGATCCCTGGATCCCGAAGAAGACGGAGGAGATCGTCGCCCACACCGATCGCCAGGTGCGTGAGCTGTTCCCCTCCGCCGCCGGCCTGCAGCTCGTCTGGAGCAACGTGGTGAAACTGGCCCAGTCCCTGTACCGGGAGGCGCCCGGGATGGAGCCGTTCCGCCCCGACCAGCGCACCCCCGTGGCCAACTTCTTCCTGGCCGGCAGTTACACCCGCCAGGACTACATCGACTCGATGGAGGGGGCCACCATGAGCGGACGGCTGGCGGCCGCTGCCATCCTGGACCAGCCGGTGGCGCTGGCCACCTGCGCGGCCGTGGCCTAGGAGCACAACCATGGGCAAATGGCTTGAGCACAGTGTCACCACCGAGATCCAGGCCCCGGTGGCCCGGGTCTGGGAGGTGTGGAGCGATCTGGAGGCCATGCCCCGCTGGATGCGCTGGATCGAATCCGTCGTCACCCTCGACGACCCGGACCTGACCGACTGGACCCTTGCGGCCCAGGGGTTCCGCTTCCACTGGAAGGCCCGGATCACCGAGCGGGTCGATTGCCAGAGGCTGCACTGGGAATCCGTGGGGGGCCTGCCGACCAAGGGGGCCGTCCGCTTCTATCCCCTCGGGCCCGATCTCACGGCGGTCAAGCTCACGGTGAGCTATGAACTCCCCGGCGCGCTTGCACCCCTGATGGAACCCACCATCATGGGTGGCATCGTCACCAAAGAGCTGCAGGCCAACCTTGATCGATTTCGCGACCTGGTGGAGAAGGGCTGACGGTCGCCTCAACGGGCGCCTCGCCATCGGTGTCATCGCCGGGCTGCTGCTGACCGGATGTGCGGCGTCCCCCACGGTGGAAGCCCCGCCGCCGCCGGCCGCCCCCCCGCCGCCGGCCGCTCCCGCCCCGGCGTCAGCGGCCGTCCCCGAGGGCCTCACCCCCCTGCCCACCTCCCGGCAGGTGGTGAGCGCGTTCAGCCTGGGCCGCCAGGATCCCTTCGGAACGCTGGTTCCGGAGACGGTTCCCGGAGCGGTGACCGCCGGCGCTTCGGCCCGGGCCGCCGCCATCCCGCCCGCATTCCTGCAGCAACTGCAGATCACCGGTGTGATCCAGAGCGGCGGACATACCGAAGTGATTGCCACCTTCATGGGCGAGAGCGGCAGCCTTCGCCGGGGTGATCGTGGCGGGCGCGACACGAAGCTGATCCCCCCCGGCTGGAGCGTTGCCTCCGTGGACCTCTCGAGCCGTCGCCTGATTCTTCAGAGCGGCGAACGCAAGGTCAGCAAGTCGCTGCCACCGCCCTGATGCAGGCGTCCACCAGGCCCTCCAGGTCGTGGGGATCCGCCTCTTCGTCCACCCGCCCGAGCCGCTCGATGCAGCGGCGGCTGGTCTGGGGGCCGATCGAGACCACCTGCACCCCCTCCAGCCGCTCGAGCCAGGTCGCGCCGAAGCTGCCCGCCAGCAGTTGGGCGGTGTGGTCCACCGTCTTGCCGCTGCTGAAGGTGATGGCATCCAGCCCACGGCGCTCCAAAGCCTGCAGTGCCCCACTGGGGAGTCCGGCGGGACAGCGGGTCTCGTAGGCGGCCACCTCCACCACCCGGGCCCCCGCCTCGGCGAAGGCCTCTGCGAGCAGCGTGCGCCCGCCGCTCTGCACCCGCGGCAGCAGCAGCCGCTGCCCCCAGCCCGACACCGGGAAATGCTCGATCAGGCTGTCGGCGACGAACGCCGGGGGCACGAAATCGGCAGGGGCCCCCAGGGCCTCCAGCGTCTCGGCGGTCTTGCGACCCACCGCCGCCAGTCGCACCCCCCGGGGCCGTCCAGACAGGCTGCTCCCCCGGCGAACCAGCCGCTGCTCCACGGCGTCCACCCCATTGGCGCTCGAGAAGATGATCCAGTGGAACTGATCCAGTTCCGCCAGGGCATCGTCGAGGGGTCCCCAGAGATCGGGGGGACCGATCACCAGGGCCGGCAGGTCGATGACGCTGGCGCCAGCCTGCTCGAACAGCTGGCGGGCCGCCCCCAGCTGGGTTTCGGCCCGGGTCACGGCGACCGTGCGGCCCGTCAGGGGCGTCGTCGCGGCCATCAGGCGTCCAGCCGGACGAGGGCGCCGGCCCGGTGGGCCAGCTCCCGGGCCTGCTGCGGTTCCCCCTGGGCCTCCAGCAGGGCGATCGCCCGACGGAACCCCTCGCGGGCGCCGGGAATGTCGCCGGCCAACAGCAGGGCGGCCGCCAGGTTGCGCTGGGCGTCGGCGTGCTCCGGAGACAGGCTCAGGGCCCGCCGGTAGGCGCTGATGGCCTCCACCAGGCGGCCCCGCTGGCGCTCGATCAGGCCCAGGTTGAACCAGGCCAGGGGCAGCTCCGGGCAGAGGTCGGTGACCGTTGCCGTCAGGGCCGCCGCCTCCTCCAGCTCTCCCTGGCGCAGCAGCAGGGCCCCGAGGTTGAGCCGGGCCCCCAGGCTGAGCCGCCCGTCGAGGGGCAGGTCCAGGGCCTGGCGGTAGAGCGCCGCGGCGGCGGCGGGCTCATCGGGGCTGCGGGCGATGGCGAGGTGGAGCAGCAGTTCGTAGCGCTCGGCGTGGGCGTCGGCCCCGCAGCGGGCCAGTCCCTCCTCCAGCAGGGCGAGGCCCCGGCGGCGCTGACCCTGGCTCACCTCCAGGGCCCCCAGCTTGGCGCAGGCGTAGGGATCCCCCGGCCGGGCGGCCAGCTCCGCCTCCATGGCCGCGCGCAGGCGGGCGGCCTTGTCGCGCTGGGCCACCAGCTCCGGCCGGTACCCCTCGTGCAACAGGGCCGGCTCGGGGCAGGTCGCCACCTGCCAGTCGGGCTCCTGCCCCAGCAGGGTTGCCACGCTGTCGTCGACCATGGCGTGGTAGCGGCGGCTCCAGCGGATCGCCGGATGGCGGCGGAACAGGCGGCTGACACTGGAATAGGGCGACTGGGCGGCCCCCAGCTCCTGGCGCAGCAGGTTGACCAGCAGCACCCGGGGCTGCTCCATCAGGGCGCGCAGCGGTGGGCGGGCTTCGGGCCGCAGCCATTCATCCGCATCCAGCACCAGCACCCAGTCGCCCGTCACCAGATCCAGGGCGTGGTTGCGGGCGGGGGCGAAGTCCCCCGGCCAGTCCAGGTGGTGCACGCTGGCCCCGCAGGCGGCGGCGATCTCAGGGGTGCCGTCGTCGGAGCCGGTGTCCACCACCACCATCTCGTCGACGAAGCCGGCCACCGAAGCCAGGCAGCGCTCCAGGCGCTCGGCCTCGTTGCGCACGATCATCGACAGGCTCAGCATCGGACGCCGCGGGGCAGGACGGTCGTGCCAGGAGGCTAGGTGGCGGCGGGGGCTCAGTCGGTGAAGTCCACCGCAGCGGCGGCGCTGGCGGCGGGGGTGGCGTCGTCGTCGGTGCTGGCGCGCTCCTGCGGCCCGAAGCCGAGCCGGCCCAGCAGTGCGCCCTGGGCCAGGGCCATCTGGCCCGGCGACCAGGCGGCCGGCACCTGGGGATCCAGAAGGGCGGCCAGGGACTCCCAGGCATAGGGGCTGCCGTAGACGGCCAGGCCCGCCAGCCGGCCGGCCGCCTGGAGCTGGCGGATCACCGCCGGCCAGGGATCCGGGCCGTCGGCCCGGCCGCGGAACGGGTTGCCGCGCACGAACAGCTGCAGCAGCACCGGCCCCTCGCCCAGCCGCTCCAGGGCCAGGGGGGCCTCCCCGTCACCGCTCCAGGGGGAAGGGCCCTGGCCGTCGATCAGGCAGGTCCGCAGGCCGGCGGCCGCCGGCAGGGCCAGGGCCGGGGCGCCCGCCGGCAGGAAGGGGCAGCCCAGGCTGTTGTCGAGGCGGATCAGGTTCACCCCGGGGCCGCCGGGCACCTGCCCCCGCCCTTGCGACACCAGGCTGCGCCGCACCAGCTCCAGGGCCAGGGCCTGGTCGGCGGGCCCGGGGCCATTGCTGAGGCCGCCCAGGGGGGCAGGGGCGGTGCCGCCGCCATCGGCGGGGCAGCACTCCAGGGCCCGGCGGCGCCGCTGCTGGCTGGCCTGCAGTTGCTCCAGGCCCAGCCGGCCGCTGGCCACGGCCGCCACGATGGCGTCGATCGCCCCGTCCGCGTCCCCCGGCATCAGCACCAGGTCCGCCCCCGCCTCCAGGGCCAGCACCGCGGCCTCCGAGGGGCCGTAGCGGCCGGCGATCGCCTCCATCACCAGGGCGTCGGTGACGACCAGCCCCTCGAAACCAAGCTCCTGGCGCAGCAGTCCCGTGAGCACCGCCCGCGACAGGGTGGCCGGATGGTCGGGGTCGAAGGCCGGCAGCAGCAGGTGGGCGGTCATCACCGCCGCCACCCCCGCCGCGATGGCCTCCCGGAAGGGCGGCAGCTCCACCGCCTCCAGGCGCTCGCGGCCGTGGGGGATCAGGGGCAGCTCCAGGTGGGAGTCGCTGGCGGTGTCGCCGTGGCCGGGGAAGTGCTTGGCGCAGGCGAGCACGCCTTCGGCCTGGACGCCGCGGCAGAAGGCGGCCGCCAGGGCGCCGGCGGTGGACGGGTCCTCGCCCCAGGCCCGCACGTTGATCACCGGGTTGGCCGGGTTGTTGTTGACATCGCAGACCGGGGCGAGCACCCAGTTGAGCCCCAGCTGGCGGGCCTCCCGGCCCGTGCAGGCCCCGTAGCGCCGGGCCAGATCCACGGCCAGGGCGGGATCCTCGGCATGGATCCGGGCCAGGGCCAGGGGCGGCACCAGCCAGCTGGCCCCCTCGAATCGCTGGCCCACGCCCTCCTCCACATCGGCGCAGAGCAGCAGCGGGGCGCCGGCCCAGGCCTCCAGCTGGCGGGTGCGCAGTCGCAGTTCGGCGGCGCTGCCCCCCAGCAGGATCACCCCGCCCACCCCGCGCTGCAGCAGGCGCTGCAGGCTGGCGTTGTCCAGCTCCCAGCGGGGATAGCGCCGCTGGCCATCGGCCGGATGGCCGCTGCAGCGCACCACCAGCAGGGAGGCGGCCAGGCGATCCAGTGCCTCAGGCGGAAGGGGGGCCTGGGGCGAGAGGGCGGCCTGGGGCGAGAGGGGGAGCGCAGCCATGGGCGGGATCAGCTGCCGCTGTCGCCGTCGGTGTCAGCCGCCGGATCCGCTTCGCCCGCCTCCGCCATCGGCTCCTCCCGTTCGCGCCGCTCCGTCTCCAGGCGCTGCAGCAGTCCCAGCACCGTGTTGCCCTTCTCCAGGCCCCGGTCGAGGACGAACACCACCTCCGGGGTGCGGCGCATCTTGAGGCGCCGGCCCAGCTCCCCTTTCACATAGGCGGACGCCGCCTGCAGGCCGGCCATCGCCACCTCGCGATCCTCGGCGCTGCCGAAGATGCTCACGAAGATCCGGCAGTGCTGCAGGTCGCCGGCCACCTCCACGTTGGTGACACTGACCATGCCGTGGTGGACCCGTTCGTCCTTGATGCCGCTCATCAGCAGCTCGCTCACTTCACGGCGGATCAGGGCCGCCACCCGTTCCACCCGTCGGCTCTGGGCCATGACTACGACAGCGGTGCCGACTGCACCATGGCACGCAGCACCAGGGTGAGGCTGACCAGTCCGCTGATCAGGGCGCCCACCAGGGCCACCGCCGTGACGGGGTTGCTGCGGCGGCGGGCCAGCGGCTCGAACACCGAGTTGAACACCCCCAGGCTGAAGGCGATCAGATAGCGCGGATAGCGCGTGACATTGACGAAGAAGTCCTTCATGGCCTCGGCGACGGTCCTGGTCGGATGCTGGCTACTCTGCCGCCCGGGGCCACGCCCAGCCGGCCCGGAGGGTCCATGGAGCTGCATCAGTTCAGACATTCCGCCTTCTGCGAGAAGGTGCGGCTGCTCCTGGCCCGCAAGGGTCTTGAGGCCACCATCGTCGAGGTGACTCCCGGTCTGGGGCAGCTGGAACTGTTCCGTCTCTCCGGGCAGCGGCAGGTGCCGGTGCTGGTGGATGGGGGCGAGGTGATCGCCGATTCCACGGCCATCGCCCTGCATTTGGAGGCCACCCACCCGGAGCCGCCCCTGCTGCCGGCCGATCCGGTTGCCCGTGCCCGGGTGCTGCTGCTGGAGGACTGGGCCGACACCGCCCTGGCCCGGGGTGCCCGTCTGGCCCTGCTCCAGGCCGCGGCCACCGATCCGGTGCTGCGCGCCGCCCTGCTGCCCGAGGCCACCCCCGCGCCCCTGCGGGATCTGGTGGGGGCCCTGCCCGGCGGCCTGATCGGCCCCGCCACCGAGGCGATGCGTGATCTGCTCGGCCCCTGTGAGGTGCGGCAGCTGCACCGCAGCCTCGAGCAGCTCGCCCTGCTGGTCAGCGAGCGCCCCTACCTGGAGGGCGATGGCCTCACCCTGGCCGACCTCGCCGTGGCGGCCCAGCTGTATCTGCTGAAGTTCCCTGCCTGCGCCGGTGCCCCCCTGGCCGGCCGCGGGGTGGAGGGCATCGCCGACAACCCCGTGCTGGACCCCCTGTTCGCCTGGCGCGACCGGGTGCATGCCGCGGTGGGTCGGGGCTGAGGCCCCCCTCCACACCCCCACCACCCGCACCACCACCGGCACCCCCACCCGTCAGGATGGGGGCCGTCGTTGTTCTGGCCGTGTCCGATCCGCTGCTGCGGGAGCTCGACCATTACGTGGTGCTGGAGCCCGGCAAGGGCGAAAGCATCCTCAGCGCCGCCGAGACCCTTCACTGGCTGGCCGGCCACCTGGCGGCGCTGGCCGAGCCCCCGGCCGACCTCGCCGACCTGGCCGACCCCGAGGCCCGGGCCGGCCGGCTGCTGGACACCGCCTGCGAGCTGGAGCTGGCGCCGGGTTGCGCGATCCAGTGGTTCGCCGTGCGGCTGGAACCGCCGGCCTGAGCGCCCGCCTGCCGCTCAGTTGAGCGAGGGGCGGGCCTGCCCGTCCGCGTCCTGCAGCCGGACGGGGTCGGCCGGAGCCTGGGCGGGGTCGCGCAGCACCGAGGGCAGGGCGTCGAGCACCTGCAGGGCCACTGCGGCGGGAGGCCCCCCCTGCTGGGCCACCGTCAGGTCGGCCTGGGCGTAGAGGGGCCGGCGTGCGTGCAGCAGCGCCTCCAGCCGGGCGGCGGGATCGGGCGCGTCGAGCAGGGGCCTGGGGGTGGGATCGGCGGCCAGACGGCGCAGCAGCTCCTCCGCCGGGGCGTCGAGCCACACCACCACCCCCTGGCGCATGTGACCCCAGTTCTCCGGCCGGGTCACCGCCCCGCCACCGGTGGCCACCACCAGGGAATGCCAGCTGGCGATCCCGTTGAGCACGGCGGTCTCCAGGGCGCGGAAGCCGTCCTCCCCGTCGCTGGCGAAGATCTCGGCGATCGGCCGGCCGGCGACCTCCTCCAGGGCGGTGTCGGCATCGATGAAGCGGTAACCGAGGGCCTCGGCCAGGGGGCGTCCCACGGCGCTCTTGCCGGTCCCCATCATCCCCACCAGGTAGATGTTCAGGCCATCGAGACGGCGGGCCAGGTCCCGGTGCGAGGGGCGGGGCGGGGCGTCATCGGCTGGGGCCATGGGTTCGCGGTCGGCGGCGGTCCGGACCCCGTTTCTAGGATGGGCGTCCCCTGGGCCTCGGCGATGACCGCAACCCGGTTGACCGCCCCTCCTGCGGCACCCTCCCCCACCAGCGCCGCCCACGGGCGCGGCCGCCCCTGCGTGATCACCCGCCGGGCCACGTTCAGTGCCAGCCATCTCTACCGGCTGCCTGAACTGGATGAGGCCGAGAACGCCCGCCGTTTCGGCCGTTGCAGCCTGGCCCCGGGCCACGGCCACAACTACGAGCTCACCGTGGCGATGGGCGGCCCGCTCGACGCCGACGGCATGGTCCTCAACCTTTCCGACGTCAAGCACGCCATCCGGCGGGAGGTGACCGAGCCGCTCGACTTCCGGTTCCTCAACGAGGTCTGGCCCGAGTTCGACCTCGCCCGTCCCGAGGGGCGGCTGCCCACCACCGAGGCCCTGCTGCTGGCCATCCGCGACCGGCTGGCCCCCCATCTGCCGCTGGTGGCCCTGCGGCTCCACGAACAAACCAACCTCTGGGCCGACGTGCTCTGCGGTTCCACCATCGATCCCATGGAAGCCTTCCTCTCCATCCGCACCCACTTCGCCGCGGCCCATCGCCTGGCCCGCCCCGAGCTCAGCCAGAGCGAGAACGAGGCGATCTACGGCAAGTGCGCCCGCCCCCACGGCCACGGCCACAACTACCTGCTCGACGTCACCGTGCGGGGTCCCATCGATGGGCGCACCGGCATGGTCTGCGACCTGGCCGAGCTGCAGCAGCTGGTGGCCGACCTGGTGGTGGAACCCTTCGACCACACCTTCCTCAACAAGGACGTGGAGCACTTCGCCGGCTGCGTTCCCACCGCTGAGAACATCGCCCTCCACATCGCCGACCTGCTCAGCGCCCCGATCGCCGCCACCGGCGCCCGGCTGCACAAGGTGCGCCTGCAGGAGAGCCCCAACAACGCCGCTGAGGTGTTCGCCGAGACGCCCCAGCTGGAGATGGTCCCGGCGGCCCTTGAGGCCCTCGCGACCGTTTGAGGCCAGCGGCGGCGGATCCCCGACCGAGCGGCCTCCGGCCCGAGCTGCGGCTTGTTCTGGCGGTGAGCCTCGACGGCCGCCTCGCGCCGGCCGAAGGGGGGGCGGCCCAGCTGGGGGGCGCCGCTGACCGGCTGGTGCTGGAGGAGGCCCTGACCTGGGCCGATGCCGTCCTGGTGGGGGCCGAGACCCTGCGGCGCCACGGCAGCACCTGCCTGATCCACAGCCCCGCTCTGGTTGAGGCCCGCCGCTCCCAGGGCCGCAGCGCCCAGCCGATCGCCATTGCGGTCAGCCGCAGCGGCCGGTTGCCTGCCGCCCTGCCCTTCTTTCGCCAGCCCCTGGACCGCTGGCTGCTGCAGGCCGCGGCGGTCCCTGGCCCCACCCCGCCGCAGGGGTTCGATCGTCACCTGCCGCTGGAGAGCTGGCCCCAGGCCCTGGCGGCCCTGGCGGCCTTGGGTCAAGGGCGCGTCGCCGTGCTCGGGGGGGCCCAGCTGGCGGCGGCCCTGGCGGCCGAGGACCTGCTCGATGAGCTCCAGCTCACCGTCTGCCCCCGCCTGTTGGGCGGCCCCCACAGCTGGCTGCCGGGCGACGCCCGCGTGGCCCCGGTGGCCCGGGCGGGCTGGCGGCTGGTGGAGCACCGGGCGCTGGCGGGGGATGAGCTGCTGCTGCGCTGGCGGCGGCCCGGGGATCAGGGCGTGACCTCCTGAAGGCCGTAGCTGCCGAAACGCCTGCCGAGTTCGCGCAGCGGCATGTCCCGCAGGCTGTCGGTGGGGAGGCCGAACATCCTGGCCAGGCAGCGCTTGACCACCTCCTCGCTGTCATCGCCGAAGCGGCCGCTCACCATCTCGGTGAGCACCCCCAGGCTGCGGCCGCTGTTGTCGGTCTCCTCGATGAGGCATTTGCTGGTGGGGACCGCCAGCTTGCGACAGGGATCCTGCAGGTTCTTCTCCAGGTCCGCCCGGCCGGCGGAGACCGTCTCCACGCAGACCCGGGTCAGCTGGTTCTCCAGCTGGGGACGCAGCAGCATCAGCACCGGCCGCAGCAGCCCGGCCCTGGCGGGGGCCGCCGGCACGACCAGCGCCGTGGCGGCCGTCAGGAGCATCAGGATCCGCAGGGGCTTGGCCATGGCGGGGGAAGGACGCTCGGTCGCAGGGAATCAACCGTTAGTTTTGCGCCTGCCCCGTCCCCCCTGCGTTGCCAGCGGCCATGGCCGAGCTGCAAGTCCGCTGGCATCAGGCCACGCAGGAGATTCCGGAAGCCCAGTGGCAGGCCCTGGTGGGGGGCACCGGAGAGGACGCGGCCGAGGTGGTGGATCGCCCCTTCTACGGCTGGCGCTGGCTGCACCACCTGGAGGCCAGCGGCAGCATCGTGCCCCGCCAGGGCTGGCAGGCCTGCCACCTGGGGCTCTGGCGCGGCGAACGGCTGGTGGGCCTGGCCCCCCTTTACCTGAAGGGCCACAGCTACGGGGAGTTCGTCTTCGACCAGTCCTTCGCCCAGCTCGCCGGCCAGCTCGGCCTGCGCTACTACCCCAAGCTCGTCGGCATGAGCCCGGTGAGCCCGGTGCAGGGTTACCGCTTCCATGTGGCCCCCGGCGAGGACGCGGCGGCCCTCACCCAGCGGATGCTGGCCGAGATCGACGGCTTCTGCCGGCGGCAGGGGATCCTCAGCTGCAACTTCCTCTATGTGGATCCGGCCTGGCAGCCCCTGGCGGAGGCGGCCGGCTGCGCGCTGTGGATCAACCAGCAGAGCGAATGGCGCAACCCGGGCCATGGCGACTTCGAGGCCTATCTGGCCAGCTTCAATGCCAACCAGCGCCGCAACATCCGCCGCGAACGCCGCTCCGTGGAGACGGCGGGGCTGACGGTCACGCCCCTGGCGGGGGAGGAGATCCCGCCGCGTCTGCTGGAGCGGATGCACCGGTTCTATGAGCAGCACTGCAGCCGCTGGGGGCCCTGGGGCAGCAAGTACCTCACCGAGTCCTTCTTCCAGGCGGCCGCCACCGACCTGCGCCAGCACCTGGTGCTGTTCAGCGCCCATCGGGGCGAGCCGATGGAGCCCCTGGCGATGTCGCTGTGTGTGCACGATGCCACCGGCCTGTGGGGCCGCTACTGGGGCAGCGACATCGAGCTCGACAACCTGCACTTCGAGGTCTGCTACTACGCCCCGATCGCCTGGGCGATCGAACGGGGCCTGGAGAGCTTCGATCCCGGTGCCGGCGGCAGCCACAAGCGGCGTCGGGGCTTCGTGGCCCAGCCCCGGGCCAGCCTGCACCGTTGGTACGACCCCCGCTTCGACGCCATCCTGCGGGACTGGCTGCCGGGCGCCAACCGGGAGATGCACGCGGCGATCACGGCGATGAATGCGGAACTTCCCTTCACCGCTTCCTACGATCCCCCCCATGCACCGCGACCCGAACCCCCGTCAGAGCCTGGATGAGGCTCTCTCCCAGCGCTTCATCAGCCTCGATGCAGCGGGCTACTTCCTGATCAAGGTGGATGCGGCCGCCGGCGAGCTGATCGCCGAGCACTACGCCAACGGCATCGATGAACGGGGACTGGCCACCGACCCCGACACCGGAGAGGTGCTCAGCTGCCGGGGCGGCGACCCCCGGGCGCCGCGGGCCGTGTACCGGGGCCGCAGTGCCAAGGAACTCGGCATCGCCCTGACCGAGGGAGACGGCCCCCATCCCCTGTCGCGGCTCGACCATGCCCTCTACCTGGGCCGGGAGCTCCAGAAGGCGGAGCACTGTCTTGTGGCGGGCCTGCCCTACGTGCAGGACTAGGCCCACCCCGCCCGGGTTCCCCTGGTGCGGATTCAGCCGGCAGCGACGGGCCGGCAGCGGCCATCCATCATCAGCTCCCCCAGCCCGCCCCCTTTCTCCAGCGCATGTTCCTGGAAGGTGAGGGCCCGGCGGTCGATCGTGGTGCGGTGCTCCACGTCGTGGCGGTGGTCCGGATGCAGCACCATCGGGGGCTTCAGCGCCGCGATGCCCGGAAGCTGCTGGCTGGTCGGGGCCTGGCCCAGGGCAACCTCATCGCCGTCGTTGTCGGCGAGGTGGAAGTTGTTGGATTCCTTTTCCAGAAAGGTGATCTGGTCGCGGGAGGTCTTCACCGGCAGGGTCTGGCCATCGGCGAAGCGCACCTGATCGTCTCCCCGGCCCACCTGGACGCGGAAGTCGATCTGGCCGGTGGGATCGTCCCGGTGGCGGCAGACCATCGACTGGGGGCCCAGGGGATCCCAGCGGCTCAGGGCCAGGCCCAGCAGGGCGCACCCGGCGACGATCGCCAGGGCCGAGGTGCGGCTGAACCGGCGCCTCGGTTCGGGAGTCTTCTGGTTCACTGCGCCACCGATGCAGCGCATTGAACGTACTCCCGGGGTACTCCCGGGGCCGGTCGTGACTCAGGACTCTGGATCCAGCCCCGATCGTTCCTGGAAGGGCTGGAGCTCTAGGCGGGCTGGAGCTCCCGGGTGGTTTCGCGTGATCCCTCGGGCGGTTCCGGCGGCAGGGCGGCGAGCTGCTCCTGGATCTCGCGGGTCACCACGCCCCGGTACTCCTGGAAGTGCTCGTTGTGGGCGAGGGTCACCAGGAACTGCTCCAGGTTGTTGGGGTTGCGGCGGGCGATGGTGAACAGGGAACTCCAGAAGCGACCGCGGGTGTCGCGCTTCAGCCCCTGACGCCAGATCACGATCAGGAGGGCGCGGACATCGGTCCAGCTGGGCAGGGTTGCCTTGCCGAAGGCCGCCGCCGGCACGTACTGCTGCCAGCGGGGCTGGCCCATCTTCAGGTAGTAGTGCTTGACCCGGTCGATGTAGGCGTTCGGCTCGTAGAGGCGGCAGAAGGCATCGACGTACTCGTTGGCGATCTGGCGGATCGGCCGGGTGGGCACGAAGTTGAGCAGGTTGGTCTGGTTGACGCCCTTGGCGTCGGTCTTCTCCTGGACCAGCCGGCCTTCCTTCTCGAGGCGATGCCAGAGGCCGGTGTTGGGCAGGGCCTGCAGCATCCCCATCATGGCGGCGGGGATGCCGGTGCGGCTGACGAATTCGACGATGCGATCGCCGGCGCCCTGCTTCTCGCCGTCGAAGCCGATGATGAAGCCGGCCATGACCCGGATGCCGTAGGAGGTGATCCGGTCCACCGATTCCTCCAGGGAGCTGCGGGTGTTCTGCAGCTTGCGGGCCGTTTCGAGGCTGGCCTCGTCGGGGGTCTCGATGCCGAGGAAGACGCTGTCGAAGCGGGCCTCGGCCATCATCAGCATCATCTCGTCATCGGAGGCGAGGTCCACCGACGCCTCGGTGGCGAAGCTGAAGGGGTAGCCGTGGGCGATCTGCCAGCGCTTGATCTCCGGCAGCAGCAGCTTGGCGTTGCGCTTGTTGCCGATGAAGTTGTCGTCGACCAGGAAGATCGAGCGGCGCCAGCCCAGGTCGTAGAGGTACTGGAGCTCCGCCACCAGCTGCTCCGGGGTCTTGGTGCGTGGTTTGCGGCCGTACAGCACGATGATGTCGCAGAACTCGCACTGGAACGGGCAGCCGCGAGAGAACTGCACCGACATCGAGTCGTAGGCGTCCAGCTCGAGCAGATCGAAGCGGGGAATGGGGGTGCCGGTGACGTCGGGCTTCTCCCCGTCGGCGCTGAACCGCCCCTGGCGTTCGCCGCGCTCGATCGCCTCGATGAACATCGGCAGCGTGATCTCCCCTTCGTCGAGCACCTTGAAATCGGCCAGCTGCAGCTCAGGAGCATCGGGGGTGGAGCTGGCGAACGGTCCGCCCACCGCCACCGGCAGGCCCCGCTGCTTGGCCTTGGCGATCTGGGCGGCCATGTCGGCCTTCTGGACGATCATCCCGGAGATCACCACCAGCTCGGCCCAGTTCCACTCGGCCTCCGTCACCTCGCGGACGTTGCGGTCGACCAGCTTCATCTCCCAGGTCTGGGGCAGCAGGGCCGCCACGGTGACCATGCCGAGCGGGGGAAGGAGAACCTTGCGGTTCACCAGCTCGAGAATCTTTTCGTAGCTCCAGAACGTCTTCGGGAACTCGGGATAGATGAACAGGGTGCGCATGCTGCAGGTGCTTGGTGGATGGTCCGGGGGGATGGTCCGTGGGCGATAGCGCGGCTGCGGCAGGGGCTCGGGCGGGTTCCGCTGCGCCGCAACCCTAGGAGGTTTCGGGAAATGTTCGATGGTTCTACCCCCTCCTGGCCTGGCCTGGGGCCGGAAGGGGGCGGATCCTCTGCTGTAATGATGGCGTTCCTCGCAGCAGCGTCCGTGGGTGTGGTGATCTATCTGGCGCTCGTCGGTGGCGGGCTGACCGCCGCCTTCCTGGCCACCGTCGTGCTCAAGGGCATCAGGCTGATCTGAGCCGCAGCGCTCCTTTCCGCCCCAGCTCCAGCACGCCCACCACCAGCCCCACGCCGCCGAGCAGGGCGAAGGTGCCAGGCAGCCCCACGGTCATCGCCAGGGCGGCGGCCACCAGGCCGCTCACGCCACCGCCCCCCAGAAAGGCGATCTGCCCCAGACCGGCCATGCGGCCGCGCAGGGCCATCGGCGCCCCCACCTGCAGGATCAGGCTCGATCCGGCCAGCAGGCCGGCGGTGCCGGCGCCCAGCAACCAGGCCATCGCCAGGGCGATCGGCCCCCCGGACACGGCGGCCAGCCCCAGCTGGGCCAGGGCCACCGCCACGGCGCAGCCCCCCAGCAGCAGCGCCGGCCGCTCACTGAGGGTCCGGCTGTTGCGCTGCAGCACCAGGCCGCCGCCGATGCTGCCGGCCGCCAGCACGCTGGTGAACAGGCCGAGGGCCTGCGGGGAAGGACCGATCACCTCGGCGGCGATCAGGGGCGCCAGGCCCGGATGGAAGAAGCCCACCAGGCAGGCCACGGTGGTGAAGCGCAGCACATGGCGCAGGGTCGGCCCGCAGCCCTGCCAGGCGGCCTGAAGGCTGGCGCCGGCGCCTCCGGCGCTGCGCTGTTCCAGCTCCCGGTGGGGCCGCAGCAGCCAGATCACGGTGGCGATCGGCAGCAGGTAGGAGGCCGCATCGATCGCCAGGGCCGTGGCGGGCCCGGAGAGGCCCACGAGCCAGCCCCCCAGGGGCGGGCCCACCAGCTTGCCGACGTTGAACACGACCGAGAAGCTGGCCAGATACGGAGCCACCTGCTCAGGCCGTTCCACCAGCAGCGAGCAGTACTTGCTGCGGGCCGTCAGCTCGAAGGAACTGGCGACGCCCACCACCAGGGTGCTCAGCAACAGCAGTACGACCTGCCCCACCCCATGGAGCAGGGGAATGGCCAGGGCCCCCAGGGCCGCCCCGCCGAACAGCCCCCACTGGGAGCGGATCAGCACCCTCTCGCAGCCCAGCCGATCCGTGAGCACCCCCGCCCGGCCGCTGACCACCAGGCTCGGCAGGGCCAGGGCGGCGAAGTGCAGGGCGAGCAGCAGCGGATTGCCGGTGCCGGCCATCAGGATCCAGCCCTTGGCCGTCAGCCCGGCGAAGGATCCGGTGGTGCTCAGGCCGGAGGCGAGCAGGAAGAGGGGGCGCTGGTGCCGCTGCAGCCAGCCGTCTTGGCTGCCGGGACTCAAGCCCGGCTCCGCGTCGCCGCCAGGGCGTCGCCCACCATCGCCCCGGCGCCCACCACCTCGCCGCGCAGGTCATAGGTGTCGGCGGCGGTGATCCGGACCGGCACCATCGTGCCTGGAGCGGCGCACAGCCCACCCTCGCCGGGGCTGACGTGCACCTCCCCGTCCACATCCGGGGCGAAGCGGGCGCAGCGGCCCAGCATCTCGCCGCTGGTGGGGTTCTCCTGCTCGATCAGCACGTCCACGATCCGACCCACCCAGGCGGCATTGCGCTCGGCGGCGATCGGCTGCTGCAGGGCCATCAGCCGGTCGCGCCGCTCGCTGGCGACGTCGGCGGGCACGGGATCCGGCAGGTCGGCGGCGGCGGTGCCGTCCTCCGGGGAGAACGTGAACACCCCCACGTGGTCGAAGCGCTGCTCGGCCACGAAGGCCAGCAGATGCTCGAAGTGCTCCTCCGTCTCGCCGGGGAAGCCGACGATGAAGGTGGTGCGCAGCACGGCGTCGGGCAGCTGGTCGCGGATGCGCTGCAGCAGGGCGCCGTTGACCCCGGTCTGCCAGGGGCGGTTCATGGCTCGCAGCACCTCCGGGTGGCTGTGCTGCAGGGGGAGATCCAGGTAGGGCAGCACGTTCGGGACGTCCCGGTAGGCGGCCAGAACAGGCTCGGTGAGGCCGGTGGGGTAGGCGTAGTGGACGCGGATCCAGGGGATCTCCACCTCCCCCAGGGCCCGCAGCAGGTCGTCGAGGCGGGGCCTGCCGTAGAGATCCAGCCCGTAATTGGTGGTGATCTGGCTGATCAGGATCAGCTCCTTCACCCCCTGCTCGGCCAGCTGGCGTGCCTCCGCCACGATCGATTCGATCGGTCGGGAGCGCTGGTCGCCCCGCAGGCGGGGGATGATGCAGAAGGCGCAGCGGTAGTCGCAGCCTTCGGCCACCTTGAGGTAGGCCACCGCCTCGGAAGTGGTGCGGTAGCGGGGCAGGTGCTCGTCCCCCACGAAGGTGGGCACCGGGCTCACCCGGTTGACCCGCTCGCCGGCCTCCACCCGCTCCAGCACCTCAACGATGTGCTGGTAATCGCCGGTGCCGACGATCGCCTTGGCCTCTGGCAGGGAGTCCAGGAGTTCCTGCTGGAAATGCTGGGCCAGGCAGCCGGCGATGATCAGTTCCTTGCCCTGTTCGGCCAGTTCCACCAGGGTGCGGACCGATTCGGCGCGGGCGTCCTGGATGAAGCTGCAGGTGTTGACCACCACCACCCGTGCCTCGCTCTCGTCGGCGCTGACCCCGTAGCCCGCCTCGGCCAGCAGGCCGAGCATGTGCTCGGTGTCCACCCGGTTCTTCTCGCACCCCAGATGGGTGAAGGCCACGGTGGGCCGTTCTCGGCCGGGCTGGGGGGGCATGGTGCTGCGGGAGGAAGGGGGACGGGCCTGCGGCCCGTGGGGGGCCGGGCGACAAACGCCGAACTCCACCCTATGCAAGCCCCTGCGACTGCGAGAATCGAGCCGTGATCCGTTGGTCCCCGTGACTTCCACTCGCCTCGCCAGTCGCCTCACGAGCCGCCGTCGCCCCGAGCCGGGCCGCCGCTGGGCGCGGGTGGTGATGGCCGTCCTGGCCACCATCGGTGTGATCGACACCGCCACGATCACCCTCAACCGCTGGGGCGTGATCGGCAACCTCAGCTGCCCCGGTGGTGCCGAGGGCTGCGACAAGGTCCTCAACAGCGCCTGGGGGAGTGTCTTCGGCCAGCCCCTGTCCCTGTTCGGCTTCCTGGCCTACGGCGCCGTGCTGGTGATGGCGGTGCTGCCGCTGCTGCTGAAGGGCGAGACCCGCACCTCCATCAATGGGCTCAGCTGGTGGGGCCTGTTCCTGCTCAGCGCCGGCATGGCGATTTTCAGCCTGGTGCTGGTGGGGGTGATGGCCTTCCAGATCAAGGCTTTCTGCACCTTCTGCCTGATGTCGGCCGCGATCAGCCTGACGCTGTTCGTGCTCAGCCTGATCGGCGGGGAGTGGGAGGACACCGGTGCCCTGATCTTCCGGGGCGTGCTCACGGTGCTGGCCGTCGGCCTGATCGGGCTCGGCTGGGCCACCTCCACCAGCCGCCCCGAGGCCACCACGGGACCCGGCATGCCGATCCCGGTGGTCTCCGCCAGCACCCCGGCCACCATGGCCCTCGCCGAGCACCTCACCGCCACCGGCGTGGTCATGTACTCGGCCTACTGGTGCCCCCATTGCCACGACCAGAAGGAACTCTTCGGCAAGGAGGCCACCGCGAAGCTCAAGATCGTCGAATGCGCCCCGGACGGTCACAACAGTCAGGCCGCCCTCTGCGCCACCAAGAACATCCAGGGCTTTCCCACCTGGGAGATCAAGGGCAAGCTCGATTCCGGCCAGAAGACCCTCGCCCAGCTCGCCGCCATGAGCGGCTACAAGGGCTCGATCGCCAACTGAGCCGCTCCCTCAGGTCTGAGCTTGTCCCCTCAGTCCTGCCCCACCGGGGTGGTGAAGGGGGAGCGCCCCCGCAGCTGCACCGTGTGGCGCCGCCAGAACGGCTGGGGAGCCGGGGCATCGGTGCGGTGATGGCCGCCGCGACTCTCGACCCGGAAGGCGGCGGCCTCCATCAGCAGCTCCGCCAGCACCAGCCGCTGGCGCAGGTCCTGCTGCAGCAGCAGACGGCGGCCCTGTTCCGCCGTCAGCGCCAGTTCCTGGTCGTGGGGCAGATCGTGGGCCCGGCGCAGCAGGGGGGAGCGTTCATGGCCCGAGCGCTCGCTGCGCACCCGCCCCAGGGCGCCGATCAGATCGACGCCGCGGCGTTCCACACCGGCCACCTGCCAGCAGAGCCGGCGCAGGTCGGCGATCGCGGCGATCAGGGTCGCCTCGTCGGGGCCCGAGCGCGCCTCGGCTTCGCTGAGGGCCGGGGCCTCGCAGGGGGCGCCTTGGGGAGCGGGGGGAAGGGTCTGGGGCTGCAGATGGCGCAGCCGGCGGGCGAAGACGAGGCATTCCATCAGCGAGTTGCTGGCCAGCCGGTTGGCGCCGTGCACCCCGGTGCTGGCCACTTCCCCCACCGCGTAGAGGCCCCCCAGGCTGGTGGCGGCCTCCAGGTCGGTGCCGATGCCCCCCATCCAGTAGTGGGCAGCCGGGGCCACGGGAATCGGGGCGTCGCCGGGGGCCAGCCCCAGCTCCCGGCAGCGGCGCAGGATGGTCGGGAACTGGCGTTCCAGCCGATCGCGACCCACCGGCCGCAGGTCGAGCCACAGGTGGGTGACCCCCTGCTCGGCCATGCAGCGGGCCAGGGCGCGGCTCACCTGGTCCCGCGGAGCCAGATCGCCCCCCTCCAGCAGGGCCACCGGTGAGCGGCCGGCGTCGTCAAAGAGCCGGGCCCCCTCGCCGCGCACCGCCTCGCTGATCAGGAAGTGGGGGGCGTCCGGCAGCATCAGTGCCGTGGGGTGGAACTGCACGAACTCCAGATCCCGCACCCGGGCGCCGGCGCTCCAGGCCATGGCGACGCCGTCGCCGCTGGCCTGGGCCGGGTTGGTGGTGTGGGCGAACAGGTGGCCGCCGCCGCCGCTGGCCAGCACCACCGCACCGGCCCGCAGCCAGCGCAGCCGGTGGCCTTCGAGCACCTGCAGCCCGAGGCACTGGCCGTTCTCCACCCACAGCTGCAGGGCGGGGATGCCCTTGCGTTGCTCCAGGCCGGGCCGGCGCTGCACCTCCCGCTCCAGGGCATCCACCAGGGCGCCCCCGGTGCGGTCCTGGGCGTGGAGCACGCGGCGGTGGCTGTGGGCCGCTTCCAGGGTGGTGCTCAGGCCCTGGGGGGTGCGATCGAAGTCCATGCCCAGCTGCACGAGGCGCTCGACGCAGGCGGGCGCCTCCCGCACCAGCACCTCGACCGCGGCCGGATCGCAGAGCCCGGCGCCGGCCTTGAGGGTGTCGGCGATGTGGCTGGCAAAGCTGTCGTCGGCTCCGGTCACCGCAGCGATGCCCCCCTGGGCCCAGCGGCTGGCCGACGGGGGGGCGCTGGATTTGCTCAGCAGCAGCACGCGCAGCTGCGGGGGCAATTCCAGGCAGGTCATCAGGCCTGCGGCACCACTGCCGACCACCACCACGTCCCAGTGGGGTGCCATGGGCGGATCGGGCTCATCCAAGCGGCTGGTTCACCCCTTCGCACCGTGCCTTCTGCAGCCGAGCCTATGGGACGGGGGGTGGCGGGCCACCGGCCACAAAAAAACCGCCGTGGTGACGGCGGTTCCGGAGGGGTGGATCGAGCAGGGAAGGCCATGAATTGGCCTTGGCTCCGCGGGCTCAGCGGTAGACGCCGTCGTTGATGCGATCGAAGCCTTCGTTCAGGGCGATCGCCGGGGGGGTCACGGTGAAGTTGCCCTTGTACTTGTTGAACAGCTCCTTCTGGCGGTCGGTCAGATCGAGCGACAACACGTCATCGACGCTGTCGTAGGGGCCACCGAGGACGATCTTGCCGGCCAGGGTCGGGTACATGCCGGGGTACTGCTGGAACCGGCGCACCGAAGCGTTGTTGAGATCCACCTTGCCGACGCTCTCGGCGAGCTTGTCGTCGATCTCGTTGCGGCGCTCCGCGGCGAGGGCGGCACCGGGCAGAAGCAGGGTCACGAGCAGACCGGCCAGGACCACACCACTCATCAACCAGGCAAGCAGCCGCTTCATCACGACACTCCTTAGGGGGATAGAACCAGGGGACCCTGGCAGGGACAGGGCGGTGATCCGCAGATCACCCCAGCAACGTTACAGAAGGCCCCCGGGTCTCCCTGCGCAGGCGGGCGTGCTTTTGCAGTTCTTCAGATCAGGCCGCTCAGCTGGGGGGCCAGCAGGGCCGCGCCGAGGAACAGGGCGTCGACGGCCAGGGTGGTGCCCACGGCCGCGGCGGCCACCCGCCAGGGCCCGCCGAGCGACCAGAGGCGGCGGCCCAGGAGCAGCAGCAGGCCCGCCGCCAGGGCGACCAGGGCCAGGGGCCAGGGCTGGAGCACCTGGAGGGCGGCGTCCTGGAGCAGGAGGGGGGCTTCGCTGAGGGGCGCGCTCAGCACCCGGGGCCAGAGGTCCATGAGGCCGGCGGCCGCCATCACCCCATCGGTGCTGGCGGTGCCGAGCAGGGAGCCGAGGTAAAAGGCGCCCGCCAGGCGCCAGCGGCCGCCGAGGCCCGCCACCGCCAGGGGCAGGGCGAAGGCCTCGATCGGCAGATGCATCACGGGATGGAACCGGAACCAGCCCCAGAACAGGCAGCCCCCCAGCCAGCTGCCGCTGAAGCCCACCAGCAGCACGCCCAGCTGTTGCCAGGGGCCCTGGCTCCGGCGCTCCAGCAGCAGGGCGAAGGCCATCAGGGGGACGGTGAACAGGGTCGCCGCCATCGGGGCTGCGCGCACCCAGGGGGCCTGCAGAAACACCGGCACCGTGACCAGCAGGGCGGCCGCCAGGGGCAGCACGGCCGCGGCCGGGAGGGCGCCGAGCCGCAGGCTCGGCAGGGCCTCGGAACGGGCGGAAAGGGTGGGCGGAACCCCGAGCACCTGGTTGTGAAGAAAGTTGTGCAACCTTAAGGGGCTGGGGGGGTGCTTCCGTGACCCGTCCGGCCATAGGGTCAGCCGCAGTATCGGCTTCCCCCATGCCGCTGGTCGCCACGGCCGCCGCCCTGCCCCTGGTCGAGGCCTGCTGGCACGCCTTCGTTCTGGGGGTCGTGCAGGGGCTGACGGAGTTCCTGCCGATCAGCAGCACGGCCCATCTGAAGGTGGTTCCGGTCCTGCTGGGTTGGGGTGACCCCGGGGTGGCCTTCACCGCCGTGATCCAGCTGGGCAGCATCGCTGCGGTGCTCGGCTATTTCCGCAAGGATCTGGCCGAGGTGAGTGCCGGGGTGGTTCGGGCCTTCCGCCATGGTCAGTGGAACGACCCGCCGGCCCGGCTGGGGGTGGCCATCGCGCTGGGCACGGTGCCCATCCTGCTGGCGGGTCTCGCGATCAAGGTGCTGCTGCCCGGCTACGAGACCTCCCCCCTGCGCAGCCTCCCGTCGATCGCCATCGTCTCGATCGTGATGGCGCTGCTGCTGGCGGTGGCGGAACTGGTGGGCCGCCGCCGCCGCCTGCTGGAGGCCGTCACCCCCCGCGACGGCCTGCTGGTGGGGCTGGCCCAGGCGCTCGCCCTGATTCCCGGTGTGTCCCGCTCGGGCAGCACCCTGACCGCGTCGCTGTTCGATGGCTGGCAGCGCTCCGACGCGGCCCGCTTCTCCTTCCTGCTGGGCATTCCCGCCATCACCCTGGCCGGACTGGTGGAGCTCAAGGCCGCCTTCGGCTCGGTCGAGACCGGCGGCGTGATTCCGATGCTGGTGGGCATCGCCGCGGCGGCGGTGGTCTCCTGGCTGGCGATCGCCTGGCTGCTGCGCTTCCTGCAGCAGAACAGCACCTGGATCTTCGTCGGCTACCGGTTGCTGTTCGGTCTGGTGATCCTGCTGGGCTTCCGGGGGCTGGAGGGGCCCACCCCCTGAGCGGGTGGGGCCGCCACACTGGAGCCAACGTCCCCGATCCCCGCCGTCACCTCCCGTGTGGAAGGAGCCTTCCTCTGCCCTCGCCGGGCCCACCACCCTGGCCGGGCCCTCTGCCCTCGCCGGGCCCGCCACCCAGCCCCGGCCTGCCCTGGTGGCCACGGTCGAGCCGGGCTCGATCGCCGAGGAGCTGGGGTTCCAGCCCGGTGATCGCCTGCGCAGCATCAACGGCATCCGCCCGCGGGATCTGATCGACGTCCAGGTGCTGCAGGGCGAGGAGGAGCTGGTGCTCGAGGTGGAGGACCCCGACGGCACCCTCCACGTGGTGGAGCTGGAAAAGGACCTGGACGAGGGGCTGGGGCTGGGCTTCAGCGAGGCCCTGTTCGACGGGTTGCGCCAGTGCAACAACCACTGCCCCTTCTGCTTCATCGACCAGCAGCCGCCGGGGCGCCGCGACAGCCTCTACCTCAAGGACGACGACTACCGGCTCAGCTTTCTCTACGGCTCCTATCTCACCCTCACCAACCTCACGGCGGCCGACTGGAGCCGGATCGAGGAGCAGCGCCTGTCGCCCCTGTTCGTGTCGGTCCATGCCACCGATCCGGAGCTGCGCAGCCGCCTGCTGGTCAACCCACGGGCCGCCCTGCTGCTGGAACAGCTGGCCTGGTTCGCCGAGCGGCGTCTCCAGATCCACGCCCAGGTGGTGGTCTGCCCGGGGCTGAACGACGGCGAGGCCCTGGAGCGCACCCTCACCGACCTGGCGCGGTTCGCCACCGGACCCTGGCCCGCCGTCCTCTCCACCGCCGTGGTGCCGGTGGGTCTGACGCGCTTCCGCCCGGCCGGCGATGCCCTCCGGCCGGTCGATCGGGAGGTGGCCCTGGACGTGATCGCCCGGGTCGAGCGCCTGCAGCCCGCCTTCCAGGCCAGGACCGGCAGCCGTTTCGCCTGGCTGTCCGATGAGTGGTTTCTGATCGCCGGCCGGCCCCTGCCGCCGCGCGCCAGCTACGAGGATCTGCCCCAGCAGGAGAACGGGGTCGGCAGCATCCGCGCCTTCCTGGAGGACCTGGAGGGCGCCACCCGGGAGCTTCCCGCCAGCATCGCCAGCCCGCGCCGCTGCAGCTGGGTGGTCGGTCGCCTCGTGGCCGAGGCCCTGCAGCCCGTGGTGGAGAGGCTCAACCGGGTCGAGGGGCTGGAGCTGCTCCTCCATGGCCTGCCCAGCCCCTACTGGGGCCAGGAGCAGGTGGTCACCGGGCTGCTCACGGGTTCCGACCTGATCGAGGGCCTCCGCGGCCGTGACCTGGGGGAGGAACTGCTGCTGCCGCGGGTGATGCTGCGGGAGGGGGAGGAGGTGTTTCTCGACGACAGCACCCTCGCCGAGCTGCGCGGTCGTCTGCCTGTGCCGGTTCGATTGCTGGGGGGTGCGGACGATCTGGTGGCCGCCTGCCTCGGCACCCCACGGGGAGATGCTTAAGCTCTGGCTGAAGCGAACGGTCCAACGTGAGGCGCCAACCACTCCTGCTCGCGGCACTGGTGGTGCTCCCGTCGTTCGGCCTCCAGGCGCTGCCGGTTCGGGCCCAGTCCGCCCCAGCCCCGGCCAGCCCGAGCCTTCCGGCCCCACCGGCCCTGCCGCTGGCCCCTGAGGTCAAGGGGCCCAGGCCCAAGTCCAACCCCACGGTGCTGGCGCCGGCCGCCAAGGAACTGCCCCCGGGCCTCCAGGATCTGGCGGCCCCCAACCCCCTGGCCCTGCCGGTCAAGCCCTCCCAGGTGCGCATCCGGGAGCTGCGCCCCCTCGGCCTGGCCGATGTGGAAACCCTGGTCGAGGTCAACAACCCCGAGCTCAAGGCGATCGCCAGCCAGGTGGAGCAGGCCCAGTCGGCCCTGCGGGCCCAGATCGCCCTCTGGTATCCCACGATCCAGCTCAACGCCAACAGCCTGCCCACCTACACCGGCGGCCAGCAGTTCAGCAGCGCCTTCACCGGCACCGGCCAGCAACCCGGCAACACCATCACCAGCATCTGGCGGATGACGGCGGTGCTCCAGGCGAGCTGGGGCCTGATCAACCCCACGCGCACGCCGCAGATCGCCGCCGCCCGCGACCGTTTCGAGCAGGCCAAGAACCAGTACCTGATCGGCCTGCGGGCGCGGCGCCTGGAGGCGGCCGAGGCCTTCTTCAACCTCCAGGTCTCCGACGAGACGGTCCGCATCGGCCAGGAGTCGGTGCGCTCCTCCCTGGTGAGCCTGCGGGACGCCAAGGCCCGCTTCCAGGCCGGCGTGGCCACCAAGCTGGAGGTGCTGGAGGCCGAAACCCAGCTGGCCCGCGACCAGCAGGTGCTCACCCAGGGCCTGGCCGACCAGGCCATCGCCCGTCGCGCCCTCGCCGCCCTGCTCGACCTGCCCCAGGACGTCACCCCCACCTCGAAGGAACCCTCGAGGGTGGTGGGCTCCTGGCTGCCGTCGCTGCAGGAAAGCATCATCGCCGCCTACGCCTTCCGCGAGGAGCTCGACAACGTCCTGCTCAACATCTCGATCGCCAACAGTGAGGCGAACGCGGCCCTGGGCGTGGCCCAGCCGTTCCTGAACATCGCCTATGGCCTCACCGGTGGCCGCACCCGGGGGGTCCAGTTCGCCAACCGCAGCACCCCGGGGGTCAACTTCGGCAACGAGGGCTGGTCGGTGGAGAACACGGTGGGCCTCAACCTCAGCTGGACGATCTTCGACGGCGGTGCCGCCCGGGCCAATTACCGCCGCCAGAAGCAGGTCGCCCAGGAGAACTCCTTCCAGTTCGCCCAGCAGCGGGACGCGATCCGCCAGCAGGTGGAAACCAACTTCTACGAACTGGAGAAGAACAACCGCAACATCACCACCACCTCCCGCGAGGTGATCTCCACCCGGGAATCCCTGCGGCTGGCGCGCCTGCGCTTCCAGGCCGGTGTCACCACCCAGCGGGAGGTGGTCGACACCCAGCGCGACCTGACCCAGGCCGAGGTGCGCTGGTCGACAGCCATCTCCGACTACAACAAGGCCCTGGCCCGGCTGCGGCGTTTCACCGGTCTCGACCAGGTCGGCCTGTGCCAGCGCCAGTCCCTGCCGGCCACCAGCCCGAAGGCGTCCGGTTCGCCCGAAATCCCCGTGGAGCCCCAGCCCCTGATCCCGGCCTGCCGGGCGGGCAGCCCCATCGGGTCCCAGGCGATGCCGCCGGGGTCCTGACGCCCGTTGTCGTCACCCCTCCGCCCCGGCCTGACCCTCCCCGCCACGGTGCGACTGGGCCTCTTCCAGGGTTGCCTGGGCTGCCTGGCGGTGATCTTTTCCGGTCTGCTCAACCGGATCATGCTCAGTGAGCTGGGCTTCCCCGGACTGCTGGTGGGCGGTGCCCTGGCTTTTGAGCAGTTCGTGGCCCCCTCCAGGGTGCTGTTCGGCCAGATCTCCGATGCCCACCCCCTGGCCTCCCGCCACCGGGTTCCCTACGTGCTGCTCGGCACGGCGGGCTTCTGCCTGCTGGCCGTGCTGTCGGTGCCGCTGATCTTCCGGGTGGGGCGCCTGCTCGAGGACGGCAGCCAGCCCGGTCTCGCCCTCGGGATCGCCGCCCTCTGCGGCCTGTTCGCCCTCTATGGCCTGGCGATTTCCCTGGCCACCACTCCCTATCTGGCCCTGGTCATCGATCGCACCAGTGAGCAGGAGCGGCCCCGGGCGGTGAGCATCATCTGGTGCATGCTCACGGTCGGCATCGTCATCGGCGCGGTGTCCATCGGTGTGAGCCTGCGCTCCCTGGACGGGGTCAGCGATCCGGTGGTGCTCGAGGCGGCCCTCTCCCGCTTCATGACGACCGTGGCCGGGGTGGTGATGCTGCTCACCGTGGTCGCCACCTGGGGCATGGAGTCCCCCCTGCGGGAGCGCAGCGACGGGACGGTGGTGCCGCGGGAGGATGCCATCGGCCTGCGCCAGTCCTGGACCCTGATCACCTCCAGCCGCCAGGTGCTGATCTTTTTCTCCTTCCTGATCCTGTTCACCCTGGCGCTGTTCCTGCAGGATCCGGTGCTCGAGAGCTACGGCGCCCAGGTGTTCGCCATGCCGATCGCCGCCACCGCCCAGCTCAACGCCTTCTGGGGCGTCGGCACCCTGGTGGGCCTGCTGCTCGCGGGACTCTGGGTGGTGCCACGGCTCGGGAAGATGGCCACCGCCCGCCTGGGCTGCCAGCTGATCGCCCTGTCCCTGCTGCTGCTGCTCGTGGCGGGCCTGACCGCCCGGATCCCCTTCCTGCAGGCCGTCATGGTGCTGTTCGGGCTGGCGGCCGGCATCGGCACCAACAGTGCCCTCTGCCTGATGCTCGACCTCACCCTTCCCCAGGCCGCCGGCACCTTCGTCGGCGTCTGGGGCCTGGCCCAGGCCCTGTCCAGGGCGATCGGCAAGCTCCTCGGCGGCGGCCTGTACGACATCGGCCGTTCCCTGCCCTTGGGGGACGGGCCCTACGGACCGTTTGCCGTGGTGCTGGGTGTCGAGCTCCTGGTGGCCCTGGCGGCCCTGCTGCTCCTCGGGTATGTCAACGTGCGCCAGTTCCGGGAGGACACCTCCCGCAGCCTCAGCCAGGTTCTGGAGATGGAAATGGGATGAAGGCCCTCAACCCGCACCCCCTCGATTCCCGTCTGGAGGCCCTGCTCGACCGGGTCGCCGAGCGTCAGCGGGCCGACTTCGGCCACAGCCAGCCGGATCTGAAGGCGGATGGGTCCTTCATCACGGCCTGTGATCGCTGGAGCGACGCCACCCTGGTGGAGGGACTGGCCGAGCTGTTCCCCGGGGAGGGGGTCCTGAGCGAGGAGGGCCGTCAGCAGGTGCCCGCCACGCCGGCCTACTGGGTGGTGGATCCCCTCGATGGCACCACCAATTTCGCCGCCGGCATCCCCTACTGGGCGATCTCGATGGCCCGCTTCGAGGGTGGCGTGCCGGTCCTGGCCATCCTCGACGTGCCGCCGCTGCGGCAGCGGATCGTGGCCATCCGGGGCGAGGGGGCCTGGCGCAACGGCAAGCCCATCCCGCCGCCCGCCCAGCAGCTCCACAACGCCGGCTGCGCGTCGCTCTGCAGCCGTTCGATCCGGGTGCTCCAGAAGCTGCCCCACCGCCCGTTCCCCGGCAAGATCCGCCTGCTGGGCGTCGCCAGCCTCAATCTGGTGTCGGTGGCCATGGGGCAGACCATGGCGGCCCTGGAGGCCACACCGAAGATCTGGGACCTGGCGGCGGCCTGGCTGGTGCTCGAAGAGCTGGGCTGTCCCCTGCGCTGGCTGGGGGTGAGCCCCCGCGGGCTGCAGCCCGGCCAGGACCTGGCCCAGACGGACTTCCCGGTGCTCGTGGCCAACCGCCAGGAGACGCTGGAGCGGTTCATGCCGTGGGCGGAGGCCCTGGAGACCAGGGGTCCTGCGGAACAGGTGATATGATTTTGGACTGCGCCCCAGAGAACGCGAGTTCGAGAGGGGAGCAGGCTTACGGGACTGAGAGGCGCGAGCCGACGGTGTTGTAAGTTTTCTGAGTCGCCGGGAGGCGACGCGCCGCGAGAGCCCCGGAAGGGGTGGAGCGG
>CALRND020000016.1:0-26823 GCA_943369455.1 Synechococcus sp. UW140
CCGCTCCACCCCTTCCGGGGCTCTCGCGGCGCGTCGCCTCCCGGCGACTCAGAAAACTTACAACACCGTCGGCTCGCGCCTCTCAGTCCCGTAAGCCTGCTCCCCTCTCGAACTCGCGTTCTCTGGGGCGCAGTCCAAAATCATATCACGTGGGTTGGGGGAGCTCCCCAGCGGCTGATCAGAACGGGCTCGAGGAGCCCTGTGACCTCATCACAACTGGCCTGGGCGGCACGACGGACTGGAACCGCAGGCTCTGGGCTGACCCAACTGGACGGACCGGGTAGCTGGCGGCCTGTCCCCCTCAGGCACGGCATCAAGGGCCTGGGAGGGTTCCATGCGAGGGCTGCTGCGGGGAACCGTGCAACCGAGCACAGGGCCGGTGACGCTGCCTGCGGCCCCGGTGCGGGGTGTGATGGTTCTGGACGCCGCCAAGCCCCTCCGGAGCGCCCCTGAAGGATCAGGGGCATGGAAGGGGGCATGGGCAAAAAAAAGCCGCGATGACTCGCGGCTTGAGAGGTTTGGATGAAGGCGGAAGCCGGCCGACGACTCAGAACAGACCCAGGGTGAGGGACTTGTCGATCGGCAGGCAGGCGCCGATGCCCAGGTAGATGGTGAACACGGTGCCGAACAGGAAGGCGCCCATGGCTACGGGCCGGCGGAACGGGTTCTGGAACTTGTTGAAGCTCTCGATGAAGGGGATCAGCATCAGACCCAGGGGCACCATCGTCTGCAGGGTGATGCCCAGCAGCTTGTTGGGGACGACCCTGAGGATCTGGAACACCGGATAGAGGTACCACTCCGGGAGGATCTCCAGCGGGGTGGCAAAGGGATCGGCCCGATCACCCAGCATCGCCGGATCCATGACGGCCAGGCCGACGAGGCAGGCGATCGTCCCGAGGATCACCACCGGGAAGATGTAGAGGAGGTCGTTGGGCCAGGCCGGCTCACCGTAGTAGTTGTGCCCCATGCCCTTGGCCAGCTTGGCCCGCAGCTTGGGATCGGTGAGGTCAGGCTTCTTGAGGATGTGCATGGTGGGGGCTCGGAGCGCTGGTGACCGGTGGAGGAAGGCTAAGGGGAAGAACGGGGTTCAGAGCGGGCCGGAGATGCCCTGCTTACGGATCATCAGGAAGTGGATCAGCATGAACACCGCCAGCAGCCAGGGCAGAACGAAGGTGTGGAGGCTGTAGAAGCGGGTCAGGGTGGACTGGCCGACGCTCTCGCCACCGCGGAGCAGCTCGACCATGAAGTCGCCGACCACCGGGACGGCGGCAGGCACGCCGCTGACGATCTTCACGGCCCAGTAGCCGACCTGGTCCCAGGGGAGGGAGTAGCCAGTGACGCCGAACGACACGGTGATCACGGCCATGGTGACGCCGGTGACCCAGGTGAGCTCACGGGGACGCTTGAAGCCGCCGGTGAGGTACACCCGGAACACGTGCAGGATCAGCATCAGCACCATCATGCTGGCGCTCCAGCGATGGACCGAGCGGATCAGCCAGCCGAAGCTCACGTCGGTCATCAGGTACTGGACCGAGCTGTAGGCCTCCACCACCGTGGGCTTGTAGTAGAAGGTCATCGCGAACCCGGTGGCGAACTGGATCAGGAAGCAGACCAGGGTGATGCCGCCCAGGCAATAGAAGATATTGACGTGGGGGGGGACGTACTTGGCGGAAATATCGTCGGCAATGGCCTGGATCTCCAGGCGCTCCTCGAACCAGTCATAGATCGGGGACGACTTGGCGCCGGTGGACGAGTTCGCCATGCAGCGTGGGGCTTGGGTTGCGAGAGTCTACCGATCGTTCTGACCCCCCCGTGAGAGACCCGGCCCGCCGCTCCCTGCCGGCTCAATGGTTTGCAACAGGACCGCGCAGCCGGCTGGCGCCCCTGCGGCTCCTGGTGGGGACAGGGCTCTGCCTGCTTCTGTGCCTGCCGCTCGGCGTGCCCGCAGCGGCGCTGGCGCTCAACGATGCCCAGCAGCTGGTGGTGGAGGCCTGGCGGCTCGTGAACCAGAGTTACGTCGATCCGGCCCAGCTGGAGACAGTGCAGTGGCGGCGCCTGCGCCAGAAGACCCTGGAGCAGCCGATCAGCAGCTCCCTGGAGGCCTACGCGGCGATCGAGGCGATGCTGGCCCCCATCGACGACCCCTACACCCGGATGCTGCGCCCGGAGGAGTTCGCCACCCTGCGCTCCAGCACCCAGGGGCGGGTGAGCGGTGTGGGACTGCAACTGGGCCGGCGGGCGGGGGACCAGCGGATCGTGGTGATCGCCCCCCTCGACGCCTCCCCCGCCGCGGATGCCGGCATCGTCTCCGGCACCGAGATCCTGCGGGTGAACGGCACATCGGCTGAGGAGCTGGGGCTGGACGGCACCGCCGCCCGGCTGCGGGGACCGGCCGGCAGCGACGTGCTGGTGGCCCTGCGCGCCCCGTCGGGACAGGAGAGCGAGGTGCTGCTCGATCGCCGCGAGGTGGATCTGCAGCCCGTTCGCAGCCACCGGTTGCTCAGCGAGGGCCACAGCCTCGGTTACCTGCGGATCACCCAGTTCAGCGAGCCGGTGCCCCAGCAGGTGCGGGCCGCCCTGGCCGCCCTGACCGCCCCCGGTGGCAGCGGGCCGATCGAGGGGCTGATCCTGGATCTGCGTAACAACTCCGGGGGCCTGGTGGCCGCCGGTCTGGCGGTGGCCGACGGACTGCTCAACGGGGACCCGATCGTGGAGACCCAGGACCGGGGCGGCATCGCCGACCGGCAGCAGGCCGGTCCAGGGCAGCTGTATGGCGGCCCCATGCTCACCCTGGTGAACGCCGGCACGGCCAGCGCCAGCGAGATCCTGGCCGGGGCCCTGCAGGACAGCGGCCGCTCGCGCCTGGCCGGCAGCCGCACCTTCGGCAAGGGGCTGATCCAGACCCTGATCAACCTGAGCGACGGCAGCGGCCTGGCGGTGACCGTGGCCCGCTACCTCACCCCCAGCGGTCGCGACATCCAGAACCAGGGCATCGAGCCGGACGTGCCGCTGCCCCAGCCGGAGCCGCTGGAGCCCGATGGGGAGGGGGACACCTGGCTGCAGGATGCGGCCGGGCTGCTGGTCGCCGGTCTGTCGACCCAGGTCCCATGAGCCAGCGCACGTACCACGATCCGCTCCATGGGGCGATCCGCCTGGATCGCCAGGATCCGGCCGAGGCCCTGGCGATCGACCTGATCGACACCGCCCCCTTCCAGCGGCTGCGTCGCATCCGCCAGCTGGGGCCTGCCTTCCTTACCTTCCACGGGGCGGAATCCAGCCGCTTCACCCATTCCCTCGGGGTGCTGGCAGTGGCGCGGCTGGCCCTGCAGCAGCTGGAGCGGCTCGATCCCTCCCTGTCCCGGCACCGGGACGTGCTCTATGCCGCCGCCCTGCTGCACGACGTGGGCCACGGGCCCCTCAGCCACTCCGGCGAGGAGATGTTCGGCCTGCGGCATGAGACCTGGTCGGGCCGGCTGATCCGCGACCATCCCGCCCTGCGGGACCGCCTCGATGACGGCGCCCCGGGCCGGGCCGCCCTGGTGGCCGACCTGCTGGAGCACGGCCACCACCCGAGCCGGGCCATCAAGGCACTGGTGAGCAGCCAGCTGGACTGCGACCGGCTCGACTACCTGCTGCGCGACAGCTACAGCACCGGCACCCGCTACGGCCAGCTGGATCTGGAGCGGATCCTCGCCAGCCTCACCCTGGCGCCCGACGGGGATCTGGCCCTCCACCCCCGCGGCCTGATGGCGGTGGAGCACTACCTGGTGGTGCGCCATCTGATGTATCGGAGCGTCTACAACCACCGGCTCAACATCGTCTGCAACTGGCTGCTCAACCGGGTGATCAGCGTGGCCCGCAGGCTCGGCCCTGGCCTGGTCTGGGCGGACGCCACCATGGCCCGCTGGCTCTGGGACCGGGATCACCTCGACCTGGACAGCTACCTGGCCAACGACGACATCCGCACGGGCTACCACCTGGTGCGCTGGCGGGAGGAGGGGCCCGAGGAGCTGGCCGACCCCTGCGGGCGGCTGCTGGAGCGGCGCCTGCCCAAGGCCACCGACGTCAGCGACCTCTCCCCGGCCGGCCGGATCGAGCTGCTGGCGGTGGCACGGGGCCTGTGCGAACGGGCCGGCCTGGTGGCGGAAGGCTGCTGCGCCCTGGAGCAACGCCAGAGCCGGGGCTATCACCCCTATTCCGGGGGCCTGCGCCTCTGGGACGGCCAGCGGCTGCAGGCCCTCGAGCAGCGCTCGCCCCTGGTGGCCAGCCTCTGCCAGACGGTCGACATGGCCTGGCTGATCCATCCGGCCCGGGTCAGCGACGCGCTGCGGGAGACCCTGGCGGTGCGGCGGCAGGACGACGCCGGCCGGCGGGACCTCTAGGTTCGCTGCACCGCAGGGCATCGTCGTGGCAGCCGCACTGATCCAGGCGATCGATGGCCAGCAGCCCCACCTGCTGCGGCTGCCGGACCAGGAGGGATCGGCCAGTGCCCTCGAGGAGGTGCGCTACGTCCTCGGCAGTCGCCAACCGCCCGCGGGCTCCGTGGTGCTGGAGGCGGGCCGCTGGCTCCTGCGGCTGCCGGACCTGCGCCAGCTGCAGGAGCTGCTGGGTTGCCTGCAACTGGAACTGGTGCGCGTCGCCAGCCACCGGCCGGAAACCCTGGTGGCCGCCGCCGCCCTCGGCCTCGACACCGATCCGGGCCCGTCGCGGCCGTCGCCACCCGCCGCGGCCCCGGCGGCACCGGCACCCGATCTGCTCGTGCATCGCGGCACCCTGCGCGCCGGCGACCATCTGCAGGGGGAGGGTTCGGTGCTGCTGCTGGGGGATGTGAACCCCGGCGCCCGGATCAGCGCCGCCGGCAACGTGCTTGTGTGGGGGCGGCTGCGGGGCGTCGCCCATGCCGGTGTCAAAGGGAACCGGGAGGCGCGCATCGTGGCCCTGCAGCTGCGGCCCCTGCAGCTGCGTATTGCCGATGTGGTGGCCCGGGGCCCGGAGGGTCTGCCGCCGCCGGGGCTGGCCGAGCAGGCCCGACTGGTGGAGGGGGAGATCCGGATCGATCCGGCGGCGCCGGACTTCAGCGGTTGAGCAGCGATCAGCGGTTGATCAGGCCGAAGGCCCCGAGCCCGCCGGCCACCGCCATGAACCACAGCGGCGAGATCCTGGTGCGCAGCATCAGTACGCACACCAGCAGGGACACCACCACCCCGGGGGCATTGGTGTCGGCGGTCTGGAGGATCTTCACCCCCACCGCGAACAGGATGCCGAGGGTGATCGGGCCCAGGCCCCGCTCGAAGGCCACCCGCCAGGGGGAGTCCCGCAGCCGGTTCCAGCTCAGGCAGGCCACCACCATCAGCAGGGTGGAGGGCAGCAGGATGGCGATCTCCGCGCCGTAGGCGCTCAGCAGGGCCCAGCCGGGACCCTCGGGCCAGCCGGCCCCCATGCCGAGCAGCCCCACGATCATGGAGCTGGGGCCGGGGGCCGCCTCGGCCAGGGCGTAGAGGTCGGCGAACTGGGAGGGCCGCAGCCAGCAGTACTGGACGACGCTGAGGTGGTGGTACTCGGCCAGGAGGGTGTTGCCGCCGCCCAGCGAGAACAGCGACAGGCCCAGAAAGGTGCCCATCACCTGCAGCAGGTGGCCGAGATCGTTGAGGCGCATGGGGGCGCAGCTGGCCGCCTCGGCGGCGGCCGCCAGCAGCAGGGGCGCCATCAGCGCGGCTCTCCCGCCGGGGGCCCGGGCTGGGACCGCCGCGGCCAGTACCAGGCCATCGCCAGGGGGCCGGCCACCAGCACCAGCGGCACCAGCCGCACATGGAAAAACGTCATCAGCACGAAGGTGACCGCCGCCAGCAGCAGGGCCATCGGATCCTTCCAGTACTCATCGAGGATCTTGAAGCCCATCGACAGTGCCATCCCCGCCGCCGCCGCCACCACCCCCGCCAGCACCCGGTCGAGGGCGGGCAGGCTGTGGAACTGGAAGTACAGCAGCCCCACCACCATCAACAGGGTGAAGGGCACCAGCAGCATCCCCGCCAGGGCCGCCAGGGCACCGGGCAGCCCGCGGAAGAAGGTGCCCACATAGACGGCCATGTTGATCTGGTTGGGGCCGGGGAAGAGCCGGGCCACGGTGAGTCCGGTGAGGAACTCCTCGTTGCTCATCCAGCGGCGCTGCTCGACGATGATCCGCTGGCTCCAGGCCGAGAGGCCACCGCCGAAGGCGGACAGGGCCACCATCAGCATGCCCGTGAACAGCTGCCCCAGCCCGGGCGGAGCGGCCGTCGGAGCGGGGGCGGGGGTCTCAGTCATGGACGAAATGGGGATCCGGAGGCAGTTCCCCTTCCTCGTGATACTTGGGGTCGAGGGGATCGGGGGCGTTGTACTTCTCGGCGTTCTCCCAGTCGGTCTCGAACATCTCCCGCAGCCGCGTCACCACCTCGGGGGCGTCGCTCTCGATGCCCAGTTCGCGGCGCAGATCGAAGGCACTGCGGTCAATGTTCATCGAGCCGGTCTGGGCGAAGGCCCCATCCACCAGGATCAGCTTGGCGTGCAGCTTGGGACGCTGCTGGCGCCGCACCTTGACGCCGAAGCGCTGCATCACCCGCAGGGAGGAGAACGTGTCGTAGATGTCCCAGTCGCTGATGCCGTGCTTGCCGCCGCACAGCACCCGCACCTTCACGCCCCGCTCCCGGGCGCTGATGATCCTCTCCAGGATCACCGCATCGACGAACTTGGGGTGCTGGATCCAGAGCGTGCGGGTGGCGGCATCGACGATGCGGGCCATCTGGCCGCGGCTGTGGGCGCTGCTCCACACCAGGCCCACCCCCAGGTCGGGCTGGAAGAAGACGCGCTGCCAGTCGGCCTCGAAACCGGCGGTCACCTGGGCCACCACGGCGGGGTTGTAGGTGAGCACCCCGTAGTCGCGGGTTTCGGTGAAGTACTTGTCGGCCAGGTTGAAAGTGGCCACCAGGGCGGTGTGCCGGTCGACCACCATCGATTTCTCGTGGGTCACCGGGAAGGCCTCGCTGGTCCAGGCGGTCTCAATGCCCCAGCCCTGGAGGCGAGCGAAGGCCTCATCGTTCCAGCGGTCGCCGCCGGAGGTGTGGGGGTTGAGCATGACCCGCACCTGCACCCCCCGCTCCCGGGCCCGCCGCAGGGCCACCTCCACCGCCTCCGACTGCAGCTTGAACTGCTTGAGCAGCAGCTGCTCACTGGCGGTCTCGATCAGCTCGACCACCGCATCCACACCGTCGTCGGGCATCACCAGCAGCCTCTGGGGCCGGTGGGGGGCAGTGGTCATCGCAGCGTGGAGAGGATGGGCCTTTCTAGCGGCAGTTCAGGGCCTTGGCACAGCCGTTCCTCCGAGTGGGATTAGCCTGCGCCGACGCCCGTGGATGCCGTGACGTCAGCCTCCCCTCGCATCATCCTCATCTGCTCCGGCAAGGGGGGCGTCGGCAAGACGACCCTCACCGCCAACCTGGGGATCGCCCTGGCCCGACTGGGGGAGCGCACCGTCGTCCTCGATGCCGATTTCGGCCTGCGCAACCTCGATCTGCTGCTCGGCCTGGAGAACCGGATCGTGTACACCGCCCAGGAGGTGCTGGCCGAAACCTGCCGGCTGGAGCAGGCCCTGGTGAAACACAAGCAGGAGCCCAACCTGGCCCTGCTGCCCGCCGGCAATCCCCGCATGCTCGAGTGGCTCACCCCCGAGGACATGCAGCGCATCGTGGCGATGGTGGCTGAGCGGGCCGACTACGTGTTGATCGACTGCCCGGCCGGGATCGAGGACGGATTCAAGAACGCCGCCGCCGCCGCCCGCGAGGCGATCGTGATCACGACACCAGAGGTCTCGGCGGTGCGGGATGCCGACCGGGTGATCGGCCTGCTCAACACCCGGGGGGTGGCACCGGTGCAGCTGGTGCTCAACCGGGTGCGGCCCAAGATGATGGCCAGCCAGGAGATGCTGGGCGTCGATGACGTCACCGACATCCTGGCCCTGCCCCTGGTGGGCCTGGTGGTGGAGGACGAGCAGGTGATCGTGTCCACCAACCGGGGGGAACCGCTCACCCTCAACGGCAATGGATCCCCCGCCGCGAAGGCCTACCAGAACATCGCCCGGCGCCTGCGGGGCGAGGACATCCCCCTGGAGGATCCCTCGAAGGCCCGCAGGGGCCTGCGCGCCCGGCTGATGAACAAGATCCGCAAAACCACCGGTCTCTTCTGAGCACCATGACGCTGTTCGATTTCATCCAACGGTTGCTGGGGCGCCAGAAACCAAGCGGCACCATGGCCAAGGAGCGGCTGCAGCTGGTGCTGGCCCACGACCGCAGTGATCTCAATCCCGAACTGCTCGAGCAGATGCGGCGCGAAATTCTCGAGGTGGTGCAGCGCTACGTGGAGATCGACATCGAGGAAGGCGACGTGAGCCTCGAAACCGAGGACCGGGTCACCGCCCTGGTGGCCAACCTGCCGATCAAGCGGGCCCGTCCCCTGCCGGCCCTGGTGGCGGCAGCCGCCGCCGTGGGCATGGCCCAGGCCCCCGACCCCGAAGCCCCGCAGGAGCTGGCCGCTCCCCTGACCAGCGAACCGACCGAGGAGCCCTCCCCCGCCGATCCGGAATGAGGCCACGCAGCCCGGTCGACGGCCGGCGGGAACGCTGCAGGCAGTGCAGCGATGGCAGGCCTTGGCTGAAGCGTTCCCGGTGGCGATCACCCCGGCGGAGCAACGGGTGCTCGATCTGCTGCGCCGGGGCGACAGCAACCGCCACATCGCCGCCCAACTGGTGCTGAGCCCGCGCACGGTGGAGAGCCACGTCTCCCACCTGCTGGCCAAGACGGGCTGCCGCAGCCGCACCCAGCTCCTGCTCTGGGCCCTGGCCCAGGGATAGGCTGGGCCGGGCCAACGGCCCGTCGCCGGCTTAGCTCAGTGGTAGAGCAGCGCTTTTGTAAAGCGAAGGCCATCGGTTCAAATCCGTTAGCCGGCTTGCCAGGGGATGGGCGCCGCCACCGCCCTTACCATCGGCCCAGCACAGCGCACGGGAGGCCATGGCGTGCCACAGCTGGCTGGTGGGAGGGCTCATCGCCCTGCCTGGGGCACTCGCCCAGGTCCCACCGGGACCGCCACCGCCGCCGCCGCCGGTTGCGCCGGCCCCTGTGGAGCGGGAGGCGGTCCCGACCCGCTCCGGCGCGAAGATCCTGGGCAGTCCCGGCATCCGCACCCGCTACGTGGATCCCAGCGGACCGGCGCCAACGGCTGGGGCGAAAACGCTGCCGGCCGTCGGCCCGCCGGAGCGGCCCCTGACGGTTCCTGTCAACGAGCGGGTGGATTTCAAACCCTCGATGGAGGAAGGCCCGTTCCAGCAGCCCACCTTGCGGGGGCTGTTCCGCTGGGATCTGCAGCAGCCCGCTTCCCGCTGAAGGGCTTCAGCCGATGGCCTGCCAGAGCGACAGCAGGCCAAAGGCCAGAAACAGGCCACCGCTGAGGCGGTAAAGCACCCGCTCGCTGATCCTGCCGCCGATCCACTGGCCCGCGCCCACCGCCAGCCAGGTGACCAGGGCATGGCCCAGCAACGTGCCGGCCAGCAGGCCGGCGAAGGTGAAGGCCGGCGCCGCCGCCAGAAAGATGGTGGCGAACTGGGTGCGATCCCCCAGTTCGGCCAGGAACACCAGTACGAAGGCCTCCCAGATCACGGCACCCGGGCCACGGATGCTGCCATCACTTTCGGCCGCGTCGATCGCCTCCCTGGCCTCCTGGGCCTCCTCCCCGGCGGCATCGGCGGGCAGGCCGGCGGCATCCACCAGCAGCTTGACGCCGAAGCCGAGGAACAGGGCCGCCGCCAGCCAGGGGACGACGGTCTGGGGCAGCCATTCCCTCAGGCCGTACCCCATCCCCAGGGACAACAGGGTGACCAGGGTGAGGGCGGCGAAGGCCCCCACGAACACCCAGCGGGGGCGATGGCGCGCCGCCAGGATCAGGGCCATGAAGAAGGTCTTGTCCCCCAGCTCGGCCAGGGTGATGGCCGTGAGGCTGGAGCCGAAGGCGGCCAGGCCGGGATCACCGGCGGGGGGAAGGGTCATGGGGGCGTCGGGCACGCCACCATCGGCGCGGAACAACGGGAGCGGCCGCGGAAAAGGGCGATGCCGGGGGAATCGGTGGGGAGGCTAGGTGCCGGCCGGCCCCGGACGGACGCCGGGCGGGGGGCGGGTCAGCGGGGGGCCATCAGGCGCCGGCGAACAGCCACAGGCTGAGGGCCAGCAGCAGCCAGCCGAGCCAGCCCAGATCGAAGATGGGGGTGGCGAGATGCACCAGGGGTACCAGCAGCCAGTGGATGAGGGACACCCCCAGCAGCACCACCAGCAGGAGCGGCAGCATCAGGACCCTCCCGCGCCCGGCGCCGACGTGGCCCCGGAGCGGAGCACCGCCCAGGGGTCGTCGCGGCGCTCCTCCCCCCGCCAGGCCAGGACGGTGCTGGCCTGGCCCGACCCCGGGGGCCAGGGCAGGGGCTCCAGCAGGGCCAGCCCGGGGAACTGGTGCGCCGCCTCCGCCGCCGTGGTGGCCGGGGGCTGGCCGGAGCGGTTGGCGCTGGTGGTGGCCAGGGGGCCGCTGAGGCGCAGCAGCTCCCGGGCCGGCTCGCTGGCCGGGACGCGCAGGCCGAGGCTGGTGCCGCCGGGGTGGAGATGGTCGGTGAGGGCTCCGGTGACCGGCAGCACCAGGGTGACGGCCCCGGGCCAGCTGCTCCGGGCCTGCTCCAGCCAGGCCTCCTGCCAGGGCACCCCGAGGACCGCGATCAGCTGGGGCAGGTCGGCCCCCATCAGGATCAGGGGCTTGTCGGCGGGCCGGTGCTTGAGGCGCCAGAGCAGGGCCGCCGCCACTGGCCGGCAGGCCAGGGCCGGCAGGGTGTCGGTGGGGAACAGGACGGCCTCCCCGGCCTCCAGGCACCTGGCCAGATCGGCGGGTCCGTTCATCGGGCGCCGGGCCTCCAGGCACTGGCGAAGCGGGCTCGGCCCTCGAGGTCGGCATGCGCCGCGAGCCGTTCCAGACCGGCGGCGCGCAGCAGCTCGCCGACGGCCTCGCTCTGGTCGTGGTGGTGCTCCAGCAGCAGCAGGCCGCCGGGGGCCAGCGCCTGCAGGGCCCCGGCCACGATCGGGCGGAGGGCCGTCAGCCCGTCGGGGCCACCATCGAGGGCCAGCCGGGGTTCGTGGTCGCGCACCACCGGCTCCAGCCCGGCCAGGGTGGCGCTGGGGATGTAGGGGGGATTGCTCACCACCAGATCCAGCCCGCCCCACCAGGGCTCCAAGGGCTGCCACCAGTCGCCCGCGAGCAGGGTGACCTGGCGCCGCAGGTCCCAGCGGGTGAGGTTGGCGCCGGCCTGGGCCAGGGCAGGGGCGCTGGCCTCGACGGCAAAGCCCCGGCTGGTGGGCAGGGTGCGGGCCAGGGCGATGGCCAGACAGCCGGAGCCCGTGCCCAGGTCGGCCCAGCAGGCGATGGGGCGGCCCGGCCGCCGCAGCTCCAGGGCCAGATCCACCAGCAGCTCCGTTTCCTGCCGGGGAATCAGCACCCCGGGGGCCACCGGCAGCTCCAGGTCACGCCAGGGGCAACGGCCCACCAGGTACTGCAGGGGCTCGTGGGTGTGCAGGTGACGGCGCCAGAGGGCTTCAAGCGCCTCCAGCGGACGATCGAGCCGGATGGAGGCCTTCGGGTGACACCAGAGCGACTGCAGCTGGCTCCAGCGCAGCCCGCCGCCCAGATCCAGCAGCCAGTCGAGGTCGGCGGCGGCGCCGCCCTGTGCGATCAGGCGGCGGCGCCACTCCAGCAGGTCCGCCCCCGTGACCGTCAGGGGCTCTGGCCCCGGGGCGGGGGGAGCGGGGATCGGGGCAGTGTCGGCCTGGGAAACCATGGGGGGAGCCTAATCAGGGGCGACAGCCTCAGCAGGGACGCCAGCAGAGGCCCGCCTCGGCCCGCAGCCGCCCGGCCAGCTCCAGCTCCAGCAGCCGGGGCATCAGCTCGGCCATGGGCCGATCGAGCGCCAGGCTCAGCTGCTCGAGGCTGGCACCTCCGCCCACCGCCGCCAGCAGCCCGTCGGCCGCCATCGCCTCGGCGTCCGCCGGCTCCTCCGGCGGTGCCGGCTCGGCCCCGCGGCGGGCCAGGGGACCGGGACCCAGCTGGTCGATCAGGTCGGCGGGGAGGAGCAGGGGCGTGGCCCCCCTGGCCAACAGCCGGTTGCTGCCCATGGCCGAGGCCCGGCCGGCATCGGCGGGCACCACCCACAGGGGCAGCTCCAGCTGCCAGGCCAGCTCGGCCGAATGCAGCGCCCCGCTGACGACCGGGCACTCCACCACCACCACCGCGGCCGCCATGGCCACCAGCAGGCGGTTGCGGGCGGCGAAGCTGCCGGGGCGCACGGCGGCGCCCTCGGCCAGCTCGCTCACCAGGAGGCCCTGGCGGGACACCTGGCGCTGCAGCAGCGCGTGATGGAGGGGATAGGCGCGACCCAGCGGTGTGCCCAGCACCCCCACGGGGGCCCCTCCGGCCGCGAGGCACCCCTGGTGGGCGGCCCCATCGATGCCCTCCGCCAGCCCGCTCAGAACGGGCCAGCCCGCCTCGGCCAGGGCCGCACCGATGGCCTGGGCCATCGAGAGGCCGTGCAGGGACGGGCGCCGGGTGCCCACCACCGCCACCGAGCGTCGCAGGCCCAGGTGGGGCCAGAGGCTGCCCCGCCCCTGCCAGCACAGCTGCAGGGGCGGCCGCTTCAGCGCCCCCAGGCCCCCGGGCCAGCCCCGGTCGCCGGGGACGAGCACGCCGCGGCCGAAGCGGCACCGGGGCGCGAAGGCCTCCAGGGGCCGGGGCCCCCAGCGGCGGCGGAAGCGCTCCACCCCCGCCACCAGCCCCTCACCGAGACCCGGCACCGCCGCCAGCTCAGCAGCGGAGGCCCCCCAGGCGGCGGCCAGCCCACCACAGCTGGCCTCAAGGGCCCGCAGGCGCTGCCAACCGAGGCCGGGGCAGCGACTCCATAGCAGCCACCACAGCCGTCGCTGCCGGTCCCAGACCGGAGACACCCTGCGGGGGAACGCCCCCTGCACCAGATCTCCCATGGCCCGCGCCGGCGTCCAATCAGCAGTACAAGTATACTATAACTGGATGCCGGTGTCAGGCGGTCCCGCCCGCAGGATGGCCAGGGCCTGCTCCAGGTCCGGCGGCAGGCGCCGCTGGAGCCGGCGCCGCGAGGCCCCCCCGGAGAGATCCACCAGCACGAGGTCGACGCAGGCCTCGGCCGCCAGCCCCCCATCCGGGCGCAGAAAGCGGCTCTGCCAGGGCAGCTTCACGCCCTGCCGCGGCAGCACCCGGCTGTGGATCGCGACCGCATCACCGTGGAGCAGGGCCTGGCGGTAATCGATGCGCAGGCCCACCACCGGCAGCTCCAGCCCACGGGCGGAGAGGTAGCTGTAATGGAGGCCGGCCTGGGCCAGGGCCTCGACGCGGGCCTCTTCCAGCCAGGCCAGATAGGCCCCGTGCCACATCACGCCGGCGTGATCGGTGTGCTGCGGCAGCACGCGCCGGTTCAGGCACCACCAGCCCTCTTCGGGACGCTGCATCACGGTCTTCACCACGGGGGACTGCGGAAAGAGGATCAGCCATAGGCTGATCCAGAGCCTCTTTGACGTCCGTGTTCCGCAACCTGCTGATCGCCGATTCCGGCAAAGGTCATGTGGAGGAGATGGTCCGCATCCTGCGCGACATCCCTCCCTGCCGTCAGGCCCGGATCAACCTGCTGCACGTGATTCCCGAGCAGGGGGGTCTGGATCTGGAGAGCCACCGCCAGCAGGCCGAGGTGCTGATCAAGGAGGCCATCGAGCGTCTCGGTCTCAGCCCCGGCGAGGTCAACACCCTGGTGCGGGAGGGGGACGCCAAGCTGACCGTGCTGAACGTGGCCGATGAGCTGGAGGCCGACCTGATCGTGATGGGGTCGCGGGGCCTGGGCAGGCTGCAGTCGATCCTCGGCAACAGCGCCAGCCAGTACGTCTTCCAGCTGTCCACCAGGCCCATGCTGCTGGTGCGGGACGACCTCTACGTGAAGGCCATCAACCGGGTCCTGGTGGCCATCGACGGCACCGGGGTCGGCGATGACGCCCTGCGGCTCGCCTGCGAACTGGTGCAGGGCATCCCCGGCGGCAGCCTCACCGGCGTGCACGTGTCCCGCCAGGACATCGCCCCCTCACGCGGTGGGCGCACCCCCGGGGACGACGTGCTGCAGAAGGCCATCCAACGGGCCCGCAGCTTCGGCGTGGAGATGAAGGGCGTGCATCGCACGGGCGACATCGGCCGCGGTGTGTGTGCCGCCGTCGAAGAGGCGAAGGCAGATCTGGTGGTGATCGCCTCCCAGGACCGCAGGCCGCTCGTGGCCCGGGGCCTGGTGGATCTCGACAAGCTGCTGGGCAGCTCGGTCAGCGATTACATCCGGGTGCACGCCCCGGCTCCGGTGCTGCTGGTGCGGGAGCCGGAGGGGCGGGCGCGTTGAGGCTGACTCAGCCGCCCTGGCGGCTGTTGGTCTGGATGTAGAGAATGATCAGAAAAACGGCGGGAACCAGAACGAACAGGAGGCTGGCAACGAAGCCGAGGTCGTTGGTTTCCATGACTGCTGGAGAGGTTCTGAGAAGGTATCACCGCCCATCGGCGGGAATGACGCCCCCTTCATCGCTCGTTGCGGATGGGCCGGCCTCCCCCTCCGGCTCCTCGTCCTCGGGGGGGACGGGCCAGGCGATGGGGCCCTCCGGCAGGGGCTGGGTGCGGGCCCGGGCCAGCTCGCCCTCCCGGTCCGCGAGCCCCACCTGGGGTCTGGTGAGCACCATCACCGATTTCTGCACCAGGGCCTGACAGGCCAGCCGCCAGCTCTGGGGACGCCGTCGGAGCTTGAGCTGCTCCACCGCCGTCTGCTCCGTGAGGGCGTTGGCCGCCCCGCCCTCCACCACCTCCACGAAGCAGGTGATGCACTGGCCGCAGCCCCCGCAGTTGCCCAGCCGGCCCTTGAGGCCGTACAGCTCGATGCCTTCCCGCAGGGCGACCTCGCGGAGGTTCTCCCCCGGGTAGCACTCGACGTCACGCTGCTCACGCACGAACCGGATCACGGGCATGGCGGAAGCCTCTGGGGGAACAGGACGGTTCCCATTGTGAGGCGCGCCGTTGCGGTCCGTTACCTGGACCCCGTGCCGTTGCCCGCAACCCTTACCATCGCCAGCACGGATCGGTATCCACCGAGCGTCTCCTTAGCCGCCATCGCCCCGGCGACCGGCTTCGGCAACTGTCAACCCAGACCTGACCCCCCAATGGGATTGCCCTGGTACCGGGTGCACACGGTCGTCATCAACGACCCGGGCCGACTGCTGGCCGTGCACCTCATGCACACCGCCCTGGTAGCCGGCTGGGCCGGCTCCATGGCGCTCTACGAGCTCGCGATCTTCGACCCCTCCGACCCGGTCCTCAACCCCATGTGGCGCCAGGGCATGTTCGTCATGCCCTTCATGGCCCGCCTGGGTGTGACGGGCAGCTGGGGTGGCTGGAGCGTCACCGGTGAAACCGGCGTCGACCCCGGCTTCTGGAGCTTCGAGGGCGTGGCCGCCGCCCACATCATCTTCAGCGGCCTGCTTTTCCTGGCCGCCATCTGGCACTGGACCTACTGGGACCTCGAGATCTGGCAGGACCCCCGCTCCGGGGAGCCAGCTCTCGACCTTCCCAAGATCTTCGGCATCCACCTGCTCCTGGCGGGTCTGGGCTGCTTCGGCTTCGGCGCCTTCCACCTCACCGGTGTGTTCGGGCCAGGGATGTGGATCTCCGATCCCTACAGCCTGACGGGCCACCTCGAAGCGGTGCAGCCCGCCTGGGGACCGGAGGGCTTCAACCCCTTCAACCCGGGCGGGATCGTGGCGCACCACATCGCCGCCGGCATCGTCGGGATCATCGCCGGCATCTTCCACATCACCACCCGTCCTCCGGAGCGCCTCTACAAGGCCCTCCGCATGGGCAACATCGAGACGGTGCTGGCCAGTGCCATCGCCGCGGTGTTCTTCGCGGCCTTCATCGTCGCCGGAACCATGTGGTACGGCTCTGCCGCCACGCCGGTTGAACTGTTCGGCCCCACCCGCTACCAGTGGGATCAGGGCTACTTCAAGACGGAGATCAACCGTCGCGTCCAGACCGCCATCGACAACGGCGCCACCAAGGAAGAGGCCTTCGCGTCCATTCCCGAGAAGCTCGCCTTCTACGACTACGTCGGCAACAGCCCCGCCAAGGGTGGTCTGTTCCGCGTGGGCCCGATGATCAACGGTGACGGCCTGCCCACCTCCTGGATCGGCCACATCGCCTTCACCGACAAGGAAGGCCATGACCTCGAGGTCCGTCGTCTGCCCAACTTCTTCGAGAACTTCCCGGTGGTGCTCCAGGACGAACAGGGCATCGTCCGCGCCGACATCCCGTTCCGTCGGGCCGAGGCGAAGTACTCCTTCGAGCAGCAGGGTGTGACGGCCACCGTCTACGGCGGTGCCCTCAACGGTCAGACCTTCACCGACCCGGCAGACGTCAAGCGGCTGGCCCGCAAGGCCCAGCTCGGCGAGGCCTTCGAGTTCGACCGTGAGACCTACCACTCCGACGGCACCTTCCGCAGTTCCCCCCGCGGCTGGTTCACCTTCGGCCACGCCTGCTTCGCCCTGCTCTTCTTCTTCGGCCACATCTGGCACGGTGCCCGCACCCTCTACCGTGATGTCTTCGCCGGTATCGATCCCGATCTCGGTGAACAGGTGGAGTTCGGTCTGTTCGCCAAACTGGGCGACCGTTCCACCCGGCGCCTGCCCGAGGGCTACGTGCCCCCGGCCGGTTCCACCCTCAGCTGACCGCCAGTCCCCCCGAGGATTCCCATGGAGAGCTTCGCCTACATCCTGATCCTGGCCCTGGCCATTTCCACGCTGTTTTTCGCGATCGCCTTCCGCGACCCCCCGAAAATCGGCAAGTGACCAGCCTTCCTGATTGATGCCACCCCCGGGAAACCGGGGGTTTTTTCATGCTTCGCCCCGCAAACCGGGAGGGCCCCCTTCTCTTTGTGCGCGTAGCTGTTTACACTCCCACTACTTGGACGCGTGCCCGGGGATGCAATGTCCCTCCTGCCAACACACCGATAGCCGCGTTCTGGAATCAAGGGCCGCCGATTCCGGGCGCAGCGTGCGGCGGCGGAGGGAGTGCCTCAACTGTGATTTCCGCTTCACCACCTACGAACGGGTCGAGACCGTTCCGATCACCGTGGTCAAGCGCAACGGCAGCCGGGAAACCTTCAACCGCAGCAAGCTGCTTCACGGTCTGCTGCGGGCCTGCGAGAAGACGGGCCTGGAACCGGCCCGGCTGGAGGCCGTCGTCGACGACATCGAACTGGCCCTGCAGCAGCGGATCGGCCGCGAGGTGAGCAGCAATGAGATCGGTGAACTGGTGCTGCAGCGCCTGCGGGAGATGAGCGAGGTGGCCTACGTGCGCTTCGCCTCCGTGTATCGCCAGTTCCAGAGCGTCAGCGATTTCGTGGCCACCCTTGAAGGGCTGGGCAGCCGCGGCAAGGCCAAGAGCCGGCTGGCGGTGGTGGGCTGAACCCGGGGCCTGACCCGCGAGCCGATCGGCCAGCCGGTCCATTGATAGAGTGATCGATCGGGTGTGCGCTGCAGGCGGGCAGCCATCCCGTTCCTTCGCACTGCCACCGGCAGACCGCCCCAGCTCCATGACCCTCACTCCTTCTTCCGAAGCCGACACCCTCGAGGCCCTCACGCCGATCAGCAGCGAGGAGGCCGCCGACATCGAGACCACAGCCGATCTCGATCTGGCAATCCCGGAAGAGGTGCCCAGCGCCGACGACTCCAGCAGCCGGGTCAGCGCACGGGACGGCGACGGTGTGGGCTTCACGCTGGACGAGTTCGCGGCCCTGCTCAGCAAGTACGACTACAACTTCAAGCCCGGCGACGTCGTCAACGGCACCGTCTTCGCCCTGGAATCCAAGGGCGCCATGATCGACATCGGCGCCAAGACCGCCGCCTTCATGCCCCTGCAGGAGGTCTCGATCAACCGCGTCGAGCACCTTTCCGACGTGCTCGAACCCGGCGAGGTGCGCGAGTTCTTCATCCTCAGCGAGGAGAACGAGGACGGCCAGCTCACCCTTTCGGTGCGTCGCATCGAGTACCAGCGCGCCTGGGAACGGGTGCGCCAGCTCCAGAAGGAGGACGCCACGATCTACAGCGAGGTGTTCGCCACCAACCGCGGCGGCGCCCTGGTGCGGGTGGAGGGCCTGCGGGGCTTCATCCCCGGCAGCCACATCAGCACCCGCAAGGCCAAGGAAGAACTCGTGGCCGACTTCCTCCCCCTCAAGTTCCTCGAGGTGGACGAGGAACGCAACCGCCTGGTGCTCAGCCATCGCCGCGCCCTGGTGGAGCGCAAGATGAATCGCCTCGAGGTGGGCGAAGTGGTGCTGGGTACCGTCCGGGGCATCAAGCCCTACGGCGCCTTCATCGACATCGGCGGTGTCAGCGGTCTGCTGCACATCTCCGAGATCAGCCACGAGCACATCGAGACGCCCCACACGGTGCTCAACGTCAACGATCAGATGAAGGTGATGATCATCGATCTCGACGCCGAGCGGGGCCGGATCTCCCTGTCCACCAAGGCCCTCGAGCCGGAACCGGGCGACATGCTCAGCGATCCCCAGAAGGTGTTCGACAAGGCCGAGGAGATGGCCGCCCGCTACAAGCAGATGCTGCTTGAGCAGGCCGAGGACAGCGAACCGATGGGTGTCTCCCTCGAATGAGGACGGCTCGGATCCGCTGACCATGGTTCACCTTTCCCTGCGGGGCACCCCACTGCCCTGCGGGGACCAACCCCTGGAGGCGGTGCTGTTCGACAAGGACGGCACCATGAGCCACAGCGAACCGATGCTCGTGGCCCTGGCCCAGGCCAGGGTCTTTCATTGTCTGGCCCTGGCCGGCCTGGCCGAGGCCGATCCGGAGCGCCACCGCGAGCTAGGCAGCCTGCTGCATCGCGCCTACGGCCTTTCCGCCGAAGGGATCCATCCGGCCGGCACGATGGCGGTGGGGAGCCGCGACCAGAACCTGGTGGCCACCGCCACCGCCCTGGCCCAGGTGGGCCTCGGCTGGCCCGAAGCCCTGGCCATGGCCGAGGCGGTGTTCACCCGCACCGATGGCCTCCACGGCCAGGGGAGCGAACAGCGTCCGGCGCCCACCCCCGGCCTGCGGCCCCTGCTGGAGGCCCTGCGCCAGGCGGGGGTGCGCTGCGCCGTGATCAGCAACGACCATGTGGAGGGCATCGAGGCCTTCCTGGCTGCCCACGATCTGGCCGCCTACGTGCAGGCCATCTGGAGCGCCGAGCACCAGCCCCGCAAACCCGACCCCGCCGCCATCCACGGCCTGTGTGAGGAGCTGGGCGTGGCGGCCCAGAGCTGCGCCCTGGTCGGCGACGCCAACAGCGACCTGCGCATGGCACGGGCCGCCGGGGTGCCTGTGGTGCTGGGCTATCGGGCGGGCTGGCGGCGGCCGGTGGCCCTGGATGACTCCTTCCTGCAGCTGGACCACTGGCGGGAGCTGGCCGTGGTGCCGGGACCGGCGAACCGGTGGGAATAAGCTCAGCCATCGACTGACCCCATCCCCCTATGAGCCGTTTCGTCTTCACCTCGGAATCGGTGACGGAAGGCCACCCCGACAAGATCTGCGACCAGGTGAGCGACGCCGTGCTCGACGCGCTGCTGGCCCAGGACCCTTCCAGCCGTGTGGCCTGCGAGACCGTGGTGAACACCGGCCTCTGCCTGATCACGGGGGAAGTCACCACCAACGCTCGGGTCGACTTCAACACCCTGGTGCGGGGTGTGATCGAGCAGATCGGCTACAGCGGCGCCCGTGCCGGCGGCTTCGATGCCCGCAGCTGCGCCGTGCTCATCGCCCTCGACCAGCAGTCACCGGACATCGCCCAGGGTGTGGATGAGGCCGATGACCACGACGGCGATCCCCTCGACAAGGTGGGCGCCGGCGACCAGGGCATCATGTTCGGCTACGCCTGCGACGAAACGCCGGAACTGATGCCGCTGCCGATCAGCCTGGCCCACCGGCTGGCGCTGCGGCTGGCCCAGGTGCGCCATGACGGCAGCCTCGGCTACCTGCTCCCCGACGGCAAGACCCAGGTGAGCGTGGTGTACGAGAACGACCGCCCCGTGGCGATCGACACGATCCTCATCTCCACCCAGCACACCGCCGAAGTGGAGGGCATCAGCGACGAGAAGGCGGTGCAGCAGCGCATCAAGGAGGACCTCTGGACCCACGTGGTGCTGCCCGCCACGGCCGATCTGTCCCTCCAGCCCTCCAAGGAAGGCACACGCTTCTACGTCAATCCCACCGGCAAGTTCGTGGTGGGCGGCCCCCAGGGCGACGCCGGCCTGACGGGCCGCAAGATCATCGTCGACACCTACGGCGGCTATGCCCGCCATGGCGGCGGCGCCTTCTCCGGCAAGGACCCCACCAAGGTGGACCGCTCCGCCGCCTACGCGGCCCGCTACGTGGCCAAGGCCCTGGTGGCCTCCGGCCTGGCCCACAAGGCCGAGGTGCAGCTCAGCTACGCCATCGGTGTGGCCCGGCCCGTGAGCATCCTGGTGGAGAGCTTCGGCACCGGCGCCCTCAGCAACGCCGACCTCACCGCCCTGGTGCAGGAGCACTTCGACCTCCGCCCCGGCGCCATCATCGAAGCCTTCGGCCTGCGGGAACTGCCCCAGCAGCGGGGAGGACGCTTCTACCAGGACGTCGCCGCCTACGGCCACTTCGGCCGCAAGGACCTCGACCTCCCCTGGGAGGACGTGACCGCCATCGCCGCCACCCTGAAGCAGGCCACGGCGAGCCGTGTCAGCGCTGTTTCTGGGGGTTGATCTCGGCAGCAGCGGCCTGCGCCTGGCCGTTCTGGCCGAGGCCGGGGCTCCCGGCGGGGACCCCGCCAGCCCCGTTCTGGGCCGGCAGTCCCCGTACCCGGGCCATTTCGAAGACCCCGAGGCCTGGCGGCAGGGCCTGATCGATCTGCTGGGCTCCGTGCCCGAGGAGATCCGCCGGAGGGTGGAGGCCCTCGCCATCGATGGCACCTCCGGCACCCTCCTGGCCTGCGGGCCCGGGGGCAGCCTGCTGCCGCCGCCCCTGGCGCACGCCCTGCCCTACCACCAGGCCTGTCCGGAGCAGGCCGGAGCCATCGCCACCCTGCTGTCCGAGGAGAAAGGGGCGTGGGCCGCCCATCCGGCCGCCAGCAGCAGCGGCAGCCTGGCCCGGGCCCTGCGCCTGCTGGACCTGGCCCGGGAGGCGGGCCTCGCTCAAGGCCTGCGGCTGCGCCACCAGGCCGACTGGTTGATGGGCTGGCTGCTGGACGACTGGTGCTGGGGCGAGGAGGGCAACAACGTCCGGCTGGGCTGGGACCTGCAGCAGGGCCGCTGGCTCGCGGGGGTGGCCGAAGGCCTCGGTGCCGGGGTCCTGCCCGGGATCCGCAGCAGCGGCAGCCGCCTCGGCCGGCTGGCTCCGGCGGCGGCGGCCAGCCTGGGCCTGCCCACCGGCTGCCAGGTGGTGGCCGGCAGCACCGACGCCAATGCCGCGGTGCTGGCCGCCGATCCCCGGGAGGGCGATGGCATCGCGGTGCTGGGCACCACCCTGGTGCTGAAGCAGTTCGTGGCCGCCCCCCTGGCCGGGACCGGCCTCAGCAACCACCGGGTCGGCGGCCGCTGGCTGGCGGGGGGAGCCTCCAACGCCGGCGCCGGCATCCTGCGCCGCTTCTTCGATGACGCCCAGATCGCCGAACTGAGCCGCCAGATCACGCCGGCGCGTCCCACGTGGCTGGCCCTGCGGCCCCTGAGCCGCCGGGGCGAGCGCTTCCCGGTGGACGACCCGGAGCTGGAGCCGGTCCTGGGGCCGAGGCCGGTCAGTGATGCCCGCTATCTCCAGGCCCTGCTGGAGGGTCTCACCGCCATCGAGGCGGCGGGCTGGCAGCGGTTAAGGCAGTTGGGGGCACCAGCCCTGCGGCGGGTGATCAGCGTCGGTGGCGGCGCCCGCAACAGCCAGTGGCGGACCCTGCGGGCACAGGCCCTGGGGATCCCGGTGCTGAACCGGCCGAAACGCACGGCGGCTCTGGGCATGGCCCTGCTGGCCAGGGCCAGCTGCAGGATGGAGACCCCATCCACTCCCCTCCGGCCATGAACGAACGTCTCAGCTCGATCGTCTCCATCGCCCTGTTCGTCGTGCTGGCCGGCTTTGTGGGCTTCAGTGGCGTACGGCTGTGTCTGCTGCTCTGGCAGCGGTTCGCCGGCGCCTGAGCCCAGAATTCCCCCAACCGCCCTGAACCCATGGCCGCCGATCCCCTCACCGCCGCGGTAAGTGACCGCATCTGCAAGCACATGAACGACGACCACGCCGAAGCCGTTCTGGCCTACGCCCGCCACTACGGCGGCTGCACCGAGGCCAGTGAGGCCCGGATGGTGGCCGTGGAGCCGCAGTCGATGCGCCTGGAGGTGGACGGCAACCGGGTGGAAGTGGCCTTCGACCACGCCCTCACCGACAGCGAGGACGCCCACCGCACCCTGGTGGCCATGCTGCGGTCGCTCCCCGGGAAGGCTTGAAGCAGCGACTGCGCCGCCAACGGCGGCGCCTGACCCCTGACCCTTCTCGAACGCCTGAGCCGGCTTCCGCTCGACTGGTTCGCCGCCACCCCCTGTCCCCTGTGTCGTGGCCTGCAACCGCCGCAGCACGCGGCCGGAGCGGCCTGCCCGGACTGCCGCCGACGCCTGCCCCTGCCGGCCGGGGCCCTGAGGGGCAACGAGCCTCTGCTCTGGTGGTCAGCCGGCTCCTACGACGGCGAGCTGCGGCGCTTGCTGCTCGGGCTGCGGCAGCGGCCTGAGCCCGCCGGGGTCGGCGCCCTCGTCAAGGTGCTGGCGGAGGGATTGCCCCAGTGGCGGCAGCGGCCGCTGCTGGTGCCGGTGCCGAGCTGGAAACGGCAGGGCAATCCCCTGCCGGCGCTGGTGTGCCGCGAACTCGTCCGCCAGCTGGGGTATCGACGCGTCGATCTGCTGGAGCGGTCACGGCCGGTGCTCGGCCAGCACCACCTCGGCAGGACCCTGCGCCTGGCCAACCAGGAGGGGGCCTTCCGCTGTCGCCGGGGGCCCCGCATCGGCGAAGCCCTGGGCCGGCCGGTCCTGATCGTCGACGACATCGTCACCAGCGGGGCCACCGGCTGCAGTGCCGCCACAGCCCTGGAGGCCCTTGGCTGGCAGGTGGTGGGACTGCTCTGCCTGGCCCGCACGCCCCTGGGGCGCGGCCGGACGGGCCGATCCCCCCAGCGGGCCGTGATCTAAGATCGCTGCGTCGCTTCGGCGACGGGCCGGGATAGCTCAGTTGGTAGAGCAGGCGATTGAAAATCGCCGTGTCCCCAGTTCAAATCTGGGTCCTGGCATTGCGTGCGGACTGCTTTGCAGCCCATCACCATGCCCAATCAGCCCTCGACCTCCAGCCAGATCTTCAACAACGCCGACAGCTTCGCCCAGGCGTTTGATGAGGCCTGGCAGGAGCACAGTCGACAGGATCCCTCCCACGGTCTCTCGAGCGCCGAGAAGCTCGAGGCGATCCTCGGCCGGGTGGCGGGCCATCCCTTCGCCCAGGCCGATCCGGCCATGGCCCGCCAGGTGGGGGCCTTCCGCATACGCCTGCTCGACCTTTAGGTGGCGCCCATGAGCAACTCCCTCGCCCGCCTTCTGCAGCTTCTGAGCGGTGGCTTCAGCAACCAGACGCAGGCCTTCGACAATCCGCCGATCTACGCCCACATCCTGGTCAAGTTTCGGCCGCTACCCCAGCTGGCTCCGGGCTCGCTGCTGCTGGAGCAGTCCTACGCCATCTCACCCGGCACGCCTTACAGGATCCGCGTGCTGCGCGCCGAGCGCCGTGACGGTGACCTGATCATCCATAACCAGGCCCTGCAGGACGAACAGCGTTTCTGGGGCTCCATCGAGGATGAAGGGCGACGCCGCAGCATCGCGGAGGGCGACCTGCGGCCCCTCGAGGGCTGCACCTACGTGGTGCGGGAGGTGGGCGACGGTTTCGTCGGCGAGGTGGAGCCCGGTTGCCGCTGCCTCGTGGAGCGCAAGGGAAGCCTCGCCTACCTGGTCAGCAGCTTCGAGATCGATTCCCAGGGCATGCGCACCATCGACCGGGGCCACGATCCGACCACCCATGAGCAGCTCTGGGGATCCCTGGCCGGTCCCTTCGAGTTCGAGCGCACCGACGACTACCGGGCCGAACTCCCCCCCAGCTGGCTGGAGGCCTGATCGGGCCGGAACCGGACATCCCCGGGCGCCGGGTCCTCCGCAGAACGGTCGAGGGGAAAGCCTCCTGGGGGGGAACGCCTTTCGCGAGAGCGTTCAGCCGGCGATCAGCTCGTCCATGAAGGGCTGCTCCCCTTCGTCCAGGAAGGGGTCGACCTCCTCCTGGCCCAGATCGAAGGATTCCGCCACCGGCAGGGGGGCCGGCGGCTCCTGCTGCAGCGCCGGCGGCTGCACCGCCTGGAGATGGCGGGACGTGCCGGTGCGGTCGAGACCCCGCAGGGCCGCCTCGATCCTGGCCAGGCGCTCTTCGGTGTCCCCGAGGCGCTCGTCCATGGCGGCCCCATGGGCGGCCTCGAGGTCGGCGACCTCCTCCAGACGCGCACCGAAGCGATCCTCGTGGCCCCCGAGCCGTTCCTCGAGCTCCAGCAGGCGGTAGGTGAGCGCTTCGGCCACCTGGGACAACACCTGCAGCTGATCGGCCAACCGGAGGGAGGAGTCCTCGGATGGGGACACAACAGAAGCCATAACGGCACCGGGATGATGGCCGGATGGTATCGGCGTGGAGCCGCCCTGCCAGGGGTGGCCCTGGCAGGGGGGTTTGTAACGATTCTGAAAACCCTGTCGTGGCGAGCGGACAGGCCCATAGGATCCGCCTTGCAGCCCATGATCGGGACGTTTCCTGCAGCCGTCCTCGAAGGCCTCTGCGGATCCGCCCTTGCAGTTCCGCAGTTGCAGATCCGCAGTTGCCGATCCGCTGAGGCCAAGCGCCCTGCCCACCGACCTTCTCTCCAACGCCTCTCCCCCGGCACCCACGCTCATGACACTTGCCAACGCTGCCTATCTGGGCATCGAGCGTTTCTCCAGCGACCGCAACAAGGAAAACTGGACGAACGCCACCGAAAACGACAAGGCCGCCCTGATCCGCGCCGTCTACAAGCAGGTGCTCGGCAACCAGTACGTCATGGCCAGCGAGCGGCTCACGGGTCCGGAGTCCCTCTTCAAGCGCGGCTACCTCAGCGTGCGGGAATTCGTGCGCCAGGTGGCCAAGAGCGGCCTTTACAAGGCCAAGTTCTTCGAGAACTGCAACCCCTACCGCTTCATCGAGCTGAACTTCAAGCATCTCCTCGGCCGGGCCCCCCAGAACAAGGCCGAGATGCTGCACCACTTCACGATCCTGCAGGAGCAGGGCTACGACGCCGAGATCGACTCCTACCTCGACAGCGCCGAGTACCAGAACCGCTTCGGCGAAGAGGTGGTTCCCTACCTGCACGGCTGGGACTACTCCTCCGGCCAGCAGGGCCTGCAGTTCTCCTACATGCTCCAGCTCACCAGGGGTGTGGGCGCCTCGGTGCGGGGCGACCTGCTCAAGAACCAGTCGCGCCTCAACCCCTCGGTGCATGCGGAAGCCCCCCTGCCGGTGGTGAGCCCCAATGCCCGCGGCAGCGTCTTCCGCAAGGTCAGCACCGATGGCGTCACCCGCCAGGGGGTGGGAGCCGGCGAAGAGGGCCGCACCTTCCGGGTCGAGATTTCCGGCTTCAACAACTACCGGCTGCACAAGCGCAGCAACCGGGTGCGCTTCATCCCCTTCAACAAGCTGCTGCAGACCCAGCAGCAGATTCTCCGCGAAGGCGGCCGGATCGCCAGCATCACCCCGGTCAACTGAGCCGGGCTCCCGTTCAGCCTTTCCCCCCTACCCCTCCGAATCCATGAAGGTTTCCGCAGGTACCCGAGGCACCGGCCTCAACAGCTCCCGCCAGGTGGCGTTCACCGTCACCGGCGTCAGCAACAACGACTACTCCCGCACCGCGGACATGGTCATGAACGTGCCGTTCACCCGCATGAACGAGACCATGCGTCTCGTCCACGCCATGGGCGGCAAGATCGTCAGCGTCTCCGTGACCGGCGGCGGCACTGGTTCCGAGGATCCTGCCCCCCGCAAGGGCAAGGCGAAGTCCGAAGGCTGAGGCCAGCCCACAATCCGGCCTTTCGATGGGGTCCCCTCCGAGGGGGCCCTTTTTCATGGGCCGAAGTCATGGGGCAGGACACCGGGCCTTACACCCTTTCGCCGCGGGGACCGTCCAGACTGAACCCCAGCCGCCGGTCAGGCGGCCAGAACCCCTGCGGCCGTATGGATCTCGGCGGTGGTGACCATTTATTAAGGCACTCCCATCCACCGGGCGCCGTCACCAACAATAGGTAGGTCTTTCGGAGCGATGCCCGGCCTCGGCCAGGCGATCATCGAAAGCAACGACGCAGTCGACGTCAGCCAGGCCTCCCCCGGACTGACGCTCCAGACTCCACCCCCCCTTACCCACCCAATCCCGACGTTCGACGTCGAGAACAGGAGCTAACTCAATGTTCGACGCCTTCACCAAGGTCGTTGCTCAGGCTGATGCCCGCGGCGAATTCCTCAACGCTGGTCAGATCGATGCCCTTTCCGGCGTCGTCGCTGACAGCTTCAAGCGCATGGA
>CALRND020000017.1:0-9573 GCA_943369455.1 Synechococcus sp. UW140
GTGAGCCAGGAGATCCGCGCGGCGGAGGATCCTGAATTCGAGACGTTCTACACCAAGAACATCCTGCTCAACGAAGGTCTGCGTGCCTGGATGGCGCCCGCCGACCAACCGCACGAAAACTTCATCTTCCCTGAAGAGGTTCTGCCCCGCGGCAACGCGCTCTGATCCCTTTCCCATGGATCTCCAGCCCCCTCCCTGGGGGCTTTTTCATGGCCCCCCTTCGCCGGCCCGAAAAGCTGGTTACGATGGCTTCGTTCCGTCAGCAGTGACGTGGTGATCGACGGAAACGCCTGATCGGAAGGCGCCCCATCGTCGGGCCCGGTGAGCCTCCCCTGTTGCCACGGCATCGGTGGGATCGTTCCCAGGACTTTCACGTTGTGGTGACTTTCCGCCCTCGGTCGTCTTCCGCCCTTGCCGCAGGCGTCGCCGGCTGGCATCCAACCCACAGGAGGAGGTGTCCATGACCCCAAGTTGTCCCATCCAGGGTCTGCAGATCGCGGAGAATGCCGGCTGATCACGGCCGCTGAATCCTGATCCATCGGTTCCGCGCCAGAGCGGACCCGGCGAGAGCCCCCGAGACCGTGGCCCCAGGTTCCCCTGGAGCCCCCGGTCTCGGGGGCATCGTTCATTCGGGCCCCGGCCTCAGGGCCCTGCAGCCCCCGGTGCCGGTGAGGTCAACACGTCCCGGATCAGCGGCGCGGCCAGCCGCACCGCCTGCTTCGAGGGGTGGGAATGCTCATCCCGGTAGAGGATCTCCCCACCCCGGGCCCGATAGGTGCAGGCCCCCTCGGGGCAGAACAGATCGAACAGGTCCACCACCTGCAGCTTTCCCTGGCGCTGCAGATCGCCCAGCAGGTCGTCGAGGGGCTGGCGTCGCCGCAGGGATTCCGCCCGGTCCGGCATCAGGCAGGGGCCGCCGAAGGGGGAGAACCACTGGGGCACGGCACTGGCGGGGTGGCAGTTGGCCTCCCGGGCGAAGGGCAGGCCGTTGAGCACCGCCAGGCGCACGCCGCGCCCCGCCAGGCTGGCGGAGAAGTCGGTGAGGCCCACCCGCAGGGTCTGCAGGATCAGCCGGTTGCCGGGGCCCTGGCTGGGCGGCGAGAACATCACCATGTCGTTGACGAGGAACACCCAGTCGCCGGGGCGCAGCTGGGCCACCATCCCGGGCACCACCCGGTTCCAGTAGGCCCGGTTGGTGGCGGCAAAGGGGCCGCTGCCGCCGAGGGCGGCGAAGTTGCCCACTGGGGAGGCGGCCCAGGCCGACGTGATCGTCACCGCGTAGTCGTCCCTGGCCACCAGCGCGTCGAAGGCGCCGGCGAAGGAGGCCGAGAAGGAATTGCCCACCACCAGCACCCGGTGGCGGGCCGTGGCGAAGTCCCCGAGGGTGCAGGCCTCGATGGCGATGGTTTTCGCCGCTTCGCCGTCGTTGGCCAGCACGCAGGGGGATCCCTGCCAGGTCCCGGCGGCCCCCGCCACCCGATAGGGATCCACGAGCGATTCCACCCCCATGCCGGCGGGGATCGGGTTGCGTCCGGCGTACAGGCTGAACGGAGGCAGGTTGTCGACACCGATCAGCAGACCCGCCCCGGCGGCCAGGCCGCCCACCCCGATGGCGACCGTCTGGTCCCGCCGCGGGGCCCAGCTGGCCTGCCTCAGGGGCTTCTCGACCCAGCGGTAGGAGGCCACCGACAGGAGCACCATCAGGCCGATCTGGAACGGCAGCGACCACCAGTGCAGGCCGATCGTCCAGCGGCTCAGAGACAGCACACCCCAGTGCCAGAGGTAGAGGGAGTAGGAGATCAGCCCCACCTGCACCAGGGCCGGCCGGCTGAACAGCCGGTGGGCGGCGGTTCCCTGCCGCAGGCTGGCGATCAGCAGCGTGGTCAGGACGACGGCGGCCACCGTGGCCGGAACCGCCCAGGCCAGCGGCAGCAGCATCACCCCCACCAGGCCCAGGACCGCCGCCAGGGGCGGGAGGCGGCCCAGGCCCCTGGCGCCGGCCGGCCAGACGCCGCCGAGGCAGAACAGCAGACTGCCCGCCCCCATCTCCCAGAGCCGCGGCGGCATCAGGAAGTAGGCGGCGGCCTGCTGGGTGGGATAGAGCTGAACGAAGGCGATCAGGGAGGCCAGCGAGGCCACGCCCATCACGGCGAACAGGGCCCTGTGGCCACCGGCTCCGGGGCGGGCGAAGCCCGTCATCCAGGCCACCAGGGGAAACAGCAGGTAGTACTGCTCTTCCACCCCCAGCGACCAGGTGTGGGTGAAGGGGTTGAGTTTGGTGGCGGTGCCGAAGTAGTCGGTGGCCTGCCCATGCAGGTAGACGTTGGAGAAGCCGAACAGGGCGCTGATCCCCGTGCGCAGGGCCGTATGGGGACGGGGGATCACCAGGCAGGCCAGGATCCCCACCAGCACCACGAACAGCAGCAGGGCCGGCACGAGCCGTTTCAGGCGTCGGCTGTAGAACCCCAGCAGCAGATCGCCCAGGGAGCGGGCCGGACGGCGCGTCAGGGACGCGGTGATCACGAAGCCGGAGATCACGAAGAAGATGTCCACCCCCAGGTAGCCGCTGGGGAGGAGCCGGTCGTCGATGTGGTTCAGGATCACGGCCACCACGGCCAGGGCCCGCAGGCCGTCGATCTCGGCCCGGTAGCCGGCCCCGGAGGAGAGGGGGGTGTCGCTCACGCCGCCATCGCCTCGCCACCGTCCCGATGGCGGCCCAGCACCACCAGCCCCACCGCGGTGGGCAGCAGCACGGTGCACAGCCGCAGCACCAGGGTGACCGCCAGCGCTGTCGAACGATCGACGCCGAAGGCCACCGCCAGGCCGATGGCCGTGGCCTCCGCAGTGCCGACACCGGCGGGCAGGAAGGAGAGGACCCCGCCCAGGGCCATGGCCGTGCGGATCACGGCGGCCTGGTTCAGGGCCAGGGGATCCCCCTGCAGCTGCAGCAGACCCATCAGCGCCGACGCCTCGATCAGCCAGACCAGGGCCGCCAGGGTGGTGCCCACCAGCAGGGGCCAGGGCCGCAGCAGCCGCCGCAGCCGGCCCACCGCCCCGAGGGCCTCCCGCAGCAGGCGGGTCAGTCCGTGCCAGCGCCGGTGGGCCGGCAGCCGGTCCAGGAACGCCTCCAGGCGCCGCAGGGCGGCCGGGTGGGTGAGCAGCCAGGCGCCGATGGCCAGGACCGCCCCGCCCACCACCAGGGCCGGCAGGATCCGCCCCCCGAGCCCCCAGGCGAGCACCAGCAGGGCTCCGGCCAGGTCAGCCACCCGCTCCGCCAGGGTCACCCCCACGCCGACCTGCATCGGGATGCCGTGGCGGCGCTGCAGCCACAGCCCCCGCAGGGCCTCGCCGCTGCGGCCGGGGGCGGCGACCAGCGCCAGGCCGGCCACGTAGATCCTGCTGCTGGGCCGCCAGGGCAGGGGCTGCCCCAGCTGCCGGAGATAGAACTGCCAGCGCTGGAACAGCAGCAGATAGCCCAGGGCCACCAGGGCCGGCACCAGCGCCCAGGACCACCAGGGCAGCGCCCCCAGGGAGCGCATAACGTTGGCGAAACCGAACCAGATGCTGAGCCCCAGGTAGAGCGCCAGGGTCGCCACCAACCCCAGGAACCAGCGCTTCCTCATCGGCGGCCTTGCCGCTGGCGGGGCGGTGGCGGGACGGACAGCGACGCGGTCATGGGGTGAAGCGCAGCTTCTGGGCCGCATAGAGACACATCCTCGCCAGGATCAGCCCCTCCTTCACATGGGCGATGTTCGAGCTGCCGTAACTGCGTTCCTGGTACCGCACCGGTACCTCCACGATCTTGAGGTTCAGCTTGGCGGCGCCGAACAGCAGGTCGAAGTCGCCGAAGGGATCGAAGTCGCCGAAATAGGCCCGCCCGGCCTTGAGTCGCTCGTAGTCGGCCTTCCAGATCACCTTGGTGCCGCAGAGGGTGTCCTTGAGGCGCTGGCGCAGCAGCCAGGAGAAGGCCGCGGCAAAGAAACGATTGGCGGCGGTGTTCAGCGGCGGCATGGCGGCGCTGGTGCGGGGATACACCAGACGGCAGCCGTTGACGAATTCCCCCCGGCCTTCGGCCAGGGCCTTGTAGAAGCGGGGCAGATCCTCGGGGCGCACCGTGAGATCCGCATCCAGGATCATCAGCACGTCCCCCGCGGCCTGATCGAAGCCCAGCCAGACGGCGTCGGCCTTGCCGCGGCCGGTCTGGCGCAGGGCCCGCAGCTGCAGCGGGCCGCTGTAGGAGCCGCAGACCCGCTCGATCTCCGCCCAGGTGTCATCGGAGGAGTGGCCCTCCACGAACAGCACCTCGGTGGCTGATCCCAGCAGGGGCATGCGCTCGATGGCGGCGGCGATGTTGCCGGCCTCGTTGCGGGCCGGGATCACCACGCTGACGCTGGGCCGGCGCTGGGCCGGGGTGGCGGGCCGGGCCACCAGCCAGTGGGTGAGCCCCAGCTGTTCGAGCAGCGGCAGCTGGCTCAGCCAGCGGTTGGACAGGGGGGCGAGCAGGGGGATCTGGCGGGGCAGCAGGCAGCGGTGCCCCTGTTTGAGCACCTCCCAGCCGGCCAGATCAAGCAGGTTCTGGACGTCCCTGGGGGTGAGCCAGCTCTCGGGGGGCTGGGGCTGACGCAGGCCCACGCCTTCCGCCGCCTTGAGCAGGGGCTGCCACAGCCAGTTGTGGAAGCTCACCACCAGCCGGGTGCGGTCATGGCAGAACGCCGCCAGCCGCTCGAGCACCCCCTGCACGTCCTCGAGGGTGTTGAGGGTGTTGGCCAGCAGGATCACGTCGAAGGGGGCGCTTTCGCCGATCGCCTCCGGGTCGATGGTCGCCGCTTCGGCGCAGAGGATCCGCAGGTTGGGGTGGGCCGTCTGGGCGGCGGCGGCGATGGCGGGGTCGTGCTCGATGCCCACCCCGTGGCCCGGCTGGGTGGCCGCCAATAGATCGCCCAGGCCGCAGCCGATCTCGAGCACCCGCAGACCCGGGGCCACCAGCAACTGGTGCAGGCGGTTCAGGTCCTCGTAGTAGGCGCGGTTGCGGCGGTGGAACCGTTGCAGTCCCTCGGGCTGGAGCGTGCCGTTCATCGCAGCAGGGCCAGGGTGCCCGCCAGATCGAGCCGCAGGCCGCGGGCCACGATCCGCAGCGTCCGCAGGGTGCGGTTGCCGGGGTCGAGGCGGGCGGCGGCATCGAGCGCCACCTGGGCCTGGCCGGGGTGGAAGCGGTAGAGCTGCACGAAGCCGAGGGCCATCAGGGCATGGGGATTGGTGGGTTCGAGGGACACGATGCGCTGCAGGGTGTCGACGGCCCCATCGGCGTGCCGCTGCAGCGCCTGGGCCAGGGCCAGACCATAGAGGTCCTCCAGACGGGCCTCCACGGGTTCGGTGCCACTCTCCTCCAGCCTGGCCCGCAGCAGCCGCTCCCCCTGGGAGAGGTAGATCTGCTGGGGGTCCCGCTGGTTGATCTGCCCCACCTGCCGGAACAGCCGATCCAGATCGCCGGCCCGCAGGAGCCTCCCCAGTTCGACCAGCTGGTCGATGCGGTTGGGCGGCGCCCCGGCGTCCATGGCCTGGGAGCCTGCGGCGGCCACGGTCAGCGTCAGGGGTGCGCTGCGCAGGGGCAGCGGCCGTCCCTGGCGGTCGAGGGCCCGGGCCCGGAGTCGGTAGGAGCCGTCCGGAAGCCCGGCCGGCACGACCAGGGCCAGCCGTTCCCGGACCTCCAGGCAACCGTCAGGCCCGGCGCGCACCATGCCCTGGCCGATGCCGCGGTCATGGCGCCAGCGGGGCCCCACCCCGGCGGCGGCCTGGCCGGAGGGGGCCGCCGGCTGCGGCAGCCAGTCGAGCAGCAACAGACCGTCCCGCAGCTCGGCCGCCGGCCCCCGCAGCCGGCTCACCAGCACCGCCCCGCTGCCCGGCCGCAGGGGCGTTGCTGGTTCGACGGCCAGGTTCAGCGCCAGATCCCGTCCCGGCCCGCAGGCCACCGGGACCACCTCCAGGCCCAGGGTCCGCCGCCCGAAGAGCTCGGCGCTGCTGCCATCCGGCAGGGGCCAGCGCCCGGCGGCCTGGAACGCGGGTGAGCGACGCACCAGACCGTCCAGGGCGGCCTGGCGCTCGTCGCTCATCACCCCCTGGTCGCCCCCCTTGAGCAGGAACCAGTCGAAGCCGGCCAGGTCACCGTCGAGCTGGTCGAGCGGTGCCACGGTCTGACGGGCGGCCACACGGAAGTTCTGCCGGCGCCCTTCGGCGTCGAGGTTGAAGGCGTTCAGCCCCTGGCTGTCGGGCAGCACCGCCAGGGTGGAGAGCTGGTGGGGGCTCCGCTGCCGGATCGTGGCCACGATCGCCTCCAGGGGCCAGGGGGGGCCGGCGACGGGCGGCCGGGGCGGAAAGGCGGTCGGATTGGCCGCCAGGGCGAACTGGCTGGCCAGGGCCCCCCAGACCCCGATCACCACCACCGCCAGCCGCCAGGAGGGGGTCCAGCGGCCGGTGGCCGAGGCCAGCACGACCCCCAGGCCGAGGCAGAGCTGGGGCACCAGGGGGAGCACGAAGCGGAAGTCCTTGGTGCTCATCAGGGTGGCCAGGAGCAGGGCCCCGAGCGGAAAGCTCAGCCACCAGGCGAGCCGCCGCCAGGGCAGGGCGGGTGCGGGGGCACCGCGTCGCTGCCACCGGCCCAGCGCCCCCCCCGCCACCACCACCGCCACCAGGGCGGCCCCGGCCATGGTGGGCAGCAGGCGGGGGTAGAACAGCCAGCCCGCCAGGGTGTTCGGCTCCAGGCCGTCCTGGTAGAGGACGCCCCACTGGCGGGCCTTGTTGACCGTGGAGAGGATCGTCAGCCAGTTCTGGCTCCACCAGGGCCAGGCCAGGGCCATCGCCGCCGCTGCCGCCAGCAGCGCCTCGGCCAGCGACCCGAAGCGGGCCCGTGGGCTCGGCCGGCCCCGCCGGAGGAGGGGCGCGACGGCCAGCCAGGCCAGGGCCATCAGGGGCAGCCAGAGCATCACCAGGCCGGTGGGGCGCGTCAGAACCACCGCCCCGAGGCCCAGGCCGCTGCCCAGGCTCCAGAGCCAGGGGCGCCGGGGGCGGCCCAGCACCCGCAGCGTCAGCAGCCACCAGGTGGCCGTGAGCACGGCCGTCAGGCTGAAATCGATCAGGTAGTCGCTGCGCTGGTTCAGCAGGGCCGGCGAAACGGCGCAGAGGAAGGCGGCCCAGAGACCGGCCGCCCGGCCGTGGGCCAGGCGCCCCAGGCCGTAGAGGCTGCCCAGGAGCAGGGCCTGGAAGAGGCTGTTGGAGAGGATGGCGCTGGCATAGCCGGGCCCCAGCAGGCTGAACACCGGTGCCGTCACCAGGTAGGTGAACGGCCCCCGGTAGGTGGGGGTCTCGGCCCAGAGCCGCTGCCACCAGAGCGGATCGAAGGGCGCCGCCTCACCGAGCACCTGCCAGACCCCCAGGGCCCGGCTCAGGTGTTCCCCCTGGTCCCAGGCCGGCGGCTGGGCGTGGCGCTGCAGCCAGAGGACATCCAGGAGCAGCCCGGCCAGCCACAGGCCCAGCAGGATCCAGCCGTCCCGGCGCCGCATCCCCCTCATCGGGCCGCTCCCGGCGCTTCGGCCAGCACCCAGGGCTCCAGTTCCGGGGCCTGCAGCCGCACGGGCCATCCGGCGGGCAGCTCCCGACGCCGGATCCACACCCGCTCCCCGGGGGGCACCCGTTCCGCCGGCCCGATGCGGGGCGTGAGCCTGGGGCTGGCCAGGGCCACCAGGATCAGCCCGGCATGCTCCTCGCCGCTGAGGGGGGCGCCGGCCACGGCCGCGATCGGCCCGGCCGCCAGGGCCGCGGCGGCTTCAGGGCGCTCCAGGGCCTGCCGCTGCCGGGGGCTTCGATCGGTGAACAGGCCGGCCTGCACCAGCAGGGCCAGGGCCAGCCAGGGACCCAACAGGAGCGCCCCGAGCCGGCGGGACCCGGGGCGGCACCAGGGCACCAGGGCCCAGGCCAGCCCCAGGCAGCCCGCCGCCACGGCGAACAGCTCCGGAGCCGGGGCCAGGCCCGCCACCCCATTGGCCACCAGCCGGCCGGCCGGCGCCCCGGGCCAGAGCACCGCCGCCGCCGCCAACACCAGCACCAGTCCCAGGCCCCGGGCGGCGAGCGTCGCGCCCCGGGCCCACCGGCCGACGCCGGCGCTCCAGGACCGCAGCCCGGCCGTGGCCGCCAGGGCGACAAAGGGGGTGAGCTGCAGGCCGTAGTACGGGGTCTTGGTGCGGAAGGCGCTGAGCAGCAGCAGCAGTATCAGCGGATAGAGCAACAGGAGCAGGCGCCGGGGCCGCTCCAGCGGTTTGGCCAGCCAGCCCCACCAGCCCGCCAGGGCGAACAGGCTCCACGGGGCGGTGTTGGCCGGCAGGTTCCACAGGTAATAGAGCGGGCCGGCGCTGTAGACGTCACTTTCGGAGAGGTAGAGCAGCTTCTGCCACAGGCCCGCCACCACCGGCAGGCCCAGCACCCGGAGGCTCAGGCCCAGCCAGAGCGCCACCGGCAGCCAGCCCAGGGCCAGGCCGAGCCAGAAGCCGGGCCGCCGCAGCAGGGCCCGGCGCTCCAGCAGCAGGAAGGGCAGCAGGGCCAGCACCGGCAGCGCCACCATGAAGCCCTTGATCAGGAAGGCCGGGCCGATCCAGGCGCCGGCCAGGAACGGCCAGGGCCGCTGCGGAGCCTCGCCGGCCCGCAGCAGGGCCAGGATCCCCAGCAGCTCCAGGGCCAGCAGCGGCATGTCCTGGCTGGCCAGGTGGGCGTAGTCGAGCCACAGGGGGGTGAGCGCCAGCACCGCCGCGGCGAGCCAGCCGGCTCCGCCCCCACCCAGCAGGCGCCGGGCCAGGTCGGCCGTGAGCAGCAGGCAGGCCACGGCGGCGACCAGGGACGGCAGATGGGCCGACCAGGGCCCCACCACCGGCAGCCGGCCGGCCGCGGCGATCAGCCAGGGCAGGCCGATGGTGCGATCGAAGACGACCTGGTCAAACCAGGGGGGAGCCAGCCACTGGCCGCTCTGGGCGATCCAGCGGGCCTGCAGGGCGTAGTACCCCTCGTCGTGGGCCAGGAAGCTGCGCGGCGCCGCCGTCAGCAACAGGGGCAGGAAGGGCAGCGTCGCCCACGGGGCCTTCATGGGCGGCACTCTGGCAGCACCCCCGGGTACCGGACGTTGTGTTTTCTGGCACATGGACGCTGGCTGGCCATGTCCACCTGGGGGATCCTTCCTTTGGCGCATTGCGCCGCTTCCGTGTGAGGAACCCATGAAACTCTTCCAGCAACTGCTGGTTGCACCTGCAGCCCTCGGCCTGCTCGCCCCCGTGGCGGTCCAGGCTGCTGAGCTCAACATCGACGGCGTCAACAAGTACGCCGCCGAAGAGCAAGTCACCAGCATCAACCAGTTCTCCGACGTCAAGCCCACCGACTGGGCCTACCAGGCCCTCTCGAACCTGATCGAGCGCTACGGCTGCGTCGCCGGCTACCCGAACGGCACCTACAAGGGCGGCCAGGCCATGACCCGCTACGAAGCGGCGGCCCTGCTGAACGCCTGCCTCGACCGGATCACCGAGGTGACCGACGAGC
>CALRND020000018.1:0-8397 GCA_943369455.1 Synechococcus sp. UW140
GCGCGACAGTTGCGCAAGCTGGACCGGCAGGCCGCTCGCCGAATCGGGGAGTACTTGCGGGAGCTGGAGGCAACCTGCGAGGACCCACGCCAGCGGGGGAAGGGTCTGACCGCCAATCTGTCCGGCCTCTGGCGCTACAGGGTCGGCGACTACCGAGTGATCTGCGAGATCGAAGACGCCATCCTGACGGTGCTGGTGGTGCGAATCGCCCACCGCAGCCAGGTCTACGACTGAAACGCGGCCGCCCCGGCTCGGATGCGGGCCGTGACCTGGAGCCCTGAGGCTGCCCCCGGTACCGTGCCGCTAGCAGCGTCTAGCGAATGGCCAGGGACCAGCTCAACATCCGCCTTTCCCCGGAGCTGCTGGAGCGGGTCAAGGCCGCCGCAAAGGACGCCGACGTGCCGGCCACCACGCTGGTGCGGAAGTGGATCGAGGCCGCGTTAGACGGGCGTCTAGCGGCCGCTAGCGAGTCGTCTAGCGACGGTCTAGCCGATCGTCTAGTCGAGCTGGAGCGGCGTCTAGCTGCGCTGGAGCTGCCGAGGCCGGCGACGCTGGAGGCGGTGCTGGATCTGCCCATGCCTGCCCCTGTCTCCAGGCCCCGCCCGGTGGCCCCTGTGCCGCTGCCTGCCGATGGTGAAGCCCTCTCCACGCCGCAGGTGGTCGAGCTGACCGGCACGGCCCGCAGCGCCTGGAACGGCTGGGCAGCGAAGCACAGCCCCGGCGACGTGCGCGAGTGGGAGGGGGCCTCCTTCGAGCTGCTGGGGCAGGTGGCGTCGGGTCGTGGTGGCCCTCCCCGCTGGATGTGGCGCCGCGTCGGGTGATGGCGACCTGCTGAGAGTCGGTACCGCCGGATTGCTTCCGTTCATCACTGCGGCCGCCCCCCAGGCCGTAGCAGACCCGATCATGTCTGCTACGGTAGACAGCGGTAGACAAAGATAGACAACATGGAGCTTGTGCCCTACCTGCGGGTCAGCACCCAGCGGCAAGGCGAATCCGGTCTAGGCATCGACGCCCAGCGCCTCAGGGTCCAGCAGCTCGCCGCCTCCCGTGGCGCCGTCCTGCTGCCTGAGTTCGTGGAGATCGAATCCGGCCGGCGCAACGATCGCCCCCAGCTCGCCGCTGCCCTGGCCGAGGCCCGCCGCCGCAAAGCCGCCATCGTGGTGGCGAAGCTCGATCGCATCGCCCGTGATGCCGAGTTCATCCTTCGCCTGTCCCGCGAGGCCATGGCCAACGGCATGGGCGGATTCCTGTTTGCCGATCTGCCCGAGGTGGACGCCACCACCGCCGCCGGCCGCATGGTCCTGACCGTGATGGCCAGCGTTGCCGAGTTCGAGTCCCGCCGGATCAGCGAACGCACCCGCGAGGCCATGGCGCAGGCGAAGCTCCGTGGCGCCGTGTTCGGTGGCATCCGCCCCGGCATCGAGGCCCGCAACGCGGCGACCCGTGCTGCTGCTGATCGCCGTGCCGCCCCCCTCCGGCCGGCCCTGGAGCTGATGACGGCGCAGCGGATGAGCTTCCGGCAGATGGCCGATCGACTGGCCCAGATGGGGCAGTTCAGCCAGGCCGGCACCCCCTACAGCCCGGCGCAGGTTCGCCGCCTCTGTCTCCGGCTGGAGCTGATCGCCGCCGCGCCTGTCTCATCCGTCGCTTGACCGGGCAACCCTCACGGAAGCCCGCCCACTGATACACCCCCCCAACCGAGGACCCGACCCGATGAAGATCGAGATCACGACACCCGACGCCCGCACCTCCGATCAGGCATGGCAGGCGATCCTGCACCACGGTGGTTTCACGGAAGTGAAGATCACCAGCGAGAACACCGGCAGCACCATCCACCTCCATCAAGGCCCTGATGGGCGCTGGTCCACCTTCAGCGATCGCGGGACCATGCTCCGGTTCTGAAGCTCAGCCGTCAGGCCGCCCGCCGCTGCTCCCGTTTCGTCACCCTGCTCAGTTCGTCCGGTGTCACCAGCCAAAGGGAAGGGTGCAGCCCCCGCGAGATCCTCGCCATCACGGCGTACTCCGGCAGCCCGTAGAGCTTCGCCAGCGCCGCCAGGGTGATCCTTTGCCCGTCCAGCTCGAAGCGGGGCAGCGCCCGCCCTGGCCCCTTCCACCAGACCCGCAGCGTCACGGTCGAGGCCGTCACTTCGCCTTCTCCGCGCAGCGCATCACCACCAGCCGCACCTGCCAGTCGCCTTTCTCGTGCTGGGCATCGACCACCATCGGCCCGTCGCCCTCAAGGATCCGCACCTTGAACTCGCCGACGCTGCCACCGGCTGCCAGGAGCGTCCGCAACGGCTGCAGCGCATGAACGTGGAATCTTCCCCCGCCGCCGGCCTCCCCGTCGCCCATGGCGTAGATCCGGCCAACAGCAGCCTCATCGGCGAAGCAGGACACCGCCGGCGCCTGGATCGCAACGGTCTGGTTTTCGCTGAACGTTCGCAGCTGCACGTGAGGGTCGTTCTCACTCGCCCCGACGCTGAACACTTCGGCATCACGGTGGGCCTGCATCAGCCGCCGCAGTAAGGAAAGCTCCACCGCCATTCGCTGCTGGCAGTGCCCTTCAGCGCGCATAAACACGGCGCTGCGGGCATCGGTGCTGAATAGCTGCACCTTGTCATCGCCGATGGCATCAATGATGAACACGGGCGGAACGGTCTTGAATTCCGACCGCGTGGGCACAAGGCTGGCAAAGGCCCGCAGCGTCGCCGCTGGAATCTCGACCGCTGGTGTGCCACCAACACGGGCCAATGTTCCGTTCATGCGATGATGCAGCGATGAACCACTTTACCGCCCCCGCTGTCACCGTCATCCCTGACGACGATCTGCCCCATTATCCCGACCCCGCCGAGGATGCGCTGGCCAGCCCTCAGGCCCGCCGCTATTTCCGCTCCGGCGGTGATGGACAGCCGCCTTACAGTAGGGACACCCAAAACACCCGCCTTCCGGTATCTGTTCATGGCTAACGATCAGCAGCTCGACGCCCTTTCCTCAGGTATTGAGGAGGCGCTGGTTTACGACATGGCCGCCGAATCTCAGGCCCGTGCCCTTGATCTGCGCCTGGCTGCCGTAGAGCGGATGCCTGCGGGTTACCTGGCCCGACAACGCGCCAGCGGTCAGATCCGTAACCCTTGGATGCCTGGCCCATTCTTCAACCTGTCGGCCCAGGAAGCGATCCGCACCAGCTACAAACCGGAGGTACAGCAACTGGCTGTCTACCTGGCGAAGCAGGCCGGCCAGCCGCTGCCGTCCCCGAACTATGCCGCCATCGAGCAGGCCGAGAAACAGGCCCGGTGGGACGCCGAGATGGCCCAGACGGCCGCCGAACTCAAGGCCAGCAGGGAGAGGGCCTTTGCTGAGCATCACGCCCGTATGCGCGCACCTACCAGCCCCGGCTTCCCCGCTCACCTTCCGCGCTTTGGCCCCGGCGGCGGCGGTATCTGATGTTTCCCCGACGCCCGATCGACATGACGATCAGCAGCCTCAAGTTTCCGCCCTGCGGCCTCATCTTGTGCGCCGGTCGGGCCGATCGTGGCGCCTGGATTCGTGTCTGGAGGGAGGTAGGAGCGGATCTCGACCGGTTCATCCCGCTGTTGCCCCGCACCCCGCACTACACCGCCCAGTACCGCAGCATCGTGGATCGTCACGACGCGGGCGATCCTGAGCTGCAGGGCCTGGGGAACCTCGACAAGCTGGTCCCCGCCTTCCGCGCCATCCTGGCCGAGGTTGAGCCATGAACCGCAACTACGACCCCCGCTATCAGATCCCCTGGAAGAAGCTCTGCGCCCCGCCGAAGCCTCCGAAGCCTCGCCCGCCTACCGAATGGGAGCAGCTACGCCTTATCTATCGCGTGGCCCGTCCGGATGAGATTGTCGCCGAGGCAGCACCATGAAAGGCCAGGGCCGAACCAACGCCCTCCCAGAGGAGTACGCACAGTTCTCCGAATACCGCAAGGCTGAACACTTCGCCTGGTACTGCAATCTCCACGGCATCCGCCAGCGGAAGGACAACGGCAGCATCCTCGACTTCATCGGCGGCGGTGATGAGCAGTCCGACCGTGAGAGGGAACTGCTCAAGCGTTATGAGAAGTACGGCGCGAGCTGGCGCCTCTTGGCTAACCCCGCGTGGTGGGACTTCAGGCTGAAGCAAGACCTGCTCCAGTGGGCACAGGCCGGCAAGACCCGCCCGGTCTGGGCCACCCTGCTGCGCCAGGAATCCCTGGAAGGTGCCGACTACCGCCAGGAGCTGGAGGACCACCTTCGCGCCCACGATGCCTGGCTCCAGCTGCCCGACGTTGACCGCGAGTGGCTAGCCGATCAGGAGGAGCGTTACCCCGGCTTCTACGCCCCGCCGCCACCGCCGGAGGCCTGATCCATGGCCGGCCGCGCCTCTGCCATCGAGATGCACAGCCGCGTGGATTGGCTGCTGGCGGAGATGGCCAAGGGCCGCCCCCGCATGGATCTAATGCGGGAGGCGCGAGACCGTTACCACCTATCCGAGTCGCAGGCCTACCGGCTGCTGCAGGCCGCTGACGCTGCCCGTGCTGCCGTGTTCGGGCAGATCAACCGGGCCGCCATGCTCACCAGCGCCGTGGATGCCCTGCAGCGGGCTACCCAGATCGCCCTGGCCAACGGTCAGCCCATGGCGGTGATCGCCGCCGTCAACGCGATGGATCGCCTTCTCCACTTCGGCGCCGGCTGGGGGCCCAACGGGCAGCGGGACTACGGCAACAGCTGGGACCGCTAGGTGGATCTCGCCAGCTTCCACCTGCAGATCCTCAAGCTCCGCGTCAGTGGGTCGGTGGAGTGGGACGGCGGGGAGGAGGAGCAGGCCCAGGAGCCGATGGGGTTCGGCGGCACGGTGGTCGAGGCGCCCGACCTGGAGGACGGCGACGTGGAGGACCGGCGGCTGGGCTTCCCCGGCTGATCTGTACTACCGCCGTAGCAGCGGTCGAGCGTCGTAGTGACCGTGCGGCCTACTGAGAACGACAGAAAGCGTCGGCAACCTACTGAGCCCGACGGCTACAGCGCATGTCTCGCCCTTTCCTCGAACTGACGAAATCGCTCCCGGTTCGCCTCCGCGCCGAAGACCTGGAGCGCATCGATCGCATCGCCCGCCGTGACGGTTCCAACCGGTCGGTGCTGATGCGCCAGATCATCGCCCGAGGCCTCGACCAGTTCGACGCCGCATGACCCCACCCGTAGTGGAGGCGGTTGGGCTGGACACCGCCGGTAGATTTACACACAAGAGAGGGCCGACTGCTTGCAGCCGACCCTCTCTCTCGAAGAACAACAACAACCCAGGACCTTTGGCGAGGTGTCTGGATCTGACCAGGAGGACCGAGGACCCCATGGACGCCACCACCGTGAGGGGGAAGCGATGACCGTATGGTACACGCTTCCGGCTGGTCCCGCTAGCCGCTGCACCCCAACCCCGCACCCTCGCCCTGCACCCCCGCCACCCCATCGCCTGATGGGAACGACTGGCGCACGGGAGCAGGGTCATGCGCTGCCCTGAGGCCCAGCAGATCGCTGCGGTGCTGGAGCGCACCGTCATGCTTCCCGAGGCCGGCGGCAAGTGCCGGACCTTCGACGGGATCTTCCGCCCTGCTGCTGCTGCTGGTGGTGAGTGGCGTCCCATCCGCAGCTGCATGGAGCCTGGCGACGTTGCCGCCCTGGTGCTCAACCCCGATCAGATAGCAGGCATCCGCCACCGGCATCAGACCCGGTTGGTGGTCTTCGACATTGACGCCCACGGCAGCAACCCTTCCCCGTACTGGCACCCGGATGGCCCGGAGGCTTCCCCTGCCCTGCAGAGGCTCCTAGGTGAGGCTGAGGCGGTCGGTGCTGCGAGTGTGGTCTTCCGCAGTTCTCAATCCGGCGGCTGGCACGTCTGGGTCCTGCTGCCCGAGGCTCGCCATTATTCCGTCGCCGCCTGCATCGGCCTGACCCTTGCCGCCCGTGCTGCCCTGCAGGTGGCCGGTGGCCGGCTGGAGGTGTTCCCCAACCTGACCAGCTACCGCGAAACGTCAGACGCCCGCTGCTTCGCCCGTCCGCACGCTTTCCGCCTTCCTGGCCAGCAGGGTGGAGCGACCTGGATCGGTGGCCCTGTCGGCTGGTGCAGTGAGCCCTCGACGGCATGGGAGGAGGCCGCCGCCGCTGTCGAGCTGGCCGATGGTGCTGCCACCCCCGCATGGTCGGAGCTGCTGGAGGAGGCCGCCGTCATCCGTCGCCGCCGTGTCCTTCGAGGCCCTGGTGTCGGTCGCCATCGCCCTCATCGTCCGCACGCGGTCGAGTGGACAGGGCCCAGCCAATCGGAAAAGAATCTTGGCCTGCTCGCCTGGGACCTGTACCAGCCGGCAGAGACCCCGGAGCAGTTGGGGGCAAGGGTGGCGGAAGCTGCCCGTGCCTGCCCTGGATTCAGCCGCTATGCCAGCGCCGACACCGTGCGTCGCCTTGATGCCTGGTGTCTGGAGTGGGCCAGGAGCTGCCACCATCGCCGCCATCGTGCCTCTGCCAATCCCAAGCCACGGAGCAGCGACCCCGGCTGGAACCTTCGTCTTCACCGCGAGGCGGTGGCGAAGGTGATCGACGCGGCGGAGTCACTTGCCAAGTCGCACGGCGAAAAGGCCCTGCGATTTTCTGAGCGGCGACTGGCTGAGCTGCTGACCATGAGCCGTATGACCTTCCGCAAGGTGAAAGGCCTGTTCAAGACCCGGTTAGCGGCTGCGATTGCCCGGCCTGTTCCTGTTGGTCTACACCCCTCTCTAAAGGGGGGGACCACTGCGCAGCACCACCAGAGCCCGGTTTCCGATCCTGAGAACGAATCTCTTGATCCGGTCCCGCCCGTCGCGTTTCGACCGTGCAGGCCACCACCGCCGCCACCTTCCGTGATGCCGATTGCCCCGGCCAGGGATGCGACGGCTCGCCGTGAGTTCGAGCGCAACGAACTGGCTAGGTGGCTGGGTCTGTGTGCCGCTTGATGCCTGCGATTTTCGACCCCTTCAACCGTTCCGTCCCCTGTTCTGCCGTGTCTCCCATCTCCACTTGGCGTCCGTCGCTCGACCTGATGCCTCGCCCCCGCCGTCCGGTGCCGGTTGCTTCGAGGCCCTGGTGCCCGCCGCCGTTGCCGGTGCCACCGCTTGCCGATCAGGAGGCCGCCATCGCCGCCGAGCTGGCCAGGGCGGGGCTGGTCTGAACAGCGCCAGCAACCTATGGCATGGACAACACCCTTTCCGATCAAGGCTTCGAGCACATCAGCGACACGGCCGCGCACCCCGGCGCGTTCTGCCGGATCTATGCCCTCGCCACCACGGTGATCGCATCGGCCACGGTCCGGGGCCTCACCGCCGGCAGTAACGCCTTCACCAGCGTCCCGCTGCCCGCTGGCGCCTGGATCGATGGCCAGTTCTCCAGCGTCACCCTGGCCAGCGGCCGCGTGATCGCCTACCGCAGCGACCGGTGATCCAGACCCGCCTCAAGATCACCAGCTTCAACGGGGATGACCTGATCCGGCGGGTGCCGGCCATCGTCACCCTCGCTCGACCCGTACTACGTGGTAGCGGCTGCTAGACGCTGCTAGACTGTCTGCAGATCGGCCGGCCGAGTGCGCCGCTGATCGCCCACAAGCATTTCCCGATTAATGAAGAACACCGACCCCCACCCGGTCGAGCTGCTGATCCTGGCCGCCGTGGTGACGATCGAGGCCCTGGCCGTGCTCACCGTCGCCCTGGTGGCGCTGGTGGTGGCGATCACCCGATCGAGGCCCGCAGGATCCCCCGCCCGAGTGATGACACCGCCGCCGCCGCCCCTGCTGCATCCGCTGGCTGCCGTGGCTGCCGAGCTGGAGGCCCTCCCCGTGACCCAGCTCCGCCCGATGGCCGGCACCCGCTCGAAGCGGATCAGGAAGGCCGAGCTGGTGGCCGCCTTAGTGGCCTGTTGACCCCTCGACACCACCGGAACGGTTCCGCCGTACTACCGTTAATACACTTATCGACCTGAATACGTGGCCACGTCTGTCCGGCTGGACCCCACCGTGGAAGCGCGCCTAGATCGGCTCGCCAGCGAGACAAGGCGGCCCAAGTCCTTTTACCTGCGAGAGCTGATCGTGCAGGGACTGGACGACATGGAAGACGCCTACCTCGGCGCCGCTGCCCTGGAGGCCCATCGCCGTTCTGGAGAGGCCGCGATTCCATTGGCGGATGTTCTGAGGGATCTTGGCCTGGAGGGTTGAGGTCACTCCCCCGGCGGCGCGACAGTTGCGCAAGCTGGACCGGCAGGCCGCTCGCCGAATCGGGGAGTACTTGCGGGAGCTGGAGGCAACCTGCGAGGACCCACGCCAGCGGGGGAAGGGTCTGACCGCCAATCTGTCCGGCCTCTGGCGCTACAGGGTCGGCGA
>CALRND020000019.1:0-4385 GCA_943369455.1 Synechococcus sp. UW140
ATGATCGAGAGGCGGCGCAGCACGGCGTCGTTGCCGGGGTACTTGAGGCGCACCTGCTGGAGGAAGCGGCGGTTGATCTCGAAGATCAGCTCCAGGTGGCGGGGCAGCAGCGACCCGAAGAGATCGAGGCCCCACTTCTCGAGGGCCTCCGGCAGGAGGGTGTGGTTGGTGTAGGAGAGGCAGGCGGTGGTGATGGCCCAGGCGGTGTCCCATTCCAGGTGCTTGTCGTCGAGCAGGAGCCGCATGAGCTCGGCGACGGCGATGGAGGGGTGGGTGTCGTTGAGCTGGATGGCCCAGTGCTCAGGGAACTGCTGGACGGGAATGCCGCGGGCATCGAGGCTGCGGATCATGTCCTGCAGCGAGCAGCTGACGAAGAAGTGCTGCTGCTTGAGGCGCAGCTGGCGGCCCTTGGCCGTGCCGTCGTTGGGGTAGAGCACCTTGCAGAGGGTCTCGGAGCCCACCTTCTCCTCCACCGCGCCGTAGTAGTCGCCGCTGTTGAAGGCGTAGAAATCGAAGGATTCGGTGGCATCGGCGCGCCAGAGGCGCAGCCGGTCGCAGGTGTTGACCCGGTAGCCCAGCACCGGCACGTCGTGGGGGACGCCGATGGCGTGCTCGGCGGGGATCCAGCGCACCCGGTAGGCGCCGTGCTGGTCGCGGTAGCTCTCGGTATGGCCGCCGAAGCCCACGAAACAGGCCTGGTCGGGGTGGGGAATCTCCCAGGGCCAGCCGGCCTTGAGCCACTTGTCGGTGATCTCCACCTGCCAGCCGTCGCGGATGAGCTGGTCGAAGATGCCGAACTCGTAGCGGATGCCGTAGCCGGTCGCGGGGATCTCGAGGGTGGCGAGGGATTCCAGGAAGCAGGCGGCGAGGCGGCCGAGGCCACCGTTGCCGAGGCCCGGTTCCTCCTCCACGTCGAGGATCTCCTCGATGTCGTTGATGCCGAACTGCTTGAGGGCCTCGGCGGCCTCCTGCTGGATGCCGAGCATCAGCAGGTTGTTGCCGAGCTGGGGGCCGATCAGGAACTCGGCCGACAGGTAGGCGACGATCCGCTTGGGGTTGGCGCCGATGGCTTCGATGCCCGCCAGGTACCGGGTCATCAGCCGGTCACGCACGGCGTAGCTGAGCGCCATGTAGAGGTCGTGGCGGCTGGCGCTGGGGGCCAGCTTGCCGAGCGTGTAGAAGAGGTGCTCGGTCATGCCCTCGAACACGTCCGTCGCCGTCAGGCCGCTGCGATCGGGGTCCGCGAAGCACCCGGGCGTGGGCAGGCTCAGGTTGCGGGGTTGCTGGTCGGTCATGGCGGTCGGCGCGCGGTGGTCCCTCGGGCACAGGTCTTGCCGTGCGTTCCCAGACCGTAGCGGTGGTTGCCATTCCTCCTGCCCGGCCTGTTGGGAGATCAGCAACGGCACACGTGGCCAGCGCCCACACCCTTAGCGTCCGTTCGCCGCAGATTTCGTTCATGGTCGCGCCCAGCCTGCTGCTCGAGGTCGGCAGCACCCAGATCGAGACGGTGGAAACCCTGCTGCAGGTGGGGCGCTACCTGGTCATCTTCCTGGCGGCCCGGGCTCTGGCGGAGCTGATGGTGCGCCTCGGGCTGCCCACGATCCTCGGGGAACTGCTGGCGGGCGTTCTGGTCGGCGTCACGGGCCTGCATCTGATCCTGCCGCCGGATGTCCACGCCCAGCTCAACCAGGGCATGCTCGAGCTGATCGGCGCCTGCGCCGGGGTCAGCCCGGAGGCGGTGGCCACGATCTATGCCGAGAGCTTCCCCTCCCTGGAGGCCACGGCCAAGCTCGGTCTTTATGCCCTGCTGTTCCTCACGGGCCTGGAGAGCGAACTCGACGAGCTGATGGCGGTGGGCCGGCAGGCCACCACCGTGGCCCTCACCGGCGTGGTGCTGCCCTTCGCCCTGGGCACGGCGGGGCTGGTCCTCCTCTTCCATGTGCCCCTCTTTCCGGCGGTGTTTGCGGGCGCCTCGATGACCGCCACCAGCATCGGCATCACCGCCAGCGTCTTCGGGGAACTCGGGTTCCTCCGCACCCGGGAAGGCCAGACCGTCATCGGCGCCGCCGTGCTCGACGACATCTTCGGCATCGTGATCCTGGCGGTGGTGGTGGCCCTCTCCGGGGACGGGGTGCTCGCCGCCGGTCCGATCCTGCAGCTGGTGCTGGCGGCGGCGGTGTTCGTGGCGGTGGCCCTGTTCCTCAGCCGGACGGCCGCCCCCGCCTTCGACTGGGTCCTCGACCGCCTCAGGGCGCCGGGGGAGGTGGCGGTGGCCGGCTTCGTGGTGCTGGGCCTGTGCTGCTTCGTCGCCGAGGCGATCGGCCTGGAGGCGGCCCTGGGGGCCTTCGCCGCCGGCCTGATCCTCAGCGCCTCGAAGCACACCAAGGCGATCCAGCAGTCGGTGAAGCCCCTGGTGGCCCTGTTCGCCACCGTGTTCTTCGTGCTGATCGGCAGCTCCCTCGACCTGTCGGTGATGAATCCCCTCAATCCCGACAACCGCGAGGGGCTGGTCGTCGCCCTGTTCCTGCTGGCGGTGGCCATCGCCGGCAAGGTAGCCGCCGGCTGGAGCTACCTCAGCAAGGAGAAGACCAACCGCCTGGTGGTGGGCCTGGGGATGATGCCCCGCGGCGAGGTGGGCCTGATCTTCCTGGGCCTGGGCAGCCAGGCCGGCATCCTTTCGGCGCCGCTGGAGGCGGCCATCCTGCTGATGGTGATCGGCACCACCTTCCTGGCGCCCCTGCTGCTGCGGCTGGCGCTCAGCGGTGTGGAGGTCCCCGCCGACCCCGCGGCGCCGTCCCCAGCCGAGCAGGCCGCCTGATCCAGACCCCGCCGGCGCTCTCGCTCCCCGCCCGGTCTCAGCGGCTGCGGTCGTCGTCCCGTCCGGCCGCCAGGCCGATCGACAGGCCGCCGAGCACGGCGATCAATCCCAGGCTGCCGGCCCAGCCCGGACCCAGGGCCCAGCTCAGCAGCAGTTCCACCACCAGGCCCACCGCCAGGGCCAGGAGCAGGCTGCCGCCCACCAGCACCAGCTGCTGCATCCCCTCTTCCAGGGAAGCCTCGGCCAGGACCTTCTCCAGCCGGGCCAGGGGAACGCTCAGGGGCAGATAGAGGGCCAGGGCCCAGAGGGCGATCCCCGGCAGCAGCGGGCTCAGGTCGGAGAGGCTGAAGGCGTCGGGCATGGCGGCAGGCGCAGGGGGCGGGGCCGCACGCTGGCCGGGCTTCCTAGCATCGTCCTCCACCGCCACGCCGCTGCGTCCATGGCTTTGTCACCCGAAACCCCCTGGCAGTTCCTGGGCCATCGGGTGCATGCCATTCACGCGGCTCCGGAGCAGCCCACTGGGCCGGCGATCCTGCTGGTGCATGGCTTCGGCGCCTCCACCGACCACTGGCGCTTCAACATCCCCGTGCTGGCCCGGACCCATGAGGTCCATGCCATTGATCTGCTCGGTTTCGGCCGCAGCGCCAAGCCCGCCGGGCTCACCTACGGCGGCGCCCTCTGGCGCGACCAGCTGTGCGCCTATGTGGCGGAGCGGATCGGCCGGCCCACGGTGCTGGTGGGCAACTCCCTCGGCGGCTTCGCCGCCCTCGCCGCCGGTGCCGCCCTGGGCGAGCGGGCCGCCGGCGTGGCCCTGCTCAATGCGGCCGGCCCCTTCAGCGACGAGCAGGAGTCGCCGCGGGGCTGGGGGGCCATCGCCCGCCGCACCGTCGGCGCGGCCCTGCTGCGCAGCCCGGTGCTGCAGCGCCTGCTGTTCGAGAACATGCGCCGGCCCGCCACCGTGCGCCGCACCCTGAATCAGGTGTACATCGACCGCACCAACGTCGATGACGCGCTGGTGGAGGCGATCCTGCGGCCCTCCCGGGACCCCGGCGCCTTCGGCGTGTTCCGCACCGTCTTCGACATCCCCCGCGGCCAGCCCCTCGACGAACTGTTCGCCGACCTCAGCGCCCCGTTGCTGCTGCTCTGGGGCATCCGCGACCCCTGGATCAACGCCGCCGGCCGCCGGGCCAGCTTCCAGCGGCATGCACCCGCCCGCACCACCGAAGTGGTGCTCGAGGCCGGCCACTGCCCCCACGACGAGGTGCCCGACCAGGTCAACCAGGCCCTGCTGGAGTGGCTGGCGGGTCTGGTGGCAAGCCCGGTTCCCGCGCTGACCGCCGGCTGAACCCGGCGGCGACCGCCGGTCGGTACATTTCCCTCCACACAGGGGGGCCGAGTTGATCGCCGCCGTCACGGGCACCGGAGCCGCGTCAGCGGCGAGCGGCCCGGCGTCCGGAGCCGGCGGGAAGGGGGGCGGGTTTGCCTACCGGCCGGACATCGATGCGCTGCGTGGAGCGGCGATGCTGGCGGTGCTGGTGTTCCACCTGAACAAGGCCTGGCTGCCCGG
>CALRND020000020.1:0-6473 GCA_943369455.1 Synechococcus sp. UW140
CCGTGCCCCACAACATGCCAACAGAAAAGCCACCCTCCTCGGGTGGCTTCTCCTCATCGTCCCCTCGCAGGGACGAAAGTTTTACCTGGCATCGAGCTATTTTCGCAGGGGGCTACCCCCCAACTATCGTCGCCGCTGCTGCGTTTCACAACCGAGTTCGAGATGGATCGGTGTGGTTCCACAACGCCATGGACACCAGGATAGTTCCACCCTCTCAACACTTCCGTGCTGATCAGTGGGTTGAACCCTGAGAACTGCATAGGTTAGAAAAAACACGTCAGTACAAGACTTCCGTGCTCTCTCCTCTGGAAAAGTCGTCATTCCTCTGTTCTTCTCAGAACAGCAGGCTTAGAACCAGATGTTGGTCAAGCCCTCGGTCTATTAGTACTCCTCCGCTTCACCGGTTACCCGGCTTCCACGTAGAGCCTATCAACGGGTGTTCTTCCCGTGACCTTACTGGCTAACGCCATGGGAATACTCATCTTGAGGTGGGCTTCCCACTTAGATGCTTTCAGCGGTTATCCTCTCCGCACATGGCTACCCAGCGTTTACCGTTGGCACGATAACTGGCACACCAGAGGTGCGTTCCTCCCGGTCCTCTCGTACTAGGGAGAAATCCTCTCAATATTCCTGCGCATGCACCGGATATGGACCGAACTGTCTCACGACGTTCTGAACCCAGCTCGCGTACCGCTTTAATGGGCGAACAGCCCAACCCTTGGGACCGACTTCAGCCCCAGGTTGCGATGAGCCGACATCGAGGTGCCAAACCTCCCCGTCGATGTGAACTCTTGGGGGAGATCAGCCTGTTATCCCTAGAGTAACTTTTATCCGTTGAGCGACGGCCCTTCCACTCAGAACCGTCGGATCACTAAAGCCGACTTTCGTCCCTGTTCGACTTGTAGGTCTCACAGTCAAGCTTGCTTCTGCTTTTACACTCGTCGGCTGATTTCCAACCAGCCTGAGCAAACCTTTGCGCGCCTCCGTTACCTTTTAGGAGGCGACCGCCCCAGTCAAACTGCCCACCTGATACTGTCCGGTCCCCGGATGACGGGTGACCGTTAGAACCCTAGCTCTGAAAGAGTGGTATCTCACCGTTGGCTCACCATCACCCACAAGCAATGGATCAAAGCCTCCCACCTATCCTGCGCATTCAGAGCCCGGGCACAATACCAAGCTACAGTAAAGCTTCATAGGGTCTTTCTGTCCGGGTGCACGTAGTCCGCATCTTCACAGACAATTCTATTTCGCCGAGCCTCTCTCCGAGACAGCGCCCAGATCGTTACGCCTTTCGTGCGGGTCGGAACTTACCCGACAAGGAATTTCGCTACCTTAGGACCGTTATAGTTACGGCCGCCGTTCACCGGGGCTTCAGTCGCCAGCTTCGCTTACGCTGACCAGCTTCCTTAACCTTCCGGCACTGGGCAGGCGTCAGCCCCCATACATCGTCTTGCGACTTAGCGGAGACCTGTGTTTTTGGTAAACAGTCGCCTGGGCCTCTTCACTGCGACCACCTTGCGGTGGCACCCCTTCTCCCGAAGTTACGGGGCCATTTTGCCGAGTTCCTTAGAGAGAGTTACCTCGCGCCCCTCGGTATTCTCTACCACCCCACCTGTGTCGGTTTCGGGTACAGGCCGTCATGCCTTAACGGGTATAGGGCTTTTCTTGGAAGCTTGACGTCACCCACTTCGCTGCCGTAGCAGCTCGTACTCACGCCTCAGCTCAAAGTGTTTTCGCCACTTCTCAACGCCTCGAACGCTTGAACCAGTAACCAACTTCTGGCTGGGCTAGCCTTCTCCGTCCCCCTTCCCAAAACATGACAGGTACAGGAATGTTGACCTGTTGTCCATCGACTACGCCTTTCGGCCTCGCCTTAGGTCCTGACTAACCCTCCGCGGACGAGCCTGCCGGAGGAACCCTTAGGGTTTCGGGGCATGGGATTCTCACCCATGTTTTCGCTACTCAAGCCGACATTCTCACTTCCATGCAGTCCACGCCCGCTTACGCTAACGCTTCGCCCCACATGGAACGCTCCCCTACCATTTAACAAGTTAAATCCGCAGCTTCGGTACAACGCTTAGCCCCGTTCATTTTCGGCGCAGGATCGCTCGACCAGTGAGCTATTACGCACTCCTTTGAGGATGGCTGCTTCTAGGCAAACCTCCTGGTTGTCTGGGCAATCCCACCTCCTTTATCACTGAGCGTTGATTTGGGGACCTTAGCTGGCGGTCTGGGCTGTTTCCCTTTCGACCATGGAGCTTATCCCCCACAGTCTGACTGCCTAGTTTCACACAGGGTATTCAGAGTTCGTCTCGATTTGGTACCGCTCTCGCAGCCCGCACCGAAACGGTGGCTTTACCCCCCTGCTATAGCACTAGACGCTACGCCTCAACGTATTTCGGGGAGAACCAGCTAGCTCCGGGTTCGATTGGCATTTCACCCCTAACCACAGCTCATCCGCTGATTTTTCAACATCAGTCGGTTCGGACCTCCACTTGGTATCACCCAAGCTTCATCCTGGCCATGGTTAGATCACCCGGGTTCGGGTCTATAAACACTGACCAACGCCCTATTCAGACTCGCTTTCGCTATGGCTCCACCATTTCCGGTTTAACCTGCCAGTGCCTATAAGTCGCCGGCTCATTCTTCAACAGGCACACGGTCATCCTATGAGTAGGACTCCCATTGCTTGTAAGCTCACGGTTTCATGTTCTGTTTCACTCCCCTCCCGGGGTTCTTTTCACCTTTCCCTCGCGGTACTGTTTCGCTATCGGTCACACAGGAGTACTTAGCCTTACGAGGTGGTCCTCGCGGATTCACACGGAATTTCACGTGCTCCGTGCTACTCGGGATACAGCTAGGCCAGTTTCGCTTTCGCGTACGGGGCTTTCACCCTCTATGGCGCGCCTTTCAAACGCTTCCACTAACGTCCCTGGTCCACGTTGCTGTCCCACAACCCCGATGGTCGAAACCATCGGTTTAGGCTCTTCCCCGTTCGCTCGCCGCTACTTAGGGAGTCGTTTTTACTTTCCTTTCCTCCAGCTACTAAGATGTTTCAGTTCGCTGGGTTGGCTCGCGCCACCCTATGGATTCAGGTGGCCGTTCTAGGGGTTGCCCCATTCGGAGATTCCCGGATCAAAGCGTGTTTCCAGCTCCCCGAGACTTTTCGCAGGTAACCACGTCCTTCATCGCCTCTGTGTGCCAAGGTATCCACCGTGAGCCCTTTGTAGCTTGACCAATTAACACTCCCAACGTTCAGGGTTGTTGAGACCCATTCTCCTGCTTTCACCTGCTTTCCCTTTTCATCGAACCAGCCACCGCTGCGGTTGCCCGTCGCGGTCTCTCATCCCATTCAAGCTCAAGCGGTTTGAAAGGCAGAATCTGACTCTTCCCTCCTCGGCGGAGCGAAAAGACGCTGGAAGCTCTCGGCTCTAAACTCAAGAATCTCCCAATCAGCCGTCTCCATCACCTGGGGTTACCAGGATCTGTCCACGTCCGTCTGGGCATCTATGAGATGCTTTCTTTTCCAGACTCACCTATGCAGTTGTCAAGGTTCTTTGCTGGCTACACTGAGTCACCCGCTCACATGAACATGTGAATGAATGATCAGCGAGTCCAGCTTCCTTTCAACCACATCTGAATAAGGCCTCACACATCGTGTGAGCTCATCCGTTGGGAATGAAAGGAGGCTGGAGTCCTCAGCTGAACATGTCCGGTCACTTCACCCATCAGAATTCCTCCTGATGCAGCTTCATGTTGTGGTCTTAACCTAGCTGGATGGAGGTTAGCGGACTCGAACCGCTGACATCCTGCTTGCAAAGCAGGCGCTCTACCAACTGAGCTAAACCCCCAAACACGAATGGGCCATCCTGGACTTGAACCAGGGACCTCACCCTTATCAGGGGTGCGCTCTAACCACCTGAGCTAATGGCCCAGGAACAATCACTCTGACAGTGGTTTCTCCAAATACCCGTTGCTTTCTCTCCCTTTAGGGATCAATAACGCTGGATGTCTGGCAAAACCCTTGGTGGGGTGACCTAGACAAAGTTTAGGAACTGAAAACGAGTCCATCACAACATCCGCTGCTTCCCCTCCGATCTCTTGCGAAACCTTCGGATCGTCAGTGGCTTTGATGGCTCACCTTGAGGTACCGATCGACCTTCGAGATGACAGGACCGTGGCCTGAGACAAATGTGCTTCCCAAACTTTCGTTTGCTCAGCGCTCAGACATCACGATCAGTTGTGTCTCCCTGTTAGGAGGTGATCCAGCCGCACCTTCCGGTACGGCTACCTTGTTACGACTTCACCCCAGTCATCAGCCCCACCTTCGGCGTCCTCCTCCACAAGGGTTGGAGTAACGACTTCGGGCATGGCCAACTTCCATGGTGTGACGGGCGGTGTGTACAAGGCCCGGGAACGTATTCACCGCAGTATGCTGACCTGCGATTACTAGCGATTCCTCCTTCACGTAGGCGAGTTGCAGCCTACGATCTGAACTGAGCCACGGTTTATGGGATTAGCTAACTCTCGCGAGCTTGCAACCCTTTGTCCGTAGCATTGTAGTACGTGTGTAGCCCAGGATGTAAGGGGCATGATGACTTGACGTCATCCACACCTTCCTCCGGTTTATCACCGGCGGTCTCTCTAGAGTGCCCAACTGAATGCTGGCAACTAAAGACGTGGGTTGCGCTCGTTGCGGGACTTAACCCAACATCTCACGACACGAGCTGACGACAGCCATGCACCACCTGTCTCTGCGCTCCCGAAGGCACTCCCTCGTTTCCAAGGGATTCGCAGGATGTCAAACCCTGGTAAGGTTCTTCGCGTTGCATCGAATTAAACCACATACTCCACCGCTTGTGCGGGCCCCCGTCAATTCCTTTGAGTTTCACACTTGCGTGCGTACTCCCCAGGCGGAACACTTAACGCGTTAGCTACGACACCGAGGGGGTCGATTCCCCCGACACCTAGTGTTCATCGTTTACGGCCAGGACTACAGGGGTATCTAATCCCTTTCGCTCCCCTGGCTTTCGTCCATGAGCGTCAGTTATGGCCCAGCAGAGCGCCTTCGCCACTGGTGTTCTTCCCGATATCTACGCATTTCACCGCTACACCGGGAATTCCCTCTGCCCCTACCACACTCAAGCCTTGTAGTTTCCATCGCTTAAATGGAGTTAAGCTCCACGCTTTAACGACAGACTTACAAGGCCGCCTGCGGACGCTTTACGCCCAATAATTCCGGATAACGCTTGCCACTCCCGTATTACCGCGGCTGCTGGCACGGAATTAGCCGTGGCTTATTCCTCAAGTACCGTCATGTCTTCTTCCTTGAGAAAAGAGGTTTACAGCCCAGAGGCCTTCATCCCTCACGCGGCGTTGCTCCGTCAGGCTTTCGCCCATTGCGGAAAATTCCCCACTGCTGCCTCCCGTAGGAGTCTGGGCCGTGTCTCAGTCCCAGTGTGGCTGATCATCCTCTCAGACCAGCTACTGATCGTCGCCTTGGTGGGCCATTACCCCACCAACTAGCTAATCAGACGCGGGCTCATCCTCAGGCGAAATTCATTTCACCTCTCGGCATATGGGGTATTAGCGGTCGTTTCCAACCGTTATCCCCCTCCTGAGGGCAGATTCCCACGCGTTACTCACCCGTCCGCCACTAGCCCGAAGGCTCGTTCGACTTGCATGTGTTAAGCACGCCGCCAGCGTTCATCCTGAGCCAGGATCAAACTCTCCGTTGTAGATCCAACCCTCTTGGATAACTTTCGCTACCCTCAGTTGAATTTGCCTCTCACCATCTCCGCAGACTGGCGTCTACGACAATGTCGGGGCCACCAACGCTCTCGCGTTGGGTTCAAAGAGTGCTCGGCTCGCGTTCTGGCTTGCCCTCCTCGCGGAGAACATCGCTCCCCTTTCGGGCAGCTCACCAGGCCACGCGCCTTGACTTTCCCGAATCTCAGATCCGGTTCGCAACCGGTCTCACAACCAAAGGGCCTTCCACCAAAACCGGGATCGCTCCCATCCGATGGCGCCGCTCCAAACCTCGGTGCGTCGTGAGAACGCTCCTCAGCTCCTTGATCGCTTTGACCCGTCGCTTGTTTCTTTTGACGGGACCTCACACCTCCACCGCTCTTCGTCCGCTGCTTCCCCTCTCGGAAAATCCCGCTCCGCCCATCCCTTGCAGGACGGCTCCCCTCCGCGGTAGCGAAGGACACAGGCGCATCCGGAGCAACCAACTACGGTCTCCCGCAACTGATCCTCTCCTTCCGCAGCAACCGACGCAGTGGAAGCGTCAGTTCCTAAACTTTTTTGGTTGTCCAGGTTCGACCGCTCCACCCCTTCCGGGGCTCTCGCGGCGCGTCGCCTCCCGGCGACTCAGAAAACTTACAACACCGTCGGCTCGCGCCTCTCAGTCCCGTAAGCCTGCTCCCCTCTCGAACTCGCGTTCTCTGGGGCGCAGTCCAAAATCATATCAC